>CAYPBF010000102.1:0-1766 GCA_964408935.1 uncultured Dehalococcoidales bacterium | reverse complement strand
AACGTTATTGTTACCCACCCTGCCCACCCAACAGAAGTCTTTCCAAGATGGGGCTGCGCCCCCTCTTGAACTCCCCCAAAGTGGGGATGTAGAGCGTAACCCTACAGGAGGATATAAAAGGGATACCACCCTTATAGGGAGGGTATTGGGTGGGAAAATCTTACGTACGCTAACAAGGAGGCGGGCTGGTGTAGGACGTAAAGACCTGGGGGGTGGGGGCTTCGTCTTATGGCATCCGGGTTAGCGCTTTAGTTTTTCACCGAAGGCCCGCCCGAAGTCATGGCAGGCCTTTATACCTTCGTTGCTATTGACCACATCTTCCTTCAAGTTGAAAGGACCCAGTTCGAAGGGTTCCATCTGGCCAGTGTTCTGTAGGGCAGTAAGTATAATAGCGGGCGCATAATCGTCATGTTTATAGCCAACATCGTGTGTATAGGCACCAAAAGCGCCACTCAGCTTCCCCCCCAGCCCCACCTTCTCCAACACCAGGAGAAACGCCTTCATCGGCTCGGGCAGGTCGAGGGAATAGGTGGGGGAACCAAAGATGTAACCATCGTACCCCGCCAAATCTTCCGGATTCTGGATTTCTGAAATCTTCTTGGTCACGGCTTCCTGCCCGCTGAAGCGGACCCCCTCCGCGATGTACTCGGCCATCTTCTCGGTCGTCCCGCCAGCACTGAAATAGGCAATTAGAACTCTCTTCATAAATAACCCCCCCTTAGTATTTTCTCATGTTTCCAGAGTGGTCAAAGATAGCTATTATTATAGATTCCGCTCTGTTACGAAGTTATAAAATCCCGGGTGGAAAAGTTTCAAATTCGTGACAAATTGGGGAAAAGGTTACAGGGAGGGAGCTAGCCAACTCAACATTGACAAACTTTTTGCCTTTGGCTATGATGTTATTGTTGACTAAAAAGGTCAACTATTTGTGTAATTATTCTATATAGATGAGAGGTGAGGCCGATGAAGCTCTCTACTAAAGGCAGATACGGTACCAGGGCGCTCACCGATATAGCCCTCCACCGCGAGGAGGAGCCCGTTCCGCTCAAAGACATCGCCCGGAGGCAGCAGATTTCGCTGCCCTACCTGGAGCACCTGATTGGCCCCCTGGTGGAGGGCGGCATAATAAGGAGCGTCCGGGGCGTTGGCGGCGGAGTTTCGCTGGCCAAGTCGCCCGGAAAGATAAGATTAAGCGAAGTGGTCGGACTCCTGGAGGGCTCGTTGGCCCCGGTGAAGTGCGTCACCGACCCCGCCGCCTGTAGCCGTTCCCAGTCCTGCGTCACCCGTGATATCTGGAGCGAGGTCAAAGCAGCCATGGACGGGGTTCTGGAATCAACCACGCTGCAGGACCTGGTGGAGCGCCAACAAGACAAGGGAAAAGAGCTCTATGATTGAAAAGCATTTAAGGGACAGGTATTCAAGGCAGACGATGTTCCCTGCCATCGGCGAAGAGGGGCAGGTGAAGCTGAGCCAGGGCAAGGCGGTCATCATCGGCTGCGGCGCCCTGGGCACCAATATCGCCAGCCTGCTGGTGCGGGCGGGGGTGGGTAAAGTCAGCATCGTCGACAGGGACTTTATCGAGCCGCACAACTTGCAACGGCAGGTCCTCTTCGACGAGGAAGACATAGAAGCTGGGCTGCCCAAGGCTATTGCCGCCGAGCGGCACCTGAGGAAGGTGAACTCCTCGGTTGAGGTCGAGGGGATAGTGGCCGACGCCAACTACACCAATATCGAGGGCTTCTGCTCGGGCGCCGACGTAATCCTGG
>CAYPBF010000101.1:0-1824 GCA_964408935.1 uncultured Dehalococcoidales bacterium | reverse complement strand
GGGGGTGTTTTTAAGAGGGGGTGAAACCCCCTCTTTACCTTAAAAGGGCGGTGGGTGGGAAAAGATATGGAACTGGGGGGTGGGGTGACCCTTTAAAAGAATCTTTAAAAAATTCCCGTTGGTTATGTCTGGTAGTCCTATCACCCCAACGGGAGCCCGTGCTATAATAAATCAGAGCCATGTTCAGTCACCTCCATGTTCATACCCAGTACAGCCTGCTCGACGGCATGGGTCGCATACCCGACCTCGTGGCGCGAGCCAAGGAAATGGGCATGGAAAGCCTGGCCATAACCGACCACGGGGTTATGTACGGCGCCATCGAGTTCTACCTGGCGGCCAAGGAAGCGGGCATCAAGCCCATCATCGGCTGCGAGGTCTACCTGGCGCCGAACGGGCGTCAGAGCCGCAGCGCCGGCGACAAGAACAACTACCACCTCGTCCTGCTGGCCAAGAACCAGACGGGCTACCGCAACCTCATCCAGCTCACCACCAAGGCCCAACTGGAGGGCTTCTATTACCGCCCCCGCGTCGACCGCGAGCTCTTAGAGCGCTATCACCAGGGGCTTATCGCCCTTAGCGCCTGCATCGTCGGTGAGGTGCCCAACCTCATCCTGCAGGGCAGAATCGAAGAGGCCAAGCAGGCCGCCCTCTGGTACAAGGAGACCTTCGGCGATTTCTACCTGGAGATACAGCGCCACCCCATCGCCGAGCTGGAGCAGATAAACCAGCAGCTTATCCCCATGAGCCAGGAGCTGGAAATACCCCTCGTCGCCACCAACGACGTCCACTACGTCAATAAAGAGGACGCCTCGGCCCACGACCTGCTGCTCTGCATCGGCACCAACTCCTCCATCCACGACCAGAAGCGGATAAAGATGGCCGGCGACTTCTATTACCTCAAAAGCCCGGAGGAGATGGCGGCCGTCTATCAGGATATACCCGAAGCTTTAGAGAACACCGAGCGCATCGCCGAGATGTGCAACCTAAAACTCGAATTCGGGCGTCTGCACCTGCCCGAGATTGACATACCCGAGGGCAAAAGTCCCGATGAGTTTTTGGCCGACCTCTGCCGCCAGAGCCTGGATAAATACTACCCCGACCCCTCCCCGGAGATAAAACAGCGGCTCGACTACGAGCTGGAGGTCATCAAGCAGACCCAGTTCGCCAACTACCTGCTCGTCGTCTGGGACATCATCTCCTTCGCCAAGGAGCAAAAAATCCTCTTCGGGGTCAGGGGCAGCGCCGCCGCCAGCATTATCCTGCGCTGCTTAGGTATCACCGAGGTCGACCCCATGACGAATAAGCTCGTCTTCGAGCGTTTCCTCAACCTGGAACGTCAGGAGATGCCCGATATCGATTTAGACTTCGAGGACGCCCGCCGTGACGAGGTCATCGAATACGTCTCCCAGAAATACGGCAAGGACCACGTCGCCCAGATTATCACCTTCGGCACGTTGGGGGCTAGAGCCGCCTTGCGGGACGTAGGGCGGGCGCTGGGCATGGCCTACGGCGACGTTGACCGCGTCGCCCGCCTGGTGCCCTTCCGCCCCGGGATGACCTTGGAGAGGGCGTTGGAGGAGAACGCCGAGCTTAGGGCCATCTACGCCGAGGACAAGATAATCCGTACGCTGGTCGATTCCGCGCAGAGGCTGGAGGGCGTCGCCCGCCACGCCAGCACCCACGCCGCCGGCGTGGTCATCTCCAGGCAGCCGCTGACCAGCTACGTCCCTTTGCAGCGGGCGAGTCGGGGCGACGGCGATACCACGGTGATGACCCAGTTCTCCATGGAGGATATCGCCCGCATCGGGCTGCTCAAGATGGACT
>CAYPBF010000100.1:0-1923 GCA_964408935.1 uncultured Dehalococcoidales bacterium | reverse complement strand
GACTGGCTCATCTCCCGCCAGCGCTACTGGGGCGCGCCCATCCCCATGATTTACTGCCAGAAGTGCGGTGTCGTCCCCGTCCCCGAAAAAGACTTGCCCGTGCTTCTCCCTGAGGACGCCGAGTTCAAGCCTACGGGCGAATCGCCCTTAAAGTATAACGATAAGTTTGTCAACACCACCTGCCCTAAGTGCGGCGGGGTGGCCAAGCGCGAGACGGACACCATGGACACCTTTATGTGCTCTTCCTGGTATTTCCTGCGCTACACCAGCCCGCACGATGAGAAGGCTGCCTTCGACGACAAAAAGGTGAAGTACTGGATGCCCGTCGACCTCTACACCGGTGGTGCCGAGCACGCCGTGATGCACCTCTTTTACGCCCGCTTCTTCACCAAGGCGCTCCGGGACATGAAGCTCATCTCCTTCGGCGAGCCCTTTACCCGCCTCTTCAACCAGGGCATCATCGTCGCTGAGAGGCAGAAGATGAGCAAGTCCAAAGGCAACGTGGTTACCCCCGACGCCTATGTCTCCGAGCTGGGCGCCGACGCTGTGCGCGCCTACCTCATGTTTATCGGTCCCTGGGAGCAGGGTGGGGAGTGGAACGACAGCGGCATCAGCGGCGTCAGCCGCTGGCTCAACCGGGTCTGGAACCTAGTGCTGGGTGGCTACAGTCAAAGTGCCAAGGCCAAATCCGCCGACCAGGAAAAGGCGCTGGCCCGCCTTACTCACCAGACGATAAGAAAGGTGACCAACGACCTGGAAAAGCTGCGCCTCAACACCATGATTGCGGCGCTTATGGAGTACACCAACTACCTGACCAAGCTCAAAGAAGAGAGCGTAATCAGCCAATCCGCCTGGAATGAAGCCATGGATACCTTGCTCCTGCTCTTGGCCCCCACCGCCCCCCACCTCGCTGAGGAGTTGTGGCAGCGGACGGGGCGCGAATATAGCATCCATAACCAGGCTTGGCCCGATTGGGACGAGGCCTTGGCCAAAGAGGAGGAGATTACCCTGGTCGTCCAGGTCAATGGCAAGCTGAGAGATAGAATTGCCGTGCCCGTCTCCATCACCGAGGACGAAGCTAAAGAAAAGGCGTTGGCCTCGCCGAAGGTCAAAGCCCACACCGCAGGCAAAAAGATAATCAAGACGATATACGTGCCGGGAAGGTTGGTCAACGTTGTGGTGAAGTAAAATTTGGGGGGTGCGGTTATGACCACAGAGAACGAAGAGGTTCCGACCACAGGAGACGAAGACCGTGACGTGAAAATCCTACTCGCTGACCATGCTCAGTCGCGGGAAGAGGCGCGGTACAGGGACCGATTATTTTATGAAATTCTTATCGGTGTGGTGGTATTCATCGGGATTTTGATAAATGCTCTTATTGGAGTCGATTGTTACCAGATGCGCCTAGTTATTTTTGCAATCGCCTTTGTTATCTTCTTTATCTTGTCCGCAGCGACGTGGTCTATTAAGGTTTCGAGAGAGGGTGCTTGGAAGCATTCAGGGGAAATTGAGGCAGATGAACGATTAGAGGGGCTTCTAAAAACGAATGAAACTATCGAAAATGCCGAACCGGAAGGAAATTGCCTTACTAAACTATTTGCAAAATGGTTTGCCAGCGTGCATGTCGGGACGTTGATATGTTGGCTGGTAACCTTTTTGACTGCTCTTTCTTTAGGAGGCGTTGTTTTTGCCTCAATTAGATTAGCTTGAGCAGCAAGTTGAAGGGGATAAGGTTTTAAAAACATGAAAATAGCTCTAATCGGCGGGGGGAATATGCGCTTAAGGAGACGGGCATGCTGACGGGGCTACACTTTCTGCTAACCTACGCCTGCAATTCGGAGTGCGACCATTGTTTTCTTTACAGCAGCCCCCAGGCTGAGGGCACCTTCACCCTGAAGCAGATAGAGCAGCTTCTTGATGAAG
>CAYPBF010000099.1:0-2022 GCA_964408935.1 uncultured Dehalococcoidales bacterium | reverse complement strand
TGGAGAACATGGCCCCCCGCACCAGGTCGGTGGCGGGGCGGGTGCCCGTCCCCTTAGGCACTTTGAGGTGGTGCCCTTTGGCGCTGCCGGCAATGACCCGCATCATCGCCTATATGATATTGGGTTATGGGGAGAAGGTCAATAAGCTAGTCCCCCCCACCCCAGGTCTTTTTCCCACCCCACTCTGTCAGCGGACGTTGTGTTTGCCCGCCCTGCCCACCCAACGGAAGTCTTTCCAAGAGGGGGCTCTGCCCCCTCTTGAACTCCCCCAGAAGTGGGGATGTGGCGCGTTACCCAGATAAGAGATATATAAGGGTCTAACCCTTATAGGGTGGGTATTGGGTGGGATAAAACAACTTTCGCTAACAAGGTGGGTGGGGTGCGAAGCCAGGCTCTGGTGCATCCCTCACTACCCCCAAAAATCACCCCAGTCAAAACCCTTTCTCACCCTCCAAAAACTCTTGCCCCGAAAATAGTTGGTGTGATATACTGTTTGCCGTCACTGCGAGCTTTTCAAGGAGGGATTTACTTGCTGGCAGACTATGGCTACATCGGCTTGCTCCTGGTATTCGCCATTTTCTTTGCCGTCACCACTCTGCTCCTCCCCTTTTCCCTAAGTATGCCGGCGCGGCTGGCGGCATATTCCCAAAGGCTTCGTGACTACATCCAGACCCGCTGGCCCTTCCTGTCGCGCTTCATTCCCAAATTCCCCAAAATGCCCAAGTTCATGCAGGTCGTCCCCTATAACCCCAACCCGGCGAAAAGCTCCCCCTTCGAGTGCGGCATGGAGACCATCGGCAAGAGCTGGGTCCAGTTCAACTTCCGCTATTACTTCTACGCTCTCGTCTTCATCGCCCTCGACGTGCTGGTGGTCTTCATCTATCCCTGGGCGGTGCAGGTCAGGGGGCTGGGAATTGATGGCTTTTTCGCTGTGCTCATTTTCATCTGCATAATCATCATCGGCTATCTCTACGCCTGGAAGAAGAAGGTCCTGGAATGGAAATAGAAGAGGTCTATTCCCGCCAGCAGCTCGACGAGAAAGAGGGCAGGCAGATAAACGAGCTTATCGCCCGCTCGCAAACACCCATCCCTGACCCCGACCGGTGGCTGGACGAAGAGCTGGAGCGTAACGTTCTGGTGACCACGGTGGACGCGGTGCTCGGCTGGGCGCGGCGCTATTCGATGTGGCCCGCGGTCTCTTTCCCGGCCTGCTGCGCCTTTGAGTTTATCACCACCGAGGCCTCTCGCTTCGACCTCTCCCGCTTCGGCATGGAGATTATCCGCGCCTCCCCCCGCCAGGCCGACCTGATGATTACGGCGGGCACGCTGACCTGGAAGATGGCGCCCCAGATAAAGAGAATCTACGACCAGATGGCCGAGCCCAAGTGGGTTATCGCCATGGGGGCCTGCGCCATCAGTGGCGGCATCTTTCGCTCGTCATACAGCGTGGTGCCGGGCTATAACCGCATCATCCCCGTTGACGTCTATCTGCCCGGCTGCCCCCCCCGCCCCGAAGCCCTGGTTTACGCGATAAGGATGCTGCACAAAAAGGTAAGCAAAATAAGCCTGATGCAGCAGAAGGGTAATAATAACCAATGACGACGGCCCTTTCCGGTAGCAAGATTGCTAAGAAGCTGGAAAAGAAGTTCCCTGAAGCCGTTATCGAAGCGGGGGCCGATAGCCTGCTGCTTAAAAGCGAGCAGCTTTTGGCGGTGGCTGAATACCTGAAGACAACCCCCGACCTGGCTTTCGACTACCTCAATTACGTTACCGCCACCGACTACTACAACTACTTTGAGGTGGTCTACCAGCTCACCTCGTTGAAGCATAATCACGGACTGGTGCTCAAGGTACGTTGCTACGACCGGGAAAAGCCCACCGTGCCCTCGGTGGTTAGCCTGTGGCGGGGCGCCGACTTCCAGGAGAGGGAGATTTTCGACCTGCTCGGCATTAGCTTCGAGGGCCATCCCAACCTGAGGCGCATCGTCCTCTGGGAGGGCTTCGAGGGCTACCCGTTGAGGA
>CAYPBF010000098.1:0-2065 GCA_964408935.1 uncultured Dehalococcoidales bacterium | reverse complement strand
AGATGGGCGACAAGAATAATCCGTCAGAGCTGGAAGTAATCAGGGATGGGGCTTGCTATATGTGCGGCACCTACTGCCCGACCAAGGTCCACGTTCGCCAGGGCAAGGCGGTGCATATCGACATGCTGGACGAGCGTATAGCCAAGATATGCCCGCGCTGGAAGGCGCAGCTGGACTTTGTTTACCATCCCGAGCGCTTGAGATACCCCTTAAAGCGGGTCGGTGAGCGGGGCGAGGGTTCTTTCGAAAGAATATCCTGGGACGAAGCCCTGGGTACTATAGCCGGCAAATTACAGGGGATTAAGGGGGAATACGGGCCGGAGGCGGTCGTTTTCTATGTCGCCTATACCAAGGAGCCCCGCCCCTATTTCCGCCGCTTAACCCATGCTTTCGGCTCCCCGAATTACTGCACAGAAACCAGCAGCTGTTTCTCGGCGGGTTGGTTAGCCGCTTCCCTGAATTACGGCCAGGACTACGGCTGGATTATCGCGAACTCCTTCGAGATAGACCCAGCCACTAAGTGTCATATGATATGGAGTTCCAGCGTGAAAAACTCGTCGCCTCGTCTCTGGCAGGACTATCTGGACGCCAAAAAGCGGGGGCTGAAGTTCATCGTCGTTGACCCGCGGCGTACTGAGATTGCCGCCATGGCCGATATGCACCTTCAGTTGCGACCGGGCACGGACGGTGCTCTGGCCTTGGGCATGATTAACGTGATTATTAATGAACAACTCTATGACAAAGAATTCGTTGAGAAATGGACGGTAGGCTTTGATGATTTGAAGCGAATGGTGCAGGACTATCCACCGCAGAAGGTAGCCCAGATAACGTGGGTGCCGGCTGAGCAGATAAAGAAGGCGGCCGTGCTGTTCGCCTCCCAGAAACCATCTAAAATCAGGACCAGCCCCGGGGCTACCATCCACCACTATAACGGGGTGCAAACCACCCGAGCCATACTGCTCTTATCAGCGCTGACCGGCAATTTCGAGGTACCGGGCGGTAACCGCAAGGGCCTCGATTTCCCGCCTAGAAATGAGATTACGCTGGAAGAGCGAGTAGCCGACTCCCCGCCAGGACTGGGAAGCGATAGATTCCCGTTATTTACTGACATGTTTGGCGAGATGCAATCCAACGTCCTGGCGGACCGTATCGAAAGCGGGCAGCCTTATCCCATAAAGGCCCTCTTTGCCGCTGGCCTGAATCTACAGTTTTTCCCTAATTATAATCGGCTGGTGGAGAACCTTAAGAAGCTGGATTTTATTGTGGATACCGATTATTTTCATACGCCAGGCACGCAGCTGGCCGATATGGTGCTGCCCATTTCCTCGTGGTTGGAGCGTCATATACTGCAAACCACGCCTTCCGGATTCATCAGGCTTATCGAGCCGGCAATCGAACCGGTAGGGGAAAGCTGGCCGGAATGGAAGATATTCTCCGAGCTGGCTAAGAGATTGGGCTTTGGTCATGACTTCTGGGATGGAGACATTGAAAAGTGCTTCAGCTACATCCTTGAGCCATCGGGTATTACCCTTCAAGAATTAAGGGAGCATCCTAAGGGAATTCAATACCCGGCGTCTCCCCGAGCCGAAAAGTATTATGAAAAGGCTGGATTTCAGACACCGTCGGGTAAGGTGGAAATCTCCTCGTCAATCCTGGCCGAGCACGGTTACGAACCACTACCGGTTTATAAGGAACCAATGGAAAGCCCTATCAGCCGTCCGGACCTGGTGAAGTCTTTCCCCCTGGTATTAACTTCGGGGGCGCGCACCATCTATTTTACCCATTCGCAGCACCGCAATTTAGCCAGATTACGCAAGATGGTGCCCGAGCCACTAGTGGAGATAAACCCCGCCGACGCCGCGCCGCGCGGTATCCGTTCCGGTGACAAAGTAACCGTCAGTTCGCCGAGGGGCACTATCGAGCTGGGCGCTAACGTTACCGATACGATACTATCGGGCGTCGTTCATATCCCACACCACTGGCCAGGAAAGACGAACGTAAACACCCTTACTGATGATAAGAACCTTGACCCGATTTCGGGGTTTCCTTCCTTCAAATCACAGCC
>CAYPBF010000097.1:0-2152 GCA_964408935.1 uncultured Dehalococcoidales bacterium | reverse complement strand
TGGCGCAGAACGTGGCTATCGTGGCCACGCCCAAGACGGCCAAATGCCGCTTCAAGCACCTGGAACTGGTCGCCTTGAGGGATTCACTGGCGCTGGTCGTCCTCGTTTTAGAGGGGGCCAAGCTCAAGCAGCAGCTGCTGACCTTTGAAAAGGCGGTAACCCAATCGGAGCTAACCAAAATAGCCAACAAGCTGAATAAGGCCTACACGAACTTGAGCTGCGCCAAAATCTCGGCTAAGAAGCTGAAGCTCTCCCCTGCTGAGAAACAGGTAACCGAACGCCTGCTCAAGATAATGAAGGCCGAAGACGAGCACGAGCTAGAGCCTTCCCGCCTCGACGGGCTGCACTTTATCCTCAACCAGCCCGAGTTCCGCCAAAGTAAGCGGGGGCTGGCTTTGATGGAGTTGGTCGAAGGCCATAATCTGCTCCAGAGCGTTGCCCCCGAGGAAATGGAGGAGGAAGGGGTGCAGGTAATCATCGGCAAGGAGAACAAGGACAAGGCCATCCAGGATTGCAGCGTGGTCATCAGCCACTACGGCCTGCCCGAAGAAGCAGTGGGTGTTATGGGGGTGGTGGGGCCAACGCGCATGCCCTACGCCCGCACCATCTCCACCGTGGGCTACCTGTCCTCGGTGCTCAACCGGCTGGTGGCTGAGCTCTACGGTAAAAGGAGTTAAATAATGATGACACGAGAGCCCGTGGAAGAGAATAATAAAGACAAGAACAAGGCTAAACCGGAGAAGACAAAAGCTGAGATTGATTTCAGCGATATCGAGGATGTTGATACTTTAAAAAAACTGCTGGGCGAGATGCAGGCCAAGGCCGAAGCCAACCTAGCTGGCTGGCAGCGGGCCCAGGCCGACTTTATAAATTATAAGCGGCGCAGTGAACAGGAGAAGGCTGAGGTGGCTCAGTTCGCCAACTCCGTGCTCGTGCTCAGCCTGCTGCCCGTCCTGGACGACTTCGAAAGAGCCTTCCTCGCCATCCCGCCGAAACTGGCCAAGATGAGCTGGGTGGACGGCATTAGGCTCGTCGAGCGCAAGCTCTGGGCGAGCCTGGAGGCGCAGGGGCTGGCCCCCATCAAGGCATTGGGCGAGCCCTTCGACCCCAACCTCCACGAGGCGGTGAGACAGGACAAGGGCAAGGAAGGCATCGTTATCGAGGAAGTACAAAAAGGATACAAGCTAAACGACAGAGTAATCCGCCCCACTATGGTGGTAGTGGGCAACGGAGAAGAGGAGGCAAATAATGGCTAAGGTTATTGGTATTGATTTAGGCACTACCTTTTCCGCGGTGGCGGTTATGGAGGCGGGAGAGCCCAAGGTCATCACCAACGCCGAGGGGGGGCGCACCACGCCTTCGGTGGTGGCGGTAAGCAAAACAGGCGAGCGGCTGGTGGGACAGGTGGCCAAGCGACAGGCCATCACCAACCCCGATAACACCATTTTCAGCATCAAGCGACTCATGGGGCGCAAGTTCGACGAGCCCACCGTGGAATACGACCGAAAACTACTGCCCTATAAGATAGTCAAAGCGGCTAACGGCGATGCCTGGGTGAAGATGGGCGACAAGGAATACAGCCCGCCCGAGATTTCGGCCATGATTCTGCAGAAGCTGAAGACGGACGCCGAAGCCTATCTCGGCGAGAAGGTCACCGAGGCGGTCATCACCGTGCCCGCCTATTTCAACGACTCACAGCGCCAGGCGACCAAGGACTCGGGCAAGATAGCCGGGCTTAACGTGCTGCGCATCATCAACGAGCCGACGGCGGCCTCGCTGGCCTACGGGCTGGACAAGAAGAAGGACGAGACCATCGCCGTTTACGACCTGGGCGGGGGCACCTTCGACATCTCTATTCTGGAGCTGGGTGAAGGCACCTTCCAAGTAAAGTCGACCAACGGCGACACCCACCTGGGTGGCGACGACTTCGACCAGAGGGTCATGGACTGGCTCTGTGAGGAGTTCAAGAAGGACCAGGGCATCGACCTCAAGCAGGACAAGATGGCGCTGCAACGACTTAAGGAAGCCGCCGAAAAGGCCAAGTGCGAGCTTTCTTCGGTGCAGCAGACCGAGGTCAACCTGCCCTTCGTTACCGCCGACGCCAGCGGGCCCAAGCACCTCAATATCACCCTGACGCGCGCCAAGCTGGAAC
>CAYPBF010000096.1:0-2178 GCA_964408935.1 uncultured Dehalococcoidales bacterium | reverse complement strand
TTCTGGTGCTAATTGCCGCCATAGCCCTGCTCTTTACCGGCAAATACCACAAGGACATCTTCAAGCTGGTGGTGGGTATCAACCGCTGGAGCTATCGCGTGGCTGCCTACGCCTCGCTGATGACGGACGAATACCCGCCCTTCCGTCTCTGGGATGATTAGGTCTGGCATTTAGGACAGAAGTAGCTGCCGCGGTTGCGCACCACGATGCGCTCTAGGGGCGTGCCGCAGAGGGGACAGTTCTCACCCCGCCGGTGGGCCACCCGAAAATGGGAGTGGGCGGAGCCTTTCTCACCGCTGGGGCGGAAGTAGGTATCGGTGCTGGCCCCCTTTTCGTTGATGCCGGCGCGCAGCACTCTTTGTATGGCTTTGTAGAGGCGCTTGACCTCTTTTTCGGTAAGGCTGCCCCCCGCCCGCATGGGGTGGATTTTGGCCGTAAACAGCGCCTCGTCGGCATACATATTGCCGATACCCGCCACCAGACCCTGGTCGCAGAGCAGTGCCTTGATGGGTGCCTTGCGGTCCTTTAAGCGCTCCGCCAGCAATTTGGCGGTAAACTCCTCCCCCAGCGCCTCGGGCCCCAGCTTGGCACCGACGCTCTTTTCGTCGTCGACCAGCCACATTATGCCGAACTTGCGCGGGTCGCGGAAATAGATGTTGGTGCCGTCGTCGAGGTGAATTACCGCCCTGACGAACTTTTCGGGCTCTTTAAGCCAGAGCGAGCCCGTCATCTTGAGATGTATGACCAAAGCCTGCCCGTTGGAAAGCCTGAAGATAAGATATTTGCCCCGCCGCCCCAGCCCGATTATCTTTTGCCCGATAAGGCGGGCGCAAAACTCCTCCAGAGAGGTGCGGCGCACGATGCCCTCCCAGGGGAAGCTCAAGCCCTTGATGGTGCACCCGACGACGTGCGGCTCAAGCTCCCTCCTTATCGTCTCAACCTCGGGCAGCTCAGGCATGCTTCGCCTCGTATCTCTGGTAGAGTACTATGGCCGGGTAGAGCAGCAATCCCGCCAGGAAAAGCCCGCCCAACACGTCGTTTAGCCAGTGCGCCCCCAGGTAGATGCGTGAAACGCATACCGCGAGGATAACCACCGCCACCAGCGCCCGCAATAACCATAGGCTCACTTTTTGCTCAACCAGCTTTGGCGCCAGGTATAAAAGAAGACCACCGGCAACAGTCACCATGGCCACGTGCCCGCTGGGGAAGCTGGAAAATTGAGTGGCCACCATCACCTGCACCAGTTCTGGGTCGGGGCGGGGGCGGTTGACTATTAGCTTTATCAGCCAGGCGATGAGCCCGGCGGCGCCGGCGGCTATGGCGAGGAAGGTAAGAGCCCGCCACCTTGACCTGAGCCAGAGTTGTAAGCCAACTAATATCCCCAGACCAACAACGTAGGGGGCATATCTCATTATCGGCTCGAACCAGGTGTGGGGTATTTCCTGAAGCCATTGGCTGATGCTAACCTCGCCGGCAAAGTAGTCGTAGCGGTGGGCGAAATAGCAAAAAACACCGAAAAGGGCGATAAAAAAGGCGTAGATAACAATAGCGCGCCGGCTCACCCCTATTCCATCTCCCCCCAGTTGGGGCCGGCCTTGACGGTGGCTTTTAAGGGCACGCTTAAAGTCATCGCCGAGGTCATCAGCTCGGGGACGAGCTTTTTCATCTCACCGACCTCGGCTTGGGGCACCTCGAAGATAAGCTCGTCGTGCACCTGCAGTATCATCTTGCTTTCGAGTTTGCGCTTTTCAATCTCGCGTTCCAGGTTAATCATGGCCACCTTGATGATGTCGGCGGAAGTGCCCTGTACGGGCATGTTGATGGCCATGCGCTCGGCGGCCTCACGCACCTGTCGGTTCTGGACGTTGATTTCGGGTATGGCCCGTCGGCGCCCCAAAATAGTCTGCACATAGCCCGTCTTGCGGGCTTCTTCCTTGGTCGATTCCAGGTATTGCTTCACCCCCGGGTACTTCTCGAAATAGGCGTTGATGAACTGGGCGGCTTCCTCCCGTGAAAGGCCCGTGGCCTGCTCCAACCCGTATTCGCTCATGCCGTAGATGACGCCGAAGTTCACCGTCTTGGCCACCCGCCGCATCTCCGCGGTGACTTTAGTCGGCTCAACACCGAAGACCTGGGCGGCGGTGGCGCTGTGGATGTCCTCGTCGTGGCGGAAGGCGC
>CAYPBF010000095.1:0-2185 GCA_964408935.1 uncultured Dehalococcoidales bacterium | reverse complement strand
CACCTGGACGCCAGCCTCTATAGCCCCGCGGGCGATGGCTTCGTTGCCCAGGACGAACAGTCTTTCGCCTGGGGCGTCGGAAGTTATGGTTAAATTTCTCAAAGGGCGGTCTCCTTCCCTGCTGGGGTCGTTAAATCAGCCATAGGCAGTATATCCGATGCCGAGAATCTAATCAAGGAAACTTGTTGTGCTTTGGCGGCAGGTGTTACAATTATAGCTGCAGGAAAGAGGTTTGACTTATGTCGCTGCAGGCTATCGTCGTTAAGGGCGCCCGCGAGCACAATCTCAAGAATATAGACGTCACCATACCCCGCGATAAGCTGGTGGTCATCACCGGTGTCTCCGGCTCGGGTAAAAGCTCGCTGGCCTTCGACACCATCTACGCTGAGGGGCAACGGCGCTACGTCGAATCACTTTCGGCCTACGCCCGCCAGTTTCTGGGAAGAATGGAGAAACCCGAGGTGGACTATATCGAGGGCTTAAGCCCGGCCATCTCCATCGACCAGAAGGGCCCCAGCAAGAACCCGCGCTCGACGGTGGGCACGGTCACCGAGACTTATGATTACCTGAGGCTGCTCTTCGCCCGCGTGGGCCATCCTCACTGCCCCAACTGCGGGCGGGAGATTACGGCGCAAACGGTTCAGCAAATCGTTGACGCTGTCCAGAAAATCCCCGACAAGAGCCGTATCATGATTCTGGCACCGCTGATAAGCGACCGCAAGGGCGAATACCAGTCGGTTTTCGACGACCTGCGCAAAGCGGGTTATGTCCGCGTCCGCGTTGACGGCAAGATTCGCGAGCTATCCGAGGATATCAAGCTCGATAAATACAAGAAGCACTCCATCGCCGTGGTGGTGGACAGGCTGGTGATGGGGCAAAGCGACCAGAGCCGTATCGCCGACTCGGTGGAGACGGCGCTCAAGCTGGGGGCGGGGGTGGTGCTGGTCTCCGTCGACGGCGGTGAGGAACTGCTCTTCTCGGAGCACTTCGCCTGTGTTCACTGCGGCATCAGCCTGGGCGAGATTGCCCCCCGTAGCTTCAGCTTCAACAGCCCTCACGGCGCCTGCCCCGCCTGTAGCGGGCTGGGTTTCCGTCTTGAGGTCGACCCTGACCTGGTGCTGAACAAAGAGCTGTCCGTTATGGAGGGGGCGATTCGACCCTGGCGGTTCCACAACTGGTACCTGTGGCGGATAGAGCCCCTGGCCAGGAAGGGGGGCTTTTCCCTGAATACACCGGTAAAAAACCTGAGCCAAGAACACCTCAACCTCTTGCTCTACGGTGAGGGTAAAGAAACCCATTCCTACCGCAACCGTTTCGGCAGGCAGGTGCGCATTTCCGACGGCTACGAGGGCGTTATCCCCAACCTGGAGAGGCTCTATAAAGAGACCGAATCGGAGCACTCCCGCGCCAACATCGAACGCTACATGGTTTCCAAGCCCTGTACGGCTTGTGAGGGCAAGCGGCTAAAACCGGAGTCGCTGGCGGTGACCGTCGGTGGCAAGAATATCGTCGAGGTCAGCGCCATGTCGGTGGCGCAGGCGTTGGGCTGGGTGGGGGTGCTCGGCGCTGACGGCAAGAAAGCGGTGCTCAGTAAGCGCGAAAAGACCATCGCCCACCAGATTCTAAAGGAGATTCAGGCCCGATTGGGCTTTCTTAAAGACGTCGGCCTCGACTACCTCAACCTCGACCGCGCCTCGGCCACCCTGGCTGGCGGCGAGGCGCAAAGAATACGGTTGGCGACGCAAATCGGCAGCGGGCTGATGGGCGTGCTCTATATCTGCGACGAGCCGACCATAGGCCTGCACCCCGCCGACGACTTCCGCTTGATAGAAACCCTAAAAAGACTTAGAGACCTGGGCAACACCATCGTCGTCGTCGAGCACGACGAGGCCATGATGCGCGCCGCCGACCACATCATCGACATGGGGCCGGGGGCAGGGGAGCATGGAGGCTACATCGTGGCCACCGGCACGCTGAAAGACATCACGAAATGCGCCGAATCGGTGACGGGACAATATCTCAGTGGCGTCAAGAGCATCCCGTTGCCCCTCAAGCGCCGCCCCGGTAACGGCGCCGAAATCGTCGTCAAGGGGGCGCGGCAGAATAACCTTAAAGACATCGACGTGCACATCCCGCTAGGACAGTTCGTCTGCGTCACCGGTGTCTCCGGCAGCGGCAAGAGCAC
>CAYPBF010000094.1:0-2219 GCA_964408935.1 uncultured Dehalococcoidales bacterium | reverse complement strand
ACTTACCGCAGAGGACGCACTTGTCCAGGTCGCGGTAGAAGAAGGGGTTGCTGGTATCAACGGGGTAGGTCCGCTCGGTATGCCTGAAGGGCAGCTCGGTGATGCCCAGGTAATCGACGACATCCTGCAGCTCACAGTTCCGGTTCTTTGGGCAGGTCACGCAGCGCTCGGTCACGGCCACGTTGCGCAGGCAGATGTCGAAGGGCCCGCAGCGCTCTCTTCGGTGGCAGATCAGGCACTCGCTGGGGTGGTCGGAGAGGAGCAGCTCGACGACGGTACGGCGTATCTCGTTGACGGCCTCGGTGTTGGTCCTAACCACCATGCCCTCGGTAGCGGGGGTAGTGCAGGCGGTGGGAAAGCCGCGCATCTTCTCAATCTCGACGATGCAGAGGCGGCAGCCGCCGTAGGGCTTAAGGTCAGGGTCGGCACAGAGGGTGGGGATATAAATGCCGGCTTCTTGAGCGGCTTCGAGCACGGTCATCCCCGCCTTGGCCTTGACCTCCTGTCCGTCTATAGTCAGCCTGATTTCCGCCATACTATTCTTCTCTCTCCTCAAGGTCACATCTCAGGCACCGCCCCGCCTCTTTGAGGGCCAGCTTCTGACTCAATGTCAGCTCCACGTCTTCGAAGTTCTTAATCCGTTCTTTGGCGAGCGGCGCTGGTATCTCTACCCGATACTCTTCCTCGGCTTCCTCCAGTGGCTTCATCGCCTCCTCGGGCGGGGCCAGTGTCTCTTCGATATCACCCTCCCCACCTAGGTATTTGTCAATTGAGCCTGCCGCCTGTCGGCCGTGAGCAATGGCCTCGATGACCGAGGCCGGCCCCTTGACCACGTCGCCACCGGCAAAAACGCCCTCTTTATCGGTGGCCAGGGTATCGGGGTCAACGGTGATGGTGTTGCCCCGCCCCAGCGAAAGCTTAAAGCGGGCGGGAATATCGGGCCTCTGGCCGATAGCGGCGATAATAGTGTCGAAGTTCATGTTGAACTCACCGCCCTCGATTGGCTCGGGGCGGCGCCTGCCGCTGGCGTCGATGTCGCCCAGTTGCATGGCGTTGCACTCCAATTCCAGCTTGCCGTTGTTTCTGGTTATCTTCAAAGGCGCTGCCAGGAAACGTATCTTGACGCCCTCCTCGATAGCCTCCTCGACTTCCTCGGGTGCAGCCGGCATCTCTCCCTGAGTACGGCGGTAGACGATGGTTACCTCCTTGGCCCCCAGGCGTAAAGAGGTGCGCGCCGAATCTATGGCTGCGTTACCGCCGCCGATAACACCCACGCTCTCCCCCACCACCACCTCCTTGCCCAGGCTCACTTCACGCAGGAAGGATACGCAGTCCCTTACCCCTTTATTATCTTCGCCCTCGACCCCTATCTTGAGGCCTTCGTGGGCACCCAAAGCCAGGAAAACAGCGTCGTAGCCCTGGGAGAACAGCTCGTCGGTGGATTCGACTTTTGTATTTGTCTTTATGTCAACTCCAACCGCCCCTATCTCAGCGATGTCCCATTTAAGAACGTCCTTGGGCAGGCGGTAATCGGGAATAGCCACTCGCATCATACCCCCCGCCTCGGGTAAAGACTCGAAAACGGTTACCTTATGCCCTAACTTAGATAAATAGAAGGCGGCGGTCAGCCCCGCGGGACCCGAGCCGACGACAGCCACCTTTTTGCCTGTGGCCGGAGCTATCTTCGAGTTCTCTTTCCATAGGCCGTTATCGTTATCGGCGGCAAAGCGTTTGAGCACCCTTATGCCGATAGCCTCGTCGAGCAGACCCCGACGACACCTGGTCTCGCAGGGATGGATGCAAACATAGCCACAGACCGAGGGGAAGGGAATCTTCTCCCTGATTACGGCCACCGCCTCGCTCGGCTTACCCTGGGCGATAAAACGTATGTAGCGGGGCGCATCCACGCCGGCGGGACAGGTGTGGGTACAGGGGGCGGTAACAATGCCCTCGCAGACCGCTGCCCGACAGTGATGGTTCTTGATGTGCTCCTCGTATTCCTCGCGGAAATAGCGGATGGTGGTCAGCACCGGGTTGGGGGCAGTGCCACCCAAGGCACAGAGCGAGCCGACTTTAATCTGTTCGCTCAAATTCAGTAATAGGTCGATATCCTCCATCTTACCCCGCCCGTGGGTGATATCGTTTAAGATATCCAGCATCTGTTTCGTCCCCAGGCGGCAGGGTATGCACTTGCCGCAGGACTCGTCCTGGGTAAAGGA
>CAYPBF010000093.1:0-2228 GCA_964408935.1 uncultured Dehalococcoidales bacterium | reverse complement strand
TGGGCGACCAGTACGAGATTGACGTCATCGGGGCTAGAGGGGTGGGGATGCGGGGAATCCTTATTGACCGTCATGACTTCTTCGGAGATATTACCGATGCCATCCGAATCCGCAGCTTTGCCGAAATCAGCCAGCACCTAGACTAGATATTAAAGAGGAAGGTAATGACGTCGCCGTCCTGGACGGTATAACTTTTACCCTCCTGTCGCAAAAGCCCTCTCTTGTGGGCCTCGGCCATATTACCGCACTTGAGTAGGTCGTCGTAGCTGATGACCTCGGCGCGGATAAAGCCCCTCTCAATATCGGAGTGAATCTTACCCGCAGCTTTGAGCGCCGTGGTGCCCTTGGGTATCGACCAGGCCTTCATCTCGTCGGAGACGGTGGTGAAAAAGGAGATTAGGCCTAACAGCTCATAAGAGAGCTTGATGACGTTTTCCAGCCCCGTTTCGGGGAGTTGGTATTCGGCGCGAAAGTCTTTAGCGGCTTCGTCGTCGAGCTGGACCAGTTCCATCTCCAGCTCGCCGCAGAGCGTAATCACCTTGGTCCCGCCTCGCGCGTAGCGGGCGTTAAGCTCGTCCTGCATGGTCTGGGCCTCGGCTATCTGCTCCTCGCCAATGTTGACCACAATCAGGCGGGGCTTGGCGGTGAGGAACTGATAGTTATTAATGAGTCTGGTTTCGTCGGCGCTGACACCCATCTCGCGGATGGGCTGCTCTTTCCCCAGTCCTGCTTTAAGCCTGGTCAAAAGCTTCTGCTCGGGCAGCAGGGCCTGGCGCTCGGCGGGCTTGGCCCCTTTCAGCGACTCCTCGATTTTCTCCAGCCTGCGGTCGATAATACCCAAATCATGCAGGGTAAGCTCCAGGTTGGTGGTGGCGATATCGCGGTCAATGTCCAGGCTGCCTTCTATATGAGGTACGGTATCGTCGGCGAAGGAACGGACGACATCAATCAGGGCGTGGGCGCCACTGAGCTGACTCAGAATCTGTCCCCCCACCCCTTTGCCGCCGCCTAAATCCTTGACCGAGGCGCCAATATCGGTATAGCTGACCTCGGCGGGGACGACCTTCTTGGGGTGGAGCATATCGGCCAAGACCTTAAGGCGCGGCTCGGGGACCTTGGCGATGCCGATGTGGGGGGCGAGACTCCTGGTATCGGTATGGCCTCCGGTGAGGGCGTTAAAGATGGTGGTCTTACCGCTCTGCGCCAGCCCGACAATGCCGATTTCAATAGTCATCGGTCTACCCCCGCTGTTTTTTATTGGGCTTTACGATGACGAGGAGGCTTTGATTATCTTCAGGGCTTGCTTGAGTGACAGTTCTCTTTCCTTGACGGTGAGTTGGTCGTTGGCGGCCAGGTCGAGCAGGGCACGCAGGGCCTCCTTCGAGGTGGCGTTGCCCATCTGCTCGATGGCTTTAGTCCTCAAATCGGCGGTGAATCCGGTGTCGGTAGCGATGGTGGACAGCTTCTTCAGTTCGTCGGGGCGTTCGTTCATGGCTTTCTCCTCTTGACCCCGGCCGGGGCGTTCGTTCATGATACTCTCCTCTAGATTGCGGATGGGCTTTATTTTCCCTATTTTACCCTATAGGGGCGGCATATTCAATAGAGATTTTGGGGTTAACCTGTGATAAAATGGTAACACCGATAAGATTTGGGGGGAGCCTTGCTCTATATACTTCACGGCGAAGACGATTATTCCCTGAACCGGTACCTCGGCGAGATAAAGCGCAGCTTGGGCGACCCCGCCATGCTGGCCACCAATACCTCCGTGTTCGAGGGGCCGAAGCTGTCATTAGACGAGCTTAAAGGCGTCGGCGAAACCGTGCCTTTCCTGGCCGAGAAGCGGCTAGTTATCATCGAGGGGCTGCTGGGGCGTTTCGAGCCTAAAGTCGGCGTGCGGCGTCCGAAGAAGACGGGGAACAAGGGTGGTAATAATGCCAAGGCTTTTGCTGAAGCCATGAGTAATATACCCGAGAGCACGGTCATTGTGCTCACCGACGGTAGGATAAAGAGCACCAACTCGCTGCTTAAACTGCTGGCGGGGCGGGGCGAGGTCAGGGCCTTCCCACTGCTCAGGGAGCCGATGCTGAAGCAGTGGATTGAGAAAGAGGTCTCGGCGCAGGGCGCTGCCATCTCGCCCCAGGCGGTGGACCTGCTGGCCAAGATGGTGGGGGCCAACCTCTGGGTGATGTCGGGGGAGATAACCAAGTTGACGCTGTACACGGGGGGAA
>CAYPBF010000092.1:0-2686 GCA_964408935.1 uncultured Dehalococcoidales bacterium | reverse complement strand
ATTATTGGCGTACCATCGCAATCTACCAAAAGGAGGTTAAACCTTGAGCATTGCTATCTACCCCGGTACCTTCGACCCCATCACCAACGGCCACCTCGATATCGCTACTAGAGCCGCTCGGCTCTTCGACAAGCTGATTATTGGCGTCTTCGAGACGCCCAACAAGCCCATCCTATTCAGCGCTGAGGAGAGGGTGGAGTTGATAAAGGGCGCCATCGCTAACCTGCCCAACGTCGAGGTGGAGTCCTTCGGAGGGCTGACCGTCGATTTCGCCAAGAGGGTGAAGGCCATCGCCATGGTGCGGGGACTGCGCATGAGCGCTGACTTCGAGCGTGAGTTCGACATGGCCATGATGACCAAGAAGCTTTACCCCAAGCTGGAGTTCGTCTGCCTGATGTCGCGGGTGGAGTACCAGTTCCTCAGCTCCAGCCTGCTCAAGGAGGCCGCCAGCCTGGGCGGCGACATCCACGACCTCGTCCCCAAGAACGTGGTCGAGGCGCTGAAGGTGAAGTTCAAGGGAAAGCTCTAGTCCTTACTGAAAGAAGGAGCGCACAGCGTCGAACTCGGCGGGGAGCAGACCCAGCACGACGGGAAAGTGCTCCAGCAGCAGTGACGCCAGGAATGAACCGCTGACGGTTGCCCCCGCCCCTACGAACTTGACCCACATCGCCAGTACCGCCCCGCAGAGCAGCAGGCCGCTGGCAAACCCCAGAACGGCGCCGCCGATATGGTCAATCCAGCCCAGTTTAATCAGCGAGAGCGCCCAGCGCAAGAACATGGCCAGCGCCAGGGCGACCAGCATTACCCCCACCAGAATAATAACGAAGGCGGCTATCTGGGGGCCGTGCTCTCCGGGGATGAATTCGAGGTGCTGGGAGAAGACGAGGTAGTAGCGCCCCGCCAGTATTACCCCCACGATGATGCCCGCCAGCGAGAGGGCGGAGGCGATAAGCCCGATAATCAGCCCGCCGAAGGCGGCTGCAGCGACGACTATAATTATGACTATATCCAGCCAATTCATAGGCTATTTACCCAGTTCTTTGGCCCGCTCGTAGGCGGCCCTAACCGCCTCCTTCACCAGTCCGACGAAGTCTCCTTTTTCGAATTGCCCCAACGCGGCGGCGGTGGTGCCGCCGGGAGAGGCAACTTTTCGGCGTAACTCGGCGGGGGCTTCACCCGAAGTCTGTATAAACCTGCCCGAGCCGAGCATGGTCTGCACGACCAGCTCTTGCGCCTTATCGGGGGGGAGGCCGATTTCAATAGCAGCCTCAGTAAGCGCTTCGACCATTAAAAAGAAATAGGCGGGACCGCTGCCGCTGACCGCCGTGGCCATATCAATGTACTTTTCGTCATCAACGTAAAGCTCTTTGCCCATGGCGCCCAAGATTGCCTGAGCCGATTGCTTTTGCCCAGTGGTGACATCAGGGGTGGCCGTCCAGACGCTCATCCCCTCCCCTATTTGGGCGGGGGTGTTGGGCATAGCCCGGACGACGGCTTGGTGATTTAGACCTTTGGCTATAGTTTCGATTCTAGCCCCGGCGATTATTGATAGAATAAACTGGTTGGATTCAATCTTGCCTTTAAGCTCCTGCAGCACCCCAGCTAGGTTCTGGGGCTTGACGGCCAAGATTACGATGTCTTTACCAGCGATGGCCCCAACGTTATCGGAAGTTACCGTCACGGCGTATGTCTTTTCTAGGTGGTCGAGGCGGGGCTGACTGACGTCGCTGACGCAGATGGACGCTGGCTCAGCCAGGGCTTTGGACAGCACCGCCGCCAGCATGGCTTCCCCCATATTCCCCCCGCCGATAAAAGCTATTTTCATGGTTTTAGAAACCTTCTGTAACAGTATACCATTTCGCCCTTATTCTACTCCGTAGACCTGCTTCGGGGTAAGATATTGAGGAAACCTGTCCAATAACTTCGAGCGGATTATATAGCAGAAATGACAGGCATCAACATAGCTATCCTCATGCTCAACCCCGTACTCTTTGGCCAGGAGGGCTGGGCCGCCCCTGACCAAGGGGCCGCATATCGGATGCGAAGTAGCATCATAGTCCTTGACCATCTCCGACAGGGGTTTTTCCCAGGCATTGCCCATACTCAGTCCTTGGCAGAGATGAACGTTACCATAGGGGTCGAGGTGTACCCGTTTCGGCGCTTCAAGTTCTTCATAGGGACATTCGGTAAACTCCTCCCAGTGTCTCCGCGGCAGCCCGTCTGTTAATTTCTCCACGGCCCTCCCTCTAAACATAGTGCTGCCACCAATGACCGGCTCGCCCTTCTCTCCACCCACCTTCGTTGTTGCCAAAGGCTCCTCAATGTGAATCTCGGCAACGGGCAGATTTAACTTCCTGGCTACTTCCTGGGCGCGTAAGGCCGGGTTTCCCTTCTCGTCCTCGTAATGATAGGGGTCATTGCTGATGCTGAGGTCAACGATTTCCAGTTCACCGAGGGGTTTCAGCCAGACCGCGATATCCTCCTCGGCGGTGGCAAAAAAGGCGTTGGTTACCACCCCCACCTGGAACCCCCTGCCACGGGCCATCTTAATCCCCTCCAGCATTATGGGGTAGTAAAGAAACGGCTCGCCTCCCTCAAAGTATATACTCTCTACCGAGCCAATCTTTACCGCTTCATCAAGAAGCTGCTCTATCTGCTTCAGGGTGAAGGTGCCCTCAGCCTGGGG
>CAYPBF010000091.1:0-2789 GCA_964408935.1 uncultured Dehalococcoidales bacterium | reverse complement strand
AGTGGCCTGGGAGGTTTGACCTGACGCTGGTATGCCACTAAACTTTATATAGAGGTAGTTATGTCCCTTCCCCGACGAACCGGTATCGCCAATCTCCCCCTGCACCACGGCAAGGCGCCCCCCTGGCTTTTCGAGCGCATGACCAAGCTGGCGCGGGAGATTACCATAGCCGTTGTCTCCGACTTCGGCCCCGAGGAGATGCTGAAAAGATTATCTCATCCCTACTGGTTTCAGGCCTTCGGCTGCATTTTGGGCTTTGACTGGCACTCCAGCGGGGTGACCACCACCCTCTGCGGCGCGCTCAAAGAGGGCCTGCGGGGGCTGGAAAAAGACCTGGGGCTTTTCGTCGCCGGCGGCAAGGGCAAGACGTCAAGGCGGACACCAGAGGAATTGAAGCGCTGGGGCCAGTATCTATCTTTGAACTCGAAGCCGTTGGTCTACGCCAGCCGCATGTCGGCCAAGGTGGATAACTCAGCGGTGCAGGACGGCTACCAGCTCTACCACCACAGCTTTTTGTTCACTAAGAAAGGCTCCTGGGCGGTCATTCAGCAGGGGATGAACGAGGCCAAGCGCTACGCCCGCCGCTACCACTGGCTGGGGGAGAATGTCGCCAGCTTCGTCAACGAGCCGCACTCGGCGGTGCTCTCAGAGGAGAGGGGGCAGGCGCTGAATCTGGTGGCGCAGGAAAGCGACCCCGCCCGCACCACCATCGCCGAGATTATTACCGAGCAGAAGCCCCATGAAATCATCACCGACCTCAAGAAGCTCAAAACCCTCGACCTGCCGCCCCGCCACTACCTCACCACCCGCGACCTTCACCCCGACAGCCTGAGCCGTATCATCCTTAAGACCTACGAGCGCCAGCCCAAAGACTTCGAGCAGCTCTTGGGGCTGGAGGGGGTGGGGCCAAAAACGATAAGGGCCCTGAGTCTCATCTCCGAGCTGGTCCACGGCGTCGCCCCCAGCTACCGCGACCCCGCCCGCTACAGCTTCGCCCACGGCGGCAAGGACGGCATCCCCTATCCGGTGGACAGGGAGACCTACGATAAGTCAATCGAGCTGTTGAGAAAAGCGATAAACCGGGCTAAACTGGGCATAAAAGAGAAGAACGAGGCAGAGAGAAGGTTGAGGAGGTTGGGTATGCGATGACCGATAAAGATATAATCAAAAGCCCCGATACCGAGAGAGCCGAAAGAGTCCCGCCGGGCCAGAGGCTCACCGAGAAGTGGCCGGCGCTGCACGAGGGCTCCGTGCCCGGAGCGGATGTCTCTGAGTGGACATTCCGTATCTTCGGGCTGGTGGGGGAAGAGCGTAGCTTAAGCTACCGAGAGTTCACGGCGCTGCCGCAGGTTAAGGTCTTTTCCGATATCCACTGCGTCACCGGCTGGTCGAAGCTGGATAACCTCTGGGAAGGGGTAAGCTCCGCGCAGATAAAGGAACTGGTCAACATACTCCCCGAGGCCAAATTCGTCATGGTGCACGCTACGGGGGGTTTTACCACCAACCTCTCCTTGGACGATTTCTTCCAGCCCGATGTTTTGTTGGCCATTAAGCATAATGGCATACCGCTAACGCTGGAGCACGGCGCTCCCTTAAGGCTGGTGGTGCCGCGGCTCTATTTCTGGAAGAGCGCTAAGTGGGTGACCGGTATCGAGTTCATGGCCAAGGACAAGCGGGGATTTTGGGAATCGAGGGGCTACCACAATCACGGCGACCCCTGGAAGGAAGAGAGATACGGCTAGGCCTTTTTTCGGGTAGCTAATAAATACCCCCCACTCAACCCCCCCAGTATCAAGGCCAGCCCACCGCTGCCAATAGCGCAGAAGAGGGCGGCATCGTAGAAAAACTCCTCGGTAAAGAGCAGCAGCATATAGCCCTCGGCTGACCAGAGCTCGTTGGAGAAGAAGAGCAGGTGGAAGTTATAGAAGAGCGCGTCGAAGCCAAGCAGGGTGCCGATTCCCAATAGCAGCATAAAGCCCAATGTCAGGCAGGTGCCGCCGAAGACGGCCCAGACGAGTCTGCGCCAGTACCTTCTCCGCCTCCAGAAGAGGCAGACAGCAGCGTAGGCCAGGACGTAGAACAGCGTCCCGCCCAGCACCCAGTAGTCCAAACGAATGAGGTCCTTGACGTCCTTAAAGTGGATGGTCTCCTCCTCGGTGAAGAGGTCGAAGCTCTCGCCATCAACGGTGACGGTGATGCTGACGTAGTCCTCGCCGGAGTTGAAGTAGTCAATCATCTCGTCGGCGATTCGTTCCAGCGGGAACTGGCTAAGCTCCGGGGTCTGGACTATGGAGTATTTCTCGAAGCCATAGTTGTAGAGCCAGTGGCTGTTGGCGGCCCAGCCCAGGCTGGCGGTGAGCAAGAGGAAGAGCAGGCAGAGGGCAAAGAGCCACTTGGCGATAATGCCCAGGACTTTGGTTTTCATACGACTTAGATTTTACAACGTGCACACCCGTTCTGTCATTCTCCCCTCGCTTCCTCACCTTGTTTAGCGTACGTCTTTCTTTCCCACCCAATACCCACCCTATAAGGGATTAGACCCTTATAAATCCCTTATTTGTCCACCCCACCCTCCTGAGGGTAAGACTTAAATCTTGGGGATGTTTTAAGAGGGGGTGAAACCCCCTCTTTACCTTAAAAGGGCGGTGGGTGGGAATAGATATCAAACTGGGGTGGGGTTTTCCTCTGCCGTGGTATTGACTATCGCCAGCAAGCATAGTAAATTCTTATTAATGGCTCGAAAAGATTAAGGAGGATAAAGCATGGCAAAACCAAAGGTTTATCCGGTT
>CAYPBF010000090.1:0-2832 GCA_964408935.1 uncultured Dehalococcoidales bacterium | reverse complement strand
CGGGGGTCTGCAAAACCCCTATTCACCGGTTCGAATCCGGTCGTCGCCTCCATTTATTTTGAGGGACTTGACTCTTTTTCTGTCTGCGCCAGACGAAGGTTTAACCTGATTCCTGCACTCAATATCCCGGGACAAGGCTAATATACATCCACTGCCCTTTTGGGCATAGGTGTAGTTTAATACGAACCGAAACAACAAGTTCCTACAAGGTGGCTAGAATTGCCCACTTTTCCCTAACGATGGGGTATGACTTCATATTCTGTGCCGTAAATACTTGGTAATAATGACTCGTGAAGAGAATATTTGACAGGATTTAGAAAATCGTAGATATAGAGTCCAACAAGTATTACCAACAGACACAGAATTGCAATAAGAAGACCTTTCATGATTTCATCATACTCAATTATAAAAACTTGTCAATCCATACGATCTAGTAGGTGCAGAAACAGGAACGAGGACACTAGCTTGAATGCTCTATACAAAAGCAGTAGAATACCCCCAGTAAAAGCCGGGGTGGCGGAATTGGCAGACGCAGCGGACTTAAAATCCGCCGGACTTAGTCCTTGTGGGTTCGAGTCCCACCCCCGGCACCAATAAGAGAACGGTTATGCCCTGGTTGCTGATACTAATAGCCTACTTCATCGGCTCCGTGCCCACCGCCTACATTGCCGGGCGTGTGATAAAGGGCGTCGACATCAGGCAAATCGGGGACGGCAACATGGGGGCGTCTAACGCCTACCGCCAATTGGGGCCTAAGGTGGGGTTTATGGTGGGTATCGCCGACGCCGCCAAGGGAGCGCTGGCGGTGTTCATCCCTCTAGCCACCGATGCCCCCCAGATAGTCGTCCTGCTGGCGGGGGCAGCCGCCGTCTTCGGCCACAACTGGCCCATCTTCCTGGGCTTTCGGGGAGGGCGTGGAGAATCGACCACCATCGGGGTGCTTTTAGTGGTAATCACCGTACCCATGCTGATTGTGGCCGCGCCGGCCATAGCCGCCCACCTTATCCTGCGGGATACCACTAAAGCCGGTGCCTTCATCTTCGTGCCGCTGCCCCTCATCTGCTGGCTGACAGATCTTTCGGTGGTGCTGATAGTATACAGCATCGCCCTGCCCTGCCTGGTGGGCTTTACCCATTTCCTGAGGACGAGGTGGCTGGCGACGGCCTAGAGACTCCGGAGTTAGACAACATACACGAGGAGAAAAGGCATGACCAAACATATCGGTATAGTCGCCTGTAGCGCAGAGGGAGCCGCCCTTTGTTATCGCACAATCTGCATAGAAGGGGCAAATATAATGGGGGGATACGCTCATCCTGAGGTCACCATGCACACCTTTCCTCTTAGCCAATATATACCATACTTTGAAGCCAGCGACTGGCAAGGTGTAGCTAATTTAATGTTATCCTCGGTAGTTAAGGTAGCCAAAGTGGGAGCAGATTTCGCCATATGCCCCGACAATACAATCCATCAGGCATTTGACCTCGTGGTTAAGAAATCACCAATTCCGTGGCTTCATATTGCTGAAGAAGTTGCTGCTGAGGCAAAGCGTCAAAACTATAAACGCCTCGGAGTTTTGGGAACACGCTCTTTGATGGAGTCCACAGTTTATTCTACCAAGCTAACCGCTATGGGTATTGAGCATAGGCTTCCTGAGGTAAAAGACCGAGAGCACATTAATGAGATTATTTTCAACGAACTGGTTTATGGCCGTTTTACCGCAGAGGCACGAGGCTATTTTAGCGAGGTAATCAGCCGATTAAAAAACCAAGGCTGTGATGCCGTTGTTCTTGGCTGCACTGAGATACCGCTACTAGTAACCCAAGAAAGTTCACCCTTACCAATATTGGATTCTACAAGGCTACTGGCCAGAGCCGCCTTGAAAAAAGCCATCGGAACCGCGTCTCAATGAGAATACACGATCAACAAAAAGGCTAGACACCTCAGCCACTAGCACTAGCGCTTGCGCTTTATTGCCGCCTTCACGCCCCGCTCGATATCCTTAGCCGTCAGGCCGTATCTCTCCAAAAGCTCCTCGGGCTTGCCCGACTTGGCGTAGGTGTCCTTGATAGCGATAAACTCCATGGGCACGGGGCGGTTTTTAGCCACCACCCGGGCCACCAGGCTGCCCAGCCCCCCGTGCTCCAGGTGCTCCTCGGCAGTAACGATAGCCCCCGTTTCAGCAGCGGCCTGGATTATGGCCGCCTCGTCGATGGGCTTGAGGGTGGACATATTGAGCACGCGGCAGTAGATACCCTCCCGTTCCAGCTCAATAGCGGCCTCCAGGGCCGCCTTGACCATGAGACCGATGGCGATTATGGTGGTGTCCCCACCCTGCCTCATCATCACCGCCTTGCCCAGCTTGAACCGATAGCCCTCATCATAGACCAGCGGCAGCTTGGGACGGCAGAGCCGGATGTAGAAAGGCCCGAAGTTGGCGGCGGCGGCTTTAACCGCTTGGGCCGTCTCGATGGCGTCGGCGGGAACAATAACGGTAAAGCCTGGAAAGGAGCAGGCTAAAGACAGGTCTTCCACCGACTGCTGGGAGAAGCCGTCTTCGCCCACGCTGATGCCGCCGTGAGTAACCACCAGCTTAACGTTTAGGCCCGGCTGGGCTATAGACAGGCGAATCTGGTCAAAACTGCGCCCAGCGCCAAAAGCAGCAAAGGTGCTGGCGAAGGGTATCCTGCCCGACGCCGCCAGCCCGCCGGCAATGCCCGCCATATTCTGCTCGGCGATACCACAGTTGAAGTAACGCTCGGGGAACTTCTGGGCAAAATATCCCGTCATCGTGGAATGAGAGAGGTCGGCATCAAGCACCACGATGTCCTGGTT
>CAYPBF010000089.1:0-2834 GCA_964408935.1 uncultured Dehalococcoidales bacterium | reverse complement strand
GCCAGGTTGCCTTCGGGCATGCCGATGAAGTGCACCGCCTGCTGGGCGGCCATAGCCACCACCAGCGCCTGCGGGTCGGCGATGCCGATATCCTCCGAGGCGAAGCGCACCAGCCGCCTCACTATATAAAAGGGGCTTTCCCCCGCCTCCAGCATCCGCCCCGCCCAGTAGAGCGCGGCGTCGGGGTCGGAGCCCCGCAGCGATTTATGCAGCGCTGAGATGAGGTCGTAGTGCCTTTCCCCCGCCTTGTCGTAGGGCAGATACCTTTGCTGGACGGCGTCCTCGATGGTGTTTAGTGATATATGGCGCTTGCCTTCGGCATCGGGCGGCGTCGTCAGGGCGGCAATCTCCAGCGCGTTGAGGGCGACCCGCGCATCCTTATTGGAGACCATAATCAGGCGCAGCAGGGCGTCCTCGTCCAGCTCCACATTGAGCTTGCCCAGCCCGTTGAGCTCGTCCTTGATGGCGCGCATAATGATTATCTGCAGCTCGTCTTCAGCTAATGGTTCCAGGGTGAGCACCTGGCAGCGCGAGAGCAGGGGAGAGATGACCTCAAAGGAGGGGTTTTCGGTGGTGGCGCCGATAAGGGTGATGGTGCCGTCCTCGACGTAGGGGAGCACGGCGTCCTGCTGTCCCTTATTGAAGCGGTGAATCTCGTCGATAAAGAGGATGGTCTTTTTCTTGTAGAGCTTGCGCCTCTCTTTGGCTTCGCTGATGATGCGTCTCAAATCGGCGACGCCGGCGCTGACGGCGCTTACCGGGCTGAAGTGGGAGTCGGTGGTGTTGGCGATGATAAAGGCGAGGGTGGTCTTGCCGCTTCCCGTCGGCCCCCAGAGTATCAGTGAGGGCACCTGCCCCGCCTCGATGGCCTTCCTCAGGACGTGCCCCTCCCCCATGAGGTGTTCCTGCCCCACGAACTGGTGCAGCGCCGACGGCCTCATCCGCGACGCCAAAGGCGCGCCCTCTCCCTTTTCCTGCTCCAGGCTGTAATCGAATAAATCCATATCTAGGTTTTCTGTAAGGTCTGGTTGAAGGTGAGCTTATAGCCGTCGGGGTCCTTAATGGTAAAGTCCCTGACACCGAAGGGCTCGTCCTTGATGTCGACGGCTATGCTGACGCCCTTCTGCTTTAGCTCATTGTAATACTTATCAATATCCCCATCAATCTGCAGATAGAGGTAGACCCCGGTGCCGAGTTTTTCTTTTTCGTCGATGCCGTGATTTTTGGCCGGTATGAACATCATCACCATGCCGTCTTTGGTGATGTCAGCGTACTGGGGGTTGTCGGGGGCGGGGAAGGCCATCTTTAGTTCAAAGCCGAGTGATTTGGTGTAGAAGTCGAGTGTCTTTTCCATGTCCCTGACTGCCAGCAGTGGTGAAAGATAACCCATGTTTTAGCCTCCTTCAATTTCTTTTTTATTGTCACTCTGAGCACAGCGAAGAGTCTCTCGGTTCCCTATCCGTTTTGGCTTTCTTCGGGCGTTTTAGTCATGCCTTCGGGCAATTCATCAACAGGGGTTTTGCCAGCGAGTTCCAACTTTTCCCCTAGTTTTGTTAATTTTCTTCCAGAGTCATCATACTTTACCGCTGCACGGTGGATATGGGTACCTAGCACATCGTAGTCTTCTTGAAAATTCTTGAAATCACCTTGTAAACGCACCAAGTGACCAAGTATTTCACGGGCAGCCTTTTCGATATGTAGCCCTTTTAGGCCTAGTACGATAGCTTGCAGGTAGGCGTTGAAGCTGTTTGGTGATACTAAAAAGACCTTCTTTTCCATACAATAGGCATATATATCACTTTGGCATATGGTTTCGTAATAGATATTCTCAGCAGGGACGTACATCAAGGCGAAATCAAAAGTGTTTTCATCAGGCAAGATGTATTTGGAAACGTTATTGATATGTTTTTTAACCGTTTTGGTGAATTCTCGCCCAAGTTTTATCTTTTCTTCCTCTGACTCAGTTTGAACCATCCGTTCAAAATCTTCTAGAGGGAATTTGGAGTCAATTGGAACTAAGTTTTCGCCAATCCGTACTACTGCGTCTACTCTCTCCCCACTACGGAACTGATATTGCAAATCATAATAGCCCCTTGGTAGACTATCGGCTAGCAATTGTTCGAGGAAGAGTTCGCCGAGTCCGCCCCTGGGTTTTGGTGAACGTAGAATCTCGCGTAAGCTGGATATGTTTTTCCCAACTTCTTGGATTTGTTGTGTACGTTCTGAAAGTTTGCCTAGGCTTTCTTTAACCTCCCCAAATATTCCCAGGCTACCTTCTACCTTGTCTCCTACCAACTTGGATAGAGTCTCACTTTGCTTTTTCCAACTCTGACGACCTTGAAGTATGTACCAAAGAAATAAGCCAATTAGAATCAACAGAAGAATGATTACTATAATCATTGTGGTGTCCATATAACCCCACCTCCTTTTTGCTTATTTTCCCCCCTCACCCCACAATAATATCATCCAGCTTGCGCTTGGGCACGTGGTGCACGCTGTCCTTGTCCCGCCAGTACTTGATGTCGCCGTCGGGGCCCACCGTCTCCAGCACCACCTTCTCCTTGGGCTTACCCAGCGCCAGGACGAGCAGTATCTCAAAGTGCTCCGGGAGCTTCAAGAGCTTGCCCAGTTTGGTGCGCTGCACGGCGGCGATGATGCAGCCGCCCAGCCCCTTTTCCACAGCTCCCAGCATGATGCTCTGGGCGGCGACGCCGTGGTCGCAAAGAAAACCCTGGCTGATGCGGTGGTCGCCGAGGATGATGATGTAGGCCGATGGCTGTTCGCCCTCAACGGGGCCGCGCCAGTCCTTGATGTAGCCCGCCCAGCGCAGGCAG
>CAYPBF010000088.1:0-2848 GCA_964408935.1 uncultured Dehalococcoidales bacterium | reverse complement strand
ACCTTTACCAGTGCGCCTTCCCCCAGCTTCATCACCGCGCCTTTGCCGAATCGCTTTTCAATCTGGCTTATCGCCAGCTCCAGCGCCTTTACCTTTTCTGTGGTCATATTCGCCTAGTTGCATAATAGCACAGACACCCCCCTAAAACAAGCGTTCGGGGTCGGTTTTATGTCGCGTAGGGGGGTGGGTTTTGAACCCTACTCCACCTTATTTAGCGAACGTTGTTGTTACCCACCCTGCCCGCCCAACAGAAGTCTTTCCAAGAGGGGGTGAAACCCCCTCTTGAACTCCCCTAGAGGGGACGTCAGTCACAGATATATTTGGGGGGTTTGTAAGGGGGGCGCAGCCCCCCTTAAGAAGACGTTTATAGGGCGGGTTGGTGTGGGTAGAATAGCTGGGGTGGGGGCTGGATTCCTGCCTTCGCAGGAATGACAAATAGGCGCAGGAATGACGGTAAGATATAGCTAAAGCTCTATATCGGCCACGGGGGGCGGCTGGCGCTTGTGCTCGGCAGCGGTGATGAGTGCCCTCAGCCTCTTTTTAACACCCTCTGAGGCTTCACCAGAAGCCAAATAACGGTCTAGTTCATCGTAACTAAGCCCCAGTTCCCCTTCGTCGGTCTGCCCCTCCCACAGGCCCGCTGAGGGGGGCTTATCGATAATGGGGCGGGGGATGCCCAAAGACTGGGCTAATTCCTTGACCTGACTCTTGAGCAGGCCGCCCAGGGGCTGGATATCGACGCCGCCGTCGCCGTACTTGGTGGAGTAGCCGATGGCGCGCTCGACGCGGTTGCCCGAGCCGACGACGAGGTAATTTAGCTGGTTGGCGAAGTAATAGAGGGTGAGCATCCTCATGCGCGCCTTGAGGTTAGCTTGCGCTAGACGTCTGCTATCAGCCGACGCCTTCTCATCGGGCAGCGCCTTAAGCAGGGTGTCGTAGGTGCCGTCGAGGACGACGGTCTTGGTCGGTATGGAAAACCGCTGCGCTAGTGCCTCAGCGTGCTCGATATCCTCTTTGGGGCTGTGGCAGGGCATGATTATCCCCAGCGTGGTTTCGGGGAAGGTGCGCTGGCAGAGCACTGCCGCCACCGAGGAGTCCATGCCGCCGCTCAGGCCCATCACGGCGCCTTTGGCCCCGGCCTCGGTGACCCTTTCCCTTATCCATAGGGACAACGCTGTGGCTGTATCTTCTGGGTTCATCGGTTGTGGCTCCAAGGTTGCCAGTAGTATACTACCAACTAGCTAACGGGTCAAAAGGAATGGTTATGCCGAACGCCGACCTTATCCTGCACAACGCCAATATAATCACCATGGACGCTGCCCGTCCCACCGCCCAGCTGGTGGCCGTTGGGGGCGATAAGATTCTATTGGTGGGTGACAACGACTTACTGGGGGAGGTGAGGGGGGCCAAGACCAGGGTCATCGACGGCGGGGGCAGGACAATAGTGCCCGGCTTCAACGACGCCCACTGCCACCTCTTCGGCTTTATCCGAAAATTGCGCACTATCGACCTCGGCCCCAAGTCGGTGAGGTCCATCGCCGACATCAAGGCCGCCGTCCGCAAGCGCGCCCTTAATACTCCCAAAGGCCGGTGGATTATCGGTGGCGACTACCACGAGTTCTTCCTGGCTGAAAAGCGCCACCCCAACCGCCGCGACCTGGACGAAGCGGCGCCCGACCACCCGGTGGCCCTTCTTCACCGCTCGATGCACGCCAGCGTTCTCAACACTAAGGCGCTGGCACTGGCGGGCATAACCAGAGAGACCCCGGAGCCAGAGGGTGGGATTATCGACAGGGAGCTGGACACGGGGGAGCCGAGCGGGGTGCTCTTCGAGATGTCGGCCTATGTCCGCGATAAGCTGCTGCCGTCGCTATCCCAAAACGAGTGGGACGAGGGTATCACCGCGCTCAACCGTCACTACCTTGAGATGGGCGTCACCTCGCTGCAGGATGCCTCGATAGGTAACGACCCCGCCCGCTGGGAAATTTTCAGGCGATTCAAGGATAACGGCAGGCTCAAGAGCCGCCTGTCGATGATGTTCGGCTTTGACAAATTGAGCCAGTTTCAGGAAAAGGGTATGGCTTTCGGTACGGGTGGGGTGGGGCTGCGGCTGGGGGGAGTGAAGTTTTTGCTCGGCGAGGCTAGAGACAGGTTGCAGCCGCCTTTGGAGGAATTGAAAGAGCAGGCGCTGGATGCTCACCAGGCCGGCTTTCAATTGGTCATACACTGCGTCGAACCGGGGACGGTTGAAGCGGCCATAGCAACACTGGAATATATCGCTGGACGGTCGTCTATAGAGGGACGCCGTCACCGCCTTGAGCATCTCTCGGAGTGCCCGCCCGAACTGCTGGAACGCCTGCCAAAACTCAAAGCCCTGGTGGTCACCCAGCCCGTCTTTATCTACCAGAACGGCGAGAGATACCTGGGCACCGTTTCCCCGAAAAGGCGAAGGTGGCTCTATCGCGTTAAGTCCTGCCACGACGCTGGCCTTATAGTTGCCGCCAGCTCGGACGCACCGGTGGCCTACGATAACCCTCTGCTCGGCATCTACGCCGCCGTAACCAGGCGGGCGGAAACGGGGCAAGAGCTTTTGCCCCACGAGGCCGTATCCGCCCAACAGGCTTTTGCCATGTACACCACCAACGCCGCCTACGCCTCTTTCGAGGAGGAAAGCAAAGGCTCCATCAGCGAGGGTAAGCTGGCCGACATGGTGGTTTTGAGCGCCGACCCACTGCGCTCGCCTCCCGAAAAGCTCAAGGACATCCGCGTCGAGATGACCATCATCGGAGGTGAAGTGGCCTGGGAGGTTTGACCTGACGCTGGTATGCCACTAAACTTTATATAGAGG
>CAYPBF010000087.1:0-2871 GCA_964408935.1 uncultured Dehalococcoidales bacterium | reverse complement strand
TCATAGGCGTGGAATATGGCTATCTTGGCTTCGGGCAATGGGCCGGCCGCCGCCAGCAGCTCTTCTACCAGCACCCCCTCCCAGAGAATGGTTGCGTCCCAGCCCTCCACGCAGTAGAGCGTCACCACCTTCTTATAGCTGTCAAAGGTGTCCAGGACTTCGTCGTAGCTATAGCTCTGGGGGTTCTCCACCAGCCCCGTAATCTTAAGCTGGTAATCGTTTATATCTACGTGCTGCGGGCCTTTTATCGAGTTTTCCCTGAAATCACCTATCGAGGAAAGGTCTTCACCCTGATACTCTCTTATCTCGACAGGGCCCAAGTCACCGCCATCGCCATTGCCGCCGTTGCTACCACTGTTACAGCCGCCTATAGCAACCAGAATTAGCAAAACGGAAACCATAATAAGGCCAATCTTTGTCTTCATCACCACACCTCCAATCCAGTCTCTACTATAATTCTAACAAAAAGGGCGTACCACCTGCCACTTTGAGGATAGTGTTCGCTGTCACCCTGAGCTTTGCCAAGGGTCCCCCCCACTCTGTCAGCGTACGTTGTTTCAGACCCACCCAGCCCACCCTAATAAGATAAACTTCTTAACTTGTGGGTCACGCCTCGCCTCCCCACTTTCAGGGGGTTTTTAAGGGGGGCGTAGCCCCCCTTTGAAAGACGTTTCTGGGTGGGACGGGTGGGAAAACTACACGTACGCATAACAAGGCGGAGCGGGGTGCAACCCCAAATAAGGAGTTTATAGAGGTTTAACCTCCATAGGGTGGGTATTGGGTGGGAAGAAAAACCTAGGGGGGCGGGGCCAAAGACTTAAGCCACTCCAGAACTATCGTCATCGCCCGTTCATCATGGCGCAAGCGATGACCAGCCCCCTCGACGATGGACAGCTTTTTAGGCTCACCAGCTTTAGCATACAACCTGCGGGCATCAGTGACATTGACGACATCGTCAGCGCTTCCGTGCACAATAAGCAGGGGGCGGGGGGAAACCTGCGCTATGTAGTCGATGGGTCTGACCTGCTTAAAGCCGTCGAGCCACGCTTCGGGCGAGTCGGGAAAATCCCTGTCCCTGATGGCGCCGACGCTGCGGAAGTGCCCGATAAGGGACTGTGGCTCAGCGCGCGTCCAGTCACCGAACTCAGCGGGGCAGGCGCCGGCTACCACCGACGTCACGCGCTTATCTTTAGCCGCTACATAGACAGAGACCGCTGCCCCACCACTAAAGCCCAGCAGCGACAGCCGAGACTTGTCCACCTCGGGCAAAGCGTAAAGGTAATCGAGCATCGCCACCAGGTCTCGCGTCCAGCTCAGCATATCGATGTTGCCGCCGCTTTCGCCCGTCCCACGGAAGTTGAAAATCAGCACGGCCAGACCCTTGGAGCACAGGTCTTCCGCCAAAGAGGCGTAGCCCCTGTCGTTGGGGTCGGGAGGGCCGGCGGGTATGCCGTGGCAGGTGCAGACGGTGTGATAGGGACTATCGTCCTCAGGCAGATAAAGCTGGCCGAAGATATTGATATCGTCCACCTTCAAGTTCACTGGCGTGATACGCATTATGTCAACCTCAAAAGGACAAAAAACTCACGGTTGCCCTCAGCACCGAGGATGGGCGAAGCTGTCACCCCACCCAACCTATACCCATTTTTCACCGCCCAGGCAATGAAGCGCCCCAGCACCCGCGCGTGCACCAGAGGCTTTTTGATTATGCCTCCCTTCCCCACCTCGTTGCGCTTGGCCTCGAACTGCGGCTTGAGCAGCACTATCATATAGCCATCCTCTTTGAGCAGTTTGGCTACCGAGGCTATCACCTTCTCCACCGAGATAAAAGAGAGGTCTATGGTGACCAGGTCTACTCTTTCGGGCAGCGAGATGGGGTAGCGGGCGTTCACCCTCTCCATAACCACCACCCGCTCGTCCTGCCTCAGGCGGTAGTCAAGCTGGCCGTAGCCCACGTCCACGGCATAAACGCGGCTGGCTCCTCTTTGCAACAAACAGTCGGTGAAGCCGCCCGTCGAGGCGCCGATATCAGCCGCCACTTTGGAGGAGACATCGAGCCTGAAATGCTCCAGCGCATAGTCGAGCTTGATGCCGCCACGACTAACGAAAGGGGGCGGCTGGAGTAGGGTGATTTCAACTTCCTCAGCCACCAAAGTCCCCGCTTTTATGGCAGCCTTCCCCCCCACCCTAACCTCCCCAGCCATAATCAGGGCTTGAGCCTTGGCCCGACTCTCGGCCAGACCCTTCTCCACCATTAGGCTGTCGATTCTACGCTTGGTCACCGCTGGTATAATAACAACCCCACCCCCTGAAAGCAAGGAGAGGAGAATGCTACTACCCCACCTTATTAAGGGACGTTTTGATGTCCCACCCTGCCCGCCCAACAGAAGTCTTTTTCAGAGGGGGCTTCGCCCCCTCTTAGACTCCCCCTAAAGCGGGGAGGTGGGGCGTGACCCACAAGTTAAGAAGTTTATCTTATTAGGGCGGGCTGGGTTGGGACGAAAAACCCACGTCCGCAAGGTGGGGAGGCTGGGACAAGAATCCCTCATAATTACCCCTTACTAAAGGGCTAGTAAGAATCATTAGACATAACCACCCCCTATCTAGTAACATTAGAGCAGGAGAGCGAATTGCACGAAGCTATACGGGAAAAGTTCAAAAAGCTGATAAAGGAGCATGGTTTGGGAGGGGAGGAGGTCATCGTCAAAGCCGCCGCCCTCTCCCCTGAGCAGGCCATCGGCAACCCTGAAGATAAAGACTACCCCCTGGTGAAAGGGCAGGAACGGCTGATGCAAGCCGAGTTCCGAGGAGCTAAGGGGCAGGCCTTCACCGACCGCTACGGCAACTTCAGCGGGCGGCTGGCCGACATCG
>CAYPBF010000086.1:0-2878 GCA_964408935.1 uncultured Dehalococcoidales bacterium | reverse complement strand
CCGCCCCCGCCGAGGTGCCGATGATATAGGGGTCGGCCATGGGGTTACGCAAAAGTCCTTGGAAGAGCACCCCCGCCGTGGCCAGTGCCATGCCCACCAGAGCCCCGCCTATGACGCGGGGCAGTCTTATCTGGAAGATTATCATCTCCTGCCCGTCGGTCCAGGTCTGGGCGAAGTCGAAGAGGCCTGTCTTGTTGAGCACCATCTTACCGATATCGGGTATGGAGATATAGACGGCACCGAAGGCGCCGGCAATGAATAGGGCAACCACGAGGCAGACCCCAAGCAGCGCCAGTATCAATATTTTGTTGCGACGCTTCAATTTCCCATACCCTTTGCCATAAAAAAACCCCTCGTCGGCTGGACAAGGGGATTAATCTCGGGTGACCTGCCCCCCTTCTCCGCGGAGGCGACTGGAACTTCAGGGCTGGTGTTCTGACTTATGAGGCACTAGACCTCAATTACAGCAGGCGGGACTGTGGCGGATTCGCACCGCTCTTGCTCCCCATTTAAGCCCTCGCTCTGGCTCGGGCACCCCTATTACTTATTCAATTTTAATAGAGCATAGCAAAACAAGTGGGCTTAAGTCAAACCGCTAATCTTTGATTCTATTTAACCTTGGCCAGCTGCCTGGTTATGTTCTGCACCTTGATTTTGGGCAGCAGTTCTTCCACATCTTGGCGGCGGGCCAGCTCCGTGCCTGGAGTCAAAACGGCGGCCGTGCCCAGGGCCACCGCCAGCTGACAGGCCTTGTTTAAGGACTCTTCGTCGGCCAGCTTAAGGGCCAGTCCGGCGATAGTGCAATCGCCGGCGCCCACGGCGCTCTTTACCTTTACCTCGGGCGGCACTACTTTCAGCACCGTGTCCTTGGTGGCGGCGATTATACCGTCCTTACCCCGCGAGATAACGGCTATCTCGATGCCCATGGCGACGATGTCACGGGCCGCCTTGATGATGGAGGCTTCGTCGGGTAACTCCCTCTTCAACAGTTCCTCCGCCTCCCGCACGTTGGGCTTGACCAGGTAGGGTTTGGCCTTTATCCCCTCGGACAGCCACTGGCCGTCGGCGTCGAGCAGTGTCCTCACCCCGAATTTCTTAGCCACCTTGGTTATGGAGGCATAGACGTCGTCGGGGATGCCGGGTGGGGCGCTGCCCCCCACCACGATTAAATCGGGGCTGGGGCGGAGGCGTTGCATCTTGCGCTCGAAGCGGGCGAACTCGTCCTTGGTGATGTGGGGGCCGGGGGCGTCGATTCGGGTCTGGTTAGCGGTCTTGCTGTCGGTGATGATGAAGTTGGTCCGCGTCTCTCCCTTGACGGGGGTAAAGCTGAAGGGCACCCCTTCCTCATCGAGGAATATCTCCACCGCCCTTCCCACCGCACCCCCGATGAAGCCGTAGGCGATGGTTCTCCCCCCTATCTCGTGGACAGCCCGCGAGACGTCTATGCCCTTCCCCCCTGCATAGCGGTGCAGCCGCGACCAGCGGTTGGGGCCGTCCACCACCAGCCCGTCCACGGTAAGGTGCTGGTCGAGGCTGGGATTCAGAGTTATGGTGGCAATCAGGGCGCTATTCGTTTTTAATATCGCTGGTACCATCCTTCGGCTGTCTCCGTAAGTTTGTCGGGTGCCAATCCCAGCTTCTTATACCAGGGCACGGCGTGTTTGGCGGCTATTTCGGTCAGCTTCTTTAACCGGTCCGCCCCCACCGTCTTCAGTATCTTGGCCCTTTCCTTGGGGTCTTCGACGTTCATCGCCTCCTGCCAGATAGCCCGTCCTGCCAGGAAGCCCGAAGCCCCGGCCTGGCAGGCGATTTCCACCTGCTGGCAGAAGACTTCGAAGCTCACCCCCGCACTCAGGACCACCCAAGGCACCTGAGAGGCCTTGTCCAGCTTACGGCAGATTTCGACGAGCTTGCCCTTATCTTGGTTGTAGCGTAGGTCGCTGGGGAACTCGGACTTGAGCATGTCCACGGGCAGGGCGGTGATATGTCCGGCGGTCTTGGGCACCACCTGCTCCTTGGCGGCGGCAAACTGGGCCGGGTTTTTCGCCTCCTCGCCCAGCGGGTAGCTCAAAGGCTCGACGACGAGGGGGATATCATATTGCTGGCATTCCTTTCCCACCACCTCCACCAGTTCCATCAGCTTATCGGCCAGCTCGATGAGGTCGGGGCGGTAGTAGATGAGAAACTTGACCGCCGAGGCGCCCATCCGCTTTATCTTCTCCACGCTCCACCCCTCCTCCAGTTGGCTCATGCGGAGCTCCGACGGCCCCGAATAGCCCGAGGCTTCCAGGCTGACCAGCAGCCCCGTGCTCTTGGGCAGGGCACCGTGACTAATGCTTTGTGCCGCCCCGAAGAGGGGGTCGAGCAGGACGGCGCTGGCGTGGGGGGCGAGGTGGCTGCAAAGTTCCAGCTTGCGCTGGGACATCTCCTCGTAGCTGGTACTCCCCTCGACGACGTGCCCGCTTTCCATTATGCGCATCATGGAACGGCGGTGGTCCATGGCGCAGATGTTAAAGACACCGTCTTCGTTGGCCAGTTCCTGCAGGCCCCTGAGTTTGCCGATGGTTAGCTTCTTCATATCTGTCTGGCTATTATGGGGCATAGAACAGATATAATCAAGACCTTTTCCCTAGTAATTTTGGTTAACCCCAAGGTCTTTTCACCACCCCACCCTTTGCTTGACGTACGTCGTTATGACCCGCCCTACCCACCCTTAGAGGGTATTCTCCCTCTAGAATTCCTTCTGGGTTACGCCACTCCTCCCTACTCTGTGAGGGCATGAAGCCCAAAATGGGGGTTTGAAAGGGGGCGAAGCCCCCTTTTAAAAGACTTCTGTTGGGTGGGCAGGGTGGGAATATATTACGTACGCACAACAAGG
>CAYPBF010000085.1:0-2930 GCA_964408935.1 uncultured Dehalococcoidales bacterium | reverse complement strand
CGAGCACCCCCCGCCACCTCCTCCTCTATAAGGCGCTTAAGCTCGAACCCCCCGAGTTCGTCCACCACCCCATGATTTTGGGCCCCGACCGCGCCAAGCTGAGCAAGCGCCACGGCTCCGTCTCCATACTGGAATACCGCGACCAGGGCTACCTGGCCCAGACCATGTTCAACTTTTTGGCGCTCATCGGCTGGTCGCTGGACGACAAGACCGAGATTATCCCCCGCCAGGCGCTCGTAGACAACTTCTCGCTGGAGAGAATCGGCAAGACGGGCGCCATCTTCAACCGCGAAAAGCTGGACTGGATGAACGGGGTCTACATCCGCAACTTAAGCGCTGAGGAGTTCTTTGACGCTGCCCAGCCCTACCTGATGACCGACGTCGAGACGGGCAAGGCAGTCATCGAAAACGAGGACTACGTCCGGGAGATTTTACCCCTGGTGCAGGAGCGTACCAAGACCATGCTCGAGGTGGTCGAGCTGACCCGTTTCTTCTTCGTCGACGAGCTTGACTACGACGCCGAGATGCTCATCGGCAAGAAGATGGATAAAGAGGCCACCGTCAAGGCGTTAAAGGCGGCGCAGCAAAAGCTCGAACCACTCAAAAACTTCGACGCTGGTTCCCTGGAAGGCGTCCTCCGCCCGCTAGCGCCCAAGCTGGGCTTAAAGACGGGCCAGCTCTTCGGTGTGCTCCGGGTGGCCGTTACTGGTCAGACCGCCGCCCCGCCCCTCTTCGAGACGATGGCGGTGCTGGGCCGCGAGCGTTCCATGAAGCGCATTGCCGCCGCGATTAAGAGGCTACAGTCTAATGGATAATATTGTCCTTTGGGTAGCCCTCATAGGAATTATCGGTACGCTAGGCGGGGTCTGGTTAGGCAACTGGCTACAGAGTCGCAACATCGAACGGCAGCGGGCGTGGATGCTGCAAGACCAAAAAAGCGAGTGGTTAAGAAGGCGAAGACTGGATGAATTCGAAAGAATACTAAAATATGTAGAGGGTACGTTAGAGTACCTACTAAAAGCAGAGTGGGTAATTAAGGTTAACTCTGAAAAGCTAAAGGAAGAGCTAATTCTTAAGCACTCAGAGCAAGCTGCATCAGCTATGCCGATAGCTCGCACGATGATGGTTAAAGATAAAGAGCTAGCCGATCTACTTTTAAAGTTTACCCAAATCGGTGAGAACATCACGAGTGCCCTCATGTCGAAAGATCCCTCTAGAGTAGACGATGTTGCACAGCGGAGCGCTGATGTGGCAGCTCTAATTCGGCAACGTGTCAATAAGTTGCTTGAGGAAACCTTTGACTAAAGCCTGAATGAAGGCTTGTTGTGAGTAAGCTGGAAGAAAAAGGCCCCCTATCCGACTACCGCGTCCTCGAACTGACCGACGAAAAGGCTCTACTCTGCGGCCGCCTTCTGGCCGAAATGGGGGCCGAGGTCATTCGTATCGAGAAAGCGGAATCCCCCTTCCGCTGGGAGAACCTGAGCAAGAAGTCGGTGACGCTGAATATAGAAGCCAAGGCGTGCCAGGGGCTTTTTCAGGGCATGGTTGAAAAAGCCGATGTCCTGGTGGAGAGTACTCCCCCCGGTCATTTAGAGCCGCTGGGCCTGAGCTACTCGCAACTCTCTAAAATCAACCCCCGCCTGATTATGGCCTCCATCACTCCCTTCGGGCAGGACGGCCCTTACCGCGACTACAAGGCCAACGACCTAGTGGCTGGCGCGCTGGGCGGGCAGCTTTACGTCAATGGAGAGCCCGAAAAACCGCCCCTAAAACTATTCGGCAACCAGAGCTACTACCTGGGCTCACTCTTCGCCACTATCGGCATCCTGATGGCTCTTTATAACCGTCATAGCTCGGGGAAAGGCCAGCACATCGACATCTCACTGCAGGAGTGCGTCGCCGCCAGCCTCGACCAGGTGCTGGTACGCTATTTCTACGAGGGCACGGTCGTCCAACGTCAGGGCAGCCTCCACGGCCGCGGCATGTTCCGCGCCTTTGCCTGCCAAGACGGCTACGTCCTGCTCTCCATGTTCTACCAGTGGCCAACCCTGGTGGAGTGGCTTGATGCCGAGGGCATGGCCGAGGACCTGACCGATAAAAAGTGGCTGTCGAGAGACTATCGTCTGAAACACCTCGACCATATCATCAAGGTTTTGGAGCGCTGGACTAAGAGCCATACCAGGGCCGAGCTGGTGGAAAGGGGACAGGCGATGCGCTTCCCCTGGGCCGAGGTCGCTTCTGTGTCCGACCTTTTATCCAGCCCTCAGCTTAAATCGCGTAACTTCTGGCTCGACGTAGAGCATGAGGGTAAAAAGTATAAGCTTCCCGCCACCCCCCTGAAACACCTTAAAGGGCGGCGGGTGGGAATAGATAAATAAAGGGGGAGGAAAAAATCGAATACCCACTGAGGAAATACCCCATAGTCGGCGCCTGCGGTCTTAACTGCGGCCTGTGCCCCCGCTACCATACCGAGGGCCCGTCGCGGTGCCCCGGTTGCTGTGGGCCGGGTTTCGGGCAAAAACACCCGTCTTGCGGCTTCATCACCTGCTGCGTTAAGCAGCGGGAGCTGGAGACGTGCGCCCAATGCGCCGATTGGGACGATTGCGAAAGGCTGGCCAGGGTACTGGAGGCGGCTAAGAGCCAGGACTCCTTCATTTCCTATAGGCCGCTTGCCGACAACCTGGCCTTTATCCGCGAAGACAGCATTGAGGAGTTTGTCAACCAGGAAAAGGAGAAACTGGAGTTCCTAAAACGCCTTCTTGATAACTATGACGAGGGTCGTTCCAAGGGCTTCTACTGCACCGCCTGTCAGCTCCTGCCGCTGGACAGGCTGAAGGCGGCACTGGCGAAGGCGAAGGCCGAGATGGCCGAAGGCGCCGATATTAAGGACAAAGCCAGGCTGGTCAGGGCGGCGATTAACAAATTGGCGG
>CAYPBF010000084.1:0-2963 GCA_964408935.1 uncultured Dehalococcoidales bacterium | reverse complement strand
GCCAGCGAGGGCTATGTCTACGTCCGCGCCGAATATCCACTGGCGGTAAGCCGGCTCAGGACGGCCTTCGACCAGGCCCAGGAGCGAGGCTTTCTGGGCAGTGACATACAGGGGTCGGGATTTAGCTTTAACGTGCATATTAAGGAGGGAGCCGGCGCCTTCGTCTGCGGCGAGGAGACCGCCCTCATCGCCTCTATCGAGAGCCGACGGGGCATGCCCCGTCCCCGCCCCCCTTTCCCCGCCCAGTCGGGATTGGACGGCAAGCCTTCAAATATTAACAACGTGAAAACGCTGGCCACCATACCGGTTATTATAGAAAGAGGCGCCGACTGGTTTGCCGGCATCGGCACCGAGAAGAGCAAGGGCACCGCCGTCTTCGCCCTCACCGGTAAAATCGCCAACAGTGGGCTGGTCGAGGTGCCCATGGGCACTCCCCTTTCCCATATCATTTACGAAATTGGCGGCGGCATCCCCCGAGGTAAACAGCTCAAAGCGGTGCAGACCGGCGGGCCTTCGGGCGGTTGTATCCCCGCCCGCTTCGTCGATAAGCCCGTGGACTACGAATCCCTGGCCGAGCTGGGCTCGATAATGGGTTCGGGGGGCATGGTGGTCATGGACGAGACAACCTGTATGGTGGATGTGGCCCGCTATTTCCTCAGCTTCACCCAGGACGAGTCCTGCGGCAAATGCACCGCCTGTCGCTTGGGCACCCGGCACATGCTGGAAATCCTGACCCGTATCACGGAGGGCAAGGGCACCGAGGCCGATATTGATACCCTGAAGGCGATAGCTATAACCGTCAAGGAAAGCTCGCTCTGCGCCCTTGGCCAGACCTCCCCCAATCCCGTGCTCTCCACTATCGAGTATTTCAGGGAGGAGTACGACGCCCACATCAAGGAGAAGCAGTGTCCGGCGGCGGCCTGCGACGCGCTGATGATATCCCCCTGCCAGCACACCTGCCCGGCAGGCATCAACGTTCCCAAATACGTGGCCCATATTGCCGCCGGAGAATATAAGGAGGCCGTGGAGACTATACGCGAGCGCAACCCCTTCCCAGCTATCTGCGGCCGCATCTGCAGCCACCCCTGTGAGTTCCGCTGCCGCCGTGGCGAGCTGGACGACCCCGTGGCCATCAGGGCGCTGAAGCGCTTTGCCTCCGATTGGTATTTCGATAACGTGACCGAAGACCCCGAACCATTCCCCCAGACCAAAAGCCAGCGGGTGGCCGTGGTCGGGGCGGGGCCCACCGGGCTTTCCTGCGCCTACTTCCTGGCCAAGATGGGCTACCCCGCTACCGTCTTTGAAGCCCTGCCCCTGGGCGGTGGCATGCTCTCGGTGGCCATACCCGAGTTCCGCCTGCCCCGGGCCATTATCGACAAAGAGATTGACTATATCGCCAAAAAAGGCGTGGACATACGCTACAACACACCGATTAACGTCAACTTCACCGTTGATGACTTGAGGAAAGACGGCTTCGCCGCCGTCTTCATCGCCGCTGGCGCCCAGCGTAGCCAGCGCATCGGTGTCCCCGGTGAGCTGGAGGACGTAGAAGGCTTCTACTACGGGCTGCGCTTCCTAAGGGACGTGAAGCTGGGGCGAGAGGTCAAAGTCGGCCGCCGCACCGCTGTCATCGGTGGTGGCAACGTCGCCCTGGATGCTGCCCGCACCGCCCTCCGCTCCGGTGCCGAGGAGGTAAAGATATACTACCGTCGTTCCCGCGAGGAGATGCCCGTCACCGAGGTGGAATATGACCAGGCCCGCGACGAAGGCGTTGAGGTAGACTTTTTGATAAGCCCCACCCGCATCGCCGTTGATAACTGGCGGGTAAACGGCCTGCAGTGCACCAGAATGAAGCTGGGTGAGCCTGACCAGAGCGGGCGGCGGCGCCCCGTCCCTATCACCGGCTCGGAGTTCTTTATTGAGGCCGATACCGTCATCGCCGCCGTGGGCCAGGCGCCCGACCTCTCCTTCCTGCCCGCCGACAGCGCCCTGGAGCGCACCCGCTGGGAGACCCTGGTGGTGGACAGCAACACCCTGGCCACCAATATAGACGGAATCTTTGCCGGCGGCGACTTTGTCACCGGACCGGGCATGGTCATCGAGGCCATTGCCGCCGGGCGGAGGGCGGCCATTTCCATAGACAAATACCTCAGGGCCGACACCTCGCGGGTGGAGATGTACGACCCCAAAGCCAAAATCGTCAGCGGGGAGCCAGCGCCGGAGGCAGAGGAAGCCTGGGAGGCCCAGCCCAGGGTGGACGTACCCACCCTGCCCGTCCGTAAGCGGAAAACGAGCTTTGATGAGATAGAGCTTAGCTTTCCCGAAGAGAAGGCCCGACAGGAAGCTAAGCGCTGTCTCCGCTGTGACCTGGAAGTTTAACGTGGGAGGTCTGACATGAAATCGATAACGAGGCAGAAACCCTTCGAAGAGATAAAGGCGCTGCTGAACGGCCTAGACCGAGTCTTTATCATCGGCTGCGGCACCTGCACTACCATGACCCAGACCGGCGGGGTTGAGCAGGTGGCGGAGATGAAGAACCAGCTACAGGAGATTGACAAGCTGGTCACGGGCACGACGGTTGTTCCCATCGCCTGCGACGAGATGTCCGAGCTGGCCACAGCCGAAAACGAGCGCGCCATCCAGGACGCGAACTGCGTCTTGATAATGAGCTGCGCCCTCGGCGTCCACACCATAAGCAATTATATCGACCGCCCGGTTATTCCCGCCCTGGACACCCTCTTTATCGGCGTCGAGGACAGCCCGGGCTACTTCCGTGAGGTTTGCGCCCAGTGCGGGCAGTGCGTTATCGGCGAAACCGCGGGCATCTGCCCCATCACCGCCTGCCATAAGGGGCTGGTCAACGGCCCCTGCGGCGGCACCAACAACGGCAAGTGCGAGGTAGATAAGGAGAAGGACTGCGCCTGGACGCTTATCTACGAGCGACTCAAGGCCCAGAAGCGCCT
>CAYPBF010000083.1:0-3014 GCA_964408935.1 uncultured Dehalococcoidales bacterium | reverse complement strand
GGACGACGCTCGGCTTTGCCGTCAACTCGGGACGGATTGCCGGTAGAAATGCCCTGAGCTACATTGGTAAATAGAGGGGGTATAGTTATCCCAGCCGACGGATGATTTCGGTGGCATCATCCAGTTTATCCAGCCGCCCGATAAGCTCGATAACCGTACTAACCGTATCATCGGCTAGCGGCTTGATGGAGTCGGCAGCACACTCCCGGAACTTGGTCGCACAATCCTCGAAGGTCATCGGCCTTTCGATACTACCCAAACAGTGTTCCACTTCCTCGGTGTACTCCCTGCCGTCCTCCATCATTATTTTCACCCGCCCCGGGCCCACCCCATGCCGGCTCATCGCTTTGTCTAGTATGCCGGTTACCTTTCGTGAAACTTCAAGGACTTCTTCCCTTTTAATGGCTGCCTCGGTGAAGTCGGCCACACTGACCTTACCTTCGACGAGGGCGGTAGCTATCGCCCAAGGGAGACTGAACTGGGCATCGACGGTATTCCTCGGGGTGCGCTTTACCTCCGGGGGCACGACGCATATCTCATAGACTGACTCGCCACCGTAGGCGGTAATACTTTTTACGTTTTCGGCTTTGATATCGTGTTTGGACTTCAACGATAGAACGGCATCAATAAAAGAGTGGGTAAATCCGCAGCAGGGATAGGGTTTATCCCCTATGTTGGCTCCCTCAAACCTCTTACCCAGGTCCGCAGTGAGGATTTTGGCATCGTAGTCTCCCCCGTGGTACTGTTGAAAAAGGCCGTATTCACCCTCGAGGACGTTCTTGGCGCCTGTAATCCCCCTCTCCGCCATGAGGGCCGCCGTAATGCCCCCCTTCGCCGCCAGTCCCGGCCCCATCCTCTTGGTTAGAGCGCCGTCACTGACACACTGAGAGTTACCGGCGCTCTGGTGATAGGCAATGCCTATGGCGTTAATCATTCTTGCCTCGTCAAGCCCCATTATTCTCCCCGCCATGGCGGCGGCACCCAGATAGCCGTAGAGGGCGGTGGGGTGCCAGCCGGATTCCACCAGGTTAGACCCCGGGCGGCTGGCCAGTCCCAGCCTGGCTAGGAAGTCGGCCCCCAGCGCCAGGGCCGTGATGAACTCCCGGCCGCTTATCCCCCCCATTCGCTCGCCCACGGCAAAACAGGTGGGCACGGCCACGCAGCCGATGTGCACCTGGGCCACCGGGTGACCATCATCGTAGTCCAAGGCGTGGGTCATGGTAGCGTTGACCTGGGCCGCGTTCGGGGCGGGGCATTTAATTCCGTAGGCGATGACAGTGCTCTGTTCATTACCCCCCCACTCCTTGACCATATCCACCAGTTCCCCAACGCCCGCCTGTGACGAGCCACCCAGGGCCGTGGCCAGACTATCCAGGACCTCTTTCTTGGCCGCTTCTACCGCCGGGCCGGGGATATCCTTATAGCTGGTTCCGGTGAAGTTTTTCACGAAGTCAAATATCGCGTCCATACAACTGCCCTTGACAGAGGCATTTAGATAAGACCGCCGCTGATGCCGATGGCCTCTCCGGTGATATAGGTAGACATGTCAGAAACCAGGAAATAGGCCAGGTCAGCGACCTCATCAACGTTACCGAGCCGCCCCAGCGGTATGAGAGAGCCTATCTTCTGGTAGTCCTTCTCCCTGGCCTCATCCCAGCTGATACCCTGCTCCTTGGCCATTTTGGCGAAGGCTTCGTCCCTCAGGTTAGTGATGACGGCACCGGGATTAATGGCGTTAACGTTTATCTTATGCGGCCCCAGCTCCAGGGCCAGCGTCTTCACCAGGCTGATGACACCGTACTTGGAGACGCTGTAAGCGACGCTCCCAGCGACGCCATGCGTCCCCGCCATTGAGGCGATAAGTACAATCCGGCCGCCCCCGCCCCGGGCAATCATGCTCTTGGCCACTGCTTTCGAAATGAGAAAAGAACCGGTGGTATTGACGTCCAGGATAGCCCGCCAGTCTTTCTCAGAAAGCTCGACGGCCGGCTTGCCCACCGGGCCGCGAATGGCGGCACAATGTACCAGGATATCAATCCTGCCGAACTTCTCCAAGGTTTTCTTTACCAGTGAATCGACGTCTTTGCTATTGCTTATGTCTAAAACCAGGGCCATGGCTCCCCTGCCCAAGGCCTCTATTTCGGCAACCTCGGCCTCCAGACCACCCCACCCCTCATCACCCGGGAAAAGGCTCTGGGGGGCCGCGTATTTATCGGTAATGACCACGTTAGCCCCCTCCCCAGCCAGTCGCAGGGCGATGGCGTGCCCCATGCCTCTCTTGCTGGCAGTTCCGGTGACTATGGCGACTTTACCCTCAAGGCTACTCATTAATGATATTTCCCCCTTTCACTAATAGGCTTGAGTTGACTATTAACTGAGTGCTTGAGCCACGTCTTCCAGCCCAAGTTCCTTTAATTTCTTATTACTGGGTCGGGCTGTTTTCTGGTCCCAGTCCATGGACGCCAGGTATTCTCTGACCATAGTATCTTCGTCGACGGTAACCCCAGCCAGGGGTCCCGCTTTTAGTGGCGGCTTGCCCAGCAGTCTGCCCGAGAGCTTGTGTAGCTGGGGATTAATCCCCTCGCGAATGTTAAAGGCCTGCCGCAGGTTGCCGATTCTCTCCCCGGTTAATACCAGTTCGTCTATGGTTACGTCCCAGCCGGTAACGGCCCTCATAAACTCGACGACAGCGTCAACATGGGGTAAGGCGCCGTGCACGAATAGACAGAACCCGGCAGACATCAGGAAGTGCTGGAAGTTGCTGCCTCTCTTGTATACCTGGGCGCGGCCGCTGAATGACTGCTTGTCGAATTTGGGCAATAGTCCGTCAATATGATGTTCCTCAGAGCCCTGAGTGTGACGGGCGGGGGTGGCATTGGTGATATAGGTGGTGGCTAAAGCAAAACCAGCGATGGGGTTGTGGGCGGGGACCTCCTGTCCCCGTACATGTATAGCATATTCATCAGCGCCCTTGCCGATTTTCTCGGCGGCTATCTTAACCCCGTCGGCTAATA
>CAYPBF010000082.1:0-3121 GCA_964408935.1 uncultured Dehalococcoidales bacterium | reverse complement strand
ACCTTCTTAAACTTGCTTCTCGGCGCGCCGCAGATGGGGCACTTTTCCGGGGCCTCACCAGCCACGGTGTTGCCGCAGACCTGGCAAACGTAGTAAGGCTCTGCCTTGGGCTCATTACCCGCTCTGAGTGATGCCAGCGCCTGCAGGTAAAGCCCATGGTGGATTTGCTCCACAGCGTTGGCTTGGCTGAAGCTGGTTTCGGCCCCCTTATTGCCCTCCGCCTTAGCCTCTTTAATAAAGGCGGGATACATATGGGTGAACTCTTGTTCCTCCCCACTCATCCCCGCCTCCAGGTTTGCCGCCGTCGAGCCGACACCGCCCAGAACATTAAAGTGATTGCGGGCGTGCACCGTCTCCGACTCCACCGCTGCCCGGAAGAGCCGCGCTATCTGGGGATGCCCCTCACTCTCCGCCTTCTCAGCGAAGTAGAGGTAGCGCCGGCTGGCCTGACTTTCTCCGGCAAAAGCGTCCTCAAGGTTCTTGGTTGTATTAGCCAATTTACACCTCCGTTATCAATCTTTCTTTCTCTTGGTCTGCCAGGGCGTATAGCCCCGGTCGAAGATAAGCCCCTTCTTGTCCTCGCCCGCCTTATCTGCTTCCGAGCGAAAACGGGGTATCGCCTTCAGTATAGCAAACACGGGCAGGGCTATGGAATAGAGGAGTATGTCCAGCTCCCCACCGAAAGCCCAGATGAGCAGCGGCAGAAAGATAAAGCCCGCCACCGCCGAAAGCCTGATGTTGCTGGTAATGAGCAGCACCAGCAGCAGCACTCCGAAACAGATGGCAAAGGGGATGGGCGAAAAGACCACCAAAACTCCCATGGTCGTCGCCAGCCCCTGCCCTCCCCGAAACTTGAGCCAGACGGGCCAGTTGTGCCCCACCACCGCCAGAAAGCCGGCGGCGAAGACCCAGTAGAGATGTATCCCCAGCCACTGGGCGATAAGCACGGCCAGCGCCCCTTTGGCCACATCGGCAAAGCTCACGACCAGGCCCGGCAGGAAGCCTACCTCCCGAATGACGTTGACCGCGCCCACATTGCCCCTGCCCACCTTCCTGATGTCCACCCCCTTCATCAGCCGCGCTATGATGTAGGCTGAGGGGATGGAACCGAGCAGGTAGCCGATAACCAGCGCCAGAACTACTAGCCCCGCCAAGATGACTCCTTGAATACTGCCCTAAGTTCGATTATAACCTATCCAGCGAGGAAAGCGTAGCCGCCAGGTAGCACTGCATCTTCTGGTCTTTACAGCGTTGATAGAGGTCTTCGGCCTTGGCCTTATCGTCAATCAGGGTGAACAGCGTCGGCCCCGAGCCAGCCAGGTGGACGTTCTTCGCCCCCACCTTTAGAAAATGCTCTCGGTAGACCTTGAGCTTGGGGAAGAAGTCGTAGGCGACGTTCTCGAAGGTATTGAAGAGCATAGCCGAGTCTATCGCCCCCCGCGTCAATCCCACCACCATGCTGTCCGTAATCTCACCGTAGCTGTAGTGTCCTGGTTTGAGCTTACCGTAGAGTTGCTTCGTTTTACCCGCTACCTCGGGCAGCGGCGGGACAAGGAGGACGACCCAGCTTTGAGAAAGAGAAGGCAGCGGTGCCACCTTCTCCCCCCTCCCCTCAGCCAGCGCCGTGCCCCCATAGAGGAAAAAGGCGACGTCGGAGCCCAATCTCGTCGCCAGGTCGAGCAGCTGGGCTGGTTTCAGGTTCGGCCGCCAGAGCTCGTTCAGTCCCAGCAGCACGGCGGCGGCATCGCTGCTGTCTCCACCTAACCCCGAGGCAAAGGGTATCCTCTTCTCGACCTCTATCCTGACCCCCTCACGGCTCCCCTTGACCTGCTGTAGCAAAATGGCAGCGGCGACTATCAGGCTCTTTTCGGCAGCGAAATCTGGGTTGTCGCTGGTAACCTCGATTTCGTCGCTCCGACTGAAACCGAGTACGTCGCAGAGGTCGATGGCCTGAATCACGCTGCGTATGTTGTGAAAGCCGTCGGGCCGCTTGCCCAGCACCTCCAGCGTCAGGTTAATCTTGGCCGGCGCCTTAACCGTCAGCATCTTTCTCCTCCAATGTCCGATTCAGACCAGCCCACTCTTCGATGGTCAGCGTCTCCGCCCGCCTTGAAGGGTCAATATTGGCTCTTTGCAGTAAGAGTAGCACCTCAGCCTTTTCCCTGCCCAACCCCTGGGCCAGCGAGTTGGCCAGCTGCTTGCGCGGGGCGGCAAAGCCCGCCCGCACCGTGCCGAAGAAACTTTTTTCGTCGACGTCTACCGCTGGTTTAGAGTAGACGTTGATTCTAACTATCGCCGAGCTGACCTCGGGGGCGGGATAAAACGCTTCAGGCGGGACGATGCTTATTATCTCTGGACTGCCGTAGAACTGGACGCTGACGCTAAGCAGGCTCATATCGCCCGGTTCAGCGGCGATGGCCTCGGCAACCTCTTTTTGCACCATGACCACCATCGTCTGCGGCTTGACTTTAGCCTCAAGAAAGTGGCGCAGCACGGGCGAGGTAATATAGTAAGGCAGGTTGGCCACCACCTTATAACTTCGTCCCTCGAACAAAGACGATGGCTCGATTTTAAGCACATCGCCGTTGATAACGGTAACGTTTTGGGAAGCAGCCAGCGTCTTTTTGAGCAGAGCCGCCAGCTTGTCGTCCAGCTCGATGGCGACCACCCCACCCGCTTTCTTCACCAGCTCTTTAGTGAGTATGCCCAGCCCCGGCCCCACCTCCACCACCAGGTCGTCGGGCTTTAGCTCGGCAGCGGCAACAACGCGCCGAAGCACCTCGGCATCAATGAGGAAATGCTGCCCCAGCCCCTTTCTCGCCTTGAGGTCGGACCGGCGCAACTGCCTCCGAACTTCAGCCAAAAGCGGATTTGGGCTCTTATCCATAAAATCAATGAGGCCGTGCACCCACTCTCGACCCCGACCAACAGCTTGCCCGCACCAGCCAGCTCCAACCAGGTAGCCCTACGGCACCCGGGGTTTCTATTTACCGCTGCTTCCTCTCGGACCTGACGGGATTCATAGTACTCCGCCGCGCAGGACCCGGCCTTCAACACCGCTTAGCGCGGGTAGTCCCACCAGACAAAGGCCTCAAGCGGGAATTCGACCCCGCTATAGCGG
>CAYPBF010000081.1:0-3266 GCA_964408935.1 uncultured Dehalococcoidales bacterium | reverse complement strand
TGATAACGCTCCCCTGGCGACAAAGCCTACTCGTATCTTACTTTCGGTTTGCGGCTCCCAAGCCCATTCGGCTTCGGCGCTGGCATCGGCTCGCAGCTTACCCGACTCTCTTTAGCCCCGCTTTAAAGCCTACTAGTCTCGTTCACAGCCTTTACTTTTATTTCGCACGATTATATTCCAATACGCTTAATGTGTCAACACTAAAGCCAAATACTTGTCAACCACAGCGATTGGGAATATAATACCAAAATGGTGAAGGGTTATCTTCTCATCAAGCTGATTCCAGGTTTAGAAGCCAACGCCCTATCTCAAATTCGCGCTATTCCCGGCGTCACCGACGTAAACCTGGTTTTCGGACAGTGGGACGCCATCGCCACCGCCGAAGCCAAGTCCCTTTTCGAGCTCTCCAAGGTAATCGTGGGCGAGCTGCGCAGTGTCCAGGGAGTCCAGGACACCACCACCCTAGTGCAGGGCGAGCTGTAGAGCCAAGGGACCAAAGCAGCGAGGGACGGGGGCTATGCCCACAAAGAGCGCTTGAGTTTTTTATGGAAAAAGGAGTAGAGGATGCCGCCTATCGTTTCTATCGTCGGCAAATCGAAGTCGGGCAAGACCACCCTGCTGGAAAAGCTCATCGGTGAGCTTAAGTCCAGGGGCTATCGGGTAGCCACGGTAAAGCACGCCCCTCAGGAGTCGACCTTCGACGAACCGGGCAAGGACAGCTGGCGTCACATCGAGGCGGGCAGCCAAGCCACCCTCATCAGCTCCGCGGACAGGCTGGTCCTGATCAAGCCCACCGACGCTGAAGTCAGCCTAGAGCAGATGGCCCGCCTGCTGGGCGAGGACTATGACATAATTCTAGCCGAGGGCTTCAAGAACAGCGACGTCCCCAAAATCGAGACGCACCGTAAGCAGGCCGGCCCGCCCCTGACTGCGGTGAAAAAGCTCATCGCCATCGCCAGCGACGAACCGCTGGAGACCAAGACCCGCCAGTTCTCGCTGGATGATACCAAAGGCCTGGCCGACCTCTTGGAGAAGGGCTTTATCGTGCCGCAGCGGGAACGGGTAATCCTCTACGCTAATGATACCCCCATCGCCTTGAGCCAATTCCCCAGGCAGGTCGTGGCCAATATCCTGCTGGCTCTGGCCTCGTCCCTCAAGGGCGTCAAGAAGATTAAAAGCCTGGATTTCTTCCTGCGTAAGCCCTGAGGTTACCACCACCCCACCTTGTTTAGCGCACGTTGTTTTATCCCTCCCAACACCCACCCTATAAAGGCTAGACCTTTATAAATTTCTTATTCGGGGTTACGGCCACTCCACCCCCCTGGTGGTTTAAGGAGACAACAATTCTACTTGATTTGAAGGAGTTCAAGAGGGGGCGAAGCCCCCCTTGGAAAGACTTCGTTGGGCGGGATGGGTGGGCAGATAACACATTCGCTAACAAAGTGGTGGGGGGAACAACAACAAAACGTTTGTCTAACCCTCTCTCCCGTGCTACAATCTCCGAAGGATATGACGCCAGAAAGTGAACTACACCTGCGCCAGCTCACCATAGACGAAGCGCTCTTCAGGCTCGACAAATACCTCAACGACGCCTTCGTGGCTGGCCTCTATCAGGTAAGCATAGTCCACGGCAAGGGCACGGGCACCCTGCGAATGGCGGTCCGGAAAGTGCTCGATAAGCACCCCCTGGTCGAATCCTACCGCCCCGCTGGCTACGGTGAGGGGGGCGCGGGGGTTACCATCGTAGAGCTAAGCCATAAATAATAAGGGGGTAACGATGGCAAGGAAACCGTATAACAAGGGCCTCGATGAAATCAAGTCATCACCGGCGGCGGAGCGGAAACTACCCTGGTGGATAAAGGAGGTCAATAAACCCACCGTGGAGATTGACTGGAGCCTGATGCAGCGCTTCGACAGCAGTAATATCATGTTCGTCAACGGCTTTGCCCAGGCGCTGGGCCCCGACAAAGCCATGAAACTAGGGGCAAAGTCGGTGGAAATAAACACGCAAAATATACTTAAAAACAAGGCGGGGTTCACACTAAGGGACAAAGCGCTGGTCGCCGGCGGATGGGTAACATCATTCTTAGCAGCAGAGCGCGCCTTCCTGGGCCCCGACGTTAATGTTACCGCGGAATTCTGTGGCATACCTGAAGACCTTAGCTATCCACGCTATGAGGGCACACCTGAGGAAAACACGCGGATGGTTCGGGCGGCGGCTAAAATCTACGGGGCCTCATCGGTAGGAGTGGTTGAACTTGATGAAAATACGCGCAAGCTCTTCTACTCCTCTGATGGCTGGGATGGCCGTAGATGGGAGTTTGAAGACGTGGACAAGGCCTACGAGACGAAAAAGAAGAAGGTGATACCTTACAAGGCACAATGGGTTATTGTCTATACCGTCCGAATGTCCCAGCCAACCATGGCCCTAGCACCGAGCGTATTAGAAGAAGCCGCCACCTCAATGGGCTATTCCGAGGGCACCTCAGTACAGCTCCGCCTCCAGCAGTTTATCAACAGGCTGGGCTATCAATGTATGACCGACGGCAACATGGGCAGTTCGGGCAACAGCCCCGGCTTCGGTGTACTGGCCGGGCTAGGCGAACTGAGCCGCCTGAACCGGTTGGTTTCCCCCAGATGGGGGCCTATGGTGCGGGTATTCAAGGTAATCACCGACCTGCCGCTGGCTCCCACCAAGCCGATAGACGCCGGCATCTTCCGCTTCTGCCGCGACTGCAAAAAGTGCGCCGAATTCTGTCCTACCAATGCCCTCAGCATGGAAACCGAGCCCACTTGGGAGATACAGGGACCCTGGAACAACCCCGGTGTCAAGGCATACTACGAAAAAGCGCCCAACTGTTTTTCGGGATGGCTGAGTCTGGGCGGGCATGACTGCGGTATCTGTCTAGCCAGCTGCCCCTTCTCCAAGCAGGACAAGTCGTTTATCCACATCCATGATTTCGTCAGGCAGGTTATCGCCACCACGCCGGCCTTCAACCGGATGTTACGCAAGCTGGATACCGACCGCGGTTTCGGTAATGACCCCGAAGCCTGGTGGGAATTCGACCTGCCTCCACACGGTTATAAAAACACGCAGGGAATGTAGCCGCCGATTGAACCAGGGCGGTTTTTTGTCTATAATGGCTATACTCTAAACGTGGTGAGTGTAGCCCAGTGGTCTAAGGCGCCAGGTTGTGGCCCTGGAGATCGAGGGTTCAAATCCCTCCACTCACCCCACTACCACCTGATTTGTTCGCTTTTCGTTA
>CAYPBF010000080.1:0-3360 GCA_964408935.1 uncultured Dehalococcoidales bacterium | reverse complement strand
CCCGCCGAAACTATCATCTGTAGGGCCTGGTCCACCGAGACCTTGGTTCTGACCACTTCCTCCTCCTTGACTATCTCCAAAAAGCCGCTCATCGGGTTGGGGGAGTTGGGTATGAGCACGTTGAGCGTTTTCTTCCCCGACTCGTCGGTCAGCTCGTTGGTGACGAAGCCTATCGTCCTCATGCCTTTGCGCGGGAACTCAACCAGCACCACCTGCAGGAAACTGGTCTTATCCGGGGCGGAAAAGCTGTCCACGATGTGCTTGATGGCGGAGTAGATCGCTCGGAATATGGGCACTCGGCCGATAATAGACTCGCCGTAGCGAATCAGCCTCCTGCCCAGCAGGTTGCTGGCGATGATGCCGACCAGGAAAATCAGCACCACGGTCACGCCGAAGCCAATGCCGGGCACGTAGTGCCCCCATATATGAATGGTTAGCGGTTCCAGCAGGTTATCGACGGTGTTGAATATCCAGACCAGGATAAATATGGTGACGCCCAGGGGTATGCTCACCAGAAAGCCAGTGATGAAATAGCTCCGCAGCTTCCGGGCTACCCCGCCTCGGGATGTACTGTCAGTGGTCTCGGCCATTTTGTTTGCCTCCTCCGTTAGTTATCTTCAACCTAAAGCCCCTTCGGGGCTGGTAACTGGCCGAGCTTTCCGGTAATGAGCCGAGAGCCGTCTAGCTCTTCGGCTCGGGTCTCATCGGGGGCCTCTGTCCGGCGGGCCAGGACTTGGTCTCCAGCGGCTTGCAGATGATCTCGGTGATGTGGAGGTCGTGGAGCTTGGTGGAAGTGGCCGCCGTAGCCACCACGGCGGTGTCGGAGCCGCGCCCGGTGCCAGTTATGGCGATGACCTTCTCGCCGGCAGCGATGCAGCCGCTGTCGGTCGCTATCAGAATTATCTCGACAGCGACCTTCATCCCCTGGCAGAGGGTGCGTAGCACAATGGCCATGACGGTGGGCGTGGTCGTGCCGTAGAAGCCGTCGGTATGGAAAAGCATGGTGCCGAAGTGGACGCGGTGCCCCTTCTGCTCCAGCTCGGTAATAAGCTCGGCGGGGAAGCGCTGTCTGCCCGGACCAAAGCCGTACTGGTGGGGCACGACCACCAGCTTAATCCCGGTCTTGCCCAAACGCTCTAAGGCCAGGCGGGCGGTCTCTCCCGTCGTCGAGGCCAGCACGATTTTCTTTATACCCCGCGCCTTGGCCCTCTCCGCCGCCAGGCGCAACGTTTCCTCGGTGTTCTCCAAACTCGGTGTTTCGAAATAGGTTATCTTCTCTTCCAAGATTTTATCTCCTTCCTCCGATAGATTCGGTTAATAGGCCTTTAAGACTATTCTAACATAGGGGCTCATCTACTCTGCAATTTTAGGGGAAAGCCGTAGGGTCTGTTAAAAACCAAAGGGAAACCCGATGGCTTCCCTTTAGCTACTACCTTTGCCTGGCTCCTGAAGTTTAAGAGGAGCCTTGGCTAAACTTGGACGCCTTGGGGAACTGCCAGACTGGCTCTGGGGTATCGTAGCCTTCGTCGATGAACATCATCCGGTCCCTATCCTTTTCGGCTACCAGGTGCTTCATTGATTTTTCGGTATGGGTTGGTTCCTGATTGACCTGTATCATGATAAAGGGCCGGTCCACCCGCTTGACGGTCCAGGGGCCATGGACGAAATCGGGCGGTAGGTAGATCACGGTGGACTTGGTGATGACGTGCTTTTCCATCTCCGGGCCCATACAAAGCTCGCACTCGGCGCCCAGGTCATAGGGGTTATCGGGGTCGGTGCCGATGTGCATCAGGATTTCGGCGCTTTTGTGGATGTGGGGGCCGTGGGAAATCTGGTCCCACGAGTCCACCCCGAAGAGCTCGTTCGGGGAGGGGAATACCCAGTTAACCAGATATCGGTTGCTCCCTTTAATCAAATTGCCGTTAAGGTCAGCGATAAGTTTCGCCGCCTCGCGCTCTGGAACGGGCCCCGAAAAAAAGTACTTGCCGTATTTTGTTTCTGCCATAGGTCTGCCTCCTTTTGGTTGTTGGGATTTGTCCGTGAGTTGGTAATGTGGAAGTGGTAATCCTGGCTAAATCTACTATACCCCAAACAAAAAAGGGAAGCAATCGCTTCCCTTAGATTTCTTTGGTAGCGGGGGCAGGATTCGAACCTGCGACCTTTGGGTTATGAGCCCAACGAGCTTCCACTGCTCCACCCCGCGTCGCTCCGTTTTTAAACAAACGGACTTCCAGTATAACGGCTGGGGGTGGACATGTCAAGGCGGATTAGCTTGTCCCGAATCCCTCAGTAAAAAAGGCGGCCACCCTTTCCGCCACCTCGTCCTCATAGTCTCCCCAGAAGTGGTCGGCACCGCTGATAATCCTATACTGCTCGGGCTTAGCCTCGGCCAGCTTCTGGAACTTGGCCAAGGGCACGACTAAGTCGTGCTCCCCGACGATGACGAGCTTGGGCTTTTGGTAGCTTTCTAGCTCCTTCCACCCCTCCTCCGCCAGCGCCGGTGAGACCAGCGCCAGCCGCTTCACCCTCTCGTCCTTAAGCGCCACGGGCAGGGCGACCATGCCCCCGAAGGAATAGCCCGCCAGCCCGAGGCGCTCTGGGTCGATACCCTCGGTGGCCAGGGCGAAGTCCAGCGCCGCCTTGGCGTCTTCCTGCTCACCGATACCCTCACCGAACTGACCGCCGCTTTGGCCCACCCCCCGGAAGTTGAACCTCAGCGCAGCCATGCCTCTCTCCGCCAGCGCCTGGCAGATGCCGAAGACGACGTTGGACGACATGCTTCCCCCGTAGAGGGGGTGGGGGTGGCAGACGACCACCGCCGCCAGTGGGTCTTTATCATCGGGGAAATGCCAGCACGCTTCCAGGGTGATGTCACCGTTGGGGATGGCGGTGTGCTCTCGTCTCAAGACTTTTTCTCTTTGGGCTCTTTGGGCTTTCTAGGCTTGGTCGTTTTCTTAGGCTTCGTCGCTTTAGGTTTTTTCGCCTTCTCGACGCTCTCCCACCAGGCTTTGAGCCTTTCGGCGACCTGCTTTTCGTAGCCCTGGTCGCCAGGCTTATAGAAGTGCTTGTCTTTGAGGGAGTCGGGCAGGTGAGTCTGTCCGGCAAAGTGACCGGGGAAAAGGTGGTCGTATTTATAGCCTTCCCCGTATCCCATCCCCTTCATCAGGGGCGTCACCGGGTTGCGTATGTGCTTGGGCACCTCGGCGTCGGGCTTTTCTCTGATTTCCTCTTGGACTTTGGAATAGGCCTCATAGAGCGAGTTGCTCTTGGGGGCGGTGGCCAGATAGACCACGGCCTCGGCTATAGCCAGGTTGCCTTCGGGCATGCCGATGAAGTGCACCGCCTGCTGGGCGGCCATAG
>CAYPBF010000079.1:0-3389 GCA_964408935.1 uncultured Dehalococcoidales bacterium | reverse complement strand
GTCGGGGACCTCACGTAAGCTCCACCAAAGAGATTAAGGCCTTCAAGCTGGTCAGTATCGCCGGTGCCTACTGGCGGGGAGACGAGCATAACCCAATGCTGCAAAGGGTTTACGGCGTCGCTTTCGAGACTAAAGACGCCCTCGACGACTATCTCAAAAGGCTGGAGGAAGCAGCCAGGCGCGACCACCGCAAGCTGGGTAAAGAATTAGACCTCTTCAGCATCCACGAAGAGGCCGGCCCGGGCCTAGTGCACTGGCACCCCAAGGGCTCAATCATACGGCGCGTCATCGAGGACTTCTGGAAGGACGAGCACTTCAAGCGGGGCTACGAGCTGCTCTACACGCCGCACATCGGCAAGCTCGACCTCTGGAAGACGAGCGGGCACTGGGACTTCTACCGCGAGGACATGTACGACCCCATCGACGTCGAGGGGCAGGAATACGTTATAAAACCGATGAACTGCATCGGGCACATACTTATCTATAAGACCAGCCAGCGCAGCTACCGCGAGCTGCCCTTACGCTATGCCGAGCTGGGCACAGTCTACCGCTACGAGCGCTCCGGCGTCCTGCACGGTTTGTCCAGAGTGCGCGGCTTTACCCAGGACGACGCCCATATCTTCTGCCGCTTTGACCAGCTGGAGGACGAGGTGGCGAATGTGCTCGAGTTGGCCCTGTTCATGGTGGATACCTTCGGCTTCAAAAACTACAGCATCTATCTATCTACCCGCCCCGAGAAGTACGCGGGCGACCTCAAGGTCTGGGAGGAGGCCACCGATACGCTGGCCAAGGCTCTAGATAGGCAAAAGCTGGCCTACGAAATCGACCCCGGCGAGGGCGTCTTCTACGGGCCCAAGATTGACATAAAGTTTGAGGACGCGGTGGGGCGGGGATGGCAGGGGCCGACCATACAGGTCGACTTCAACCTGCCCCAGCGTTTCGACGTCAACTATGTCGGCGAGGACGGGCAGGAACATATGGTGGCCATGGTGCACCGCACCGTGCTGGGGAGCATGGAGCGCTTTCTGGCTTCACTAATTGAGCACTACGGCGGCGCCTTCCCCGTCTGGTTGGCACCCGTGCAGGCGGCGGTGATACCTATTGCTGACCGTCACCTGGAATACGCTCAAAAGCTGGAGGCCGAGCTCAAAAAGGAAGGGATAAGGGGGGTGGTGGATGCCCGCTCGGAGACGGTGAACATGAAGATACGGCAGGCGCAGATGGATAAGATTCCCTACATGCTCGTCGTCGGGGACAGGGAGGTCGCCGACGGCACCGTTTCGGTGCGCCTGCGCAGCGGCGAGCAGGCCCAGGCTCGGCCGTTCGCTGACTTTAAGAAGAGCATAAAAGGGGTTATAGCTAGCCGCAGCCTGGAGCTTAAGCTCTAAAACTTGACTAGCGCAGGCGGTTATGCTATAGTTTGTGCCCATAAACCTTTAAGGTTGCGGGAGGTAAACAGGACATAGTTAAACCGCTACGGGTTAACCAGGGCATCAGAGCCAGGGAAGTACGCCTGGTGGGGGAGAAGGGCGAGCAGTTGGGGATTATGCCGACAAACCAGGCGCTGGAGACGGCGAGGAGGCAAGACCTTGACCTGGTTGAGGTAGCCCCGACCGCAACACCGCCGGTTTGCCGCCTGCTCGACTACGGCAAGTACAAGTACGAGCAGTCCAAGAAGGAGCGCGAGCAGCGGAAGAACCAGAAGGTTTCCATGCTGCGCGAGGTTCGGATACGACCCAAGATTGACCGTCACGACTTCGACGCCAAAACCCGGACGGTGCGGAAGCTGCTGGGGGAGGGTGATAAGGTAAAGGTGACGGTGCGCTTCAGGGGACGGGAGATTACCCACCCCGAAATCGCCTGGGGTCTTTTACAGCGGATGACGGAGGCTTTGCAGGGGGTGGCGGCTATCGCCCGCCAACCCGTTATCGAGGGGAGGAGCATGACCGTAATCCTCTCGCCATTAGCCACCCAGAAGGCGAAAACGCCCGAGAAGAGTGCTGAGAAGAGTGAGGCCGTAAAGGAGACTTAGAAAATTGCCAAAGATAAAAACCCATAAGGGAGCCAAGCGCCGCTTCCATATCACGGGTAGCGGCAAAATTATGCGAGTCAAGGGCGGCAAGAGCCACCTGCGCCGCCGCAAGCCGAAGCGGGTGCGCCGTCTCTTCGACGACACCATACCCTTGAACGCCGTCGACCGAAAACGCATCCAGCGGCTTTTGCCCTACGGCGTGAAGTAGATAGGGGGACACTTTGCGTATCAAGCGAGGCGTAACCAGCCACAAACGACATAAGAAAGTACTGGCCATGACCAAGGGGCATCGGGCCACCAGGCACTCGCTCTATCGCCGTGCCAAAGAGTCCATGCTCCACGCCTTGAGCTACGCCTACGCCCACCGCCGCGAGCGCAAGGGCGACATGAGGCGGCTCTGGATTCTAAGGGTCAGCGCCGCCAGCCGGGCACAGGGGCTTAGCTACGGACAGTTCATCTACGGCCTGAAGCAGGCGGGGGTAGAGGTCAACCGTAAGGTGCTGGCCGATATGGCAGTGAGGGAGCCGAAGGCCTTTGCCGAGCTGGTGACGGTGGCGAAGGGGAAGGTGGAAGGGTAAGAGGGTTTTTACGAGGAATTTTAGGAGGGGCTTGAAAGCCCCTTTTTTTATCCCCACCCCACCTTATCTAGCGTACGTTTTTCTTTCCCGCCCAGCCCGCCCACAAACGTCTTTCAAAGGGGGGCTTCGCCCCCCTTAAGACCCCCCCCAAAAGGGGGGTGGGGAGAGAAGTATATAGAGGTTACACCTCTGTAGGGTGGGCATTGGGTGGGAAGAAAAGACGTTCGCTGAACAAGATGGGGTGGGGATTGCTTCGCTTCGCTCTCAATGATATTTTTCTCCTTCTCCTTGACCCTCCTATCACCTATAACCTATAATCCAAACAACCATGATAAGCGAACTTGAGCAACTTTTATCCGGTGCCCTTATGGAGCTGGAGGCAGTCACCAGAGACAAAGACCTCGAAGACTGGCGGGTGCGCTACCTGGGTAAGAAGAGCCAGCTTACCAACGTGCTACGCGGGCTGGCCAAGCTGCCCGTGGAGGAGAGGAAAAAGGTGGGGACGCTGGCTAACCGCATCAAGACCGAGCTGGAAAACAGCTACCAGCAGAAGACTCAAATGCTCCGTGAGGACCAAATGGTTAGCGCCGTTGGCGCCGAATCTCTGGACATCACGCTGCCCGGGCGTCTTATACCCGCCGGGCGTTTGCACCCCATCACCCAGACCATCAACGAGATTCACGAAATCTTCGTTTCCATGGGCTTTCAGGTGATGGAGGCGCCTGAGGTGGAGTGGAACTACTATAACTTCGAGGCGCTGAACATTCCCTACCACCACC
>CAYPBF010000078.1:0-3518 GCA_964408935.1 uncultured Dehalococcoidales bacterium | reverse complement strand
GCCGTGCCCCGCGATAAGCTGGCTGAGTTCATTGATAAGCTGCAGGAGATATCCAAGAGGACGGGCTTCTTCATAAGCTACCTGGGGCATGCCGGCGACGGCAACCTGCACCCGGCCATCTTTACCGACGTCAGCAAGAAGGAGGAATTTGCCAGGGCTGAAGCGGCCATGGGGGAAATCTTCGAGGCGGCGCTTTCTTTGGGCGGTGTCCTCTCTGGAGAGCACGGCATCGGGCTGGAGAAACAGCGCTTCCTGAAGCGGGCCATGGACCCGGTAGCCCTGGACCTGATGATAAAGATAAAGTCACTGCTCGACCCCAACCATATCCTCAATCCCGGCAAGATATGGGAGGAGGAGAGGGTTTAATATGGCGAAAGACAACAGATACGAAAATATGAAGCGCTTCGAAAGCGACCTGAGCCAGTGCATGAAGTGCGGCTTTTGCACCTTCTGGTGCCCGGTGTATCAGGAAGAAAGGATTGAAGCCTCGGTGGCACGGGGCAAGAACATGATGATTCGGGGGCTGCTGGCGGGAGAGCTGGACTACACCAAGGAGTATGCCGCCCGCCTCAACAAGTGCACCCTCTGTATGACCTGCACGGCCAACTGCCCGGCTAAGGCCAACATTCCCAACGTTATCGTCGCCGCTAGGGCGGACATGGTTAAGGCCAAAGGATTGAAGTTCCCCTATAATATCATCTACCGCTGGCTGCTGCCGCGGCGGAGGCTCTTCGGCTGGGTGGTGCGCTTCGCCTCCTGGTTCCAGGGAATCTTTATGCCCAAGACCGAGGGCACCATCAGGCACCTTTCCCTGTTCCTTTCGGCGCTGGGCAAGGGAAGAAATATACCCCAGATTGCCCCCAAGTTTTTGCGGCAGATGGTACCGGTGGTCAACGTACCGCCCAAGGGCGTTAAGACCAGGATGCGGGTGGGCTATTTCAGCGGCTGCATGACCGATTTCGTCCTGCCCGAGATGGGTAAGCATATCATTGATTTCCTGACCCGAAACAGGGTGGAGGTAGTTGTGCCCAGAGAACAGGGTTGCTGTGGGGCACCGGTGTTTCTGGGGGCGGGCGACTTCGAGACCGGACGCAAGATGGCCGACGCTAACGTTAAGGCCTTCGAGGGATTGGACTACGTCATCTCCGACTGCGCCACCTGCACCTCAGCACTCAAGGATTATACCAAGTTCCTGGCTGATACCCCCAAGAGAAAAAAGGCCTACGAGAAATTCGGCAAAAAGGTAAAGGATGTTTCCGAGTTCCTCATTGACGTTCTGGATTTGCCGGCCTCGGCCTATAAGGCTTCGGCGGAGGCCAAGGGCAAGAAGGTGACCTGGCACGACCCCTGTCACTTGAGCCGGCACCTGGGCATAACCAGCCAGCCCCGGCAGCTCATGAAGTCTATATCGGGTATAGAATACGTCGAAATGCCCAACGCTGACCGTTGCTGCGGGATGGCGGGGACGTTCAGCCTTAATTACTACGACCTGTCCAAGGATATTGCCGATAAGAAGGTGGAAGCGATTAAGTCCACCGGGGCTGATGTTGTGGTCACCAGCTGCCCGGGTTGTGAGATTCAGTTGATTGATAGCCTGCTGCGGAACAAGGCCCCGGTAAAGGTGATGCACATCACGGAGCTTATTGAGTAGGATAGGGCTGGTGCCCTTTTTATTCTGAGAATACGCGACCCAAGGGGAGGGTGAGATGAAAACCATGATAGGCTTAGTAGTCATGGTGGCGCTGGTTGCAGGTGTGGTGGGATGTGATTCCACACCGTCGGAGCTGGATTACAAAGACGTGAGGGTCAGGGTGATGACTTTGAGCATTCCCGATGACTGGGAAAGACCTGATGAATACGTGTCTTTAGTGAACGATTTTTACGCTGCTTTTACCGTAGAGGAGAGACAAGCCATAGAAATTGATGCCTATGGGGATGTAGCTAAGGAGAATGCTTTTTTGATGCCGGCGACCTTTGACATGGTCGCATTGTCCGAATCCTCGGACACGGTCTGGCCAGGCTGGGATATCACGCTGGAAACAATAGGTGTGTCGGCAGGGGAATTCGCTGAAATACTCCAATGGAACGTAGTGGCTGGATTTACAGATCTCACCCGAGAAACGCACCAGCAGTTAACCATAGGAGGCTATGAGGCCTGGGAGACGATGTACACAGGCAAGTCTGAGGGTGAGTCAGTGCAAATCTGCGTGTTGATTGTCTTTCCTCCGGATGATATAGGAGTGCTGGTAATGGCCGTGAAAAAGGGCAAATGGTCGAAGTATGAAGATATTTGGGAAACGATTAGGGATTCTGTGGAATTCCACTATTGAGACGGTTGTCCTTATTCTTTTAGCGCCCGCCTACAAGCCTCATAGCCCATGTCGAAGGCTTTAAAATTAATCGGCACCACTTTTGTCGGGAATCTTCCCTCGATGGCCTCTTTGATAGTTGCTACCTTAATCGGCAGGCGCTCGGTACCGAACAGCGCCCCCAGCATGACGATATTGGCGGTGAGGTGGCTGCCCGCCTCCCGAGCCAGCTTGGCGGCATCGAGCTGGATTATCTTTTCGGCGGCCTTCTTGAGCTTCTCCAGGATTGTCTCCAGGCTGGGATAGCTGCTTTGCCCCAGGGGAACGGTAAAGGGTACGGTGGCCGCCGTATTCAGTATGACCAGGCTGGACTTGGAGAGGCAGGTGATATTACGCAAGGCCTCGGAAGGCTCCATGCCCACCAGGGCGCTGCACTTGCCGTCGGGGATGAGGGGGCCATAAACATCCTCACCGAGCCGTATGGAACTGGTTACCGAGCCACCCCTCACCGCCATGCCCAGTACCTCCGAGCCCCTAACCTTCACCTTATCTTTGACCGCTGCCCCGCCCAATAGCTCCGACATCAGGATTACGCCCTGCCCACCGACCCCGCCAATCAGCACGTTGAACTCTCTGGTCATTGGCTCACCTCTACTATCGCTTTATAGGGGCAGACCTGGGCGCAGATACCGCAACCGGTGCAGAGCGCCTCGTCGATGACGGTACGGCCGTCCTCCATTATCACCGCGGGGCAGCCCAGTAGCTCGATGCAGGCGTGGCACTTATCTTTACACTTGTCTTGGTCGACGCGGTAGGGGATGGTCGGCTCCTTTCGTTTTCGCTTCTCCCGCTGCTCTATCATGGTGCAGAGCCGACGCGAGACGACGACGGCGGGGCCTTCGAACCTTATGGCGGCCTCAACGGTCTTGGCGGCCGTTTTCAGATCGAGGGGGTCGATGACCTCGATGAACTTTACCCCGCAGGCGCGGGCGATATCCTCCGCCTTTATCAACACGGTCTCGTCGCCCATAGCCGTCTGGCCGGTGCCGGGGTGGGGCTGGAAGCCGGTCATAGCCGTGGCCGAGTTATCCATGATGACCATGGTGATGTTGGCCTTGTTATAGACGGCGTTTATCAGGGGCGGTATGCCTGAATGGAAGAAGGTCGAATCACCCAGGTGGGCGATTATGGGCGCGTCGACGACATGGG
>CAYPBF010000077.1:0-3545 GCA_964408935.1 uncultured Dehalococcoidales bacterium | reverse complement strand
GGCGCGGGCGATGGTACGGGCGATTTGGGCCACCTCCAGGGTGTGGGTGAGGCGGGTGACGTAGTGGTCGCCCAGGGGGGCGATAAAGACCTGCGTCTTGTGCTTGAGCCTACGAAAAGATTTGCTGTGGATGATACGGTCGCGGTCGTGCTGGAAGGCGGTGCGTATCGGGCAGGGCTTTTCTTCCTTCTCCCGGCCCTTGGAGTCCTTGCTCTGCACGGCGTTAGGGGAGAGGCTTTCTTCCCGTTCCTCGGTCAGCTGCCGTATGTTCAGCTTCTCAATCATTTGGCGTCCGATTCGGCTCCCCGGTAGGCGATGCCGCTAATCATGAACAGGCAATCGTCATCGATAAATTCGGTGGTGCCGCCTATGCGGGCCGGGTATTTGTCCTTCTCAAAGTACTCTCGGAAGAGCTTTTCGTAGACCCTGACATCGGCGATATTTTTCGTCCTGACATCGACGTGTACCAGATGCGCCAGCGTCAAATCGAACTCGGCCAGTGTCTTCTTCAGGTGTCTAAAGCTGTCGTGAAACTGTGTCGTAAAATCATCTCCGAAACCGCGGTGCATGGCCAGGAAGACAAAATCGCCCGCGGCCACCGCCATCGAATAGCTCCAGGGCGAGGGCAGCCTTTTTATTCCGGTCATTTTCCCCCCTTGTACGCTGCCGCTATTTCTTCTTCAGCTTGGCTTCGGCCTTGGCGATTATCTCGCGGGTGGTGCCGATCATATCGGGGGTTACCGAGACCGAGTTTATGCCCCAGGCGACCAGCTTTTCGGTAAGCTCGGGGTATTCTGAGGGTGCCTGGCCGCAGATGGACGAGGTAACGCCCATCTTCCTGGAGACGGTAATGGCCCTCTCCAGAGCGACCAGCACCGCTTCGTTTCTCTCGTCGAAGGTGCTGGCCAGCTTTTCGCTGTCGCGGTCGATGCCCAGGATGAGCTGGGTGAGGTCGTTGGAGCCGATGGAGATGCCATCGATGCCGACGGCCAGGAATTTTTCAATGAGAAAAATGTTGGAGGGCACCTCGACCATCATCCAGAGCTTGAAGTCTTTAGAGCGCTTCAGCCCCTCGGCCTCCAAAAGCTGCTTGGTCCTGTCCAGCTCGTCAACGGTGCGCACGAAGGGTATCATCACCCAGAGGTTCTTGTACTTCTCCCTGACCCGTTTGATGGCCTCTATCTCCAGCCTAAAGACCTCGATATCGGTGATGTAACGCGAGGCGCCGCGGTAGCCAATCATCGGGTTTTCCTCTTCGGCTTCGAATTCCTCGCCGCCCTTGAGCTGGCGGTATTCGTTGGTCTTGAAGTCAGTGGTGCGGTAAACGACGGGGCGGGGGTCGAAGGCCTTGGCGAAGGTGTTGATGCCGTCGAAGAGCTTGTCGACGAACTCCTGGCCCCGATTTTGCTTAATCATGTACTGGGGGTGCTCGTTAATCTGGGCGACCATGAACTCAGCGCGCAGTAGCCCCACGCCGTCCACATTGCGCCTGGCCACGTTTTCGGCCAGCTCGGGCTGAGCCAAGTTGACATAAACCTTGGTCTTGGTCTTGAGGGACTCCCTTATAGTGTCGGCCACGGCGGTGGTCTTGATGCGTCGGGTGACCTTGCCGTCGTAGATTTTGCCATGCGAGCCGTCAACGGTGATTATCTGGCCGCTTTTGAGGGTGGTGGTCGCCTTTTCGGCGCCGACGACGCAGGGGATGCCCAGTTCGCGGCTGACGATGGCGGCGTGGGCGGTGCGGCCGCCGCGGTCAGTTACGATGGCCACGGCGCGTTTCATGGCGGGGACGAAGTCGGGAGTGGTCATCTCGGCCACCAGGACGTCGCCCGTTTTTACCTGGTCTATATGTGAGGCGTCGGCGAGTACCCTGGCCGGGCCGGAGGCAATGCCCGGGCTGGCCTTTTCACCGCTCAGGAGCACGGGGTTAGCGATTTCGGGTTCGACCTCGGTCTTTTCCTTTATCGTGGTCACGGGGCGGGTCTGCACTATATAAATATGGTCGTCTTCCTTGGCCCACTCGATGTCCTGGGGGAAGTTATAGTGCTTTTCTATCCTTTTTCCCAGCTGGGCTAGTTTGGTGATTTCATCTTCGCTGAGCTTAGGCTTGGACTTGGTGGAGGTGGGGATGGGGGTCCAGATGTTAGTCTCTTTGGCGCTGGCTTCGGGGTTCTTGACGAGCTGTGTGTCCTGAGTGACCGTCTTGCGTTTGAGTATCTTCAGGCTCTCCTTATTCACGACGTAGAGGTCGGGGGTCACCTCACCGGAGACGATGGCCTCGCCCAGCCCGAAGACGGCCTCGATGACAATCCTATCGCTGGCACTGGTCACCGGTTCCAGGGTGAACATGACGCCCGAGGTCTTGGATTGCACCATCTTTTGCACGGGGACAGCGATGCCCACCTTGAAGTGGTCGAAGCCCTGATGGTGGCGGTAGAAGATGGCCCGCGGCTCGAAGAGGGATGCCCAGCATTCCTGTACGGCCTTGACCACCTCTTTGCCCCCGTGCACATTGAGGAAGGTACGCTGCTGTCCGGCGAAGGAGGCTTCGGGCAGGTCTTCGGCCGTGGCCGAGGAGCGCACCGCCACCAGCCCGCTGCCGATTTCCTTGTAGGCTTTTTCGATACTTTCGGCCAGCTCGGGGGGCATAGGGGTGTCCATGATGAGCTTTTTGACGACGCTGGCTACCTGCTGGAGTTGCTTGCTGTTGCTGGTGTCGAGGGGCTTGAGCCAGCTGTTAATTTTGTCCCTGAGCGATGACCTGTCCACGAAGTCAAAATAGGCGCTGGCGGTGACAATGAAGCCAGGGGGGACGGGTATGCCGGCCTGGGTCATTTCGCCGAGGTTAGCGCCCTTGCCGCCGACAGTGTTGACGTCGCCTTTACCGACTTCACTGAAGAGGACGATTGCCTTTTGACCTTGCTGCATATTGCTGCCTCCTAGCGCTTCACCTTTAGTGGGAAATATAGGGAAAGTGCCGATTTATCACTTGGCTATTATACCATAATGGATTGGGGGTTTTTAAGCTGGGATTTCTCGCCCCGCTGCCCCACTCTGTTAGCGCACGTCGTTTTTGACCCACCCAGCCCGCCCTAATAAGTAAACCTCTTAACTTGATAGGTTTACTCCCTTTGAAAGACGTTTCTGGGCGGGTTGGTGTGGGAAGAACAGCCTGGAGGGGTGGGGGGCACCACTCAAGCCCAGTCACTCCTTTATTGACAGGGGTGGGGTTGAGGAGTAGAATTTAGGGGCGTGAGATGGAGGAGGTTTTCGGTATATGATAGAGATGCTTATCGATAGTATCAGGGTGAGCCTGATGAACTATCAGCGGGTGGTGATTTTGAAGGAGAAGGATTCGGACCGCTATTTGCCCATCTGGATTGGTCCTGCCGAAGCCGACGCTATCGCTGTTAAGCTACAGGACGTTAACGTGCCCCGCCCCCTGACCCACGACCTGCTGCGCTCCGTCATCGACACGCTGGGGGCGACTATCAACTCTATCGTCGTCAGCGAGCTTAAGAACGACACCTTTTACGCCAAGATTG
>CAYPBF010000076.1:0-3637 GCA_964408935.1 uncultured Dehalococcoidales bacterium | reverse complement strand
CGCCGCCCATGAGCACCAGCGAGCCGGAGACCAGCCCCCCGCCCAGCACCCGGTTGAGCTCGTTTGAGGGGAGGGGGAGGCGGTCGGAGCTATCAATAGCGACCTGGGAAAGCTCCTGGGGTGGATTAGAAAGGTCGGCTATGGGGGTGGGGGCGGTGGAGACAACGGTCTCCTCAAAGCTGTTCCATTCCTGGCAGTTGGGGCAGCGCCCCAGCCATTTCAGGCTCTCCCGGCCGCAGTTGCGGCAGATGAAGATGGTGCGCCCGCTGGACTTGGGTTTGACCATAGCTTGACTTTAGCCCATTTTGGGGGGTAATGCAAGAGGAGAATCCCCGCCCCGTTTTATATCTTTACCCGCCCGCCGCCCTTTGAGGAAAAGAGGGGGCAAAGCCCCCTCTTAAACACCCCTTTAACGGTTGGGTTACGCCTCGCTTCCACCCACCGACGTTTCGGGGGTAAAAAAAGGGCACCCACAGTAGTCTTGTGGATGCCGATAGCTTTAGAATCTTAGTGGGCTACAAAAGCATGCCCAGGAGTATGCCGGCCACCACCGAGGTGGCGATGGCCCCGGCCATATTGGGCCCCATGGCGTGCATGAGGAGGAAGTTCTTGGGGTTGGCCTCCTGCCCCATCTTCTGCACGACGCGGGCCGACATGGGGATGGCCGAAACGCCGGCGGCGCCAATCATCGGGTTTATCTTTTCCTTCAAGAACAGGTTGACCAGCTTGGCAGCCCATATTCCCCCGGCGGTACCGAAGGAGAAGGCGACTACGGCCAGGCCGACGATAGCCAGCGTTTGACCGGTGAGGAAGACCGAGGCGGGCATCAGTGCCCCTACGGTTAAGCCCAGCAGGAAGGTGAGCACGTCGATAAAGACCCCGCCCGCGGCCTGGGCCAGTCTATCGGTGACGCCACTGACCCGCAGCAGGTTGCCGAACATAAACATACCGATAAGCGGCACCGACTTGGGCACGAGCAGGGCGGCGACGACGAATATCAATACCGGGAAGAGAATCTCCTCCAGCTTGGAGACCTGGCGCAGTTGGGGCTTCATGAATATAGCGCGCTCTTTCTTAGAGGTCAGCGCCTTTATGATCGGCGGCTGGAGTATGGGCACCAGCGCCATATAGGAGTAGGCCACCAGCGTGATCGGCCCCAAAAGCTTAGGGGCCAGGGCGGCGGTGAGGTAAACCGTGGGCGGACCGTCCGAGCCGCCGATGATGCCGACGCAGGCGGCCTCGTTTACCGAGAAGAGCCCTGAAGTGTAAGCGATGATAAAGACGACGAAAACACCGAGCTGGGCGGTGGCGCCGAAGAGGAAGGATACGGGGCGGGCGATGGTGGGCCTGAAATCGGTCATGGCGCCGACACCGAGGAAGATGAGTAAGGGTATGACCTCGGACTCGATGCCATAGGTGTAGAGCACGTTGAGCAGACCGACTTGGCCGCTGCCGATGGCTTTTATCAGTTCGCTTAAGCTGCCTACCTCGGCGGGGAAGCCGTCGGGGCTATAGACCATCATGCCGCCGAGGGGGAGATTGACCAGCAGGATGCCGAAGCCGATGGGGACTAACAAAATGGGCTCCATCTTCTTGGCGATGCCCAGGTAGATGAGGAGCCCGGCGATGAGGAACATTACGATGTTGCCCCAGGTTAGCGAACCGAAGGCGGTTTCGTAGAGACCAAACACCTACTTTTCCTCTTTCGGAGTCTCTTTAGGCTCAGCCTTGAATCTTTGCACGATCAGGCCTACTATCCAGGCGGCCAGGCTCAGTATTATCAGGGCCAGAATGGTAACACCAAAGCCACCCCCGGCAATCTCGGCTACTAGACTCCAGTCTGTCATTTAGCTGTTCCTTAGTTGCTTAGTATTCAATAACGACGACTAAATCGCCCGCCTCCACCACCTGACCCGCCGCCAGCTCTATCTTGGCCACAGTGCCCCCCACCGGGGCCAGGATTGGATTCTCCATCTTCATTGATTCTAGGATACATAGGACGTCCCCCTCCGCCACCTTATCCCCCGCTTTCACGTTCACGCTGGTTATCTTACCCGTGATCGGGATTTCGACGTTCTCCTGTGACAATTCTGGTCTCCTTTCTACTTCCCCATCCTAAATTTGGGCGAACTTAAAGGGCGGTGTGGTAGCCTTAGGGTTGCCCGCCCTTTGAGTGTCAAAGCTATCTCTGTGTTTGGTTGGTTTAGGCTTTATCATCTCCGGCTAATGCTTCCACGGCGGCGGGGTGGACCACAATCTCCCCCTTTTCCAGGTCGACTATGGCTGTATCTTCAGCGCGGAACACGCCGCGAAGCAGACTTTCTGAGAGCTTATCCTCCACCATATCCTGAATGACGCGCCGCAAGGGCCTGGCGCCGAAGACTTCGTCGTAGCCCTTTTCACCGAGGAAGTCCTTGGCGGCGTCGGTTACTTCGAGTTTGATGCCCTTCTCCTCGAGCTGCTTGGAGACCTGGGCCAGCATCAGGTCGACAATCTTCCTGATGTCTTCCTTGGTCAGGGCGTGGAAGACGACCACGCCGTCGATGCGGTTTAGGAACTCGGGGCGGAAGGACTTCTTCAGCTCTTCGAGCAGCTTTTCCTTCATCTTTTCGTAGTCCATCTGTTGGGACTTGGCTTCGTCGCTGCGCTGGGTAAAGCCCATGGTGCCGCCCTTGCGGATAAGCTCGGCGCCGATGTTAGAGGTCATGACGATGATGCTGTTGCGGAAATCCACCCGTCGGCCCTTGGCGTCGGTGAGGTGGCCGTCGTCGAATATCTGCAAGAGGATGTTAAAGACGTCGGGGTGGGCCTTTTCAATCTCGTCCAGTAGTATGCAGCAGTACGACTTGCGCCGCACCGCCTCGGTGAGCTGTCCGCCTTCCTCAAAGCCGACATAGCCTGGGGGCGCGCCCACCAACCTTGAAACGGTGTGCTTTTCCATGAACTCGGACATATCGAGTCTGATTAGCGTATCCTCGCTGCCGAACATGAACTCGGCCAGCGCCCTTACCAGCTCGGTCTTGCCGACACCGGTGGGGCCTAAGAAGATAAAGTTGCCGATGGGGTGGCGGGGGTCTTTAATGCCCGCCCGTGCCCTTCTCACCGCCTTGGCCACTATGTTGATGGCCTCGTCCTGGCCGACGATGCGCTTGTGCAGAACGTTTTCCATCTCGAGCAGGCGGCTGGTCTCATCCGAGGCCAGCTGCACTACGGGGATGCTGGTCCACATGCTGACCACCTCAGCGATATCTTCCTCACCCACCTCGGGGTTGTCCTCCCCCTGCTCCGCCTGCCACTCCTCCTCCATCTTCTTTATTTTCTCTTCAATCTGAAGCTCGCGCTGGCGCAGCTCGGCGGCGTACTCGTACTGCTGGGTGGCCAGGGCGGCTTCTTTGTCTTTGCGCATGCTGTCCTCGGCGCGTCGGGCTTCCTTGAGGGTGATGGGGATGGTGCGGTGCCGGATTCTCACCCTTGAGGCCGCCTCGTCGATGAGGTCGATGGCCTTGTCGGGGAGGAAGCGGTCGGGGATATATCTCGCCGCGAGCGTGGCGGCGGCGCTGAGCGCCTTTTCGGTGATGACCAGCTGGTGGTGCTCTTCGTAGCGCTCCTTAATCCCTTTCAGGATTTCCAGCGTCTC
>CAYPBF010000075.1:0-3790 GCA_964408935.1 uncultured Dehalococcoidales bacterium | reverse complement strand
GGCCGAAGGCGTTCATAACCTCAGAATCATAGCTTTCAATCTCGCCCCGGTCGCATAAGCTGGCCAGCTCGGGGTCGAGGGGCAATTGTGCCAGCAAGGGTGCCCGCGACGCCTCCGCCATCTCTTTACCGCGGCTGGGGCCGAAGATTTCCATCCTCTTGTCCGTATCGGGTATCTGCAGGTAGCTCATGTTCTCCACCACCCCCAGCACCACCTTATCCATCTTTTGCGCCATGTTGACCGCCTTGCGCACAATCATGGCGGTCAGGTCCTGAGGGGTGAAGACGACGATAACGCCCGATATGGGGAAGGACTGCATCACGGTGAGGGGGGCGTCGGCGGTGCCGGGGGGCAAATCAATGAGCAGGTAGTCGAGTCGGCCCCAGAGGACGTTCTCCCAGAACTGCTTGATGGTGTTGCTGATGAGAGGCCCGCGCCAGATGACGGCGTCGTCTTCCTGGGGCAGGAGCAGGTTGATGGACATCACCTCGATGCCCGAACGTGAGAGCACGGGCAGTATGCCCGTTTCGCTGCCGCTGGGGCGGCTGGTGATGCCGAACATTTTAGGGATGCTGGGGCCGGTGAGGTCGGCGTCTAAGATGCCCACCTCGTAGCCCTGACGCTTGAGGGCGACGGCGGCCAAGCTCGCCACCAGCGATTTGCCCACCCCGCCCTTGCCGCTCATCACGGCGATGATGCCGCCGATTCTGTTAAGCTCGGCGGGCTTGGCGGCGGCAAACTCAATCCCCACCTTTTTTACGCCCGAAAGCTTGCCCACCACCTCCTTGACCTTGGCGGTGATAAACTCCTGGGCTTCCTCGCTCAGGCCGGTGACGGCCAGCGTGACCTTTAACTCTTTGTCCGCAGCCGTAATCTCCCTCACCAGGTTGAGACCGTTAAGGTCTCGCATAACGCCCGGGACCAGCACCTTTCCCAGGCTTTCTCTGACTTGCTTTTCGGTGGCCATGTCATCTCTCCTTATCTATTCTCTTTCGCCGAAGATAAGCGTGCCGATTCTGACCAGGTTGGCCCCTTCTTCCAGGGCGACCTTGTAGGAGTTGGTCATGCCCATGGATAGATATCTCATCTCGACGTTGGGTATCGCCAGAGCTTTAATACGCTCGAAAATCTTTCGGGTGGTGATAAAGTAGGGACGGGAGTCTTCGGGGTTGCCAAAGCGCGGGCCCATGGTCATCAGCCCCATTACCTTGATGTTAGGTAAGGGGGCGATGGCCTTGACCAGCCCCTCGGTTTTTTCGGGCAGTACGCCCGCTTTCTGCGGCTCCTTACCGCTGTTTATCTCAATGAAGACGGGCATTACCTTGCCCATTTGGGCGCAGCGCTTGTCAATCTCTTTGGCTAATTCTACCGAGTCAACGGTCTCTATCGTGTCGAAGAGCCTGACCGCTTTCTTGACCTTGTTCTTCTGCAGATGGCCGATGAAGTGCCACCTCGCCTTTTTACCGATAGCGGGGTAAATGGCCTCGGCTTCCTGGACGTAGTTTTGGCCGATAATCTTAATGCCCGCCGCCACTGCCTCCAGCACCTCATCCGCCGTCCTCGTCTTGGTGGCGGCGACCAGTTCCACCTCTTCGGGCAGTTCTTCTGATAGCTTGTTAACGTTTTCTCTGATTCCCATGATAAGGAGGGCTAACTATCCCCTCGGTACAGCTAGGCGGGGATTGCCCAGACCATTATAGTATATTCTGCATAGATTTGCGAAGAGAGCCGTAGATGGAATGAAGATGGTGGCCGTCGTGGCTAGCTGGTGGCCCCCCGTCTCAGCGTGAGTGAGGCCAATACCATCAGCCCCGCGGCATAGCCGGCCAGTATGCCGATTTCCTTACCGATATCCAAAAGCCCCTGTCCCTGTAGCATCAGGGCCCGGATGCCGTCCACGCCGTAGGTCAGGGGCAGGAACCGGGCTATCCACTGCAGGTATTCGGGCATTTGCTCCACGGGCCAGAGCAGACCGCAAAGGAATATCTGGGGCAAGATAATCAGGGGGATGAACTGCACCATCTGGAACTCGTTGCGGGCGAAGACCGAGATAAATATCCCCAGGCAGACGGCCAGGATGCCGAGAATAATCTCAAAGACGATAATCTGCCAGAGGGCACCGGCGAAGCTGACGTCGAGCACGTATATCAGGTAGAAGAAGAGAATCAGGGTCTGGAGCACGGCAAAGAGCAGGAAGCCGAGCAGATAGCCCCCCACTACATCCAGCTTGGAGACGGGCGAGGCCATCAGCCTTTCCAGCGTCCCCTGGGAGCGTTCCCTCAAGAAGCTGATACCGGTGAGCAGGAAGCCAAAGAAGAGTATCAGCACCGCCAGCACGGCGGGGGCGATATAGTCCAGCGTTTGCTTGCTGGGGATGCTGACGCCGACGATGCTGGCGATGACCAGTGGGACGAGCACCAGTAGCACCATGGTGCGGCGGTCGCGCACTAGCTGCATTATCACCCGGCCAGCGATGGTTAATGCCTGGCTAAACACTCTTCTCCTCACGGTGAATGTAGTGCAAAAAGGCGTCTTCCAGGTTGGCCTCCTTCTTACCGGTGGCTTTCTTAAGCTCGTTAGGCGTTCCCTGGGCGATGACCACCCCGCCCCGCATCAGGGCCAGGCGGTCGCAATGGTTGGCGTCGTCCATGGTGTGGCTGGAAACGATGAGAGTAGTGCCCTGCCGCGTCAGCTCGGCGAAGTGCTCCCAGAAGGTGAACCTGAGCTCAGGGTCAAGGCCGACGGTGGGCTCGTCGAGGAAGAGCAAAGGGGGTTTGTGGACGATGGCGCAGGCCAGGCTGACCCTCTGCTTCATGCCGCCGCTGAGCTTCGTCACCGAGTCCTTGCGGCGCTCCCAGAGGTCGACCAGCCTAATTACCTCTTCGACGCGTTCAGCCCGCTGGCGCTTGTCCTTCATGCGGTAGACGCGGGCGAAGAAATTGACGTTCTGGATAATCGAAAGCTCGTTATAAAGCGAAGGTAGCTGGGGCATGTAGCCGATGAGGGGGGCGGTCTGGCGGGAAAGTGGCTGCCCCAGTATCTCTATGCGGCCCGACTTGGGCTTCAGCAGCCCGACCAGCATTCTAATCAAAGTGGTCTTGCCGGCGCCGTTGGGGCCGAGCAGGCCGAAGCTGATGCCCGTTGGAATCTGGAGCGAAAGCTCGTCAATGGCCTTTAGATTTTTGTAATTGAAGGAGGCTTTTTCTACCTCAACCGCGGCCGTCTGCCTCTTTACCATGGTCGCCAACAAGGATATAATTATGTGCCAGATTAGTCAAGCAAGGGTGGGGAGAAGGGATGGGGCGTCTTTAAGCGATGAGATTGATTTGTTCAGGACGTAAGTCAAAATGAAGAAAACAAAAACCCTATCCGTAGCCGACAGAGTTGAATGGCGTAAATGGTTAGAAAGCAATCACCAAAAAGAGGGGGAAGTCTGGTTAGTTCATTACAAAAAACATACAAACAAGCCTGGAATTTCTTACGAAGATGCCGTTGAAGAAGCATTATGTTTTGGTTGGATTGATAGCACACTGAGAAAAATAGATGACGAAAAATTTATTTTGAGGTATTCACCACGAAAAGGAAATAGCCTGTGGTCACAGAAGAACAAACAAAGAGCTATCAAGATGATAAATGCCGGGAAAATGACCGAAGCTGGCTTAGAGAAGATTGAAGATGCCAAGAAAAATGGCAAATGGGACTCTGCTTATATAATAAAGGAAAAACCAGAAATACCCAGTGACCTTAAAAAGGCTTTGATGAAAAATAGAATTGCTTGGATTAACTTTAG
>CAYPBF010000074.1:0-3985 GCA_964408935.1 uncultured Dehalococcoidales bacterium | reverse complement strand
CCCCCCCCCCCCCCCCCCCCCCCCCCCCCCCCCCCCCCCCCCCCCCCGCGCCCGCGGAGCTTCGTCTTATAGCATCCGGGTTAGCGCTCTAGTTCTTCACCGAAGGCTCGCCCGAAGTCATGGCAGGCCTTTATGCCTTCGTTGCTGTCGACAACTTCTTCCTGCAGATTGAAGGGACCCAGTTCAAAGGGTTCCACCTTAGCCAAGTCCTCCAGGGTATTAGCTATGATAGCCGGCGCATAATCGTCATGTTTATAGCCAACATCGTGTGTATAGGCACCAAAAGCGCCACTCAGCTTCCCCCCCAGCCCCACCTTCTCCAACACCAGGAGAAACGCCTTCATCGGCTCGGGCAGGTCGAGGGAATAGGTGGGGGAACCAAAGATGTAACCATCGTACCCCGCCAAATCTTCCGGATTCTGGATTTCTGAAATCTTCTTGGTCACGGCTTCCTGCCCGCTGAAGCGGACCCCCTCCGCGATGTACTCGGCCATCTTCTCGGTCGTCCCGCCAGCACTGAAATAGGCAATTAGAACTCTCTTCATAAATAACCCCCCCTTAGTATTTTCTCATGTTTCCAGAGTGGTCAAAGATAGCTATTATTATAGATTCCGCTCTGTTACGAAGTTATAAAATCCCGGGTGGAAAAGTTTCAAATTCGTGACAAATTGGGGAAAAGGTTACAGGGAGGGAGCTAGCCAACTCAACATTGACAAACTTTTTGCCTTTGGCTATGATGTTATTGTTGACTAAAAAGGTCAACTATTTGTGTAATTATTCTATATAGATGAGAGGTGAGGCCGATGAAGCTCTCTACTAAAGGCAGATACGGTACCAGGGCGCTCACCGATATAGCCCTCCACCGCGAGGAGGAGCCCGTTCCGCTCAAAGACATCGCCCGGAGGCAGCAGATTTCGCTGCCCTACCTGGAGCACCTGATTGGCCCCCTGGTGGAGGGCGGCATAATAAGGAGCGTCCGGGGCGTTGGCGGCGGAGTTTCGCTGGCCAAGTCGCCCGGAAAGATAAGATTAAGCGAAGTGGTCGGACTCCTGGAGGGCTCGTTGGCCCCGGTGAAGTGCGTCACCGACCCCGCCGCCTGTAGCCGTTCCCAGTCCTGCGTCACCCGTGATATCTGGAGCGAGGTCAAAGCAGCCATGGACGGGGTTCTGGAATCAACCACGCTGCAGGACCTGGTGGAGCGCCAACAAGACAAGGGAAAAGAGCTCTATGATTGAAAAGCATTTAAGGGACAGGTATTCAAGGCAGACGATGTTCCCTGCCATCGGCGAAGAGGGGCAGGTGAAGCTGAGCCAGGGCAAGGCGGTCATCATCGGCTGCGGCGCCCTGGGCACCAATATCGCCAGCCTGCTGGTGCGGGCGGGGGTGGGTAAAGTCAGCATCGTCGACAGGGACTTTATCGAGCCGCACAACTTGCAACGGCAGGTCCTCTTCGACGAGGAAGACATAGAAGCTGGGCTGCCCAAGGCTATTGCCGCCGAGCGGCACCTGAGGAAGGTGAACTCCTCGGTTGAGGTCGAGGGGATAGTGGCCGACGCCAACTACACCAACATTGAGGGCTTCTGCTCAGGGGCCGACGTAATCCTAGACGGGCTGGATAACTTTGAGAGCCGCCTCTTGATAAACGATGTCTCCCTCAAGCATAAGATTCCCTGGGTCTACGGGGGGGTCATCGCCTCCCAGGGCATGACCATGACCATTGTTCCGGGCCAGCCCCCCTGTTTGCGCTGCATCTCCCCCAGCCTGCCCGACCCTGAGAACACCCCCACTTGTGAGACGGCGGGAATCGTCGGCACCGTGCCCGCGGTCATCGGCGCCCTGCAGGCGACCGCAGCCATAAAGATATTGGTCGGCGCCGAGGTTAGCCGAGAGCTAATTACACTCGACCTCTGGAAGGGCACCTTCAATCACTTCAAGCCGGCCCGCCGCGAGGACTGCCCCGCCTGCCAAGGAAAATACGAATTTCTTGACCAGAGGTTTACCCTGAAGACGACCTCGTTCTGCGGGCAGAGTCGCGCCGTACAGGTGGTCGATACCAGGGTGAGAAAGATTGCCCTGGACGAGCTGGCGGCCAGGCTTATTAAAGATACCGGTCAAATGAGTTGCAACAAGTTCCGGCTGAGCTTCGGCGTAAACGGCCAGGAGGTAATCGTCTTCCCCGACGGTAGGGCCATCATCAAGAACACCACCGACGAAGCCTTAGCCAGAGAGCTCTATGACCGCTACGTGGCCGCCCCGACTATGGCCGCGGGGCGCGGCTAGTTCCAAGGAGAGTCAAGAATGGCCAAGACAAGCATGCTCTGCCCCTTCAGTAATAAGCTCTGCAGCGAGTGCCCTCTCTACCGGGGCCGGCACTATTACCTAGGTTCGTGTCAGAAATACCGGGGCTACATAGAAAAGGCAGAGGGCGAGACCAAGCCCGCTAACAACCACCGCCCGGTTGACTTCCAAGAGATGTGGAGGCTGGTGCAGCCCTGGGCGGAAGGCTCTCCGCCGAAGAGCGCGCCCACGGTCAAGCTGAGGCTGATAGATGTAGACCAGGAAACCAGCCGGGATTTTGAGCTTGAGGAGGCCAAGAGCTGGAACTGGGGCGACCCGGAGACGATGAGGGTGATTGGCGACCTTCAGGTCACCAGCTGGGATAAGCTGGTGGAAATATTGCGCTTTAAGGAGAAGAAGGGCTACCGGCAGGTGGATGTCTACGAAGCCCCCCGCTTCATGCTGCTGGGGGGTGGCTAAAGGCAAGGATGGTTATGACGGAAGAAGACAGCCTACAGTATCAGATGATGCGGTTGCCTTGGTTAACCAGGGGCATAGCCCGGGACTCCACTGAGCTAATCGGCAATACCCCCCTGGTCAGATTGAATCAGATAACCGAGGGAGCCAAAGCGGAGGTAGTAGCCAAACTGGAGTCTTTCAACCCCCTGGGGAGCGTGAAGGACAGGATAGGGGTGGCCATGATTGTTGATGCCGAGGAGAAGGGCCTCATCAATAAAGATACCGTTATTATCGAGCCCACCAGCGGCAACACCGGCATTGCCCTGGCCTTTGTCTGCGCTGCCAGGGGATACAAGCTTATCCTCACCATGCCCGACACCATGTCCCGGGAGCGTAGGCAGCTTTTATCTATTCTGGGCGCCGAGCTAGTGTTGACCCCTGGGGCGGAAGGGATGTTGGGGGCGGTAAAGAAAGCCGAGCAAATGGTGGCGGAAAACCCCGGATACTTTATGCCCCAGCAGTTCAAGAACCCGGCCAATCCGGAGATACACCGCCTGACCACCGCCGAGGAGATATGGAGAGACACTGAGGGCAGAGTGGATATACTGGTCAGCGGTGTGGGCACCGGTGGCACCATTACCGGCGTGGCCGAGCTAATCAAGCCCAGAAAACCAGAGTTTAAGGCCATTGCCGTCGAGCCGGTTGATTCCCCGGTGCTTTCCGGGGGGAAGGCAGGAGCACACAAGATTCAAGGCATCGGGGCCGGCTTTATCCCCGACGTTCTAAAAACAGACTTAATTGATGAAATTATCAAGGTCACTAATGAAGACGCTGGCACAACGGCCAGAAGGCTGGCCAGAGAGGAAGGAATACTGGCCGGCATATCATCGGGGGCTGCCACCTGGGCGGCATTAGAGGTGGCTAAGAGAGCGGAGAGCCGGGGTAAGCTCATCGTGGTCGTCCTGCCCGACACCGGTGAACGCTACCTTTCCACCTGGTTATTCCCGGAGCAGAGTGAGCCAGGCGTTTAGGGAAGATATTATGGAGAAACAAGCCGTGAAACGGATATACCTTGATTATGCCGCCACGACACCAACGCACCCTGAGGTGGTGAAGGCAATGTTACCCTACTTCACCAATGTCTTCGGTAACCCTTCCAGCATCTATTCCTACGGGCAGGAGGCCAAGGAGGCTATCGAAGAAGCCAGGGCCAGGGTTGCCGACCTCATTGGCGCCCAAGATAAGGAAA
>CAYPBF010000073.1:0-4053 GCA_964408935.1 uncultured Dehalococcoidales bacterium | reverse complement strand
TTAAGTGGTACCCCTGGCGCGACTCGAACGCGCGACACACGGTTTAGGAAACCGTTGCTCTATCCACTGAGCTACAGGGGCACAAGCCCTTAAATTATAACAGCTTTGGCCGACAATACAAGCTGACCCTCAAGTCCCGCTTTCGCCCGCGTTGACCATCACTTAAAGCTGGACTGTTAGCCAGCGGGGTGCTATAACAATAGCTGAGATGGTCAATCAACGGGGGTGAAGGACAATGGATATTTATATCCCCACCAAGGTGTATGTCGCCATAATAGTAATCCTTTTTGCGGCCTGTATCATTACTGTCATCCAGTGGCGGGCTACAAATTCGGATCTGCAGGAATGCCGGGCGGAGGTCCAGTCCCTTAGCTCTAACATTGAGGGGCTTCAAGGCGTGATTGCTCAGCAAGAGGCTGAGATTGAGGAGCGGGCCGCCGAAATAGAGCTTAAAGACTCCCAGATTGCCGGTCTGGAGGCTGAGGTTGAGAGCACCAGATTTGAGTTCTACTACGCCTCGCTATCGAAACAGCGGTACGGCTATAACGACCTGGTAGACTATCTGGCCGAATGGAAATGGATAAATAGGGTATACACAGAGGACGAGTTCGACTGCAGCGAAATGAGCGCCTATCTGGAGTGGAAGCTGGAGAATGAAGGCTATCACACCTTAATCGTGGCCGGCGCTTCGCCCAGCAGTGATGGCAGGCATGCCTGGTTGCTGGTGCAAATAGGTGAAGGCGAATACATGCCCGTGGAGGCCACGGTTTTTAGTGTGGTATACCGGTGGGACCCCCACTACAATGAATACTTTGTCTATGATCACGCCTTCGAGACCATCCAGGAGGCGATAGCCTATGGCCCCGACGAATATGATTGGTGGAACTGATTTGGGCTAGCCGCCCGATTCTCTATACGGTGGGCCCGTGGCGCGGTGGCATAAACCTCATGATGACAATCGCCCCCACGATGCTCATGCCACAGGTAAAGAAGGCCAGCACCTGCCAGCCATCCATGAAGCTCTCCCTGGCGAGCTGAGCCAGGGTGTCGCCCACGGGAGCGGGGAGTTGTTGGGCGATGGTTACCGCCGCCCCTACCGAGTCGCTGGCGGCGGTCACGATGTCAGCGGGCAGTTCGGGGAGGGCGGCTACCGCCTTGCCGAAGCTGGATGAATAAACCGTGCTCAGCACCGAGCCGATGACGGCCACACCGATGGCACCAGCCACCATGCGGCTTACCGTGTTCATTGCTGAGCCGATGCCAGCCTTGGCCTCGGACAGCGCTCCCATGACAGCATCGGTGGCGGGGGCAGCGATGTAGCCCAGGAAGAAGCCCAGCCCGAAGAAGACAGCGCCCAGCTGCCAGTAGGCCGTGTCCACCTGCCAGAACGAGGCTATGGCACCGGCGGCGGCACTGCCGGCAAAGCCCGTGATGATTACCCTGGTCGTCCCCAGGGCAGCTACCACTCTATCGGCGGTAGATGCCCCGATTAGGATGCCCAGGGCGAAGGGCACGAAGCGCAGGCCTGTTTCCAACGCTGAGTAGTCCTGCACGAACTGCATATAAAGCGTTAGGCCGAAGCTGACGCCAATCATGGCCAGCGCCATCAGGCAGACGGCGCCGACGCCCGCCGAAAAGCGGCGGTTTTTGAAGAACTCTATCTCCAGCATGGGGTGGTCGGTGTGACGTTCCCACAGAATGAAAAAGAATATCAAAAAGGCCGCCCCGACTAGAGAGGCGATAACGGTGGGGTCGCCCCACCCCTCCTGACCCCCCTGGATAACCCCGAAGACGAGGCTGCCCAGGGCAGCGATGGAGAGCAGCGCCCCCGGTATATCGAGGCGCTTGGGGTTGGGGTCGCGGCTGTTGGGCACCAGGAACCAGCCGGCAATCAGCGCCACGGCGGCTATGGGCAGGTTGATTAAGAATATCCAGTTCCACTTGAGGCTGTCGATAATCAGGCCGCCGATGATGGGGCCCAGGGCGATACCGATGCCGTTTAGGCCCGCCCAGACGCCAATGGCCTTACCGCGCTCTTCGCGGGGGAAGACGTTGGTGATAATGGCCAGGGTGGCGGGTAGAATCATAGCCCCGCCCACGCCCATGATGGCGCGCCACATAATCAGCTGCCAGGCGCTGTCAGCGAAGGCGGCCGCGGCGCTACCGCCGGCAAAAACAATGATGCCGAGCTGGAGCAGACGGGCCCGTCCCCAGCGGTCGGCCAGCGAGCCCGTGGTCAGCATGAGGGCGCCGAATACCATGATATAGGCGGTGATAATCCACTGCAGCTCGGCAATGGTGGTGCCCAGCTCGCGCTGCAGGGTAGGCAGGGCAATGTTCACTATGGTCGAATCGAGGACGACGATGAGGACGCTTATGGCGATGACCACCAGCGTCAGCCAGCGCATCCGGTATTCCCGTGTTTCTTTTCGTGCCTCCATGGCTCCCCCTTAACTAGTCACAGGTTTATAATTGTACGACTAATTATTGACATTGTCAATACTATTTTATATAATTAGTAAAAAGATTTCAATATTTCGTTAGGGGCTATCACGTGGACGGTTTCGAGCGCAAGAAGGAACAGAGCCAGAAAGCCATCATAGAGGCAGCCATGGAGCTTTTTAAGCTCCACGGCTTTAAAAAGGCTTCCATCAGTGATATCGCCCGCGCTGCCGACGTTTCTCCGGTGACGATATACAACCACTTCGGCAGCAAGGAGGGGCTGGTGCGGGAGACGGTCAAGGCCCTGCTGACGAGGATGCTGGAGAAGGTACGGGGAATTGTCCGCGAAGATAAGCCCTTCCCCGAGAAGCTGGAAACTATAATCTTCGACAAGGCCAAGCTGGCCAGCGACTATCGCGGTGAGCTGATGCGGGAGGTGGCGCGCAGCGACCCTGAACTGGCGGACTGGGTCGACACTTTCTTGATGGAGGATGCCAGGAAGGTGACGCTGGAGCTGCTGGAGGAGGGGAAGAGGGAAGGTTACATCGACCCCGGGCTTTCCAACGAGATGCTTCTTCTCTACCTCGAGCTAATCCGCCGCGGCGCCATGGCCAGCCCCGACCTTATCGCCCAGATAGAGCCGGATGTAGAGGTCTACCGCAAGCTGAACTCCCTCTTTATCTACGGGCTGGTCGGCAAGCGCGATTAGCCCCCTTTAACGGTTTTCAATCGGCTTTTAGCGGGGGTATAATACGGTCAGCCAATGGCCGAAGAGAAGCAATGGTACCAGCGAGAAGCCGAAGACACCTTAAGCACGCTCAAGTCCGGGCGCGACGGTCTGGCCCAGCCTGAAGCTCAAAAAAGACTCAAACGCTACGGCGCCAACGAGCTGGCCGAGAAGAAGGGCATCTCGCCCTGGGCCCTCTTTTTGCAGCAGTTCAAGAGCTTCCTCATTACCATCCTGCTTATTGCCGTGGTGCTCTCGGCGGTGCTGGGCGAGGTCGCTGACGCTGTTATTATCGGCATCATCGTCCTCTTCGCCACTAGCTTAAGCTTCTTTCAGGAGTACCGCGCCGAGCGTGCCATGGAGGCCTTGAGGCGAATGGCGGCACCGATGGCTTCGGTGCGGCGGAGAGGCAGAGAGGTCGAAATCCCCACCCGCGAGCTGGTCCCCGGTGACATCATCATCCTAAGGACGGGCGACCGTATCGCCGCCGACGCCCGTCTCATCGAGACGGTCAACCTCAAGACCGACGAGGCCCCCCTCACCGGTGAGTCCACCCCCGTCGAAAAGAATACCAATGTCATAGAGGGCGAAACGCCCGTCGCCGACCGTGACAACATGGTCTATATGGGTACGGCGGTTATCGACGGGCGGGGCAGCGCTGTTGTTACCGCCACCGGCATGGTCACCGAGTTTGGCAAGATTGCCGGCCTGCTGCAGGAGGTAAAACCGGAAAGGACGCCCCTGGAGATAAACCTAGACCGCACCGGTCGGTGGATTGCCATCGGCGCCCTGGCTCTCTGTTTTCTGCTGGCTGGGCTGGGGGTGCTGCGGGGGCACGAGCTGCTGGAGATGTTTATCTGGGGCATCGCCCTGGCGGTGGCGGC
>CAYPBF010000072.1:0-4136 GCA_964408935.1 uncultured Dehalococcoidales bacterium | reverse complement strand
TATCTGCCTCAGGCTGTCGCGCTCGCGGATGGTGGCCTGCTTGTCCTCCAGCGAATCGAAGTCGATGGTGACGCAGAAGGGCGTTCCGATTTCGTCCTGCCGGCGGTAGCGCCGCCCGATTGACTGGGCTTCGTCGAAAGCAGTCATCCAGCACTTACGCAGCTCGTCGTAGACCTCTTTAGACAAGGGCGCCAGCGTCTCCTTGCGGCTCAAGGGCAGCACCGCTACCTTGATGGGAGCGATGGAGGGGTGGAGGTGAAGCAGCACGCGAGGCTCGCCGTCGGCAACGTCCTCGTCATAGGCGTCACAGAGTATAGCCAGGGCGGTGCGGTCAACGCCCGCTGATGGCTCAACGATATAGGGGACGATATGCTCCTTGGTCTCGTCGTCGAAATAGCTTAAGCCCTTACCGCTGAATTTGGCGTGCTGCACCAGGTCGAAGTCACCGCGGTTGGCGATACCCTCCAATTCCGCCCAGCCCATCGGGTAGAGATAGTTGATGTCGGAGCACTCCTTGGCGTAGTGCGCCAACTCCTCTTTAGTGTGCTTACGCAGCTTAAGGTTCTCCTTTTTGATGCCCAGGCTCACGTACCAGTTAAGGCGTTCCTCGACCCAGTAGTCGAACCACTTCTTGGCCGTATCCGGTTTGACGAAGTACTCAATCTCCATCTGCTCGAACTCGCGGCAGCGGAAGATGAAGTTACCCGTAGTGACCTCGTTGCGGAAGGCCTTGCCTATCTGGGCCATACCGAAGGGCAATCTCTTTCGGGTGGTATTGAGCACGTTCTCGAAGTTAACGAACATACCCTGTGCCGTCTCCGGCCGCAGGTAGACCACGCTGGCCTCGTCCTCAACGGGGCCGATAAAGGTCTTGAACATCAGGTTAAAGAGCTTGGGTTCGGTGAGTTCGCCGCCGCAGTCAGGACATTTGTCTCCCTTAAGCTCGTCGCTGCGCCAGCGCTTGTGGCAGCTTTTGCACTCCACCAGCGGGTCGGAAAAGCCCTCGACGTGTCCGCTGGCTTCCCATGTCTGGGGGTGCATCATGATGCTGGCGTCTAAGCCCACCATATCGTCGCGTTCCTGCACTGTTGCCCGCCACCACGCCTCTTTGATATTCTTCTTCAGTTCCACTCCCAGCGGCCCGTAGTCCCAGCAGCTGGATAAGCCCCCGTAGATTTCACTACTGGGGAAGATAAAGCCGCGTCGGCGGCAGAGGGAAACCAGCTTATCCATATCGACTTTCGACTTGGCTTCGGCCACTAGCTTCGCTCCTTACTGGCTACGGTTCCAGTCTTGCACTATCGCCCGTACGAAGACCACCCCGATAGCGATACCCCCCACCACGATAAAGACTATGGCGAATATCCACAGGGGCGGCAGGCGCATCTGGTATGCATTGTAAACAAAAATATCGGCCATTGCAAAGCCGAAAATAATCTGGGGCAGGGCTATCATGTTGCCCATCAACGCCACGATGGTTCTGGGATTGGTCTTCGTCCCCTCTTTAGGCCAGAAGCGGCTGGCCAGTCGGGTCATAACGAAGGCCAGAATCACCGCCACCGCCGCCAGCAGTATCTGGGGAAGCAGTGTTAAAACCATGGTCATCATGGGGCTGAGCCAGCTGCTAGGCACACCGTTAGCGAAGCGGATGGCGACCTCGGCAGGCAGCAGGTGATAGAAATAGGCGGACATGCCTATCACCAGGAGAAGAACGGCCAGCGGGGCGGCGACATAGCTCCAGCGGAAGGATAATCCTTCTTCGGTAGTTATCTTCTTACCCTCGATGACTAGAGATAGGGGGATAACACCTTCGTCGGCGAGACGATATTGCCCGAAAGCGCCAGCTCTTTGGCGGGGATGCCCAGGGCTACCCCGATTAGCTGAGTAACGAAGAGCACAGGGATGTTGTATTTGGTGTTGAACTGGCTGTTGACCACGCTCTGGTAGGCGTCCAGGTTAATCTGGCACAGGGGGCAGGGGGTAATCAGGCACTCCGCCCCACGCTCGGTGGCGTTCTTGAGCAGCTTATTGACTAGCCCCAGCGCCACCTCCTGCTCGGGCATAACCAGCGAGCTGCCGCAGCAGCGCGCCTTCATCTCCCAATCAACGGCCTCGGCACCAAGGGCGGTGATTATCTCGTCCAAGGAGTGAGGGGATTCGGGGTCGTCGAAGCCGTCGGGGCGCACCAGCTGGCAGCCGTAGTAAGCGCCAACCTTCAGGCCCTTGAGGGGCTTGGTTACCTTGGCAGCGATGCCTTCAGGGGTAATATCGCTGTAGAGCACCTCGGCCAGGTGGCGTACCCTAACGCTACCCTCGTATTTCATCTTGCCCGCCGCCAGCGCCTTATCCACCTTCGCCTTGAACTCGGGTTTCTTGAGGTGGTTATTGGTCTCGTGCAAAATAACGAAACAGTTGGAACAAGGCGTCACCAGGTCGAAGCCCCGCTTCTCGGCCAAGGCCAGGTTGCGGCTGGCCATAGCCGCCGCTTCCAGCTTGTCCACCGACCAGTAAGGAGTGGAACCACAGCAGTTCCAGTCCTCAAGCTCGGCCAGCTCGATATCCAGCTTCTTGGCTACCGGAAACACCGAGATACCTAGGGGGGCCGCCGTGGCGTCTGCGGAACAACCAGGGTAGTAAGTGTAGTATTTCATTGGGCACCTCCCAGTTCCCTGGCCTTCTTCAGGATAGCTTTGAGCCCGTTCATCCCTTTGATTCGGCTCGGTTTAAGCGGCAAGCGTTTATGAAAGAACAGCCCCATCCCCACCGGCGCTAGTTTCATGGCGGCGAAGGGGTTGGTCTTCATGAAAAGCTTCATCATCATCCCCAGCTCGTAGACCCGCCCGTAGCTGCGCGCGGAATCGACGAAGCACTGGTACATAATCGGCGTGTTGCTCTTGGGAGTGCTCTTACCGCTGCGGATGGCGAGAACCTCCAGAGCGTGCATGATGTCAGCGGGCTTGATATCCCGCGGACAGCGCACCGTGCAGGTGTAGCAGGAGACGCAGAACCACATCGAGTTGCTGGAGAGCACTTCGTCCCTCAGACCCGCCCTGACCATAGCGATAACCCGGCGTGGCGGGTAGTCCCACTGGTTGGCGGTGGGACAGGAGCCCGTACAGACCCCGCACTGAATACAAGAATTAATCGATTCGCCGCCGGGGATGGAGCAGACCTCGTCAATAAAGCTCTTGACGTCAGCGGGAGGAGATTTGACTGTCGTATCAGCCATTATAGACGCCTCCTTTTCTCCGTGTCGTGGGGCTGGTTTATACCAGCGCCCCTTCTATCTCAGCCAGAAGCTCTTCGGCGGTGAAGTGCTTGCCCTTAATGGCGCCGCTGGGACAGGCGGCAACGCAAACACCGCATCCCTTACAGAGCGTTTCGTTGACGTGGCTTACCTGCTTTTCCTCATCGAAAGAGATAGCGCCAAAGGCACAGAGGTCGGAGCAGGTCTTACAGCCGGAGCAAAGCTCTTCGTTGACCTCAGCGGTAGCCGCTTCGATTTCTATCGAGCCGGCGCTAATCATGGCCAACGCCCGGGCCGCCGCCGCTGACGCCTGCGCCACGCTGTTGGGAATATCCTTGGGCGACTGGCAACAGCCAACAACGAAGATGCCGTCGCTCATGGTAGCTACCGGGTCGAGCTTGGGGTGCTTCTCCAGGAAGAAGCCGTCGGCGCTACGACTGATGGAGAAGAGATGGGCCACCTTGTCAGCGTCCGTCCTCGGCTGCAAAGCCGTGCTCAGGACGACCATATCCACCGGAACGCGGCGCTGACGCCCGATAAGGGTGTCCTCGCCGACGACGATGAGCTTACCTTCCTCTTCCGGGGTCTCGGCAATATCGGTTACCTCACCAGGTCGCCCGCGGATGAACATCGTCCCCTCTTCGAGGACGCGGTTGTAAAACTCCTCAAAAGCCTTGCCTACGCACCTGAGGTCGATGTAGAACTCAACGACCTGGGCGCCGGGCACGTGCTCTCTGATGAGGTGACTTAGCTTCATCGAGTACATGCAGCACACCTGCGAGCAGTACTCGTGGTATTTTTCGTCTCGGCTGCCCACGCAGTGGATAATGCCCACCGTCTTGGGGTGAGAGCCGTCCTTAAGAAATACCTCGCCCGCCGTCGGCCCCGA
>CAYPBF010000071.1:0-4168 GCA_964408935.1 uncultured Dehalococcoidales bacterium | reverse complement strand
GGGGTTATAATTGATTGACATATTATCGGAGTTATCGTTTGTTCTGTCTCTATCTTATCGGCAAAATGCTCGTCGGGGCTTTCTTCAGACTCTTTACCCGCCTGCAGGTAAAGGGCCGGGAAAACGTGCCCCGTAAAGGGGCGGTGCTGATAGTGTCCAACCACCTCAATTTCAACGACCCGCCCCTGCTCGGCACCTTTCTGGGCCGTAGAGTAGCCTTTATGGCCAAGGAAGAACTTTTCCGTTTCCCCCCTCTGGGTTTCTTCCTGAGCATTCTGGGTGCCTTCCCCGTGCGTCGGGGTCGTTTGGACAGAAAGGTGATACGCCAGTCGGCGCAGGCCTTGGCCGAGGGGCGGGCGCTGGTGATGTTCCCCGAAGCGACGAGAAGCCCGAACGCTCGCCTCCAGCGGGCTATGCCCGGTTCGGTGCTCATCGCCAGCCGCCAGACCGTGCCTATCCTCCCCGTGGGCATCTACGGCACGGAAAAACTCAAGGGGCTCTGGTTCTTACGTCGCCCCCGTGTGACGCTCAATATCGGCCCCGCCGTCACATTGCCCAAAGCGGGCGGCAGGCTGACCAAAGAGGAGCTGGCTGAGCACACCGAGCTCATAATGCGGCGCATCGCCGCGCTGCTTCCTCCCAAGTACCGTGGCGTCTATGGGGAGAAGAAATGAACATCGAAAAGACCAAAGAGATTGGTTTTTGCTTCGGGGTTAAGCGCGCCGTCGACATACTGGAGAAGGTCTGCGCCGAGCGGGGTGGAGTGGAAACTTTAGGGGCGGTGGTGCATAACCAACAGGTCTTACAGAGGCTGGCGGGCATTGGGGTCAGGGTGGCCAAAGATATAGATGATATTCAGGGCGAAGCGGTGGCTATCAGCTCCCACGGCGTCGCCCCTGAAATAGAAGAGCAGATTGAGGCGCGGAAGATCGACATTGTTGATACCACCTGCCCCTTCGTCCACCGCCTCCAGACCGCTGCCCGCCGTTTGGCTAAAGCCGGTTTTCTGGTGGTTATCTACGGAGATGCCGACCACACCGAGGTCAGGGGTGTACTAGGTTGGGCGGAGGGTAAGGGTCTGGCTACGCTCGACGAAAAAGAAATCTTTAAGCTGGAACCTCTGCCCCGCCGCATCGGAGTGCTTTCCCAAACCACCCAGATACCCGCCGACTTCGTAGAATTCGTCAAGAAGCTAATAGACGGCGCTTTTACCCGTGACTCTGAGCTACGCGTTATTGATACCATCTGCCATGACATCAGAAAGCGGCAGGCTCAGGCGCTGGAACTGGCGGGGAAGGTCGACCTGATGCTGGTTATCGGGGGGAGGGGCAGCGCCAACACCAACCGCCTGGCCGAGCTCTGCTCAGCAGCCACCGAGACGCATTTGGTGGAGACAGCCAAAGATATTGAAACAAAATGGTTTGAGGGTAAGCAGAACATAGGAGTGACCTCGGGCGCTTCCACCGCCGAGGCCACCATCGAAGAAGTCTTGGCTCGACTAAAAGCGCTCTAGGCTAAAGCCCCATCTCCTGAGCCACCACCTCGCGGTGGAAGCTGGCGTCGCCAAAGGTTACCTCAGCCGCCTTGGCCCTTCGCGTATAATATTGCAGGTCGTGGTCTATAGTCACACCGATGGCCCCGTGAATCTGATGGGCTAAAGCCATAACGCGCTGACAGGCCTCGCCCGCCCAGGCCTTGGCGATGGCCGCCTCCATCTTACAGGGCAGCCCCTCGCTGAGCATCCAGGCGACCTTGTAGGCCGAGAGCCTGGTGCCGTCAACATCCGTCGCCATGTCGGCGCAGTAGTGCTGGATGACCTGGAAGCTGCCGATGGGTCGTCCGAACTGCTTGCGGTCCTTGGTGTACTCCACCGTCATGTCCAGCGCCTGCTGAACGCAGCCCACCATCTCGCAGCACTTGGCCACCGCCCCCCGCTGGATGATTTTCTCCACCTCGTCCCAGCCCTTGTCGGGCTCGCCCAGTATGTTAGCTTTGGGTACCTTAACCTTGTCGAAGACCATCTCGCAGAGCTTGTCCTCGGCGATAGTCTTTAAGACGGTATGGCTGATGCCTTCGCTCTTGGCGTCAACGATAAAGATGCTGAAGCCCTTGTCGGTCTTGGCCACCACCAGCATGAAGTCGGCCACGTTGGCGTCGGGGACGAAGAGCTTGGTGCCGCTGATAACGTAGCTATCGCCCTCGGCCACGGCCTTGGTCTCAATGCCGTCGGCCTCGTAGCTGGCACTGGGCTCGGTCAGGGCTAAAGTCAAAATCTTCTCGCCGCTGGCTATCTGGGGCAGGTATTCCGCCTTCTGCTCCTCGCTGCCGATATCCAGTATGGCAAAACCGCTCAAGACCACCGAAGAGAAATAGGGCCCGGGCAGACAGGCCCGCCCCATCTCCTCAAGTAATATAGCCAAATCGAGGAAGCTCATGTCGCTGCCGCCGTATTTTTCGGGGAAGGCTAAGCCCATCCAGCCCAGCCCCGCCATCTCCTTCCATAGCTCGGGGGAATAGCCTGCTTCGCTTTCTTCTATCTCCTTGACCGTCGCCTTGGGCAGCTTATCGGTCAGAAAGTCGCGCGCCATTGTCCTCAACATTTCCTGTTCTTCAGAGAGAGCTAACTGCATTTCCTTGCCTCCTAAATAAATCCGCTTTAGCGATTACTGATTGGGCATTTCCAGCTTTCTTTGCGCCAGAATGTTCTTCAAGACCTCCGAGCTGCCCGCCTGCAGGCTGTAGCCCTTGGAGGACAGATAGGAGTGATAGGCCATGCCCTTTATGGGCGCCCACTTCGACTGGGGCGAAAGCTGGCCGTAGAGCCCCATAATCTCGATGGCGGCGCTGGCCAGGCGCTGCTCGTAGGCGGTGCCGTAGGCCTTGGACATAGAAGACTCCCAGTTGGGGGCGCGTCCCTCGTCCATGACCATGGCCACCCGATACATGTGCAGCCGCCCGATTTCCAGTTCGACCTTTAGCTGCGCTAGTTTGGCGCGAATCAACGGGTCTTTGGATAGCGGCTGGCCCTTACGCTTGGTTTCTTTAACGTAGTTGACCAGGGCCTCGAAGAGGGGATAGTTGGCCATCAGCCTCTCCATGCCGCTGCGCTCGTAGTCGAGCTGGTTAAGAATCTGATAAAAGCCCTTGTTCCTCTCGCCGATGAGGGCGGTCTTGGGGATGCGCACGTTCTCGAAAAAGACCTCGTTGAAGTGCTCGCCGCCCGTGATGTCAGAGATGGGCACCACGTTCACCCCGGGCAGGTCGGTGCGGAAGAAGAACTCGCTGATGCCCTTATGCTTGGGGGCGTCGGGGTCGGTGCGCGCCACCAGGTATATCCAGTTGATGTAGCTGCCGCCGCTGGTCCAGGTCTTCTGCCCGTCGATTATAAATTCCTCACCGTCCTCGGTGGCCTTCGTCTTCAGCGAAGCCAGGTCGCTGCCCGCGTCGGGCTCGCTCATGCCCAGCCCCACGTAGGCCTCCCCTCTTAAAATCATGGGCAAAAGCTCCTTCTTCTGCTCGTCGGTGCCGTAGTGGACGATAGCGCCGCCAATCTGGCGGTCGGCGAACCAGTGGCAGGCGGCGGGCGCACCGTAGCGCAGCATCTCCTCGGTCAGAATCAGGCGGTCGATATAAGAGCCCCCCTGCCCCCCGTACTCCTTGGGCCAGGTTAAGCCAATCCAGCCCTTCTTAGCCACCCGCTTGGTGAACTCGGGGTCGTGAGCCATTATCCAGGCGTCGCATTTCGGCTCCCAAAGCCCCTGCTTTATCTCGCCCTCCAGAAAATCACGAATCTCCTGCCGAAATTGCTCCTGCTCCTCGCTCAGTTTAAAGTCCATAGTTCAGTTTTCCCTTTCTAGGCTTGTAAAATCCAGAAATCCGAATGGGGGTTTACCCCCCCTTGATGGACAGACAGGTCACGGTTCGGGAGATGCCGCTAATAGGGTGAATGTTGCCGGTAACCAGGTCACCGATGGCGTTCAGGCTGTCGCCCTCCATTATGGCGATTATGTCATAAGGACCGGTGACGATATCAACCGACTTCACCCCTTTCAGCTTCTTCAGGGCATTGGCTACGTCCTTGTTCCTGCCCACCGCCGTTTCAATCAGCACAAAAGCCTTGGCTTGCATTGAGACACCTCCTCATCGCTTCGGTCGGGTGAATCGGGGG
>CAYPBF010000070.1:0-4174 GCA_964408935.1 uncultured Dehalococcoidales bacterium | reverse complement strand
GTTGAAAATCCTACACTTTGCCGACCTGCACATCGGTGTCGAGACATACGGGCGCCTAAATCCGGAAACGGGGTTATCCACGCGCCTGGAGGACTTTCTAGAAGCCCTTGACAAACTAGTCGATTACGCCATTGAGAACAAAATCGACCTCGTCCTCTTCTGTGGAGATGCCTACAAGAGCCGTGAGCCCACCCAAACGCAGCAGCGCGAGTTCGCCAAAAGAATCTATCGCCTCTCTACTGCTGGTATCCCCATCTTCCTTTTAATCGGCAACCACGATCTGCCCAACGCTATCGGCAAGGCTACCAGTACCGAGATCTTCGATACCCTGACGATAAAGAACGTCTATGTCTCCAACCGCCCACAAGTCCACCGCATCCCCACCAAAAGCGGGGAAGTCCAAATCGTCTCGCTGCCCTGGCTGAGACGTAGCGACCTGTTGACCAAAGAGGATACCAAGAACCTCACCGTCGAGCAGATAGAAAAGCGGTTGAAGGAAGCTATGACCGAGATTATCACTGACAAGACTAAAGAGCTCGACCCCGAACTGCCCGCCGTACTGGCGGCGCATGTCTGGGTGACGGAGGCTGAAGAAGGCTCGGAGAAATCAATGACTATCGGACAGGAGCACGCCCTGACCGTGAGTAATGTCGATAATCCCGTCTTCGACTATATCGCTTTGGGACATCTCCACAAACACCAGGTCTTAAGCGAAAAGCCGCCCGTGATATATGCGGGTAGCCTGGAAAGGGTGGATTTCGGTGAGGCGGGGGACGAAAAGGGCTTCTACGTCGTCGAAATTACGCCCGACGCAACAGGCAAACGGCAGGTCAGCTACGACTTTCACCCTCTGGAGGGGCGGCGCTTCGTCAAGGTGGGTGTTGAGGTTAAGCCCGATACTATTGAGCCGACGTCGGCTGTGCTGCAGGCGATTTCCCAGCAGCAGGCCGCTATCAGGGACGCCATCGTGCGACTGCAGGTCAGCCTGCCCGCTGAGATGGAAGGGCAGCTACGCGATAGTGACATCAGAAACGCCCTCAAAGAGGCGCACTACGTCACCATCGCTAAGGAAATCAGGCGTAGGGAGCGACAGACAAGGTGGGGGGAGGGGACAGCTGAGGATATTACCCCCGCCCAGGCCCTCAAAGCCTACCTGGAATCAAAGAAGGTGCCGCCCGAGCGAGCCAAGGTCCTACAGGACTACGGAGAAAAGCTCATAGCTGAGCAGGAGAAGCAGATTTAGGGCTGCCTTTATCCAACCAAGTAAGCTTGGTTGTGGCACTCGTCGCTCATGGGTAAATCAACCTAAGTCAAATCACACGTTTTTGCTTGACTTCTATCTTGCAGTCGGCTAAACTAAAACTTGGGTGCTACCCGATAACACTGGCAGTCGGAGCTGAGAACTTTCCCTTCAAAGTCTCAGCTTTATTATGGTAAAAACAAGGTTTTTATGAAGATTGCTATAAGCGGTAAGGGCGGAGTGGGTAAGACTATGTTGGCCTCTCTCCTTTCCCGAACTTTCGCTGAGGCTAGCTACGGTGTTTTAGCCATAGATGCCGACCCTGACGCCAATCTGGCGGCCACCCTCGGTTTTCCCCATGCCGAGAAGATAACCCCTATATCTGAGATGAGTGAGCTCATCGAGGAGCGTACGGGCGTGCCCGTGGGTAAGACAGCTCCCTTTTTCAAGCTCAATCCCAAGGTGGACGATTTACCCGAAAAGTATTCTCAAAAGTATAATGGCATACGGTTAATGGTGATGGGACGGGTAAAGCAGGGCGGCACCGGTTGCTACTGCCCCGAAAACGCCCTGTTAAAGGCGCTGATTACCCATCTGCTCATCGCCAGAGACGAGGTCGTTATCCTGGATATGGAGGCTGGTGTCGAGCACCTGGGCCGAGCTACGGCCGGGGCGGTGGATATACTCATCATCGTTGTCGAGCCGGGGCGGCGCAGTATCGAGTCCGCCCAGAGAATTGCCAGCCTAGCTAAGGAAATCGGCCTGAATAATATCGCTATTGTGGCCAATAAGGTGCGCAGCCAGCCGGAGAAAGAGTTTATCATCTCCAGCCTGCCTGAATTTAAGTTCCTCGGTTTTATTCCCTACGACCAGGCCCTGGTCGATGCCGACCTGGCCAATCTCCCTATCCTCGATGCTAGCCCCAAGGTGGCTGGCGAAGTCCGAAATATCTATAAAGCCCTGCTCTCCGCCGTTGAGGTGGCAGGGAAGACGAAATAACCCTAAATAAAAAATGAGGAGGTTCCCGTGGCCTACGACGCAGTAAAACTAAAGGACTGGCAGATATCGGAGGCGGCTGAGGAGAACATGCCTACCCCCGACGAATGGCGAGAGAAGCTGGGCCTGCAGAAGGATGAGATACTACCCTACGGCAGGATCGCCAAGCTGGATTTCCTGAAGATTATCGACCGCCTAAAAGATAAAAAGGATGGCAAGTACATCGAGGTTACCGCCGTTACCCCCACCCCCCTGGGCGAGGGTAAAAGCACCACCTCCTGCGGGCTTATGGAGGGCATGGGTAAGCGGGGATTAAGTGTCGGCGGCTGCTTGAGGCAGCCTTCGGGCGGGCCCACCATGAACATCAAGGGCACGGCGGCTGGCGGCGGCAACTCTTTGCTCATCCCCATGACTGAGTTTTCCATGGGGCTTACCGGTGACATCAACGACATCATGAACGCCCACAACCTGGCTATGGTGGCGCTGACCGCCCGTATGCAGCACGAGCGCAACTACGACGATGAGCAGCTGGATAGGCTGACCGGTATGAAACGGCTCAACGTTGACCCCACGCGGGTGGAGATGGGCTGGATTCTGGACTTCTGCGCTCAGAGCCTGCGCAATATCGTTATCGGTTTGGGTGGGCGCATGGACGGCTTTACCATGCAGTCCAAGTTTGGCATCGCCGTGAGCAGCGAGCTGATGGCCATGCTCTCCATCGTGCGCGACCTGGCCGACATGCGGGAGAGGATGGACCAGATTACCGTCGCCTATGACAAGAAGGGCAAGCCCATTACCACGGGCGACCTGCGGGTGGGCGGCGCTATGACCGCCTGGATGCGTAATACCGTTAATCCCACCCTGCTCTGCACGGCGGAGTACAACCCCTGCATGGTGCACGCCGGGCCTTTCGCCAATATTGCCGTGGGACAGTCATCGATTATCGCCGACCGCATCGGCCTCAAGATGTTCGATTATCATATCACCGAGAGCGGATTCGCCGCTGATATCGGCTTTGAGAAGTTCTGGAACGTGAAATGCCGCTTCAGCGGCCTCAAACCCCACGTTTCGGTCTTGACGACCACTATCAGGGCTCTCAAGATGCATGGCGGCGGTCCTAAGGTGGTGGCTGGCCTCAAGCTGCCTGAGGAATACACTAAAGAGAACATGGGGCTGGTGGAGAAGGGCCTGCCCAATATGCAGCACCTTATCGGGGTTATCCGCAAATCGGGCATCAACCCGGTGGTCTGCATCAACGCCTTCCATACCGATACCAAGGACGAGATAGCCCTGGTCAGGAAGGCGGCCGAGGCGGCTGGAGCCCGCTGTGCTGTATCCACCCACTGGGCCGACGGCGGCGATGGCGCCCTGGAGTTCGCCGACGTGGTCAAGGAAGCCTGTGAGGAAGAGAACGAGTTCAAGTTCCTCTATCCCAACGAGATGAAACTGCGCGACAGGGTGAATCTCATAGCTAAAGAGGTCTACGGCGCCGACGGCGTCTCCTGGACGGCAGAGGCCGAGAAGAAGGCCAAGGCTTTCGAGGCCGACCCGAAATATGACGAGTACGCCACCATGATGGTCAAGACCCACCTCTCCTTGACTCACGACCCGACGCTCAAGGGCGTGCCCAAGGGCTGGACGCTGCCCATTCGCGATGTACTCATCTACTCCGGAGCCAAGTTCCTCTGCCCGATGGCGGGGGCTATCAGCCTGATGCCGGGGACGAGTTCCAGCCCAGCCTTTAGAAAAGTAGATGTCGACGTAAACACGGGTAAGGTCACCGGACTGTTCTAGAACGGAGGACAACCGTTTGAGTTTTAATATCGCTGTAGCTGGTAAGGGCGGTAGCGGCAAGACGTCGCTGGCCAGCCTGGTTATACGCCACCTGTTGAAGAAGGGGGCGGGGCCGATTTTGGCTATCGATGCCGACCCCAACGC
>CAYPBF010000069.1:0-4189 GCA_964408935.1 uncultured Dehalococcoidales bacterium | reverse complement strand
CAATACCCACCCTATAGGGGTTAGACCCCTACAAACTCCTTATTTGGGGGTGTTTAAGAGGGGGTTTTTACCCCCTCTTAGAAAGACTTCTGTAGGGTGGGCAGGGTGGGTCAAACCAACCTTCGATAACAAAGGTGGGGTGGTGGAGGAAATAGATAAAAACTCCCCCATCTCCTTGCTTTGTGCTATAATAGGGTTTCTTGAAATGATTAGACGAAGGATTATCGAGCTGCTTACCAAAGCGGCTAACGAAGCGCAAAAGTCGGGCAAACTCCCCTCGGTGGCGCTACCCGAAATCACCATCGAGCACCCCCAGAACCCCGAGCACGGCGACTATGCCACCAGTTTTCCCCTAAAGCTGGCGCGTACCATAGGCGTTGATCCACTCAACATTGCTCAGGACGTTGCTAACCTGGTTAAGCCTACCCCCGAAATCACCAGCGTCACCGTGGCCCCGCCCGGGTTCATTAACTTCACCCTAGCTAACGACTGGCTGACGGAGCAGGTTGACGCCATCAGAGAAGCTGACGATGCCTACGGCAACGTTGACCTGGGCAAGGGCAGCCGCGTCCAGCTTGAGTTCGTCAGCGTTAACCCCACCGGTCCCCTCCATGTGGGGCACGGGCGGGGGGCCATCCTGGGCAGCACGCTGGCCAACACGCTGGCGGCGGCGGGCTACGATGTGGAGAAGGAATACTACGTCAACGACGCTGGCTCCCAGATGATGGCCTTCTACCGTTCGCTCTACGCCCGCTACCAGCAGGCGCTGGGCAAAGAGGCCGAGATGCCCGCTGACGGCTATTTCGGCCACTACATGGTTGACCTGGCCAAAGAGATTGTCGTTGAGGAAAAAGACCGCTTCCTCTCCATGCCCGCTGAAGAAGCGGTAGCTGAGCTGGGCAAGCTGGGTCTGGAAAAGATAATGGCCCAAATCCGTAGCGACCTGGATTCGTTGCGGGTAAGCTTCGACGTCTGGTTCAGTGAGCAGAGCCTCTACGACAACGGCCAGTATAAAAAGGTGATGTCGCTGCTGGAGAAGGGCGGCTTCATCGCCGAAAAAGCCAACGCCACCTGGTTCGTCTCCACGGCTCTGGGGGAGGACAAAGACAACGTGGTAGTGCGTAGCGACGGCTCGCCCACCTATTTTGCGGCTGATATCGCCTACCACTACAATAAGTTCGTCGAACGTAAGTTCGATAAGGTCATCAACATCTGGGGCGCTGACCACCAGGGGCATATCTCAAGGATGAAGGCGGTGGTGGCCGCTTTGGGCATCGCCCCCGAGCGCCTGGAGGTTATCATCTCCCAGATGGTCAGCCTGCGCCGCGGCAAAGAGCTGGTCAAGGTCTCCAAGCGCAGCGGCGATATTATCACCCTGCGCGAGGTCATTGACGAGGTCGGTGCCGATGCCTGCCGCTTCTTCTTCGTCTCCCGCACCGCCGATAGCCAGATGGACTTCGACCTGGAGTTGGCCAAGAAGCAGTCGGCCGATAACCCCGTTTACTACGTGCAGTACGCCCACGCCCGCATCGCCAGCATACTGCGCTTGGCCGAAGAGAAGGGAGTTGATTGTTCCGATGGCGATGTCTCGCTGCTCACCACCGAGCCCGAGCTGACGCTAATCCGCAAGATGCTGCTCCTGCCTGAAATGATTGAGGTTGTCGCCCTGACGTTAGAGCCCCATCACCTCGCCTACTACGCTCAGGATTTGGCCACGGTCTTTCATAGCTTCTATATGCAGTGCCGCGTGGTCACCGACGACGAAAAGATGACGAAAGCCCGCCTCAAGCTGGTCGAAGCCGCCAAGACGGTACTGGCCAAAACGCTGAACCTGATGGGCATGAACGCCCCCGACCGAATGTAGGCTACTCCAACCCCAATTCCTTGTACCTTTTAGCCAGTTCGGCGTAGCTTGAAGGCCCGTGTTTCACCCACCAGAGCTGCTCCTCTGTAGCCTTGCCTATTACCCGCCCCGGCACCCCGGCTACGAAAGAGCCATCGGGAATCTTCACCCCCGCCTTGACCAGACAGCCGGCGGCGATGACGCAAGAGTTGCCGATCTCAGTATCATGCAGGATGGTGGCGTTCATCCCGATGAGTACGTTGTTGCCGATGCGACGGCAGTTGAGTACCGCCCCGTGCCCGATGTGGACGTTATCCCCGATGGTAACCTCTTCCCGATAATCGGAATTAGACGGCGACCCCGAATGAATAACGCAGTTATCCTCGATGGCGGTGTTCTTGCCTATCTTGATGCTGCCGAAGTCGGCCCTGATGACCGCCCCCGGCCAGACGCTTGAGTTTTCCCCGATTTCCACCTCCCCGATAACGTAAGCCGCCTCGCTGACGAAGGCGCTTTTGGCAATTTTAGGCTTTTTATCTCCCAGGCTCTTAATCATGCTTTATCTCCTAACCACCCATATTATAGGCTTGGGGCGGTGAGCAGTTCAAATTACTACCCCCCACCTTGGCGAACGTGGGTTTTTCGTCCCACCCAATACCCACCCTATAAGGGTGGTAACCCTTATATATCCTTCTTTGGGTTTGTTTCCCCCCACCACTTTTAGGGGGTTTCAAAGGGGGCGAAGCCCCATTTAAAATACGTTTATGGGTGGGTTGGTGTGGGAAGAATCACTCGGGGTGGGGGGCAACAACCTCGCCTTGCCCGTCCCTCCCCCTTTGTGCTAAACTTTGCCGTTGAGGAGTATATATGAGAAAGCGCGTATTTTCCGGGATTCAGCCGACCAGCAATCTTCATATCGGCAACTACCTGGGGGCGATGCAGAACTACGTCAGGCTTCAGGAGGACTACGACTGCGTCTACTGCATCGTCGACCTGCACGCCATCACCATCCCGCAGGACCCTAAGGAGCTTAAGTCAAGGACCCGCGAGGTGACCGGGCTGCTCATGGCGGCGGGCATTGACCCCAAGCGCTCTATCATTTTCATTCAGTCCCACGTCAGCGCCCATGCCGAGCTGGCCTGGATTCTGAACTGTTTTATCCCTATGGGCTGGATGCAGCGCATGACCCAGTTCAAGGAGAAGTCGGGCCGTCAGAAGGAGCAGGTGAGCGTGGGGCTCTTCGACTACCCCTCTCTGATGGCGGCCGATATCCTGCTCTACAATACCAATGTCGTGCCCGTGGGCGAGGACCAGAAGCAGCACGTCGAGCTGGCCCGCGATACCGCCCAGCGCTTTAACAACATCTATGGCGAGACCTTCGTCCTGCCCGAGCCGTATATCCCCGATGTCGGCGCCCGCATCATGGGCCTGGACGATCCGACCAAGAAGATGAGCAAGAGCGAGACAACCTCGGGCCACGCCATCAACCTCCTCGATTCCCCCGACGATATTCGCGCCAAGATAATGCGCGCCACCACCGACTCCCTCCGCGAGATACGCTTTGACCCCGCCCGCCCCGGTATCTTTAACCTGCTTGTCATTTACCAGCTTTTCACCGGGCAGGGTCAGCAGGAAATCGAGGCGCAGTTCGAGGGCAAGGGCTACAGCGACTTCAAGAAGGCTTTGGCCGAGGTGGTCGTTGAGGGCCTGCGCCCCCTGCAGGAGCGCTACCAGGCCTTGACCGCCGACCCCACCCACATCGACTCCGCCCTCACTGAGAGCGCCAACCGCGCCCGCCCCATTGCCGAGAAGGTGTTGGCTTCAGTCAGGGAAAAGGTGGGGCTGGGCTAGAATCTCCTACTTCGGTGGTGCCGGCATGAGGCCTACCTGCTGCAGGAAAGAGGCCAGATTCCAGTACATGGCCTCTCGGCTTATCTTACCCTTACGGACTTCGATTATTGAAACGCCCCGCACCGAAAATCTCTTGCCGGTAGCCTGCATCCCGGGAGTGCTGCTGTGGGCAAAAGTGCCGCTCATGACCCATTCGCCAGCTCCCCGGTCGCCGGCGTTGAAGCCGGACTTTACTTCGATCTTAAAGTCGGGGAAGTTAGTGAACGTGTTGCTGATGAAGTCTTTTGCTTCCTTCTTGCCACGAAATACCTGTCCCATAGGCACTTCCTCGAAGACAACGTCATCTGTGCAGAGGGAAAGAATCCCCTCGGCATCATGCGCATTCCAGCCTGCCAAATAGTCATTCATCAACTTTTCCATGTTGTCCGCCATCTTAGCACCCCCTTTTAGTTTGGATTGTACGTGGATTATACAACTAAAAGAGACGGTGTCAAG
>CAYPBF010000068.1:0-4275 GCA_964408935.1 uncultured Dehalococcoidales bacterium | reverse complement strand
GTTGAGGCGGTTCATATTCTGACGGCATTGTCTGTCGGCATTGGTACAAAATCACCCCTTTTGGTTATTGCCAAGCCGTGGTCTTTGTAGTAAGATTTCGGAGCGCAAGCCAATCTAAAAAAAGGGGTGACCAAATGCCCAAGGAAATTATTCTTTACAATCTGAGGAACGATGTCAAAGAGGCAGACTACGTAAAGTGGTGTGAAGACTACAAAGGGCCCTTGTTGCTTGGGCTGCCTGGCTCGAAAAGCTTTACCCTCCTCAAGATGATGGGAGGGGTACAGGGGGACGGCCAGAAAGGCAACCCACCGAATCCAACAAAGTCTCCCTTCAATTACATTGCCATTCTTGATGCAACTAGCCTTGAGGAATGGGGAAAGTCCAGGGAGAGTCAGGCCTTTAAGGAGGAATTTTTTCCCCAATGGTTCTCCAAGTGGGTGGGAGATTTTTATATACTCGGGGGTGTTGAACTTTATCATGGGGAAAGCGATTAAGGTAGCCATTCTCTCACCCTTAGTGCATTAGGCTATTTTATTAGGTAGCTTGGAGAACTCATCCAGCCGCAGCGGTAACGAGCCAGCGGGCTGAGGAAGGAGCGCCATGAATCTAGAGCATTTGCTGACTGACGAAGACCGTCAGATACGGGAGACGGTGAGGGATTTTACCAAGCGGGAAATCATTCCCAACGCCAAGAAACTGGAAGCGGACTACAGCCTAGTGGAGAAGGTCCACCAGAAGCTGGTCGACCTGGGGATTCAAGCAGCGGGCTACCCCGCTGAGTACGGCGGCGGCGATGGCACCAACACCTCGCTGGGTATTATCTGCGAGGAGTTGGCCAAGGGGGATGGGGGGATAAGCCTTTCGGCGGGCATTAACTGGGGCATCATTCTGAAGCCAGCCATAGTGACCAAGAACAGGACGGTTATGGACCGCTTCATCCCCAGCTTTTGCAGCGGCAAGCTGGCCTACGCCTGTCTTTCCATGACCGACGAAGCCGGAGGCGCTGATTCCGAGAACCCGCTGCTGGCCGGCGGTGGCATTAAGACCACGGCCAAGCTCGAAGGCGACGAGTACGTCATCAACGGCAACAAGGCCTGGCCGACTCATGGCGGGATTGCCGAATTCTATCTGACCATCTGTACCACCGACCCCAAAGCGGGGGACGAAGGCGTAGCCCTGATTTATGTCCCTAAGGACACCCCGGGACTGACCTTCGACAAACCCGAAAAGAAGATGCTCTTTAAGACATCAATAAACAGTGCCATACATTACGATAACGTCCGGGTGCCCAAGGAATACCGGCTGGCGGGGCCGGGGATGGACGCTAATATCTACCATTTCCTGGAGTCGGGGACGGGGTGGCATTCCTCGACGATGGCGCTGGGTATTGCCGAGCGCGCCTTTGAGATTGTGCTCGATTATACGGGTACCCGTCAGGGCGGCTTCAAACCGGTGAGGCAGCACAGCCTGGCCGCGGGCATAATCGCTGATATGGCTATCGGTATCGATATGATGCGGGCCAGTGTCTATAACCTGAGCGCCATGATGGACCACCTCGACGTCTACGGCCCGCCCTGGTCGGCGGAGTTTATCTCCAAGGCGGCGGCTACTAGGGTCTTTGCCGGGGATATGGCCGTGGAGATAGTCAACAAGGGCGCCGAGCTGCTGGGCTCGATGGCGATTTCCGAGGACTTCCCCTACGAGAAGTGCCTGAGGGACGCCAAGGTAACCCAACTCTGGCTGGGTGGACAACAAATCGGCCGCTATCGCGTCGCCAGGGGTTATTATGACCTCAAGAACTGGGCTTAGCTCATTAGAGAAATAAACCAAAAGGAGGGAGACAAATGCTAGACCAGACCAGTCAGTGGTACAAGCTGCAGTACCCGGAGTGTTTCGTTGATGAAGAGGCACGGATGATACAGAAGACATTTGCTGATTTTGCCGACAAGGAGATTATGCCGGTCAGGGACAAGATTGACGATGATGTCACCCATGACAAAATAATTACCCCCATTCTGAAGAAAATACAGGTTGGCCTTGGTGGTCAGAAGGCAATGATACCGGAGGAGTATGGTGGCCTGGAGTCGGGTTCCATAGTTGCCGCTGCCCTGAAGCAGGAGCAGCTGGGGCGTGCCGACTATGGCATCAGCATGCACTGCGCCTGCACTGATTGGGTGTGGACGCCGACTTTTATTGCCTATATGGCACCACTGCCTGAAGAGGCGAAGGCATGGGCCAAGGCGGTCTATAGTGAATTTGCCCCCAAGTTCACTGGCAAGGAGCTGGCCGTTGGCTGCTTTAATATGAGTGAAACCGAGTCGGCCACTGATGTTGAAAATCCATATAATGAAGGCAGGACGATAGGGGTGAGGGCCAAGCTTGAAGGTAACGAATGGGTAATAAATGGTAGCAAATTCTGGGCATCTAATAGTGGTATCGCTGACCTCAACTGCGTGATCTGCAACATGGACCCCAGGCAGGGAGTCGATGCCTTTGCCCTAATCTATGTCCCCGAGCCCTGGAAAGGCGTCTCCCACGGCAAGTTTGAGGTCAAGTGCGGTATGCAGGGCGACCGCAATACCTCTACCTATTTTGATAACGTCCGGGTACCCAAGGAATGGGGGCTGCAGGGACCTTTAGCCTGGGCGATCTATAAAAATACCCTATCTGCCCCTATGGCTATGAATTCGGGACACGCCAACGGTATCCTGCAGGGGGCCTTTGATGTCCTTCTTGACTATACGGGAGAGAGGGTGGCCGGAGGTAAACCAATCAGGCAGCACCTCCATGCGGCCATGATACTGGGCGAGATGGCCTCGGTGATAACGGTGGGCAGGTCTGCCTTCCTGGAACTGGCCCATCAGTTTGACCATCAGGAGATTTATGGCCCCTGGGACTCGGTTAGTATGCTGGCTAAAGGGCACGCAGTGCATGCCTATCTTACCACCAGACTGCCAGAGCTTATCCTGAAGGGTATAGAGCTGATGGGCTCCTACGGCTACGTGAGGGAAAACCACTACGAGAAGTATTACCGGGACTCCGTGGAGGCTAAACTGGTTTTAGGCGGGTCGCATTATGGTTACTTCCTTACCTGCCGGCAGTTTTATGACCTGGACATCTCCGCATTCGGCCCGGGCAAGATGGCCAAGTCGAAGTAAGAGTGCAAGCTAAGAAACTGACGCTTTAAGGGGCGGGATGAAATCCCGCCCCTAATATTTAGCTCTTCTTTAGCTATACTGCCTAAAGCCCGGCGGCGGCCAGGATGTCGGGGACTACTTCCTCCTTGCCGATGGCCATGATATGTACGCCGTCGCATAGTGAGTCCCTCTTCAGCTCGGCAATCATGCGCCCGGCAATCTCAATACCCTTGGTGAGCATCTCCTCCTTGGGTGCGGCGGCCAGCTCGTCAATCATACTCTGGGGCACGAATATGCCGGGGACATTAGCCGTCATGAACTTGGCCATTCGGGCCGATGAGAGCAGAATTATCCCCGCCAGTATCTTTACCGGGAACTGACGGGCGTGCTTCATGAATTTGGCGAAGTTGTCCAAGTCGTAGATTCCCTGGGTCTGGAAGAATTCGGCGCCCGCCTCCACCTTCTTCTCGAACTTGATGAGCTGGGGCTCGATAGGATTAGCTTCCGGAGTGACGGTAGCGCCAGCGCAGAATTGCACCGACCCGTCGAGGTCGTTACCCCCCAGGTCTTTGCCCGATTCCATTAGGCGAACCGTCTTCAGTAGCTGCAAAGAATCGAGGTCGAAGACGCCCTTGGCCTCCTTGTGGTCGCCCACGGGAACAGCGTCACCGGTGAGGCAGAGAACGTTGCCTATGCCCCGCGAGTAGGCGAACAAAAGCTCAGCCTGGAGAGCGAGGCGGTTGCGGTCGCGGCAGGTCATCTGAAGGATGGGCTCGCCGCCCTTTTCCTTAATAGCTAGGCAGCCGCCGATGGAGGGGAAGCGCATTACCGAGCTCTGGTGGTCGGTAACGTTAATCGCGTCCACCTTATCCTTGAGCAGGTCAATGTGGTGCAGCACCTTTTCCAGGTTAGTACCCTTGGGAGGGGCCACCTCGCTGGTAACGACGAACTTACCGGAGTCGAGCTTTTCCTTAAAGCTGGCTGCCATTTTCCTGACCTCCTCTCGCGGGAGAGATTTGAGCCGTGCGCGGCCTCGGTGACGCCTGGAAGTTGTGGGGGGGCTGGTACTTGCGCATCAAATCGAGGCGCTTCTGGGCCTTGAGTCGCTCGTAGATAAGCGTCCAGGCGCAGTCCTTCT
>CAYPBF010000067.1:0-4355 GCA_964408935.1 uncultured Dehalococcoidales bacterium | reverse complement strand
ATTCCAGCGATATGGGCAGCTGGGAGACCTTGACGATTTCGCCCACCTTTTCCGCTGAGATTTCCATCTCTTTGCCGATTTCCTTGGCGGTAGGCTCGCGGCCGTGTTCCTGGGCCAGGCGTCGGCTCACCCGCAGTAGCTTGTTGATGGTCTCCACCATGTGCACGGGGATACGAATGGTACGCGCCTGGTCGGCAATGGCGCGGGTGATGGCCTGGCGTATCCACCAGGTGGCGTAGGTGCTGAACTTATAGCCCTTGCGGTAGTCGAACTTTTCCACCGCCCGCAGCAGCCCGATGTTGCCTTCCTGAATGAGGTCGAGGAGCGACATGCCCCGCCCGATATGCTTCTTGGCCACGCTGACCACCAGGCGCAGGTTGGCCTCGGTAAGGTGGTTGGCCGCCTTTTCCGCCTCGTGCTCGATGTTGTCTAGGTAGGCCTGAAGCTGCTGCTCGTATTCGCCGATGGCCTTGATACAACTGGGTTTGGTCACCAGCACGGCGATGCCCGCCAGTGTGACCTTGGCCCCGATGGCCTCCAGTATCTCCTTAGGCAGCAGGGTGATGTTGAGCGAAAGCTCGGCCAGGAAAAGCTCGGTTTCGCTTATCGATTTTTCCGTCTGGTGGCTGATGGCCAGGATGAGCTGCGGCTTTATCTCGGCGTCGATGTTTTCCCGAAGCGTGGGGTTGGCAATGGTCTCCAGAAAACCGGGAGTGGGCTCTACCTTGAGTTGTTCCTGGATGAGGCGGATGGCGGGGGCGGCGCGGGAAAGTTCCTCCAGTATGGCGATGATGATCTCGGTGGCCGAGGGGTCGCGGTTGTTTTTGCGCAGGAAAGCCTGTTTTATCTCCTTTATGCGCCGACCCTCTTCCATCTTCCGCGCCAGGTATTTCTCCTCGTCGGCGGTGAGCAGATGCACCCGCCCGATTTCGTGCAGGTACATACGGACGGGGTCGTCGACTACCTCCTGCTCTTCGGGATGTTCCAGGGGGGTTTCCGTCTCCGTATCCTGGTCGTCTTCCCCCTTGTCGAAGTCGAGCTGCCTGGTCTCTTTCCAGAGCGTGGTAGATTCGGCGGAATCGCCGTTATCGCCATCTTCGTCTTCAGAATCGTCGTCCCGCGGACGGAAGCGCCGTTTCTCGTCGTCTTCTCGGTCCATTCTCATCCCCTTTGTTCCAGATGGTGCTGTCTTTTCTGAGAGAAGACCTCACCCAGCTGGCTGTTGACCTCTATTCCCTGCTCCTTGAGCTTGGCCAGGTCGGCAGCCTTGCCCCCCGACTCGGCCTCCTGCGCCAGCACGGCCTCTATTTTGGCCGCCAGGCTGCGGAGGTACCTTTCCCGCAGCCGCAGGGCGCACTCAATATACTTTTGCTCTATTCGGTTGGGCGACAGGCTCTTGCCCAGCAGGGCGTCGAGCTGCTCGTGGGTGGCGGGGTCGAGCCTGTCCCTCAACTCCTCTATTTTAGCACTATGTTGCCGCGCAATAAAGATTTCACGGTTCTGGCTGCTTTCGAAGTAGTCGGATAATAGCTCTTCGCCGACTTTTAGCTCAGGGTGTTGCAGGAGCAACGACAGGCAGTATTCCTCGACGGGGTTGGCGATGATGGGTTGCAGTTCCGTCTCTGGTTTGGGTGCTGTAGCTCGCTTGGGCCTGATTTTGAGCTTGCTCAGAGCCGCCTCTACGCTGCGCTCGCTGACCTGAACCAGCCCGGAGAGCTTCTGCAGGTAGTGTGCCTGGCGAATGGGGTCTTTGATTTCGGCGATGATGGGCAAAAGCTTTTCTACGGCCAGCGATTTGTCCTGGGCCGTAGTCAAATCAAGCCCGGAGGCGACCATATTAAAGGTAAAGTCAACCACAGGCAGTGCTTTCTCTAATAGCTGGGGCCAGGCGTCGGGGTCTTCCTTGATAACGTCGTCGGGGTCCTTTCCCTGAGGCAAAATGACTACCTTGACCTCGGCGTCTAGGGCGTTTTCGAACTCAACACCTCGGAGCATGGCTTCCTCTCCAGCCGCGTCGGCATCCAGGGCCAGGGTAATGTTCTTGGTTATCCGCTTCAAGGTACTGACTTGTCGCTCGGTTACCGAAGTCCCCATAGAGGCCACCACGTTGCTGAAGCCGTTCTGATGGGCGGTGATGACGTCCATGTAGCCCTCGACAATAACGGCCAGCCCCTTTTCCCGGATGGCCTCCTTGGCCAGATTGATGGCGTAGAGACTGCCGCTTTTATCGAAGATGGGGGTCTGTGGGGAATTGATGTATTTAGGCTGGGATTCGTCTAACACTCGGCTGCCGAAGCCGATGATTCTACCGCGGGCGTCGGCAATGGGGAACATAAGCTTGTCGCGGAAGCGGTCGTGGCTCTTTTTGCCTTCCTCGCCTTCGATAATCAGGCCAGCGCTCAAAATGTCCTCTTCGCTGTAACCCTTTTCGGCGAGGTATTTCTTTAAGCTCTCCCAGCTGTTGAGGCTGTAGCCGAGCTGGAAGTTTTTGACGGTCTCCGCCGTAAAACCGCGTTTTTCGGTGTACTTTCGCGCCTTTTCGCCGGCGGGGGATTCGAGCATGCTCTGGAAATAGAGCGCCGCCGCTTGGTTAATCTCGTAGAGCTTCTTCTTTTCCTCGCTCTCGGCGCCGCGCTCGAATTTCTCTGGTATGGTCACCCCCGCCCTCTGGGCAAGCTCTCTCAAGGCCTCGCCGAAGTCGATGCCCTGCTTTTTCATGATAAAGGAGAAGACGTCCCCGCCGGTGTTGCAGCCGAAGCAGTGCCAGCTCTGCTGTTCGGGATAAACGTAAAACGAGGGGTTCTTTTCACCGTGGAAGGGGCAGAGCCCTCGGAAGGTACGGCCTGACTTTTTCAGAGTGATGTGCTGGCCGATGATGTCGATGATGTCTATCTTTTGTTTAACTTCGTCGATAACGCTCATGGTATGGTCTTATTTTACTACAGATGGGGGGCACCACCCAACATCCCACCTTGTTAGCGTACGTTATATTTTCCCACCCAATACCCACCCTATAGAGGTTAGACCTCTATAAACTCTTTATTTGGGGACTTCACCCTTGAAAAAGGTGTCTTCGTCTTTAATCTTACCAATGCCGATGAGGTGACCGTCGATGTCTTCGACCACGAATTCGTAGCAGCCATAAGCGGTAAGGTGGGGTTCTACGGCGATAGTAGCGCCTTTTTGTTTAAGCTCATTATAAAGACTATCTACTCCGGAGAATTCTTCCGGGGCCAGATAGACGTCGTAGCCAGCACCGTATCTTGCCGTGTTCGAGGCAATAGCGCCTTGCTTGGCCTGGACGACGATGATTTCGGCCCGGTCTCGGTAGAGGGCGACGAAAGGCTCCTCGTTTTCGTAGTGCGCCACCACTCTGCAGCCGAATACGTCGTGATAGTAACTGGCCGTCTTTTCGACATCGGGTGAGACAAAGACGGTAGCGCCTTGGCTGATTTTCGTTTTAATCATCAGCAAACCTCATCTAGAACATGGTGGGGGTTTCGGGGGGTTTGTCTTTGGGGGTTTTGGTTTTTTTCTTTTCGGGATTGGGTTTGGGGGCAATCTCCTCGGCCATTCGGAGGGCGTAGTGGTCGGTCATGCCGGCGATATAGTCGACCACCCGGCGTTCCACCTTGGCGCTGTAGAAGCTGTATTCGGGGGGCATTTTGTCTTCGTAATCGTTAAAGTATTTATAGAGCTGGCGGATAACCGCCCGCGCCCGTTTCGATTCCTCCTGGGCGGAGCGTATATTATATACTTGCTCGAAGAGGAATTTACGCAGGTTGTTGGTGGCCTCTAAGATTTTTGGGCTCATGGCCAGGGCCGGCTTTTCCACCCCGCCTTCGTGGATGGCCCAGGAGTGCTCGATGATATCGCAGACCATGGTGTTGATGCGCTTGGAGTGGGTGTTGCCCAGGGTGGCGATGGCCAGCACGGGCAGGTCGCCCTCGGTAATCATGCCCGCCCTGATGGCATCGTCGATGTCATGGTTGATGTAGGCCACCAAATCGGAAATCCTGACCACGGCCCCCTCAAAGGTGGCGGGTTGGTCGCCTTCCGACTTCATTATATCCTCTTCGTCCTTGGAGTGGTTGAGGATACCGTCACGTACCTCCCAGGTGAGGTTGAGGCCCTTGCCGTCTTTTTCCAGCTTCTCCACCACACGTAGGCTCTGCTCGTTGTGGCTGAAACCGGGCTGGTAAAGCTCGTCAAGGACGTCCTCGCCGACATGGCCGAAGGGGGTGTGGCCCAGGTCGTGGCCCAGGGCGATGGCCTCGGTCAGGTCTTCGTTGAGGTTTAAGGCGCGGGCGATGGTACGGGCGATTTGGGCCACCTCCAGGGTGTGGGTGAGGCGG
>CAYPBF010000066.1:0-4394 GCA_964408935.1 uncultured Dehalococcoidales bacterium | reverse complement strand
AAGATAATGCACGCCCCCGATATCGCCATTTCGGCGGTCTGTGCCCGCGTGCCCGTATTTATCGGGCACAGCGAGGCGGTACATATAGAGTTTTCGCAGCCGATGTCCCCCGATGACGCCCGGCGTATCCTGGCCCAGGCCCCGGGGATAAAGATACTGGACGACCCCGCCATCAGCCTCTATCCCCAGCCCTGGTCGGCGGCGGGCACCGACGAGGTCTTCGTCGGGCGTATCCACCGCGATGCCTCCCACCCCAACGGCCTGGTGATGTGGGTCGTCGCTGATAACCTGCGTAAGGGCGCCGCGCTCAACGCTGTCCAGATTGCCGAGGAAATGGTTAAGAGGGACTGGCTACATCCCGAGGAGGCCGAGAAATGAAGCCACTGGGAAGAGTGCTGACGGCTATGGTAACCCCCTTCGACGATAAGGGAGCGGTTGACTACGGGCAGGCCCAGAAACTGGCCTCAGCCCTGCTCGATTCGGGGAGCGACGGGGTGGTGGTAGCAGCCACCACCGGTGAGTCGCCCACGCTGAGCTGGGAGGAGGAAATGCGCCTCTTTACCGAAGTCAAGGCAGCGGTGGGCCAGCGCGGGACGATTATCGCCTATACTGGCTCCAACAGCACCGCCGAGGCCGTGGAGGCCACTGAAAAGGCGGAGAAAATCGGTGTAGACGGCTGTCTGCTGGTCGTCCCCTACTATAACAAGCCCACCCAGGAGGGCATTTATCAGCACTTCAAGACCGTCGCCGAAAGCACCAGCCTGCCCATCATTATGTACAACATTCCCGGGCGGGTGGTTATCAACATGTCGGTGGAGACCATGGTGCGCTTAAGCCAGATAAAGAACATCGTTGGCGTTAAGGAAGCCAACGGCGATATGGGCCACGTAGCCCATACTATCAACAAGGCTAAGGACTTCCTGGTCTGGAGCGGTAACGATAACGACACCTTTCACATCATGGCCCTGGGCGGCTACGGCACCATTGGCGTGGCCACCCATTTAGTGGGCAAGCAGATAAAAAAGTTGATTGACCTGATTCTCTCCGATAAGATTCAAGAAGCGGCGGCCATCCACCGCCACATATTGCCACTGGTAGACGCCCTGTTCATTGAGCCTAACCCCGCCCCACTCAAATACGCCCTCAATCATATCGGCTTCAACGTGGGTAAGCCGCGTTTGCCCCTGGTCGAGGTCAGCCCAAAGACAGCCGACGCTATCAAGGCGACGCTGAAGAACTACACAATCGACCTGAAGGTGTAGAGACTTCTACTAAACCTCGCCCTACTCCACCCCACCTTTGTTAGCGGAGGTATTGTTTACCCAACCCAGCCCACCCTAATGAGTAAACTCCTTAATGGTTAGGTAACGCCTCCCCCAGGTTTTGCTTCCCTCCCTGCCCACCCAGAAACGTCTTTCAAAGGGGGGCTACGCCCCCCTTAAAAACCCCCTGAAATCATACAGGGCTGGCGTCCCATTCGGGGGTTTGAAAGGGGGCTTGCCCCCTTTCTACCTTAAAGGGTGGCGGGCGGGAAAAGATATAAAACGGGGTGGGGAAAAGATATTGGGTGGGAAAAATAACCTGGGGGTGGGGTTGATAGAAAATCGAAAACTAGAGATACATGCGGAAGCCGTAGGCGGACCTCTTAAAGCCCAGCCTACTGTAGAACCAGTGAGCCTCACGGCGCTTCGTGCTGCTCATTAGCTGTAGCTTGTAGCAGCCCGCCTCGCGGGCGCGGGCGAGGGCGTAGTCCATAAGCGCGCGGCCAACCCCGCGGCGGCGGTGGGCGGGGTCAACGACCGTGTTCTCCACAATCGCCCAGGGAAGAGCGCCGTGGGAGAAGTTGGGTACGATTATGAGCACCATGGTGCCGACCACCTCACCGTCTTCCTCAGCCACCAGAAGCTCGTGGCCGGTCATGGCCTTGATTTCGGCAAAGATGGGCTCGGTTTCGTGTCGGGTTAGGTCGTGGCGCTCACCGGTCAGCTCCTCGTAAAGCTCCAGGATACGCGGTATATCCTGTTCGGTGGCTTCTCTTACCGTTGCCATTTGAATCCCCCCTACAGGATAGGCGTCTTTTCGACAGACTGCTCCCGCCCCGCCCCCACGCTGACCAAGTTGACCGGACAGGAGATAAGCTCTTCAATCCGTGACACGTAGTTGCGGGCGGCTTCGGGCAACTTGGCGTAATCGCGAATTGCGGTGGTATCGGTCTGCCAGCCGGGAAGCTCTTCGTAGACGGGCTGGCAGCGCGCCAGTGCCGTAATATTGCCCGGGAAGTAATCGATTTGCTTGCCGTCCAGCTCGTAGCCGACGCATATCTTGAGGCTGGGCAAAATGTCGAGGATATCGAGACGGGTAATCGCCGCCCCGGTCAGGCCGTTAATACGGCTGGTATAGCCAGCGGCAACAGCGTCGAACCAGCCGCAGCGTCGCGCCCGTCCCGTGGTGGTGCCATACTCGTGCGCCCTCTCCCTGATAAGCTCGGCGGTCTCGTCATAAAGCTCGGTGGGCATGGGGCCGCCGCCGACACGGGTGCAATAGGCCTTATAAACGCCCACGGCGCGGTCGAGCTTGGTGGGACCCAACCCCGCCCCCAGGCAGGCCCCCGCCGCCAAGGGTGATGACGAGGTAGCATAAGGGTAGGTGCCGAAATCGGGATCAAGCAGGGCGCCCTGGGCACCCTCCAGTATCACCAGTTCCCCCTTGTCCACCGCCTCATTGAGCATTATGGTCGTCTCGCGGATATGGGGCGCCAGGCGCTCACCATACTGGCAATATTCGGTATAGACCTCATCCAGCGACAGCGGCTCTGCACCGTAGACCCTGGTTAGGATGGTATTCTTATAGTCGACTATGGCACTTAGCCTTTCCCGCAGCGCCTCCCGGTCCAGGAGGTCGCCGGCTCTGATGCCCAGTCGGGCGGTCTTATCGGAGAAGGCAGGGCCGACACCTTTCAGGGTGGTGCCGATGGCCTTACCCCCCCGCGCCTCCTCCTCCAAACCGTCGAGGAGAAGGTGGTAGGGCATAATCAGGTTGGCCCGGTCGCTGATGAATAGGTTGTCCGCCGTCACGCCACGCTCGGCCAAGTTATCAATCTCACCGATGAGCACCTTGGGGTTGATGACCACCCCGTTGCCGATGATGCAGACCACACTCTTATTAAAGATGCCCGAGGGAATAAGGTGCAGCTTAAACGCGCCGTGAGGGTTGACCACGGAGTGGCCAGCGTTGTCACCGCCGGAAAAGCGGACGACCATCCTGGCCTTTTGGGCCAGCATATCGACCACCTTCCCCTTCCCCTCATCCCCCCACTGAGCGCCGAGAATCGCAATAACGGGCATTATCCCTCCAAACTCTCTTTTATAACATATATACTGCCCTAAAGAAAAGGGCTATTTCTTCTGACTCCGCCAGGCATAGAACAAACGCTGGCCGGCGGTGAAAAAGCTGAAGGCGGCGATGACGGCTAAGGCGACAACTAAGGCGTTATCTATACTGCTCAAGAGCAGGCCCAGCGCCAGCACGATAACCCTCTCGGAACGGGTAAAGATGCCCCTCCCCGGTTCCAACCCTGCGTTCAGCGCCCGCGCCCGCACGTAACTCACCAGCAGCGAGGCGACCATGGTCAGGAAGACTAGCAGCACCAGCCATAGTGTGTTCTCGAAAAAGACCAGAATGGCTATCAAAATAGCCGCGTCGGAGAGGCGGTCGAGGGTGGAGTCGAGGACGCCACCGAAGGGAGTAACCCGGCCGATGTGGCGGGCCAGCGCCCCGTCCAGGATATCGAAAAAGCCCGCCGCCAGCACGACGAAGCCAGCGGCAAAGGGATGTCCGGTGATAATCAGCGCCGCCGCCCCCAGGATTAAGACAAAGCCGAGCCAGGTGATAGCGTTGGGGGTTAACGGTGTTCGGGCCAGAACCAGCACTACCGGCTGGGTAAGGCGGTAGGCTATGGCACGGCGGAACCGATACAGCCCGCCATTAGAGCCCGATTTTTCTGAAATAGTATTACTCCCGCTCTTGGCTTAGACTAAGAGGCGAATAGATTAAACGGGCGTGGTCTCCGTGGTCTCCACCGGTTTATTGGCCGTGATGAACTCTTCCACGTTGCGGCGGGCCTGGTCGTCGGTGTACTGGACGGGCGGCGATTTCATGAAGTAGGACGAGGGGGATATCAACGCCCCTTTAAGCCCGCGGTCCAGGGCGAGCTTACAGCACCGAATGGCATCGATGACCACCCCCGCCGAGTTGGGACTGTCCCAGACCTCCAGTTTCAGTTCCAGGTTCAGTGGAACGTCGCCGAAGGTTCTTCCCTCCATGCGGATGTGGCAGAACTTGCGGTCGAGCAGCCAGGGGACGTAATCGCTGGGGCCGACGTGGATATCGTCGGG
>CAYPBF010000065.1:0-4602 GCA_964408935.1 uncultured Dehalococcoidales bacterium | reverse complement strand
GACTCGGGGTCGAACTGGGTGCCCCGGCAGCGCTCCACCTCGGCGCAGGCCGCTTCTTTAGTCAAGGCCTTACGGTAAGGGCGTTCCGAGGTCATGGCGTCGAAGGTATCGGCCACCGAGATAATGCGGGCCAGCTGCGGTATCTGCTCGCCCTTGAGGCCGTCGGGATAACCGGCGCCGTCATAGCGCTCGTGGTGGTGGCGCACCGCCTTCAGGATATCCTCGTCGTCAACGATGGGCTTGAGGATACGCTCACCGGTCACACTGTGTAGGCGGACGTGCTCGTACTCTTCATCGCTTAAACTGCCCGGTTTATTGAGCACCGCCTCCCTCACCCCAATCTTGCCGATATCGTGCACCAGCCCCGCCAGCCGTACCTTCTCGATAGTCTCTTTGGGCAGCTTAAGGTGCTCGGCGATGGCCACCGATATTTCGGTTACCCGCTGTGAGTGTCCGCTGGTATAGACGTCCTTGGCTTCCAGGGCGTAGGCCAGAGCGGTTACGGCGTTGAAATACGAGGCGCGGATTTTCTGGGCTTGCTCCTCAACCTTCTGTTCCAGGTGCTGCTGATAGTCGCGGTTCTCCAGCTCCAGTCGCTTCATCTCCAGCGCCCGCCTCACGCTAAAAACAACCTCTTCCAGGTTAAAGGGCTTGGTTACGTAGTCGTAGGCGCCCGCCTTCATGCAGTTGATGGCGGTGCTGGCGTCGGATACAGCGGTGGCCATAATTACCGCCGTATCGGGGTATTTTGCCTTTATCTCGGGCAGCAACTCCACGCCCGTCTTCCCCGGCATCTTTATATCCAGAATCACCAGGTCAAACGGGCCACCTTTAAGCTTGGCCAACGCCTGCCCGGCGTTAGCCGCCTGCTCACAGCGATAGCCCTCATCGGAAAGCTTCTGCTCAAGCAGCCGCCTTATCATCTGCTCGTCATCAACGAGTAGTATTTTCCCCTTTTCTGCCTTCACTTTTCTGCCTTATTCACAGTATCCCTGACCACCGTTTTCAGCTCAGCTAAGGTAAACGGTTTGGGTAAGAAGGGACGGTCCGCCTCATCTAAGAAGGTTCTGGTATCGGGGTTTATCGCATCTCCGGTGGTAAATATCACCTTCGCCACCAGTTCGGGGCGCTCTTTGGTTATCCAGCGGAAAAGCTGCTTACCATTCATAACCGGGGTGATGATATCGACAAAGCAAATGTCGTAGTCATTTGCCTTCAGCTTCTCCTGAGCTTCGGCCCCGTTTTCGGCGATATCCACCTCAAACCCCTCCCCACTGAGCACCCTTGAGCATATCTGGCTGATTGAGGATTCGTCTTCAACCACCAGCACCCTGCCGGCGCTGGCACCTGATTTTTTCATGCCGCACCCCCTTTACCCCCAGCGGCGCTGATGGGCAGTTCCACGATAAAGGTGGCACCCTTACCCAGCTGGCTCTCGACGTATATTCGACCGCCGTGCTCGGCAATTATGCCGTGACAGATACTTAAGCCCAGCCCCGTCCCCCGACCCACCTCTTTGGTGGTGAAGAAGGGGTCGAAGAGGTGTCCCAGGTCGTCCTCGGCAATCCCGGGCCCGTCATCGGCAAAGGAAGCCCTTATCCTGCCGTCCACAACTTCCGTGGTGATGGCCAACTCACCCTTGTGGTGTGCCTCCTTCATAAAGTACTCGGCATTGATGACAATATTAAGAAATACCTGCTGCAGCTGGAAGTAGTCGGCCATAACCCCGGGCAGCTCGGGGGCAAGGTGGGTATCAACAGTGATGTTCTCCAGGTTCTGCTCGTAGGCACGCAGCTCCAGCACCTTATTGATGACATCGTTTATATTCACCTCTTCCTTGACGGCAGCGTGCTTGCGGGCGAAGGTGAGCAGGTTCTTCACCACCTGGGAGGCGCGCTGGGCCTCGTTAAAGACCACCTCAACGTCCTCCTTAATATCCTTCGGAATCTCCTTGTCCATGAGCAGCTGGGAAAAACCGATAACGCCCGTCAGCGGGTTATTCAGCTCGTGGGCAATACCCGCCGCCAGCTCGCCTACCGAAGCCAGGCGGTCGGTGATAACCAGCTGTTCCTGCATATTGCGGCGCTCGGTGATGTCTTTATTAATACCAACGTAGCCCTTGAACTTTCCCTCGCTATCAAAGAGGGGAATACCGCTCGTCTCAAAGACGACATGGCGGCCGTTCTTATGGATATGGGTAATCTCCAGGCCAAAGAAAGGCTCCCTGGTGACAGCCAGCTCTTTGAAGCGCTTAAGCCACTTCCGCCTTTCCCCTTTAGCGATGAAATCAAGCGTTCTCTTATTGCCCACCACCTCAGACACCTCATAGCCCAGGACGTCTTTTATCCTGGGACTGACGAAGGTAAACCGCCCCTCCTCATCCACCTCCCATATGATATCGCTGGTAGCCTCGACCAGGGTCTTAAACTTCTCCTCGGATTCCTTAACCGCCGCCTCCGCCAGTTTGCGTTCGGTGATGTCCCGACAGACGCAGAAGATAAGCTTCTGCCCCGCGTAGACGGCGCCGTTAGTGCTGATTTCAACGTCAAAGACCGAGCCGTCCTTACGGCGGTGGCGCGTCTCAAAGTGGTCGCCCTCGGGGCCGATGTTGGCAATCATATCGGCAACCTGTTCACGTGGAAATTGAAATTCCCAGTCCCAAACGCTGAGCTTTTGGGCTTCCTTATAAGTGTAGCCGAGCATGTCGGCAAAGCGCTTGTTAGCCTCGTACACCTTTCCCTTCTCGTCGAGGACAACGATACCATCGCTGGACTCGTCGATAAGGATACGGCGACGGGTGGCTTCATCTCTGAGCGTCTCCTCTGCCCGCTTACGCTCGGTGACGTCAACCCAGCTGGTCAGGAGATAAAGGAACTTTCCGTCCCTTTTCACTTGCGTAGAGGTTATCTCTACCCAGAACCTCTCCCCGTTCTTCTTCTTGAAAAGATGCAAAACCCGGCCGCCCCCACCGCGCATAGCCTTATCAAGACTTTTCGCGTCTTCCGACAGTGCCTCTTTCGGCCAGTAGGGGTAAGGGGGTTTCTGACCGATAAGCTCTTTGGCGGAAAAGCCAGTCAGCTTTTCTAGCGCCGGGCTTACAAATCTTATCGAACTATCGGGGTTAATGACGTTTATGGGATTAGGAGAATTAGATAGCAGCCCCGACTGAAAGGCCTCACTCTCCCTGAGTGCATCCTCCGCCTGCTTGCGCTCGGTGATATCGCGGAAGATACCCTGAGTAGCCACCACCCTGTCCCCGATATAACGCGGTGCGGCATTTCCATCCACCATGATTTTTCGCCCATCCTTGGTCAATAAAGCGGCCTCTATGCCTTGGATAGACTTTCCTTTAATAACCTCGGCCATTAATTCCTGGCAGTGTGCCCGGGAGTCGGGGTGAATAATATCGAAGAAGTTCAGGCCAGACAGTTCGGCTTCGGTGTAACCCAGCGTATCTCGCCAAGCATTGTTGACGAAGATGATGCGGCCATCAAGGCCGACACTCTGTATCATATCGTGCGCTCCCTCAATCACCGCCCGATATCTGGCTTCGCTTTCATGTAACTTCTCCTCCGCCCGCTTACGCTCGGTGATGTCGAGGCCGTATAGGTTAAGGTAGTCCTCGCCGACTATAGGGGCGAATGTCACCGTAAATATCTTCTTTTTGACGATCACTTCAACATCTTTTCTTTTACCGGAGTCGAGAACATTTAAGGCAAATTCACGCCAGTATTTGGGCAGTAGCTGGCCAACTTGGCTTTTCCACTCACTTAATAAGGTCAAAGCAGGCTTATTCGCATAGAGAACGGTCCCGTCTCGGGCAATCCGCATTACTGGGGCGGGGTTTTCGTTCGGGAACCTCGCCAGCCTGGCTATTTCCTCCTCCGCCCGCTTGCGCTCGGTGATATCGGTCGCCGAAGATATCATACAACGCTCGCCGGCAATATCGATAGGCTCGGCGGAGAAAAGCATTGTGAGTATCTCTCCCGACTTGATGCGGGATTTATACTCCTCATCGACGACACTGCCTTTCTCTAGCATTATCTTTAATATACGGTCGCGATCCTCAGGGTTGACCCATATCCCCAGCTCCTCGGAGGTATGGCCAATCACCTCTTCCCGACCGAAGTCGTTTAGGTGTAGGAAGCCATCGTTTACCTCCAGAAATCTACCTTCTTTTAATGTAGATATGGCCATGGCATTAGGGCTAGAGTGAAAAGCCTTGGAAAACTTCTCTTCTGACTCCCGCAACGCCTCACTTATCTGTCGGCGCTCGGTGATGTCAACCCAACTGGACAGGAGATAGTGGGGCTTCCTGTCCTCTTTCACCGGCGTCGAGGTTATCTCCACCCAGAATCCTTCCCCGTTCTTCTTTTGATAACGCTGCTCTACTCTGTCGCTACCCTGGCGCATAGCTTTTGTAAAGTGCTTCATGATTTCATCTACTTTTTCTTTCGGCCAGTAGGGGTAGGGAGCTTTCTGGCCGATAAGCTCTTCGCTGGAAAAACCGGTCAGCTTTTCCAGCGCCGGATTGACGTATCTTATCGAGCTATCGGGGTTAATGACGTTTATCGGGGTAGGTGAGTTATCCAGCAGCCCGGA
>CAYPBF010000064.1:0-4701 GCA_964408935.1 uncultured Dehalococcoidales bacterium | reverse complement strand
TAACGACTTGTTCTAAGATTGGACTATAACCACCACCAGAAACTGTAGCTCCATATGGCCACGGCTATCGCCCAGATGACGCCTCCCACAATCCCGATAATGCCCAGCACCAGTCCGGCCACGGCCATGCCCTTTCCCTTGAGTCTGGGGTCTTTGTTAGTCTGGCTTATGCCGATGGCGCCGAAGATAATGGCCAGGATGGATAGAAGCCCGAAGAAGAGGAAGCCCAAAATCCCCATAATCAGCGCGGCGACGGCCATGCCGCTGGTCCTCTCTCCCGTGGCCGCCGGGGCGGGGGCGGGCGCTGCGGGCGCCGGCGCCGCTTTGGTCTGGACTAGGGCTGCGCCGCATTTGGAGCAGAATTTACTGTCGTCGGGGTTTTTCTCACCGCATTGTTGACAAAACATTTCGGTCTTTTCCCTCCTTGTTTTGCTGCTATTTTAGTTGCCTAGATTGTACCTGTTTTTGGGGTGAGAGTAAAGGGGGGTGGGGAAATGGGGGGTGGGGTCTATTAAACTCCCTCGTAACAATGGAGACCGTCTTAGAGCATGTTAATATTAAGACTTTTTCTTTTTCCAGATAGGATCGAGCTTAATTCTCGTTTCTATTAATTTAGGGATTATATCTTTTGCTTGCTTAAGATGGACATCAGCTTCTTTCTTCTTGCCTTGGGCCTTTGCTATACGAGCAATATTATAATGTACAATTCCTCTACTCGATTTATGGACATAGGCGTATTTCAGAAGATCCTTGAGTACATGCTTTCGTTTTTCTGCCTCTGCTCCTTTTGGTTTTTTACTCGCTAATGCTGCGAATCTGTCTGATTCAGACCAATAAGAGGTCTTAGAGGGCATGTTAAGATATCTCTCAACCTCTGCATTGAGCTTATGAATGCCACACAAGTAAGATAAAATTTGCCTTTGATCATCCCGATGTTTAGACGAATCTTTTCGAAAGTAAAGATAAAGGATAGAGAATATTGCGTATACAGCAATTGTTGCTAGTACCACGAAGATCCAATTATCTCCCGTTTTATTTTCCGTAGAAGCTTCTACACCAGTCACATCTTTACCCCGCAATGAAATGTCTGGACGGCTGGGCAACTGTTCAGGACTCGAAGCTAAAACAGAAATTATGGCACTTTCCTTGGCATTTAAATCAGGAAGCTCAAGCCTGTACATGTTATTCTCGGTAGTCACATTTTTTGTTATCGTTGGCTCTATAATTAATCTACTTTGTTCTATTGTGGCTGTTGAAAAAGAGAGTTGACAAACCACATCTTCCACGACTTTTTCACCATCATTTTCTATTTTGACGTTATAAATAGCTATATTTTCTTGTTGGCCTTCAAAGGGAATAGCGTCTTCGGTGGAGTAAGTAAGGTGTGGTTCATCCGCTTGCCAGATAGTGATCAACATTCCTCCTCCAACGGTAACAACAGCTGTGATAATCGCCGTAAGAATAATGCGTCCCCAATTTGAGCGTTTTTCTTCCATTTACTCCCCTCCCTTCCCCCCATTATACCCCACTGCGTCAATAGTCCCTTAAAATGCCTTCCAAAACCTTCTCCCATCCCCTAATTCCCCTATACCTTATACTCACTTGCCTCTTGCCCACCGTCACGCCCTCGCTTGAAGTAAGCTCGATTTTGGTCTTATCGAGCTGCATCCCCTCAAAGAGTCTAATGACAATCTGGCCGTCCTCGGTAGTTACCGATTCCACGCCCGCCTTGGCCGCTAAAAGCTTTATCCTCAAAGCATAGAGGAGGTTTTTAACCTCTAGCGGCAGCTTGCCGAACCTGTCCCCGAACTCCTGGGCCAAGCCTTCAATCTGCTCCTCACTGTCAACACGGCTCAGCTTCTGGTAGAGGCTCAGGCGCGTCTCGACGTCAGCAACGTAGTCCTCGGGGATGAGGGCTTTGAGGGGCAAATCGATGGTGGGCGGCGGGAGGGGGGATTTCTTTGTTTCCGGTTTGCCCGTCTGCCTGGCCCTTTGCGTCTCGACAGCTTCCGCCAAAAGCCTGGTATACAAACTAAAGCCGACGGCGCTGATGTGGCCGCTCTGCCTGGGGCCCAAGAGCGTGCCCGCCCCCCGAATCTCCAGGTCCTTGAGAGCAATGTTGAAGCCCGCCCCCAGCTCGGTGGCTTCGAAGATGGTCTTCAGGCGCTTCTCGGCGGTGGGGGTGAGCATCTTACCCTTCTCATAGAGGAAATAGGCGTGGGCCAGATTGGCTCCCCGCCCCACGCGGCCCCGTAATTGGTAAAGCTGGGTCAGGCCAAAGCGGTCGGCGCGGTTGACAATCAGGGTGTTGACGTTGGGCATGTCCAGCCCCGACTCGATGATGGTGGTGCTGACCAGTATGTCGCTCTCACCTAAAGCGAACTCGGTCATCACCCTCTCCAGCTCTCCCTCCGGCATCTGGCCGTGGGCGACCGAGATTCTGGCCTCGGGCACCAGGGCCTGCAGCTTGGCGGCGATGAAGTCAATGCTCTGCACGCGGTTGTGGACGAAGAAGACCTGCCCGTTGCGCTCTAATTCTCTTAAAATCGCCTCCCTGACCAAACGCTCGTCGTAGCGGGCGACATAGGTCTTAATGGGCAGGCGCTGCTCGGGCGGCGTTTCCATGGTGCTCATGTCCCGCACCCCCACCAGCGACATGTGCAGGGTGCGGGGGATGGGGGTGGCGCTCAAAGTGAGCACGTCCACCTCCTGGCGCATCTTCTTTAGATGTTCCTTGTGCCTGACGCCAAAGCGCTGCTCCTCGTCAATGATTAAAAGCCCTAGGTTCTTGAAGGTGATGTCCTTCTGCAATAATCGGTGGGTGCCGATGCAGATATCAACGCTGCCGCTGGCTAATCCTGCCACGATTTCCTGCTGCTCTCGGTGCGTCTTAAAGCGACTCAAGACCTCGATGCGCATCGGGAAGGCCTCCAGCCTCTCTTTGAATGTAGAAAAGTGCTGCTGGGCGAGTACCGTCGTCGGCACCAGCACGGCCACCTGTTTCCCGTCCATCACCGCCTTGAAGGCGGCGCGGATGGCGACCTCGGTCTTGCCGTAGCCCACATCCCCGCAGACCAACCGGTCCATGGGGCTGGCCTTCTCCATGTCGGCCTTGACCTCAGCCTGGGCCTCCATCTGGTCGGGCGTCTCCACGTAGGGGAAGGAGGCCTCCAGCTCCTGCTGCCAGACGCTGTCTTTGGCGAAGGAAAATCCGGGTACGACCTCCCGGGCCGCGTAGAGGGCCAATAGCTCGCGGGCGACCTCCTCCACCGATTCCTTTACCCTCTGCTTGGTGCGGCCCCACTCCTGCGTGCCCAGGCGGGAGAGGGTGGGGGGCTGGTCGCCAGCGCCGACATAGCGGTTGACGCGGTCTATCTGGTCGACGGGGACGTACAATCTGTCGTTGGCGGCATAGCGCAAAACTAGATATTCCCGCTGACTGTCGTCCTCGCCCATTCTGGTAACGCCGGCGAACTTGGCGATGCCGTGCTCGACATGCACCACGTAGTCATCGGGCGTCAGCTCAATGAGGAACTGGTGGTGGGGCACGGGGTGCCTTTTCACCAGACGCCTCTGTTTGATGAAGCCGAAGATTTCAGCGTCGGTGAAAAGATAGCTGTCCCCGTTCATCAGCCACCCCTCCCCCAGCAGCCCCTGGACTAACGTCAAAGATGCAGGGGGCGGTATCACCTTCACTTTCTCGACGGGCGAGGCCATGATGTCCTCTGGCTCCAATAACTCCGAGAGTCGGCTGGCCTGGTGGCTGACGACTATCAAACGTTTCTTCTGTCCCAAAAGCTGTTTAACCTTCTTGATGAAGGCGGGCAATTGGCCAGCATAACCGGGAATGGTGGCAAAGCTCAACTTATGGGCGTCTTCGGTCTCAACGCTCCAGGCGGTAAGGCTCAGGCGCGCTTTCGGCTTTAGCTTCGGCTCCAGCTCTTTCCAGCCGAAATAGGGTCTGGGGAAGTTGATGGGTAATTCTTTGCGCTCTAGCTTATCGGCGCGCAACTGCTTAGCCTGCTCTTCCAGCTCATCAACCGCCTGTTCGATGTTGGGCAGCTCGTCTAGCACGAGCAGGCAATCCTCAGGTAGAAAGTCGAGCAGGCTGTCGATGTTAAACAGAGGGGCGTAAAACGGCAAGTCGTCTGGCTCCTGTTTGTCGATAAGCATGGCCAAATCCCGCTCGAACTGTTGTCTTACCTCCTCAGTGCAGTTGGCCAGCTTTAGGCTCTTGACGACTTCTTCAAGCTCGGCCTCACTGCTCGTCAGCGGCGCCAATAATTCTGTGGCGGGGCCGATAGCCAATGATTCGATTGCGCTCGAGGAGCGCTGGCTGGCGGGGTCAAAGAGCCTCAGGCTCTCGATGGTGTTGCCTAAAAACTCCAGTCGGGCGGGGAGGTCGCTGGTGGGGGGATAGATGTCGACGATGCCGCCGCGGTGGGCTATCGTCCCCGGCAGTTCCACCGTGTTCTCCAGCCTATAGCCCATCGCCTGCCAGCGCTCCAAAAGCTTAAAAATCTCCACTTCCATCCCCAGTTTCACGGTGTGGACGGCGGCGCTGAAATCCTGGTGTGGCGTCAATTTGCCCATCAGTGCGGCTGCCGAGACGACAATCAAAGGGGGGCTCTGCCCGTCCATCCCCGCCAGAGCCGAAAGGGCCTGCACCCTCTCCAGTTCGGTGCTGGCGTCGGCGCTGAC
>CAYPBF010000063.1:0-4847 GCA_964408935.1 uncultured Dehalococcoidales bacterium | reverse complement strand
TGAATGGACACCGAATGCAGCAGCTTGCCCGCCTTATCGCGGACGGCGCTTGCATTGAGGATCACCATTCGCTCTTCACCGCTCTTGGTTATAATCGTTAGCTCTTCGTCTTTCAGTTCCCCGGTTTTTTTCCACTTTAAGAACAAACTGCGCGCGCGGTCTCGGCAGCTGGGAGCATAAATTTTGGTGAAGAGGGACTTTCCCACAATTTCGTCTTTAGTGTAACCAAGCGCCTTAAGCGCCGTGGAGTTTATGTCTAAAATCTCACCGTCAGGAGAAATCATGTAGCAATAATTATATTCCTTATCGAAAAATTCACGGAAACGAGCTTCAGATTCACGCAGTGCCTCTTCCGCCCGCTGGCGCTTTTCCTCCTCCTCAATAGCCTTCAGGGCAAAGCCCAGGTCGCCACTCACCTCCACCAGCAACTCGACTTCGGTCTCGTTGAAGCCGTCGGGATGGCTGCTGTAAACATTAAGCACCCCGTAAACCTTGCCGTCGTGAGTCAGGGGAATCGCCGCCGAGGAGCGATAGCCATGCTTCAGCGCCTCATCCCGCCACCTGGCCCCCCTCGGGTTCTCCGGGATATTCTTTAGCAGGTCTGGCTTCCGCGTCTTTATGGCCGTGCCCGTCGGCCCCTGACCGCTGGGGCGGTTATCCCAGGTGATTTTGACCGAATCTAGGTAGTCGGCCCCGACACCAGCATGAGCCGCGGGTACCACCCGCTTGTGCCCTTTCTCGATAAGCCCAATCCAGACAAAGCGGTACTCCCTGACCTTGCGCAGTATTCGGCAAGCGCCCTCTAGCAGCTTGATCCTATCGCGCTCGCGGACAATCAGCTGGTTTATAGTCCGTATCGCCCCCAGCACCGAGCTCAGGTAGCGTAAATCCTCCTCCGACTTTTCCAGCTCGGCCACCTTCTCGTTCAGCTTGGCCACCAGGCGCTCGTTATACTCGCTGAGGTAGAGAGAGGGCTTGGGTGGAACCTCAGCGGCCGACAAGAGCCCTTCCTCAGCCTGCTCGAACGCCTGGGCTAGTATCTTGGCCAGGGCTTCGGGCTCGATGGGCTTACGGATAAAGAGGTTAGCCCCCAGGTTCAGGGCAAACTTCTCGTCCTCGCTGGAGGTGTAAATAGCGGTGTAGAAAACGAAGGGGATGTTTTTTAGCTGCTTATTCCGCTTCCACTCGTAGCAAAGCTTATAGCCGTCCATTCTGGGCATCAGGATATCGGTAACCAGAATATCGGGCGGGCTTTTAAGCGCCTTTTCCAGGGCATCAACCCCATCAACCGCCGCCGTCACCTCATGGCCGTAGGCGCTAAGCTGTTTAGTAAGCAGATTGCGGCCGTCTTCATTGTCTTCCACGATTAAAACCTTCATACTACCACCCCCTATTCAAAGCAGTACACCAAACCCTAGCCCCCCGCCGCCCGGATGTATTCGGCCACCTGTCCGGGCAGAGCGTCTATATCTATCGGCTTACGGATGAAGCCGTCGCAGCCACCTTCTAGAGCTTTTTCCTCGTCCTCTGCCCTGACGCTGGCGGTCATGGCGATAATCGGGATACGGGCCAGCCCTGGTAACGCCTTGATACGCTGCGTCGCCTCCAACCCATCCATCCCGCCGGGCAGCCGCACGTCCATCAGAATCAAATCGGGCACCTCTTTTCGGGCCAAGTCGATAGCCTCCTCACCACTGCGCGCACCGCTAACCTCATAGCCGTGATGCTTCAACACCTTGGCCACCAGCACCCGACTGTCCTCCTTATCATCAACCACCAATATTCTCTTGCCGTCACCTGTTCTTTCCATTCAACTCACCTCCATACGGCCTAACCAAATCAAGAGCTGGGGGGCTTCTTCTTGGGCAGGGTAAAGGTAAAGGTGCTGCCCTTACCCAACTCGCTCTCCGCCCATATTCGGCCCCCCTGCATCTCGACAAACTGTTTGCTTATGGCCAGCCCCAGGCCAGTGCCCTCAAAGCCGGCTATCTGGGCCGGCCCCACCTGCTTGAAGCTATCAAAGATAACCTCCAGATCCTCCTTCTTAATGCCCATGCCGGTATCGCTGACCGAGAAGACAAACTCGCCGTCACGCTCGGCTATGTCCAGCTTAACACTGCCCTCGTCGGTGAACTTGACGGCATTACCCAGTATATTTATCAGCGTTTGCTTCGTCTTGGCCCGGTCGGCATAAATGTGGTCGATGCCGGGGTCGACCTTGTATTCCAGGGCCAATCCTTTAACCTCCGCCAGCCGCTCAACAGCCGGCATGACGTCATCCAGAAGCTCAGCGACGGTGAAGGCTTCGTCATTGACCGTCACCCTGCCCGCCTCTATCTTGGACAGGTCGAGCAAGTCGTTTATCAGCGTCAACAGGCTCTGGCTGTTCCTATAGACGGTCTCGAGGTCCTTACGCTGCTCATCGGAGATTTCGCCCTCCAACCCGTCGAGCATCAGCTTGGTGTAACCGATAATAGAGTTCAGCGGAGTCCTCAGCTCATGGCTCATGTTTGCCAGGAACTGGGACTTATGGCGGCTCATCTCTTCCAGGCTCACGTTGGCTTCGGCCAACTCCTGGCTCCTCTGCTCCAGCTCGTTGGTCCTCTGTTGTACTCTCTTCTCCAACTCCTGGCTCCACTTTTTCAGTTTCTCCTCGGCCCGTTTGAGCTCGGTCACATCCTGGACAGTCCCCAGAGAACGGACCGGTTTCCCCCTTTTATAGAATGTCTCACCCCTCTCGTTGACGTATTTCACCGTGCCGTCTTTGAGCAAGAGCCGGTGGACGATGTTATAGGGAGTTTTATTCTTCACCGATTCGGTATAAGCCTTATTGACCATCTCCCTGTCATCGGGGTGGATGTTATCTAGAAAGGCTTCATAAGTGGCACCAAACTGTTGCGGCTTCAGCCCGAACATCCAATAGACCTCATCGGACCAGCTTAAGGTATCAGAGACAAGGTCCAACTCCCAGCTCCCGATATGAGCCACACGCTGTGCCTCAGCCAGACTGGCTTCACTGCGTTTCAATGTCTCCTCGGCACGCTTGCGCTCGGTGATGTCAACCCAAATGGTCAGGAGATACTGGAAATGCCCGTCCTTTCTCACCGGTGCCGTGGTTATCTCAACCCAGAACTCCTCCCCACTCTTCTTACGGAAAAGCTCCACTACTTTCGAGTCTCCCGCTCGCATGGCCTTCTTAAAGCCCTTCATGATTCTATCGGCTCTTTCCTCCGGCCAGTAGGGATAGGGAGGCTTCCGCCACAAAAGCTCTTCGGCGGTAAAACCGGTCAGCTTTTCCAGCGCCGGATTAACGTATCTTAGTGAACTATCAGCGTTAATGACCGATATGGGGATAGGGGAATTAGACAGCAGCCCCGACTGAAAGGCCTCACTCTCCCTAAGCGCTTCCTCAGTCTGCTGGTGCTGGTCAATTTCTTGCTCAAGCGCTTTGGTTCTAGCCCTAACCTGGGCACTCAGAATGAGGTAGCCTCCGCCAAGCAGAATTGCTATTCCGCCGACAGCTATCAGCGTCCACGGTAACCATCCCGGGACCGTGGGTTTTTTACCGACTTCTATGCCAAACCAGTTTGCCAGCGCCTGATAATATATAGAGTCTTCATTCACCTTCAATAGCTGAATATGGCTATCAATGCGCTCAATGAGATAAGGCGTCAGGCTTGAATCTTTGGGGAAAGCAAAATAAAGAGAACTGGGCTGGAAAACAATGCTAGTCTGTACTAAATTAAAATCATCTTCATTTTGATAACCAAAGTCCTTGCTGACAACCCCGGCATCAGCCTCCTCGCTTTCTATCAGCTCAAAGACTTCGGTATAACTGTCCGTTTCAAGGAAAGTACAGTCAACGTCAAATTCGCTGACGAGTACTTTTATGCCTTCTGGCCCCTCATAATTAACGCTGCCCTGCAATACCGCTACGGTTTTTCCCTCGAGGTCAAGGATGGATTCTATGCCAACCCCTTCTCTGGTGTATACCCTCGACCAGCTCACATACACGGTCTCGTTGGAAAAGGCATAAAGTTCGCTTCTCTCCTCGGTATAGGCAACGTCGGGCATTATGGCTATTTCGTTATTCTTTAACCTGTCGAGGCACTCTGTCCAGGTTCCAGGCACATACTCTATTTCCCACCCTTCCTCAGCGGCGATGTAGGCTATGATTTCCGGCCAGAATCCGGCGGCATCGCCGTTGGGGGCGGTAAAGATCTTGGGCCTATTCTCATATATGCCTACTCGTAATGTGATGGAATCATCCGCCAAAACGGGCATAACGAGAAGGGAAATGTAGAACAGTGACAGACAAAGGAACAGCAAGGCGAGCGCTATTCTGGGTGCCACCCCCCGCTGGCAGCTAGCTCGGCTAGCTACATCTCCACTCATAATAAGCTTCAAGAACCCCTTCATCGTTCTACCCCCCTTGATCACGATGAAGTGCCTCTAACGCCCGACCATTCAGTCTACGGCTTTTTAAGACTTTCGGACATGCCGAATGTATCTTTTATAGCTGCTGTATGCCTACAGTCACATACTAGTCAATACCACTATCCTGTCAAATTGTCAAGCTCAGTAAAGCTAACCACACCTAGCCAACAAGGGCGCGCGGAGAGGCAAAATACCTTGACGACAGCCTACAAGAGACTTATACTATGTGGTGCTGAAAAGCATCGGGGAGGAGGGGTTTAAGCAGTGCCGAGGTGGTGGAATCGGTAGACACGCCATCTTGAGGGGGTGGTGCGCGTAAGCGCGTAGGAGTTCAAATCTCCTCCTCGGCACCAATTATGCGGAAGTGGCTCAGCGGTAGAGCATCTCCTTGCCAAGGAGAGGGTCGCGAG
>CAYPBF010000062.1:0-4858 GCA_964408935.1 uncultured Dehalococcoidales bacterium | reverse complement strand
TTCGCCCTCAACGGGGCCGCGCCAGTCCTTGATGTAGCCCGCCCAGCGCAGGCAGGAAAAGATTTGGGCGTTCTTTTCGGGCTTGTTGCAGAGGATGTATTTCAAGGGCTGCAGGTTGGCCGCCGAGGCCGAGAGCCGCGCCAGTTCGCCCAGCTCTTTAAGCGTCTCCCGCGTCACGGGCACCTCCTGGTGAAAGCGCCGATAGCTGCGGTTTTGGGTTACCATTTCTTTTATCATTTGTATCTCTTCACCTCGAATCTGTAGAGCTTTACTTCCTCGTCGGGCTCGATGCCCGCCTTGAGGCGACAGATTTCAACCTGTTCCTCGACGGTATCCACCCCCTCCAGGTCGGGCAGGAGCAGACCCTTGCGCCACCCCGCCTCCACGATTACCCCGTACTTCTTGGGGTCGAGCTCCTTCTGGCTCTTGACGGGCTCCGGTTTAGTCAGTACGTCTATGCTGTATTCCAGGCTCTTCAGCTCGTTCTTGGTGACGGGGAGGAAGCGGGGGTCTCTGGTGGCCGAGCTAATGGCGTTGGCCACAATCTCCTCGGCCACGTTGTCGTGCTGAGGCTCGAAGGTGCCGATGCAGCCCCGCAGCTCGTCGTGCTTATGAATGGAGACGAAGACGCCCGCCTGCTCCTTCATCTCGGCGCTGAGCCTCTTGGGCTTAATAACCTCGCCCTTTCTGATATAGCTATCCACCGTTCTCTTGGCCAGTCTCACCAGGGGGTGCATCTCACTTCCCCCCGTCCTTAATAATGATTCCGGCATAGCCGACCACGGCCGAGTAATCGCCACTGACATCACCGCTGGTCTGGTATTTGACCAGCTCCGCGGAGGTGGCGCCCAGCTCTTTAGAGGCGACGATGAGGCTGACGGCGGGGGCATAACCGCACATGGTGATGTTAAGCTCGGCCACCCGTTTCAGAAGCTCGTCCTCGTCCAGCTTGAGCATGGCGCCGATAGCCTGGGTGTCCTTCTTCTGCGCCGACTCCTGCGGCTCGTAGTGGCTCATGTCGCTGGAGGCCATAATTAAAACCTCTTTGCCCAAAGCCCTGATTGCCTCGGCTATCTCCCGGCCGACCTCCTTGTAGATGGCGCCGTCGGGGTGGCCGAAGATAATGGGCACTAACTTAAAATCGGGCTTGAAATACTGCAAAAAGGGCAACTGGACCTCTATAGAGTGCTCGTAGATATGGGCCCGGTCATCCTCCTCTAGGTACCTCGAGCTTTCCAGTAGCTTCCGGGCCAACTCCGAATCGATTTCCACTTCACCCAGCGGCGTTTCCCAAACGCCCTCGGTCATGATGCTTAAAGGTTTGCCGGCCCCGGTGTGGTTTGGCCCCATGATGATAACGGTGTCCTTGAGCCTGACCCTGGAGATGGTGGCCCCGGCCACCGCCCCCGAATAGATATAGCCGGCGTGGGGCGCCAGCAGCCCGATTACCTCTTCTTGGGCTACGTCCTCCTTGACCATCGCCTTAATCGTTGCCTTTAGCTCCGTGGCTGATGCCGGGTAGAACTGTCCGGCCACAGCCGTCCTTCTCATCATTTCGTTTCCCTCCTCTCGGCCGCTGTCACCAGGTTAAGCTCCGCCCCGCAGAATTTACACTTCGAGCCATCCAGCCCGACCAGCTCGGTCTGGTAGCCGAGCCTTTTGATAACGGTCTTGCCGCAGGAGTAGCAGACGGTGTTCTCGCGGCTGTGCCCGGGGACGTTGCCGGCATAGACGAACTTAAGCCCCTCCTTTTCCCCGATGTCACAGGCGTGTTCCAGGGTGGCGATGGGGGTAGGGGGCAATCCCTGCATGTGGTGGTGGGGGTAAAAGCGGGTGACGTGCCAGGGCGTCAGCTCGCCCAGATTTTCCTTTATCCAGCTGGCGATGCCCTTTAATTGCTCGTCGTCATCGTTCATGGTGGGTATGATGTTGGTCACCACCTCGACGTGCATCTTCCACTTGTCCTTGGCCCTTTTAGCGACATCGAGTATCCCCTGCCATTTGTTTACCTTGGCCAGCTTTTGGTAGAGGCCGTCGCTAAAGCCTTTGATGTCCACCCGCCAGGCGTCCAGGTAGGGCCCGATGATATCCAGCGCCTCCGGGGTGAGGAAGCCGTTGGTCACATACACGGTGTAGAGATTGTACTCCTTAGCCAGCTTGGCCGAGTCGAGGGTGTACTCGAACCAGATGCTGGGCTCGTTGTAGGTCCAGGCGATGCCCTGGCAGCGGTAGCGCAAAGCCAGCTCCACCGCCGCCTGGGGCGAGACGTCGTTGCTGCCCAACCAGGGCTCGTTGTCGGTGGGGCAGGCAATCTCCCAGTTCTGGCAGTCCTGACAGTGGAAGTTGCAGCCCCACCCCCCGATGGAGAAGGCCAGCGAGGCGGGGAAGAAGTGGAAGAGGGGCTTCTTTTCGATGGGGTCGGCGGCCACCGAGGACGCCTTGCCGTAGTTCAGGTTGTATAGTACACCGCGGCGGTTCTGATAGACGCGGCAGACGCCAAACTTACCGGGGGCAATATTGCAGCGCCACTGGCAGGTGTTGCACTGGACGCGCGAGTGGGGCCGTTTTTCGTAGAGCATTGCCTGTTGCATGATGCTCCTTTTCATAGATTATAGCACTTGGGTGGGGGTTGGCATAACCCCTTTCGGGGTGGGGTCATTCCTGTGAAGACAGGAATCCAGTCTCCCTTTCCCCATCCACCCTCACCTTTGTTAGCCAACGTTGTTTCGTCCCACCCTGCCCGCCCAACAGAAGTCTTTTCAAAGGGGGGCTTCGCCCCCTCTGCAACTCCCCCAAAGTTTGAGTCCCCACCCCTCCCCAAAAGGGTGTGGTGTTGGGTGGTGCCCCAAAGGGGGATATATAAGGGGAACCACCCTTATAGGGTGGGTATTGGGTGGGTCATTTTTACGTGCGTTAACATAGCGGGGTGGATGGGTGGGACAAAAGTAATCTTGACTCCCCAGCTAGCAACGGCTAGACTGTTGCCGTGAAGGTAATCGGTCTAACTGGCGGTATCGCCAGCGGTAAGAGCACGGTCGCCCGCTTTCTCGAAGAGCTGGGGGCGGTAGCCATTGACGCCGACAAGGTGGGGCATGAGACTTTTGCGCCCGCTACCGAATCCTGGGCAGAGGTGATTGAAGCCTTCGGCAAGGGGATTCTCACTCCCGGCGGCACGATTGACCGCAAGAAGCTGGGTAAAATCGTCTTCGGCGACCCCCGGGCCCTGGTCCGCCTCAACCGCATCGTGCACCCTCATATCTACAAGATGATAAAGGCCCGCATCGAGGGCTATCGGCAGCAGGGGGAGAAGGTGGTGGTGATAGAAGCCCCGCTGTTGGTGGAGGCGGAAGTGCCTCAGCTGGCTGATGAAGTGAACGAAATCTGGGTCACTACTGCCCCGGAGGACGTGGTGCTAAAGAGGCTCAATGATAAAGGCGGGCTTACCTCGGCGGAGGCCGAAGCCCGCATCCGTTCCCAGATGCCCTCGGAGGAGAGGCTGAAGCACGCCGATGTGGTTATCGATACCGACTGTACCCTCAACGAGCTCAAGGCCAGGGTCAAGAAGCTCTGGAAGTCACTCGCTTGACACTCAGTCACGGCGCTTGGTAGAATATTCTGTTTGTTTACGGAGGTCTAACGATTTACGCTGTTATTGAAACGGGCGGTAAGCAGTACAAGGTAAGCCCTGGTCAGACCATAGACGTGGAACGCCTGGGAGTGGCCGAGGGTAAGACTATCGACCTGGATAGGGTGCTGCTTATTGGCGACGACAAAAAGGTTACGGTAGGCACGCCCACTGTGGAGGGGGCCAAAGTGGTGGCAACCTCAAAAGGGGAGGGCAAGGGCGGTAAGGTTATCGTCTTCAAGTACAAGCCCAAGGTGCGCTACCGTAAGAAGACGGGACACCGCCAGCTCTATACCCGTCTCGTTATTGACGAGATTGTCGGGCCGGGGGTGGCCAAAGCCACTCCGCCTAAAAAGAAGGCTGCTAAAAAGGCGATTAAAAAAGAGGTGACCAAGGATGGCTCATAAAAAGGCAGGCGGCACCAGCCGTTGCGGCCGCGATAGCGAGTCCAAGCGGCTGGGCGTCAAAATATACGCGGGACAGAAGGTAAACGCGGGCACTATCCTGGTAAGGCAACGGGGCACGCGTATTCACCCCGGTGAAAACGTGGGCGTGGGCAAGGACTATACCCTCTTCGCCCTTATCGACGGCGTGGTCGCCTTCGAACCCACCAGCAACAACCGAAGAAAGGTCAGCGTTAGCGCTAACTGATACGATGAAGGAAAAGATTCACCCCGAGTTCTATCCCGATGCCACGGTAAGCTGTGCCTGCGGCAATACCTTTACCATTGGCTCGACCAAGAAGAGCCTGAAGGTGGAGCTTTGCAGCAAGTGCCACCCCTTCTTCACCAGAGAGCGCCGCATGGTGGATACCCTGGGGCGCGTGGAACGCTTTAAGAAGCGCTATAAGCTGGAGGACTAAATAAACGTCTCGTGGAGGGTAGGAGCGGTAGGTTTTCCGCTCCTTTTTTATTATGGCCGGTAAGTTCTACTACGGAGGTCAGGCGGTTATCGAGGGGGTGATGATGCGGGGGCGGAAAGCGATGGTGACCGCCGTGCGTCGTCCCAACGGCGAGGTGTCCACCAACACGCAGCTTTTGGAGGGCATCTATACGGGCTGGTGGCGGAAGACGCCGCTGCTTAGGGGCGTCATTGTCCTCATCGAGGTCATGGTGCTGGGGATGAGGACGCTGCTCTATTCGGCCAACGTCTCCCTGGAGGAGGAAAAGGCGGAGATTAAGGGGTGGCTGGTCTGGCTGCTGGTGGCTGTTTCCCTGGGGGTGGCCGTCGTCC
>CAYPBF010000061.1:0-4908 GCA_964408935.1 uncultured Dehalococcoidales bacterium | reverse complement strand
GGGGACACGCGGATTTTCAGTCCGCTGCTCTACCGACTGAGCTACCTCGGCAGGGAAGTCACGGGAGATATTTTAGCTACTAGCGGTATGAGTGTCAAGCAGAGTTGACAAAGCCTCTCGTTACCAGTAATCATTAAATAGATAACTGCTGGGGGTGGCTTATGAAGAGGTCAGTGCTGAAGTGGGAGCTTATCGGCATCGGGGTCATCTTCTTCGTGGGGGCGATGTTCCACTTCCTTTTCGAATGGGCGGGCGGCTGGTCGCCCGTGGGCGTCATCGCTGCCGTCAACGAGAGCGTCTGGGAGCACTTTAAGATTGCCTTCTGGCCGGCCCTCTTTTATGCCATCATCGAGTATCCTTTCCTCAAGCGCTCGGTCAACAACTTCTTTATCGCCAAGGCCATCGGCCTCTACATAATGCCCGCCGTCATCGCTATTATCTTCTACGCCTATACGGCCATCTCTGGCGAGGAGATTCTGGCCGTCGACATTACCATATTCTTTGTGGCCGTGGCGCTGGGGCAGCTGGCCAGCTATAAGATTTTGACCCTCAAGCAGTGGCCCAAGTGGCTTTGCTGGTTGGGGGTGGTGATGGTCATACTGCTGGCGGTGGCCTTCGGCATCTTCACCTTCTATCCGCCCGAGCTTGGCATATTCCGGGACGCGGTGAGTGGGGGGTACGGTATAATACATTAAGAGTTGCGGTTGGGGTATTGACATACCCTTGCCAGGTGGCTAGAATTAGGTGCCAATCTGTGCCAACATTAAAAAATTATGCGGGGGGTTGATGGGATGAAACGAGGGCACTGTGACTGTCGGAGACTACGTCAGTAGCTGGCGCTCTTTTTAATTCTTCAATAGGGGGGGTAAAGCCTATGAATAGTCCACAAAAGGTGCAACGCTTCACCATCGACGAGAGGTTATCCGATAACCTTATCCGCATCCTGGTCGCCGACCTGAAGCCCGGTCGGGAGAAGTTCGGTGATGACCCTGAGCACTGGGGAAAGGAGAAGGAGCTTCTGGTGAGCCCGAAAGACTATCGAGGGCAGATGGGCATGCCGCGAGCTGCCCGAAAGTGGCCCTGGCGCAAGCTATATGAGGGGCAGGTTTTCTTGAGCGGAGGATTTCGGGAAATTTCGGGTGATGGGAATTTTGAGGTAGATGCGAAGCAGGAAAACTTCCTGTGTATTGACCGGGTGAGCAAAGAGCGTGTTAAGAAAGACTACATGAAAGCTCTGGAAGGAGGTGGCTGAAATGGCCGAGAGAATCGCTGGCGATGAGATGGTATTTCATTTCCTGAATACGGCTTTCGGCGACAATATTATTGTGGAGCTTCCCGCCGACCGTAACGGAAAGAGAAAATACGGCCTCGTTGACTGTAAGGACGGTGCCAAGACGCTGGACTACTTGGAGAAGCTGATGCCCAACGCCAGTGGGGAGGACGCCCGGCTCGCCTTCGTTTGCGCTACCCACCCCCACTACGATCATATAAAAGGTATCCCCGACATTATTGAAAGCCGGTTTTATCCCCACGAGTTCTGGGACAGCGGCTTTCGCCATAATTCACAGACCTACAGCAACATCCTGGAGGGCGTTATCAGCAAGAGGATCAGGATGGTGAGGGTCTCCTCTGGGATGGAGTGGTATTTTCACCAAGTACGGATAACGGCCCTTTCACCCTCGATTACATTACGGAACCGTTTCGCCACCTACGGCGTTGATATGAACAATGCCTCCATCGTACTCCGCATCGAGAATAACAAGGATAACGTTATTGCCATGAAGTCCCGCGAGTACAGGGGCGAAGACAGGGAAGAAGCCGAGAGGGAGGCGGGTAGTTCCGTGGTCATTCTCGCCGGCGACGCCGAGTTCGACAGCTGGTCGCATGTGTGTCAGGAGTTTCCTATAGTGGAAAGAACCAGTACCCACAATCCGCTGGTGAAGAAGATGGTCGATAACCTTTCGGCCGTTGTGGTCAAGGTGGCCCACCACGGCAGTATGCACAGCACGCCGCTGGACGTCTATGAAAAAATCGACCCGAAGTTGGCTGTTATCTCAACGGAACAGAAAGTGAGCAGCAAGCATTTGAAGAATAGTCTCCTGGCTAGGATTACACGGAATCTTTTTCCGCACCCATCGGCAGCTATAGCCTTAGAGGAAAGCGACACTAAGGTGTTGACCACCGACGGTAGTTACGAGGGAGAACTTCGAGCTAGCGGCAGCCAGCAGAAGGACGCTGCCAACGCGCACCAGGGGACTATCGTGGTCGTCGTCCCGCCGGTTAGCGAAACGTCGGAGGAAGAAACACGCGAAATACGATATACGAAAATGAACGACAAAGCAGACAAGATGGCCACTCCGCCGACTATGGTGGGAGGGGATGGGGATTGTTAGGTGGGGAGTGGTGGGGTGTTCTACCTCACCACCACATTATCAATCAATCTCGTTTTGCCAAACCTCACCGCCATCGAGACCAGTGCCGGCGGTTTGACTGTGTCCAGCTCGTCCAACGTCTCAGCATCAGCGATGGAGATGTATTCAATGTCAGCCAGGGGCTGCTGCCCAATGAGGGCGGTCATTTGGGCTTTAATGGCTTTGGCGTCCCTCTCCCCATCGGCATAAAGCTTTTGGGCCAGCTTGAGTGATTGATACAAGACCACCGCCTGCTTTCTTTCCTCAACGTTAAGATAAGTGTTGCGGCTGCTCATAGCCAGGCCGTCGGGCTCGCGCACGGTGGGCACGGCCACGATTTCAATACCCAGAGCGAGGTCGGCCACCATCTGCTTTATCACCAAAAGCTGCTGGGCGTCCTTCTGGCCGAAATAGGCGCGGTTGGGGCGGACGATATCGAAGAGACGGGCCACCACCGTGGCCACCCCCCTGAAGTGACCGGGGCGGGCGACGCCCTCAAGGCGCTCGGCGATTCGGCCCACCTCCACCCAGCTATCGAAACCGGGGGGATACATCTCCTCCGCCGAGGGCATAAAGACCACATCAACGTCCTCCTTCTCCAGCAGCACTAGGTCGCGCTCGGGTTCGCGGGGATATTGGGCGAAGTCCTCCTTGGGGCCGAACTGGGTGGGGTTAACGAAGATGCTCACCGCCACCGAGGCGTCCTTGGCTCTGGCCCGCCTGACCAACTCCAGATGCCCCTCGTGAAGATAGCCCATGGTGGGGACAAAGCCGACTGGCGCCGTTAGCTTGGGTCTTAATGCCTTGAACTCGGCGACGGTTTTAGCGATTTTCATGTGATATTTCTCTCCGCTTAACGCCCGTATTATACCACGCTCGTATTGACACTAGTTGATGTTTGTTTCATAATTTAGGTATGGTTGGTGAGGTTTTTCTGACCCTGCTGGCGGTTGGCGTCGCCTACCTGCTCGGCTCGATTCCCTCCGCTTACCTCATCGGGCGCTGGCTGAAGGGAATCGATTTGAGGAAGACCGGAGACGGGCGTCTGGGCGCGGCGTTGACCCGTCGCCGCGTGGGCCTGGGAGCCAGCATCATCGTTTCCTTTATGGATTTCGGCAAGGGGGTGGCGGCGGTGCTGCTGGCCAGGGCGCTGGGGTTGCCCCTGCCAGTGGTGGTTGCCGCCGGGCTGGCGGCGGTGGTGGGCCACAACTGGTCGCTCTTCATCCAGTTCAAGGGGGGGAAAGGGGCGATGACTACCTACGGCGTGCTGGCCGTGCTGATGTTCTGGCCGCTTTTGTCGGCAATGGCCGTAGCCGGCATATCTCTCATCTTCACCAACAACAAGACCGGCTTTTCCACGGGCGTCATGTTTGGTTTCTTATCCCTGCTCAATCTCTTCACTGGCAGCTCTATAGTGCTGGTCATTACGCCTCTCCTCATTTCGGTGCCCATGATAGTAAAGCACATCTCCATGTCTAAGGCACGGGTGATGGTAATGGAGGGCATGGAGAGCCAGAAAGAAGGGAAGTCACTCAGCTAGACTTCCCTGTTGAGTACCCCGTTTCACTCCACCCCACTTTGTTAGCGCACGTAATATCTTCCCACCCAATACCCACCCTATAAGGGTGGTACCCCCTTATATATCCCTCTGTAGAGTGTGCACCCATCCCCTCCACCTTTTGGGGGGTTTTCAAGGGGGGCGAAGCCCCTCTTGAAAAAGACGTTTATAGGGCGGGTTGGTGTGGGTATAACTACTTGGGGGAGGGGTGGGCTAATGCTTGGGCTGGTAGCGGTCTTTATCGGCGAAGTAATCAACCGCCCTGAAACCGGGAAAGATTCTGGCGCTGTGGGTGGTGTTGGCGGGGATGAAATAGCTGTCGCCGCGCTTATAAAGCCTCTTTTTGCCGTCAATAGTCAGCTCAATCTTGCCGTCAATGACCGTTCCCCACTGGCTGCCGTGAGCGTGCGCGGGCACGGACAGCTCTATATCCGATTCGTTGAAGAGGACTTGTCCCCAATCGCTCTGAAGGAGCCAGCCGCGCAGGCCTTCGAAGGGTAAATCGGCTCGGGGCAGGCGGCGCACAAATTCGGGAAAGTTTGACGAACTCATTGATTCTCCTTGTTAGAGTAGCTCTTTCTTTACCACTCGATATCCACCCCACTCTGTCAGCGTACGTATTTCTGACCCGCCCTACCCACCCTTAGAGGGGATTCTCCCTCTAGAATTCCTTCTGGGTTACGGCCACCATACTCCCCATTTTGGGGGAGTTGAAGAGGGGGCTTTGCCCCCTCTTAGAAAGACTTCTGTTGGGTGGGTTGGGGTGGGACGAAGACTTGGGGTGGGGTAGTTGTCTTATTTCACCCAGCTGACCTCGTGCTGGGGGGCGAGGTTATAGATGATGAAGCCGAAGGGCTTTTCTATGCTTTTGACCACCGGGGGGAGGTGGGGCGTCCCCTTGGGTACGGTGATAACGGTGGGCAGGTTAAAGGTATGCTT
>CAYPBF010000060.1:0-5008 GCA_964408935.1 uncultured Dehalococcoidales bacterium | reverse complement strand
CCTTCAGCTTCAGCCTGGCCACCTCTTTTTCCAGCGCCTCCCTGATTTCGAAGGCCTTACCTGAGACGCACCCCGTCCCGTGACAGACCAGGATGGTCCGCTTATTGTCGGCCCGGCTAGCTGGCTTTGGCACCAAGAACCTCCGCAACCTTCTTGGTCGTCATCTGACCATAGGTCTCGTTATCTATTCTCATCGTCGGCGCCAGCGCGCAGGCGCCGATACAGGCTACCGTTTCCAGGCTGTATTCCATATCCTCGGTAGTCTCCCCGGGTTTTATGCCCAGCCGCCTCTCCATCTCGCGCAGGACGCGCGCCCCGCCCCGCACGTGGCAGGCCGTTCCCCGGCAGACGACTATCTTCTTGCGCCCGGTGGGGGTCAGCTTGAACTGGGCGTAGAAGGTACTCACCCCGAAAACGGTGCTCTCGGGCAGCTTTAGGTATTTGGCAATCTGCTGCATCACCTCGGCGGGCAGATAGCCAAACTCCCCCTGGGCTTCCTGGAGTAGAGGGATAAGGTTGCCGCTATCCTGGCTGTAGTCAGCCGTTATCTTATCCACCTCTTTGGTGAAATCGACGGCAACGGGCATGATTTAGCTCCCTTCCTTCAAGGCTCTGACCAGCTTCCAGGCGATTCTCTCGCTGAGTACGTTTATGTCCTCGATGGTGAGGTAATCGGAGACGGTAGCATCGAAGAGCACGCTACCGTCAGGGGGAAATTCCTCGTCGCCCTTCCAGAGGACGAAGGTCAATGGCACCTTCTTAAAGGCGTTTATGGTCACAGCGGCATCGCCAACAGCCGCCTTGACGCCGCCCATCTCTCTGGCAGCACCCAGGAGTTTATCAGGTTGGCCGCTGAAATTATCGACCAGAGGCTTTATCGCCCGCTTGCGGAAGGTGCGGAAATAGCCAACGCCATCGGGCAACTCCTTGTAGGCGATGGACTTGTTGGCCAGCGGTGTACCCTTGGCCTGAGTCAGATAGTGCAACAGCAGTATCTTGTCCTTCAAGGGCACCTCTTCGTCGCTGTCGGCCAGTGAAATCTCCACGGCGGGTAGGTTGATTCGGTAGGACCGATTCAGGTAGTCAAGCGTGATTACGGGCTGGGAATCTATGGTTTTGTACTCGGCGCCGCTGTTACGGCAGAGTCGCTTAATATCGCCCGTTTCTGTCAGCTTCTGGCTGGCGATTTCATGAGCGAGCTTAAAGCCGTACTCGTAGTTCTTCTGTTCGGGCACCGAAAGCAAACTATTATTCATCTTCTTCAGACTAAATAGTTATATTCCCGCCGCCTCTATCACCAGCGGCACCTTCTTCTCCCAGCCTATAGCCATGATATGCACCCCCTGGCACATACCCTTAAGCTCTTTGATTAAGTCGGCAGCGATTTCCACGCCCATCTGGGTCTTATCTTCAGCTGCGGTCATTTTCTCGATAAGCTCATCGGGCACGAAAACACCGGAAACGTTCTTGTTCATAAACCTAGCCATACCCGCGGATTTTAAGGGTATGATACCCGCCAGAATGGGAACGCCGAACTTCCCTGCCCTTTTCATGAACTTGGAGAAGGCGCTGGGGTCGTAGACCGCCTGCGTCTGGAAAAAGCGGGCGCCAGCTTTGATTTTCTTCTCCATCTTGATTAGCTGAAGCTCGCGTGCAGCTTCGGTATCGGCGCCAGGGTTGACCACTGCCCCCGTGAAGAAACTGGGCTTCCCTTTAAGCTCGTTGCCCTGCATATCGAAGCCCTCATTGAGCTTATTAATCACCCAGAGCAGGTGCACCGCGTCCAGGTCGTAGACGGGCTTGGCCTCGGGGTGGTCACCAAGCACGGGCAAATCACCGGTGATGGAGAGGACATTCTCGATACCCAGCACAGCCGCACTCAACAGGTCGGACTGCAAGGCCAGTCGGTTCCGGTCACGGCAGGTCATCTGCAGGACGGGCTCGAGCCCCTTCATCTTTAACAAGTGGCAGACCGCCAGCGAGCCCAGTCTCATCACCGAGCTTTGCTGGTCGGTAACATTAGCCGCATCTATCTTACCTTTCAGTACCTCAACCGCCTCCATCAGCTCAGTAGTATCAGTGCCCTTAAGCGGGCCGACCTCGGCGGTGACAACGAATTTCCCCTTCTCAAACAGTGGTTGCAGACTCATCTATTTTCCCTTCTAATGGCGAAAATGAGCATCATCTATTATACACGAATACGCCCCTTCAGTGCAGGGGTTATAGCTCAAGCCAGGAATGGGAATAAAGGGCCTCACCAGTAATGACCTTGACCGTCTTGGCGTATTTGGCAGTTTCCTTATCTAAAGTGGATAGGTCAACTTTTTCGCCGTCCATTACCTTATGAACTACCTCGACGATTTCCGGTCTCTGGCCGCGGGCGATGGCTATCAGCTCGGTATCGAAGGCATCGACAATGGCCGAATAAAGCCCCAGCCTCATCAGCATTATCAAACAGGTTCGGTTCAGATAAGGCCTCAGTTCATTGGGCGTGCCGTTGGAGATATTAGAAAGCCCTATGGTCGACTTGCAGTCGGGGGCGATATCCTTGAGCATAGCCATGAACTCGAAACAGGACTTGAGCTGGTTTATCTCTACCGATACCGGTGTCAGTATGGGGTCAATCCAAATATCCTCGTTAGCGATACCCGCCTCGTTGGCCTTGTACATGATATCAACGGCGAGCATGGCCCGTTCGTTAGCGTCGCGGGGCATCCCCTCCACCCCCCAGAGCAACCCAATCATGTAGGCGTTGTATTGGGTAACGAAGGGCAATTCCTTCTCCAGGCGGTCGGGCTGGAGGGAGATGGAGTTAATCAGCGCCTTGTTCTTGGCCGCCTTTAATCCCGCCTCCATGGCCACCGGGTTGGTGGTATCCAGAGAAAACGGCTTATCGGTGACCGCCTGCGCCGTCTCGACCACCCACTGCATCATCTCGTCACCCGCCTTGCGGGCGGGGCCGATGTTGAGGTCGATGTAGTCGACGCCAGCCTTGGTCTCAGCCTTAGCCATCTCCTGAATAGGTCCTGCGTTTCTCTCTTTCATCGCTGGGCCCAGGGTCTGCGACATTATGTTCAGATTTTCGCCGATGAGGATCATTCTTTACCTCCTGACGCATTCACCAGAGTTCTAACTTACGGTTGCCATGACTTAAGGTAAGCGGGTATGTTAGAGCCCTCACGGGGCCCCACCTGAATCTCCCAGCCGGACAGCTCTTCTTCCAGCCCGCCGCTCTCGGCGGCGGCGTAGCCCGGTATAACCAGCTTATGGTGCTTGACCATGTCGGCGATACCGCACTTCTTAACGAAGGGGGCGATGGCGTCGGCGACGAATTTGCCCGCCGCCCAGGCCGTCATCACCGAAAGCCCCTCGGTGTCCTTAACCAAAAGGTAACTGGGAATCTTGCTCGCCTCCACCTCGCCGGAGACGATAAAGTAGGTCAGCGAAAAGTTGGAGGTGATAAGCACCGGTGAGCTGTCGGTGGGCTTGCCGATTTCGTAGATGCCTTCTTTAGTGGCCAATGGCCTTTGCGGGTCGGTATAGATGTTCAGCCTCTCTACGAGCAAGGGGAAGAGGCTCTCCCCCTGGAAATCGGAAAGGACGATGATGCCGCCGTACTTGGCCACGAACATAGAGGCGATTACCGCCTCTTTCATGGGGTTATCGGTCATCTCGGCGGGGAAAACGATAGTGGGGAAGCCCAGCGGACGGAATTTCTTGGCCAGGGCCGCACCGCGTATGATTATCTGGTCCTGGAAGGCCTGCTTTAAGCCCCTGGCCCCCGAATCAATAACCAGTTCTTTGATACCCGCCTCGTTCAGCTTGGTGGTCAGCTCGGCCAGCTTCTCCACGCTCTCGGCCTTGGCCGCCAGCGGGCAGGAATTCTCTTTAGCCAGAGCCGCCATCTTGTCCTGATTGGCTTCGGTAGCCGCGTAGAGCAAAGGCTTGCGGTCAGCGCAGGCGGAAATACCCGCCGCCATAACCTCAGCATCCTCGCTCATCAGTATGATACCGCCAGTAGTCTTCTCCTTGACTTTGGCCACCACCGCCTTAAAGCGGGCGGCGTCGGCCCCCGCCTTTACCGCCACCAGGTCGGGACGGAGGATAAGCCCTATTCTTTCGTACTGAAGCTCGTTAAAGCGCTGGAGCTTGGCGTCGATTGCGGCGTCGGCCTCATCAGCGCCAACGAGGATAGCTATCCCCGGGGAGTTCTCGAAACGTTTTTCGTGGCGGAACATCACCGTCTCACCGCCTACTTTCAGAACCCTGTCGCCCACGCCGATAGTGACAGGGGTGATGGGTGGGGCCGAGGCCTCCGAGAGCTTGGCCTTAGACTCCTCGGAGACATGGGGGCAAAGGGAAAGCTCGGCCTTACCCGCCGCCAGCTTCATGGCAAAGGCAAGGCAGGTCGGCTCCCCGCAGTCCTTACAGTTGGTCTTGGGCAAAAGCTTGAATATCTCGATTCCGGTAAGCGCCATCTTACACTCTCCTTTCCCAGCCTGTTATCTTAACTAACCTAGTATCGGGTCCATCTTCAGAGCGGGGTGACCCTTTTCCTCCAGGAAGGGCAAAATCTCTTCCTCGGTCACACCCACTGTTTCGTCGGCAATCATGCCGGGCAGGTCGGGGATGCCGACTTCCTTAGCCCTGGCTTTAAGTCTGTCGCCGATTTCTTCTTTCAGCGATTTGGGCATCCAGACGATGCGCTGGATACCGCCGTCGCCGCTGATGAACTTCCTCTGGCAGGTATTGTACTTGCCGTGCCCGACGAACCCTGGCGTACTTAGGCCACCGCCGATAGTACCCGCCAGCGTGGTGAACTTCATGCCGCAGGGGGTCTCACCGGTATACTCGCGGTTGACCGTCATTACCCCGTTGCACATGGGCAGGACGGCGGCGATGCACTCGCAGCAGCCGCAGGTGGTCATCGGGTCGTTGACGATGCTGTAGAAATTATAGTGGTCAATCTTACCCCTGGAGGCCTTGAGAACGAAGTCGTTGACCCCCT
>CAYPBF010000059.1:0-5093 GCA_964408935.1 uncultured Dehalococcoidales bacterium | reverse complement strand
GGGCATCGCCCTGATGGCGCGGCGGCAGTTGGGGGCGGGGGTAAGCGAGTTCTTCATAGCCAACCGCAAGCTGGGTGGCTTCATCTCGGCACTGAGTTACAGCGCCACTACCTACAGCGCCTTCATGATGATTGGCCTGGCCGGTTATGCTTATTTCACTGGTGTCGGCGCGCTGGGCTTCGAGCTGACCTATCTCTGCGGCATGTTTATGATGGTCTTCTTCCTGCCCCGTTTCTGGCTGGTGGGCAAGAAGTTCGGCTACGTCTCACCCATGGAGCTCTTGAGCGACCGCTACCGGAGCCGGGGGGTGGGGGCAACCGCTGGCATATTAGCTCTGGTCTTCTTAGTACCTTATGGTGCTGTGCAGCTTATGGGTGTCGGCTTCTTGCTGAACGGCGTCAGTGGGGAGGCAATACCGGTGGTGGCTGGGATTGCCATCGCTGCGGTCTGCGCTATCGCTTGGTCTAGTATTGCCGGGCTGCGCTCGGTGGCCTGGACGGACGCCTTCCAGGCCATCATTATGATTACGGTCTCGGCGGCGGTGCTGGGGGTGGTCATCAACGCCCTGGGCGGCTTCGGCGAGTTTTTCGGCAAGCTGGAGTCGGCGGTACCGGGACTGCTCACCGTACCCGCGGCATCAGGGTCGTGGAACCTCAATATGTTTATCGGGCTGTCCCTGCCCTGGCTCTTTTTCCTAATCTCCAACCCGCAGGTGAGCCAGCGTCTTTTTATGCCCAAGTCGGTGAGCGCCATGAAGCAGATGCTGGGCGGTTTCCTTATCTTCGGCTTTATCTACACCATGATTGCGGTGCTCTGGGGCTTCAGCGCCAGGCTGCTGGTGCCAGGAGTGGAGGGTACAGACAATGTGACCGCTGCCCTGTTGTCTTCGTCCGTAATACCGACCGCTTTGGCCATAATCGTCATGATTGGCATCACGGCGGCGGCCATCTCCACCATCGATTCCATCCTGCTCACCCTTTCCTCGGTCTGGGCACGCGATGTCCATAAGGGGCTGATTAACCCAAAAATCTCGGAGAAGCGGGAGCTGAGGGTAGGGCAGTGGGTTATCCCCATTATGGCCGTCATCGCCTTCGTCTTCGCCTGGTGGGCAGCGGGAGAACCTAGATTTGAGACTCAGATTGTCAATCTTTCCTCGGCGGCTTCGGCGGGGCTCTTAATGGCGGTGCCCACCATCTTCGGCGCCTTCTTCTGGAAGCGGGGTACGGCCTTGGGCGCTATGGTCAGCATGATTGTCGGCGCCATCATCGTCCTCGTCTTCCAGGTGACGGGCGAAAGGCCGTTGGGGTGGTGGCCGGGGGTGTGGGGCTTCGTCGTCTGCGTGCCGCTATTCGTTATCGTCAGTTTACTCACCAAACCGCCCAAGGAAAAGGCGGAGGAGTTTTTGGGCTATCTGAAAGGGGCGCTGAAGAAGGGGAAGTTTATCTAGTCGGCAATACTTGACTTGTGATAATAGCCGTTCCTATTTTGGGGCGGCTATTGATTTTCCCAGGCCATTTGCCATCGGATTACAATAGCCAAACTTGACTCGGCGTGGTAGAATACATCGGAGTTCTATGTATACGGGGGAACCATGGAGCCGAGCGAAGTTATCAAGATAGTCTCCGTTATGGTCTTCGCCTATCTGCTGGGCTCGATGCCCACGGCGCTTATCATCTCCAAACGCTTTAAGGGCGTGGACATACGCGCTATCGGCGACGGCAACATGGGGGCGCGCAATACCTATCACTCCATCGGGCCCAAGTTCGGCATCATGGTGGCCGTCATCGATTTCTTCAAAGGGGCTTTGCCCGTTTTACTGGCTTACCTGCTGGGCTTAGAGTTGGGCTGGCAGTTCCTGGCGGGCGCTTTAGCTATTCTGGGGCACGATTTCCCCGTCTTTGCCGGGTTCAGGGGTGGGCAGGGTACGGCCAGTACGCTTGGGACGATGGGGGCTCTCTTTCCGCTGCCGACGCTGGCGGGGCTGGTCTTTTACGGCGGGCTTTACCTGATAACGAGGAGTTCCAACCTGAGCTGCGGCATCGGCGGCGCCGTCATCGCGGCCGTACTAGCCTTAAGCCAACAGTGGCTGTTATTGACCTACGCCGTGGCCGTCTTTATCTTTATCCCCATTAAGCTGTTTCTGGACAGCCCCCGCCGACGGGCCATCGCCATGGCCAAAGGCTCCAAAAACTGACCATCTTCGGCCGCCGTCGTTAGTCCTCAGCCAGCTTCTGCGCCAGCTCGCCGCTTACCCTTTTGACCTCTTTGATGAAGCCTTCCCGTCCCAGCTTGAACCAGTAGGGCTCCCACTCCATCTCCTTGAGGTTATCAATGAGACCGGGGAGCAGGTCGAAGGGAACAGTGATAATCAAGAGCCCTTCGGGGAGGACGCCGCGGGCCTTCATGCTGTAGCCGAGGCCGCTGACGGTCATGTTAATCTCGCCGTTTAGGTAGGGGTGGGCGTATATCCAGGCGCAGGATAGGCAGGTCGTCCCCTTGAAAGACCACATCTTGCCGTTGGCGAAGCTGCTGGCTCTTAAGATAACCTCCGCCTGGGCGGGTTTAGCGGTGAAAATCATGAAGTCGGGGTCGGTGGCGAGCTTATCAAAAGGGGCGTGAATAATATACTTCACCGAGTCCTTGGGCATTATCGAAATGTAGTCGTAGATGCGGCGGTTGGCACCGGGGGCCTTGAACATGGAGAACTTCTCACCGAGCTGGCCGCTGTACATCATGGGCGGAAAATCAACAAAACCAACGACGTGCTCGCCGCACTGGACGTTCTCCCGGGTGGCGTAGAAGGGTGGGGAGCTCTGGGCGGCGGCGAACATCTCGCAGATGGCCAGGCTCTTATCCAGCGCCTTTATGCCTTTAGGCTTGGCCAGCGAATACTTAACACCGACAGGCTTCCTTTCGAAGTTGAACTTCTTGAATATGGAGTAGTCGAGCATCTTCTAACCCTCCTTCAGCTTTCTTTCACCTTCCGACTCAGGTCGTTGAAGAGCTTGTCAATGCGTTTCTTATGTTCTTCGCCCGTTATCTCGTCCGAGAGGAGTTTCCATTTCATGTTGCGCAGGTTTTTCAGCGTCTCGTCCAGCTTGGGCCAGGGCAGGGAAATGATGACCAGGCCCTCGGGGAAGACCTTTAAGGCCCTCATACCCAGGCTGATGCCGGTGATGGTGAGGTTCATCTCGCCGCTTAAGACGGGGTAGATATAAATCCAGGCGCAGGCCGCCACCGAGGTCCCTCGGGCCGACCACATGTTTCCCGAGGAGTAGTTCAAGGCACGCAGGAGGTGATAGGCCTGGCCGGCATTGGCGGTGAAGACGACGACGTCGGGGTCGAAGCTAAGCTGGTCTATAGACGAAAAGGCGACGTATTTGACCGAGCCTTTGACCATCCTGGGCAGGAACTGGTAGAGCTTGCGATTGGCGCGGGCTTCCTCGAAGAGCTCGTCAGCTTCCCCCACCAGCCCCCCGACCAGCATGGGGTCGGCCTCCTCCATGCCCAAAATGAAGGGCTCTATGCAAAAGAGGTCTTCCCTTTGCACGTAGAAGGGAGCCGAGGTCTGGGCCTCCTTGAACATCTCGCAGAAGGAAAGCCTTTTATCAATCCTGGTGATGCCCTTAGGTCTTACGGAGAGGAACTTAACACCAACGGGCTTCCTTTCCAGTTTGAGCTTGTCGAGGATGGAGTAATCGCGTGCTTTGGCCGTCATGGCAACCCCCTTATCGCGGAAGCGTTTGTCGGGCTGATTGTAGCAGTTAATGGGGTGATGCGCAATGAGGGGGAGAAGGAGTGGTGGAATGAGGCAAGAGTATTGACAAAGGGCATAAAAGGTGGTATCAATTTGCCTGGCGGGCGTACTGAATCACGGTAGAACGCACATTGTATTACCTCGTTCCGGGGGTATGGCATGACCGAAGGCACGGGAACCGCTAAAAAGTAAGGCGGTGACGGGTGCCTTTTTTTAGTTTCTAATAGCAAAGGGGGAGACTTAAGATGGCAGAAGAGAATAATAAGGAAGTAGGGCTTCCTGGTGATTGGGATGACTCACCAGTTACGGCAACCAAAAGAATACGCTTAGCCTTATGGAAGATGCGCTTCTTGGTTGTTTTAACTGTTATTGCGGGGGCTTTATCTGTTTTGATAATGTGGGGAGTAAATAGCTGGAACCCCCTCGAAGGCAATCCGGTAGCGTCATCGCTATGGGAGTCGTTCTTCGCCGTTTTCGGTCTAACCTATGCCATAATCGTGGGCCTTTTTCTGGTGGAGTCCTGCCGGCGCCGCAACGAGCTTTCATCCATAATCTACAGTGAAGTCAATGCCATTGGCGACATTCACGATTGCCTTGGGTACTTTATTAAGCGTGGCAAGAACCAGAAGGTAATAGATGATATAACCGAGAAGTTGCGTAATTACGTGCAATCAATCAAACAAGACTGGGATGTTATGAGAGACCCACGAAGCCAGGCAGGGATGGGCGAAGGCGGGAAGAAAAAATCAAAAAAAGATAATCGACTTAAGATGTTCGACTATCAAGGAGTCCGTCCCATTATCGAGCACGTGAGCGAGCTGGACGTCGACCATGCGGGTGAGCGGCACGCTCTGGAGATAATCAGCGACCGGGTCTGCGACATCACCACCTACCGTGTCAATCGCCGCGAGCTGGCGCAACATGGCCTTAGCTCGGGGCTCTATGTGCTTATTCCCTTCATGTCGGTGGTGATATGGGTAGCCACCCTGCTGCTGCCCGTGGGAAACGACTGGGTGCACGGGTTTATCGTGTTTTCGACCACAGTAGCCCTTATTGCCCTTTTCCTGTTGCTCGTTGATGCCGACCACCCTTTCATCGGCCTCTTCAGCATCAAAAAAGGGGTGCTGGATGATGTCGAAAAAAAACTGAAACGTTCGCCTGATGCCGACTGGGGTGACAATGCTGTGAAAAGAAAGAGGAGGAGGGCTGCCAAGGATAATTGGCGGCGGCTGATTAAAATCTTAGGGTTTTTAGGTTTCAGGTCAGATTGAGGGCGCGGGTGTTGAGGCGGTTCATATTCTGACGGCATTGTCTGTCGGCATTGGTACAAAATCAC
>CAYPBF010000058.1:0-5233 GCA_964408935.1 uncultured Dehalococcoidales bacterium | reverse complement strand
AGCACCTCCTTTAGATTTTCTACCAGGAGCTCCTCTCTGGTGAGCCTCCTGCGTTGCTTCATGTCCCGCCCGCTTATAGCCCGCACCAGCCAGCTGGTGTTTATCTCATAGCACTTGCGCTCATCCGACAGATTCAGCCAACGTGGACTACCCACAATAAAAAACGCCGTATCTGGCGGGAACCACTCGTCGGCGATGGCCACCTCGTTGAACAAGATAGCCTTATTCCGCTTAGGCTTCATCCAATTGATCGAAATCAAGACCGACGGCGCCTGGCGGACAGGATTAAGGAACTCAATGGGTATGTTTTCACCGAGACGAAACCACACGAACTGGCTCTTGGTCCAGACGGCGTGTATTTGCTGGCGCTTGGCGCTGATAAACTGGTAGAGCTTCCCATCATCGTCGTAAATCGAAAAGTGCCCAGGAAACCAGTAATCTATGCCATACTCCCGATATTTCATTTCGGGACCTTTCTCCCACAGCGTCTCCTGGTAGTCATCAAAAGCACAGGTGTCCAGAATCAGCTTTCTGTCGGGGGGAATGCCGAGATAGTCCTTAAGGTCTTCAGAGAAAAATTGCCCCTTAACATTAGCGACTCTGCGGAGAGGAACAGCCCAGGCATCAATCTGGGGGAACTTCTCGGGGACTCTGAATTTCCTAACGTCGTAGATTACGGGAATTAAGGGACACTGGATATCGAGCGGAGGTGGGGCATAGTCGGCTACAGGGTACTCGAGGATTTCCTTAAACCTATCACGCCATGATGGCCACAACGCAACCGTGCGGCCACAGCTACCTGGGGTATTAGCACGGCCAGCACCACTACACTCGTAGCAATTATAATCGCAGACCCGCTTCAGACATCGCTGTTGATAATCGTCGTCGCAACCCGGACACTGTCCCCCATTATCCACCCACCAGAAACACTCTGCGCAGAGTTCTTTCCCGGGACACTCCCGTAGTTTAGAGAGTGTTTCGGCAAGGCCAACTTCACGGATATCGGTTGCTTCCACTCACCCCCCCAAAAATCCCCAAAGCTTCCAATCGGATTATACACCCAAATCGTGATATGTCAACAGTCCATATTAGCAGCACGCTGATAGCTAGTTGGCATAATACACCTGCTCATACTCCACTATGCTATACTAATAGCCATGTCTGACATCGTCCAGGTTATCCTGTATTCGCTCGCCTCCGGTGTGGCCGTCCTCCTCGGCGGCTTTCTGGCCCGGCTGAAACTATTGCCCGACAGCCCACTGGGCCGGGAAATCTCCCACGGCGTCATCGCCTTCGGCGGCGGCGTTCTGGTGGCGGCAGTGGCCTTCGTCCTGGCCCCCCGCGGCATCGAACTGCTCTCCCTGCCCGTGCTCATCCCCGTCTTCCTGCTCGGCGTGGTCAGCTTTCTCTTCCTGGACAGGTTCATAGTCAGCCGCGGCGGCCGGGCCGCCCAACTTTTGGCCATGATGATGGATTTCATCCCCGAAGCCATCGCCTTAGGGGCCATCTTTTCAACTGACCGCAAGACCGGCCTGCTTTTGGCGCTGCTTATCGGGTTACAAAACCTGCCCGAAGCCTATAACTCCTTCGGCGACCTAAGGCGAAGCGGCTTTTCGCCCAACAAAGCGCTGGCGATTCTGGTTCCCTTTAGTCTGGTAGGCGTAGCCGCCGCACTGGCCGGCTACTCGTTTCTCTCCGGTCACCAGGAGGTGGTAGCCTGCCTCATGGTATTCTCGGCAGGCGCCATACTCTATCTTATCTTTCAGGACATCGCCCCCATGGTCAAGCTGCGCAACCATTGGACTCCGGCGGCGGGCGCCGCCCTCGGTTTTCTTTTGGGTATGATTGGCGAGAAGATATTAAGCAGCGTGGTCTAAAGACACTCTCTGATTAAGTCAGCCACGTATTCGGCAATAGCTGGTGAGGCGGTTAACCCCGGTGACTCGATGCCGATGAGGTTGATGAATCCCGGCAGTCCCTTGTCCTCTTCATCTTTGATGACGAAGTCCCTGATTTTCTCACCCGGCCCTTGCAGCTTGGGCCTGATACCAGCCATTTCCGGCGCCAGGTCGTCGTATTCTATGGCGGGTAATAGCTTCCTCACCGAGATGCAGAATAGCTTCTGGTCACGACTGTCGACACTATAGTCCAGGCTATCAACATACTCGATATCCGGCCCCAAACGTATCCGTCCCTCCAAATCGAAGGTAATATGTATCCCGATGCTGGCGATATCTGACGGCGGCACCGGGTAGATGAGCCGATTCACCTTAGTGCCCTGACGGCGCTTGAGGCTGAAATATTCCCCTTTTCCGTAGTACAGCCGGTAGCCCGCCTTGTCTATGTCTATCCCCGCCATCTCGGCTATCTTATCGCTGAAAAGCCCGCCGGAGTTGACCAGCGTCATGGTAACAAAAGAGGACCTTCCCCCGCTATCCTCGACAGTAACCTTGTGGCCATCGCCCACTTTCTCTATGCCGACAACCTTAGTCTTGTAGGCAATCTGGGCACCTCCCTCCACCGCCTTGGCGATAAAGCACTGCATAAGAGCGTGCGAGTCGATAATGCCCGTCGAGGGCGATAGTATCGCCGCCACCCCCGCCACGTTAGGCTCCAGTTTCTTCAGCTCCCGCCTTGATAACAGCTCCAAGCCTTCGGCGCTGTTTCCCCTCCCCCTCTCCAGCAGCGTCTCTAACCTCTCAATCTCTTCATCTTTGGTAGCCACAATGAGCTTCCCCGACCTCCTGTGGCCGATGTCATACTGTTGACAAAGGTCGTAGAGTTTGCGATTGCCCTCAACGCAAAGTTTAGCTTTGAGTGAGTCTGGGGGATAATAGATACCAGCGTGAATCACACCGCTGTGACGGCTGCTCGTCTCCAGCCCGAAACCCTCGTTCTTCTCCAAAACGTATACCTGTCGGCCTGCCTTAGCCACCTGCGCGGCGATGGCCAGCCCGATTACCCCCGTCCCGATAATGGTTACATCGGCTCTGTCCGGCACAACATGACCAGTTTACCATTCAAATGCCAGAATGTCATTTTGAACAGAGTATGAAATACATGATATAATAGACCGATCATATCCCGTGGGAGGCTAGTAAAATGAAAGACAGAGACTTTAAGCACGCCCCCCCTAAATTCTACGGCTCGACGACCGTCGGCGAACGTGGCCAGGTGGTCATCCCCGCCGAAGCGCGCCGCGATTTCGAGATAACGCCGGCCACCAAGCTACTCGTCTTCGGCCACCAAAGGCACGGTGGACTGATGCTCACTCGGGCCGAAACCGTCTCCGAATTCATCGACATGACCAACGAAATGATTGAAAAGCTAGAGGATCTGAGAAAGTCACTGAAAGCAGAGGACGAACTACATGGCAGTAATTGAAGCTAAAAACCTGGCGAAAAAGTTCGGCAAGCTAGAGGCCGTCAAAGGCGTTTCTTTTGAAGTCAAAGAGGGTGAGATATTCGGTTTCCTGGGCCCCAATGGTGCCGGTAAAACAACCACTATCAACATGCTCTGTACGCTGCTCGCCCCCACCGAGGGAGAAGCCACGGTTAATGGCTTTAATATAATCAAAGAGCGTGACCAGGTACGGAGCTCAATCGGTCTGGTCTTTCAGGACCCAGCGCTAGATGACTACCTGACGGCGGAACAAAACATGCGTTTCCATGCCTATGCCTACAGCATCCCCAAGAAAACCCTGGAGCCGCGATTGAAGACGTTACTCGAAATGGTCGAGCTGTGGGATAGAAGGAAGGATAAAATCGACACATATTCCGGAGGTATGCAACGCCGTTTGGAGATCGCTCGCGGCCTGCTGCACCACCCACGCGTGCTCTTCCTGGACGAACCTACCTTGGGGCTCGACCCCCAGACCCGCAGCCGTATCTGGAACCACATCAAGGAACTGCGCCAAAAGGAAAAACTGGCCATATTCATGACCACTCACTATATGGATGAAGCCGAAAACTGCGACCGCATCGCTATCATAGATTACGGCAAAATCGTGGCGTTGGATACGCCCGATAATCTTAAAGATGAATTTGGCGGCGATGTGGTAACCATAAAAACCGAGGACAACGACAAGGCGGAAAGCCTGCTCAAGGAAAAATATAAGCTCCAGCCCGCCGAGGAGAACGGAACGATAAGGTTCACCGTGCCCCACGGCGAGGAATTCCTGCCCGGCTTTGTTACCAGCTTCCCCCTGCGTCTTATCTCCATAGGCCTTCACCGGCCAACACTGGAAGACGTCTTCCTAAAGCTCACCGGTCGCGCCATCAGGGACCAGGACGTAGACCAGATGCAGCATTTGAAGAGAATTATGAGAAGGCGAGGTCACTAGACGGAAATGAGCAAGTTAATGCACTCTATATGGGTCATAGCCTACCGGGAGTTCCTGCGCTTCGTACAGGACCGGATGCGTATGATCTCCTCTTTTACCATGCCGATTCTATTCCTGATAATATTCGGCGCCGGCTTCGGCAAGCTTATCGGTCAGATGATGCCGGGGGTAGACTATATCCAGTTTATGTACCCGGGAATCCTGGCCATGACGGTGCTGATGACATCGATAATGTCCGGAGTTTCCATTGTATGGGATAGGGAATTCGGCTTTCTTAAAGAGGTGATGGTCTCCCCCCTAAACCGCAGCGGCATACTCCTGGGCAAGGCTGTCGGCGGCGCTGGCATCGCTGTCATGCAGGGTATCATCATGCTGGTGATTGCCCCCTTCGTGGGCGTTTCTCTCAGCTGGGGAATAGTGCTCGGGTTGCTACCGCTGATAATAATCCTTTCCCTTTCCCTGTCAGCGTTGGGACTGCTCATCGGCGCCCGCATGCGCTCCCAACAGGGCTTCCAGATTACCATGCAGCTGGTGATATTCCCCATGATGTTTCTTTCCGGTATCTTCTTCCCACTGACCGGCGTGGCTACCTGGCTTGAGGTCCTCTCCAAGATTAATCCCGTTACCTACGCCATCGACGCCATCCGCCAGGTCTTCCTGGGCACCGAGACCGCCGGCGTAATCATATTTGGCCACACCATGGCCATCTGGGAATCAGCGCTGCTGGTCGCGGCCGTGGGCATAATACTGCTCTTCGGAGCCATATGGTCATTTAACCGACAGGAGTAGCCAGAATCAGTCGGCTCCAGCGATATTACACCTTGGTAACCTGACATGGCTGTGATTTGAAGGAAGGAAACCCCGAAATCGGGTCAAGGTTCTTATCATCAG
>CAYPBF010000057.1:0-5323 GCA_964408935.1 uncultured Dehalococcoidales bacterium | reverse complement strand
CACCTCGTCGGCACTGCCGTCGGTCATGGTGGCTATCTGCTTGGCCGATGTCCTGGCGTCATTTTCCAGTATCTTTAGAATCTCTTTTAGCATGGCTAACTCCTTACCAGCTCGGTCAACGACCACTGGTCTTGGGACACATTATAGCATAGCTGGAAAAGTTTGTTGTCTTTGGTTCTTAACCGGAAGTTTTTGCTGTCCTCCCCCCGCCACTCCGCCTCTATCTCGGCTACCTCGTATTCCTTGTCTTCCCAGATAAAAGAGACGGGTCTTTCCGCGTAGCTCTGCCCCGAGTAGCACCTGACCTTAAGGCTGCTTGTTCTTGACCCGCCTGAAGACGACCCCTTCTCGCTGCATGTCGACATCGGCCACCTCCCATCCCGCCTCCAGCCAGGCGATGGCCTGGGGGTGTTTGCGGTCGTTTTCCCACCAGGACTTAAAGGTATAGGCCGCCGTTTCCAGCTCGAACTTTAGGATGTGCTTTTCTATGTAGCCGAAGGTGAGGTTGAGCTGGCTGGCGCGGTAGCTGGCCAGGTAGTCCCTTAAAGGGTTGTAGCGGGCGACGCTCTCCACGTCCATCTCCCCGCCCACCTCCGGTATCGGGTTGCTGGCCACGGGTATCTTGCCCCTCTCCACCAGGTCGTATTTCCTGAGCTTGGATTTATACAGCTTGACGTGCAGCAGCGAATGGCAGGCGGGACAGCTTATCTGCCCGTCGTAGCTTTCGGTGTCAATGAATTCGGGTATCTCTATTCTCTTGCCGCAGACCAGACAGTTAATTTCCAAAGTTTTTGCTCCCTATAGAGGTGTTACCTCTTTAGACTCCCATACTAACTTCGTGAGATTTAAGATGCAACTTTAACCCAAATAGTCTCTGTATAAGCTTTTTTTGCTTCTTCTGTCCTAATGGTGACCTCTAAAGGAAATCTACCTTCACTGCTACTTTGTACAACAAAACAGAGAACAAAAACCTCGTCTTTAGGTGTGAATCTAGAAAAGGGAAACTCCATGTGCCAATGTCCGTGCCAATCCTTGTAGATTTCTCTTTCAAACTCACTAGTTTTTTCCACTACGAAAGCTCTCCGCAGCCTAGGGATTGTAGGATACTCTTTAGTTTCATCGTCGCTTGGATTATCTATAAAACCCCATCTTATTGCTCTGAGTCTTTGTGGAGCATCCATCCAGAACTGGACATGGAGTTCTGTTTTGCTGTTTTCTCTTATTTCCACTTCTTTGCCCAGGTTTACCTCTTTTTTCTCCTCTTGCAAATTCTCAAATCCCCTTACTGGGCGTTTTCGCTTCTCAGGCAGGTAGAATCTTAAATCTCTTATTTGGGCTGTTTCATAAACCTCACCGAATATTTGCTTCCTCAGAAGCTTAGTCTGATCAGCAATTCTATTTATCTGCTTCTGCCCAATTATTATCGCGCATATCAGTGTTGCAATGGCGAAGACTGCTGAGACTATAGCACCAATAGCTATTGCAGTATTCATACTACCCCTATATCCCCGCCCTCATCTTGTGCCAATCCGTCGCCTGCTCGTAGGCGTAGGCGGTCTTCAAGATAGCCTCCTCGCCGAAGGGCTTGCCGATGAACTGCATGCCGATGGGGAGGCCGTTATCGAAGCCCGCGGGAATAGAAACGGCGGGGACGCCCGCGATGTTTATGGGCAGCGTGCAGACGTCGCTGAGGTACATCTGCACGGGGTCGTCGAGCTTTTCCCCGATTTTGAAGGGGACGGTGGGGGAGGTGGGGGTGACCAGGGCGTCGTATTTCTCGAAGGCGGCGTCGAACTCGCGCCGAATCAGTGTGCGCACCTTTTGGGCTTTGAGGTAGTAGGCGTCGTAGTAGCCCGCGGAGAGGGCGTAGGTGCCGAGCATGATACGCCGCTTGACCTCCTCGCCGAAGCCGTACTGGCGCGTCTTTTCCATAGCCTCCCACATGCTGTCGGTGTCTCTGTAGGCGAAGCCGTACTTGACCCCGTCATAGCGGGCCAGGTTGGCCGAGGCCTCGGAAGGGGCGATGATATAATAGACGGCCAGGGCGTTGGGAGTGCTGGGCAGCGATGTTTCCTCCACTTTAGCCCCCAGCCCTTCCAGCTTGGCGATGGCGTCTTTCAAAGCTTTCTCCACCTCGGGCTGCATCCCCTTGACGAAATACTCCTTGGGCACGCCCAGTTTCATACTTTTCAGGTCGCCATCCAGGCACTTTGTGTAGTCGGGCGTCGGCTTGGGCACCGATGTCGAGTCCCGGTTATCGAATCCAGCAATGGCGTTCAAGACCAGGGCGCAGTCGGTGACGTCCTTGGTCAGCGGCCCAATCTGGTCGAGCGAGCTGGCGAAGGCGACCAGACCGAAGCGGCTCACCCGCCCGTAGGTGGGCTTCATGCCGACCACGCTGCAGAAGCCGGCGGGCTGGCGGATGCTGCCCCCCGTATCCGAGCCCAGTGAAAAAATACATTCGTCGGCGGCTACCGACACCGCCGAGCCGCCGCTGGAACCCCCAGGCACTCTGTCCAAATCCCAGGGGTTGTGGGTGGGGAAGAAAGCGGAGTGCTCGGTGGAGGAGCCCATGGCGAACTCGTCCATGTTGGCCTTGCCCACCGTCACCGCCCCGCAATCACTCAGCTTCTCGACGACGGTGGCGTCGTAAGGCGGGACGAAGTTCTCCAGCATCTTGGAGGAGCAGGTTGTCCGCACCCCCTTGGTGCAGAGCACGTCCTTGAGCACCACCGGTATACCCGTCAGTGGGCTGCCGTCGCCCTCGGCCAGGCGCTTATCGGCCTTTTCGGCCTGTTTCAAGGCCAGCTCCTCGGTCACGCTGACCAGGGCCTTGAGCCTGGGCTCGACCTCTTTGATGCGTTTCAAGCAGGCACGCGTCAGCTCCACCGAAGAAAGCTTTTTGCTTTTAAGCAGCCCGTGCGCCTCGTGTATGGTCAGCTGCTCGTTCATTCCAGCACTGCCTTTACCCGGAAGTATTGCCCCTCTTTGCGCGGCGCGTTGGCCAGCGTCTCATCCTGGGGCAGGGAGTCTTTGACTGCGTCATCCTTGGTTACGTTCTGTAGGGGGATGGACTGGGCGGTGGGGGGGACGTCGGTGGTGTCCACCTGCTTCAGGATTTCAAAGTTCTCCAGGATGTTGGATAATTGCTCGCGCAGGCGGTCAACGTCCTCTTCGGTCAGGCCCACCCGCGCCAGACGGGCGATGTGCAGCACTTCTTCGCGGCTCAGTTTCATAGTGGGGTCATTATAGCACCCAAATTTGAAAGCGGGCAACAGAGATTATTTCCCCTTTGAAAAAGGGGGATTTTCCGCCCCACCCCCAGGTCTTCTTCCCACCCAATACCCACCCTATAGAGGTGTCACCTCTGTAGACTTCTCGCCCCACCCCTGTCAAGGCAAGGAGCGTAGCGACGTGGCAATCTCATCCTGCTATAATAACACCATGACGACCACCCGTCTCATAATCGCCATCATCACCACTTCCTTGGAAGAGGCCGCCATCGCCGCCATCGGCTTCTGGCTCTTGCCCAAGGTAGACGTCAACCTGCCCCCGTTTGTTATTATTCTCGTCATGGTGGCCTGGGCGGGTTTCGCCGTCTTCACCTTCCGCCTGGGTACCCGCGCCCTTAAGAAGAAGCCCGAGAGCGGCTTATCCTCTATGCTGGGGATGAGGGGGGAGGTGGTCAAGCGCCTCGACCCCGAAGGCATTGTCCGCATAAAGGGTGAGCTTTGGAAGGCGAAATCGGCGGGGCGTAAGATAGAACTTGGTGAAGAGGTCACCGTGGTCGGGCAAAAGAGACTCAGGCTTATTGTGGAGAGGGAGGGGAAAAGGCCTCAATAGTAGAAGTCGTATTCGTCTCCCCCGCCCCGCTTAACGACGAAAGAGACGATGGTCAGCACTACCCCCGCTACAAGCAGGCCGATGCCGTATATGCCCAGAGGCGTCAGCACGTCGGTGACGACCTCAGGTACCCAGCTCTGCAGGGTGGCGGGTATATCGCCGCTCAGCATGCCGTTGATGACACTTCTGGCGAGGAAGGCGCCCCCCAGACTTACACCACCGATGCAGAGGAAGGTTATACCCAGCTGGCGGGTGCTGCCCCGTACCGATGAGTGCGTCAGTATAATGAGTAATATCAGGAGCAGGCTGAAGCCAATCAGCACGTAAAAGATAAGGTTGAAGTGGAGGACATACTGCCGGACCTGCGTGATTTGGTCCACGGCCTCTTGGTCGAGCAGGGTGCCGCTGAGCTCCACTATCGTCGGTATCTCGGCGTCGATAAGCTCGAATTGTTCGCTGAAGGCCAGCTCTATCTCTTCAGGGGTGGCGCTGGCCAGCTCGGGCGGCGGTGCATCCAAAACGGCCATGAGCAGGTTTTCTCTGAACTCCGCCTTCACTAGGCTCAGGTCTATCGTCAAGGTTAGCTCGTCGCTATCGCCTTCGAGGAAGTCATAGAGGACGTGGATGACTTCTGCCGCCTGCTCTTTCAGCCAGTCCTCGATGTCGGCGATGGTATCGGTCAGTATTGTATCGAGGGACTCGCCCATAAAGTCCGCCGCCTCTTCCGGAATCTGGTCGATGACCATTTCTTCAGACATCTCGGCTATATCGAGCCTTTCCATGTGCTCAATTACGAAATCGGCGTCGAGCAGGCTATATTTGACCGTCAGCACTGGCCCGGTGACTAACAGAGACAGGGACAGGCAGATGCCCAGTATGACCAGTAGCAGGACTCTAAAGACTTTCATCGGAGGAAATTGTAACACCCGACCTGGGCTAATGCAAGGACTCAGCCGCCGAATGGGCAGAAGCGATTCAGGCCCTGTAGTACAGCCGTACCGGCAATGGTAACGCCGTAGAGTATTACCGGTTTGTCGCTGAAGAACTGTTCGATAGTGTCGTTGACGATGGTGGTGCCCGTCACTAGGGCGATATCACACCATTCCAGGTTCTCTTTAGTGCGGCTGGGGTCGTCTATCTTTACCCCGAACTTTTCCTGGCCGATGTTGGCCTCATCCATGTCGGTCACCCTAAGCTCGAACCGTGGGGACAGCGCCTCCACCATGCGGGGCTGAAAGCCGACCATGGCTATCCTGGGCTGGCCGTATTTCTCCTCGATATAGCTGACTAAATCGGCAGCGCACTCCTTGGGCTGCTCATCCTTACAGTGCACCGTCCCCTCCGCTAGGCCCAGGTAGCGTGTCACCGCGTTGAGGCTGGCGATGAATACCGCCCGGCGGAAGTTGTTGTCTAATCCCATCTCGGCGATGTCGGCCAGCCGCCCGCTGAAGTTGCCGTAGCGGTCGGTGAAGGCCTGCCC
>CAYPBF010000056.1:0-5345 GCA_964408935.1 uncultured Dehalococcoidales bacterium | reverse complement strand
CGGGCATATAGTGCTGGGCGGCCTGGTACCACTTGTTCCTGGGGTCGCAGAGTATCTGCCCGCTGCCCAGCATCATGTCCGGCCTTGCCTGCCCTCCCCAGGGTGCGTCGGGAGGCATCTCGCCCAGTTCCTCGCGCCAGGCATCGAAGCCCAACCCGCAAAGGGCGTAGGTGCAGAGGGAACGGGAGAAATTCTCCGCCTCCGCTCTCTCTAAGAAGCGCTGGGCATCGCGCTTAGCCCCGCAGATGCCGGCATAGTTCTCCGTCCACACCGGGACAACATCCATGGCTCGAATAATCTCGTCATAACCACAGACGATAAACGAATAGGCTATGGGCTTCCCTTCCTCCCTGGCTTGCACAGTACCACCGATAGATGCCTTGACCATGGGGCCTATCTTGCTAGCCGCCTCGGTAGCTGTTCTTCTCTTTTTTCTTTCCTCAGGTTTCTTTTCCTCGGTCATTACGTTCTCCTTTAGGACTATTTTGAAAGCATTTCCAGGAAGGCCTGGATTCGGGTTCTCAGCCTTCCTATGGTGGACATGGAATACTCGTCTTCGAGGTAGAGCACGGGTGTGCCCTTGGCCTCGATAAAGCTCTTTATCTGGGGCACCTCGAAGCCGTAGGGGTCGCAGTACTTGTAGATATAGAGCACCACCCCATCCACCCCGAAATCGTCAATCATACGACCCATGTGGCCGAACCTGTCCTCCAGGTAATCTTCATAGCTACCTGTTATCTCGCGGTAGGTCCGCCCGCACTTTATCTTCCTCAGGTAGCGCTCGGCCAGGCCCGCCACGGGGTCGGGGGTAACGTCCACCTGGGACATGAACTCCCTGGCCCCAGGACAGAGGTCGTCGGCCACTACCCAGGCGCCCGAGTCCTCGATAAGCTTGATGAAGGCGATATCGTCCACCTGAGCGCCGATGACCATGATTCGTGCCGGTTTCTGGGCGGAAGGCGCCCCCCTCCCCTTGACCTCGGCGATAACCTCGTCCAGCAGTCGGATAGACTCCTCAACGGGCAGGCTCATGACGGCGATTAGCACTTTGGTCAGCTCCTCACCCGAAATCAGCGGCGGAGAAGACTTACGTAATTCGTAGAGCTCCTTCACCTTAGCCCTATTCTGGTTATGCAGCTCGATGGCCTCGGCCAGCGCCTCATCTGAAGTCTCCTTACCGGCGAACTTGCTCAGGCTCTTGCGGAAGGTCTTGAGTATTTCCTGGAAGAAGACCAGTGAGGCGTCATCGGTGCCGTGGGGCATGTTGATGAAATGGGAATAAGGCAGGGCGAGGCTGTATCTCCAGACGTCGTAGGTACGGCAGATGCTGTCGCAGGCGTGAGGGATAACCAGGCCATCAAGAAAATCGTAGTTGCCTTTTAGCGCCATATCGAAGCAGCTGCGAACCAGCGGGCAGATGATGGTCTCCATTTCGGTATCCGCCTTGGTAATCGGCTCGTTGACATCGCCCTTTATGCGGAATGGGACAAAACCGGCGGCGGTAATCACCTCCGCGGGCGTAAAGGCGCAAAGGTAGCCGATTATCTTCTTGCCCTTTTTCCTTAGCTCTTTGGCCCTCAAGCCGTATTCCTGGTAATATCTCTCCGCCTCCGCCAGTCCCTTGAGAGCAACCTTTTCTGGCATAACGTCACTCCTTTCTTACAATGCCTAGTTTAAAGTATTAGCTTGTCGCTTTTCAACCGCTATCACCTTTTACTAAACATAAGCCCCTCCGCTTGGGAGGGGCTTTATTCTTTCTCTACCGTCTACTTTGAGCTATTTCCGCTCAATTGCCATGCCGAGCCTCCCAAGCGCGCTAACGCTGGTAAAAAAGTAGTAATAGTAATAATACCCTTGGGAAGCCGTATTCGTCATCTCTTTTTACCTCAGGGCCGTAGTCTAACACGGTACCTGTGCACTGTCAACTCTGACCCTAGCTATATTTTAAGGGATTACCCCCTCTGTTTTCAACTCTGCGATATCGTCCCAGCTGTAACCCATCTCCAGTAGTATCTCCTCGGTGTGCTGGCCCAGCTCGGGGGCCTCCCGCCTGACCGAGGCCGGGGTCCGGCTGAAATCCCAGGGGAAACCGACCATCTTGGTCTTGCCCAGCACGGGATGTTCAAACGAGGTCACGTATTCATTGGCTATCGCCTGCGGGTCATTGATGACCTCAGTGGGGGTCTGGACGGGGCTGTGAATCAGGCCCTCGCGCTCGAAAATCTGGAACCACTCGTCCCGCGTCTTGGTGGCGAATATCTTATCCATAATGGCGATAAGCTCCTTGGCGTTCTCTCCCCTAGCTTCAATGCTGCTGAAGCGGGGGGCGTTCTCCAGCTCGGGTCTACCCAGCGCCCGACAGACGTTGGGCCAGTAGCGGTCGGGCTGGAGGTGGGCCAGGATGAACCACTTGCCGTCCTTAGCCTGATAGTGATTGTAGATGGGGTTGCCCGCCTCGGTCCTTATCTCCCGGGGGAACTCCTGCCCCAGCATGGCTGGGGCCGAAAGGATCAGGCTCTCCATACACATCAGGCTGCCCATGAGCGAGGTATCCACCAGCTGTCCCTTGCCCGTACGCTCGCGGGCAAAGAGGGCGGCACAGATTGCCCAGGCGCAGACCATGCCCCCCAGCTCGTCCCCCAACCCGGGTAAGACCTGGGCGGGAGGCGCGCCCCGTTCACCGGAGGACATCATCAGCCCTGAACGCCCGATACCGGTATAGTCGAAGGAAAGCTCGTTGGCGTCGGGACCCTTTCTACCCCAGCCCGAGGCCTGGGCGTAAATCAGGCGCGGGTTCCGCTTCATGAGCACGTCGGGCCCGATGCCCATCTTCTTGGGGGCATCTATGCTCATATTGGTCAAAAATACGTCGGCCCCGTCAATCAGCTTCAGGAAAATCTCCAGGCTTTTCGGCTGTTTCAGGTTCAGGGCGATGCTCCGCTTGTTACGGTTATGCTGCTCGAAGTAGTAGTTACGCCCCTTAAGGCCGACCATAGTGCCGATAATCCTCATGAAGCCCCGCCCCGGATCCCCCGTCAGCGGCTCTACTTTGATGACGTCAGCGCCCAGGTCTCCCAGCTTGGTGCCGCAAACCGGTCCCTGCTGGAACATGGTTATCTCTACCACTTTGATACCGTCCAAAGGCCCCACCACCTTTTGATTGTCTTTTGAGTTTTTCATTGTCCTTGATAAAGAAAATCCCCCGCTTTGGGGGGATACTCTAAACCTTCCTACTTTATTCCTGGTTATACTATTAGATTGTGGTCATATTGTCTCCCCCGATGCGCACTAGGTGCGCTCGGTAAATATGAAGGTCGTATCACATAAACCTGGGAAGACAATACTTTCTATCATTCCGTATACACCCGGTTTAGTGAGAATGACTTTACCACAGGCAGGGACGTTTGTCAACTTTGACAGTATTTTGAGGAGTATAAGAGGGGCGAAGCCCCTCTTAAAAAAATACCTCCCCCTTCCCCTTGAGGGGAAGGGGGATAAAGGGGGTTAGGGTGAAAAGAATACCTTAAGTATGTTAACATTTACCCCATGGAAGCCCTCTACGCCGTCATCTGCGCCCTACTGATGCTGGTGGGCCTGGTCGGCGTCTTCGCCCCCATCCTCCCCGGTATCCCCGTCGCCTGGCTCGGCCTCTTTATCTACGCCATCGGCACTGGCTTCGAGCGGATTTCGGTCACCACCGTCATCGTCTTCGCCGCCATAACCGCGCTCATAATGCTCCTCGACTCCCTGGCGCCCGTCTTAGGCGCTAAGAAATTCCAGGCCAGCCGATGGGGCATGCTGGGCGCCTTTCTGGGCATGATTATAGGCATAATCTTCCTCGGCTTCTGGGGCGTTATTTTGGGCCCTTTCCTGGGCGCTTTCCTCTTCGAGCTGCTATTCGCCCGGAAAAAGACCAAGGGCGCCCTCAAGGCGGCCTTCGGCACCTTTATCGGCTACGTCGTCAGCGCCCTGGTCAAGGTAATCTTCATCTTCATCATGGCCGGCTTTTTCATCGCCTCTCTGTTTTAAGCCTCGTTCCGCAAGCACAGGCTCATTGACACATAGCAAGACCCGTAGTAATATTGCCCAGAGGGTGACGTGGCAGATAAACAAACCCTACTGAAATATCTCGAAGTCATTTCCCAGCGGGTCAGGCACCATCACGACGCTATTTGGGAAGAAGAGAAGCATTATTCTTGGTGGATTTACATAGTATTTGCAGCACTTATATATCTCTACGCGTCCGACATTCACGCACCTTACAAGCTCACTTTGATAGTCTTAGCAAGCCTCTTTGGCATATATTTATGCGTAGCAGCGTTCAGGATTGTTTATAAGGAAGGCGAGTATTTTGCTGAGGCTCATCAACTGTACCAACGCACGATCATCTCTCTCGGCCTTGACAAACCGCAATCCAACCTCCCCAATAATAAACCACTAGACCCGACTGCCAAGTATCAAGAACTTGATGATGTGAAGTCTCAAGCGAACAAAGGTAATTTTGGTATTCGTCACTTTTTCAGACTAACTTTTATTGTAGAGATAATACTTTTTGTAGGCTTTATTGTCTTTTCAGTGCTTACCGTGTACTCCACATAATTACATTCAAAGCAACTAAGCTCTGCGGATTTCCAAAAGCCCCACCTCATTCCTCACGGTCAGCGTTTGTGGTATAGTATGTAAAGCATGCTGGCCAAAGTAATCACCTGTGCCGTAGTCGGGCTGGAAGGCGCCATCGTCGAGGTGGAGGTGGATATTGCTCCTGGCCTCCCCTCCTTCACCATCGTGGGGCTGCCCGACGCTGCCGTCCAGGAGGCCAAGGAGCGCGTACGCGCCGCCATCAGGAACTCGGGCTGCAACTTCCCCACCCGCCGCATCGTGGTCAATCTGGCCCCCGCCTATCTCAAGAAGGCTGGCCCCGCCTACGATTTACCCATCGCCGTGGGCATCCTGCTCAGCTCGGAGCAGATATCGGCCGATGTCTCCCAGACTGTTATCCTGGGCGAATTATCTCTGGACGGCAGCCTGCGCCACACCAACGGCATCCTGCCCATGGTGGCGCTGGCCCACCAGGAGAAGATTGGCACCGTCATTGTGCCCGAGATGGACGCCAGCGAGGCTTCGATAATTGAGGGCACCGAGATTATCCCCGTAACTTCCCTGGCCCAACTGGTCAGCTATTTCCGGGGGGAGATTACCGCCCCTGAACTCGATAAGGCCACCGCTGAAGAGTTTGTCCCCGCCACCCTACCCCACACCGACCTGGCCTACGTCAAGGGTCAGGAGCATGTCAAGCGGGCTTTGGAGGTGGCGGCGGCGGGGGGACACAACGTGATTATGATGGG
>CAYPBF010000055.1:0-5390 GCA_964408935.1 uncultured Dehalococcoidales bacterium | reverse complement strand
GCCCAGAAGCTCGCAATTCTCCCTCATGAAAACGCAGTTCTCCCCGCGCGGGCGGCAGCCGGCACAGTATTTCCTCATGATTCCCTGTTTCCTGATATCGTGCTGGCGCGCCAGGTAGGCGCTGCATACCGCGCAGTTCATGCCGCAGGGGGCAATCAACACCTCTTCCATGTCCTAGATTCTACCATATTCAAGGAAATCAATGTGGAAATTGAATTTTTTAAAATTAGTTGGCAGGGGACTTGACAAAATTAAAAACTATGCTATAATAAGGTTAAATAAATTAAGGAAAGCCTTAACAAAAACGATAATTCAACCGAGGAGGTTTAAAGTTATGCCTAACGACTGGTCCGACTTGAGCCGACTTACCCAGGGCGCCCCCATAGTCGTCGAGCGCGTGCGCCTGACGGAAAGCAACATCGCCATCGAAGGCAAGTTCGAGCTGCCGCCTTTGGCGCGCCTCTCCGCCGACGACCAGGTTTTCGTCATGGCCTTCGTCCTCTGTCACGGCTCAATCAAAGAAATCGAACGCATCTTCGGTGTCAGCTACCCCACGGTGAAGAACCGCCTTAACCGCCTGGCCAACAAGCTGGAGTTCGTCGAAACCCTCGACTTCCCCGAAGAAGAAGATGTCCTCGACCAGCTCGAAAGTGGTGACATCGATGCCGAAGAGGCTGTCAGGAGGTTGTCGTCATGAACTGCCCACCATTACTCTTACGCCTGAAAATATCCAAGGCCGAAGACCACGGTCACTTCGTCCTCTGGCTGCCCGTTTTTATGGCCTGGCTGATTCTAGCGGCCATTTTCATCGCCCTCTCGCCGCTGATAATCTTCATCGCGCTAGTGGCGCTTTTCTTCGGCTGGGCCAAGACGGTGCTCCTCTTCATCCCGCTGGTCTGCAACGTCATCTGTAACCTGCACGGCCTGGAAATCAATATAGAAAAGAAAGACAGCACGATTTTCCTGTCTTTTAAGTAAGGAGTTGAAGAAAATGAGTGATAATCAAAAGAGAATTCTGGACATGCTTGCCGAAGGCAAAATAAGCGCCGATGAAGCCCAAAAGCTGCTGGCCCTCATCGGCCCCGGGGGCGATGAGGGCAAGTCCCCACCCCCCGCCGTTGACGGCAAATACCTGCACGTTGTTATCGTGCCTAACCCCGACGCCCCCAAAAGGGAAGACGTCAGGGGAGACAATCCAGAAGCGGAAGAAGCTGAGGACGCCGAGGGCGAAGATGTTAAGCGGGTCAACGTACGTGTCCCCCTGGCGCTGATACGGGCCGGCATCAAGTTCACCTCGCTCATTCCCGCCGATGCCTCCGAACAGGTCAACGAGGCCCTCAAGGAGAAGGGCATCGACTTCGACGTGCGCAACCTCAAGCCCGAAGACCTGGAAGAGCTAATCATGGCGCTGCACGACCTGGAGGTGGATATTCAGAACGGCAAAGAAAAGGTGCGCGTCTACATCGAATAGGACGGCACGTCCCTAAACTTTGGGGGGCGGGACATTAGTCCCGCCCCTTTCTTTTCCCCCCACACCTAAAATATGCTATATTGGTTTTAGTATACGTTGGGGGGAATAAAATGTTCCGACGCTACTCTTTTCTCATTTACCTGGCGCTGGCCTTTTTGGCGCTCTCCGCCGTCCTCTATTTCGTTCACTACCTAATCTTCGGCGATGTCCATCACATCTTTATCTATATGGTCGGTGACCTGGCCTTCCTGCCCCTCGAAGTGCTGCTGGTGGTGCTCATCATCGAGCGCGTCTTGGCCCGCCGTGAGAAACAGGCCAAGCTGCAAAAACTGAACATGGTCGTCGGCGCCTTCTTCACCGAAGTGGGCAACCACCTGCTTACTTCCCTCTTCCCCTATTTTGATAACAAGGCTGAAATTGCCGAACAGCTCGATATCAAGGCCGATTGGACCAAGAAGGACTTCAGGCGGGCGGCTGACTACGCCTATAACCTCAAGGTAGAGTTTGACTGCGGCAAGGTAGACCTGGAGGGGCTGAAGAGGTTCCTCTCCGAAAAGCGCACCTTCATCCTGACGCTGCTGGAAAACCCCAACCTGCTCGAGCACGACCGCTTTACCGACCTGCTCTGGGCGGTGACCCACCTCGACGAGGAGCTTGAGGCCCGTCCCACGCTGAAAAACCTCCCCGAAAAAGACCTGGCCCACCTGGCCGTCGATATCCAGCGGATGTACGACCACCTGGCCAGCGAGTGGCTGGACTACGTGGAACACCTCCAGTCCACGTACCCCTTCCTCTTCTCGTTGATATTGAGGACGCACCCCTTCCAGGAGAAGCCGTCACCCGTTTTCGACTAGCCGTGGTTTTATTGTATACTGGGCATACTTTCGATTGGGGGTGAAGCTATGCGGCTAAAAGATAAGGTGGCTATCATCACCGGCAGCGCCCGCGGTATGGGGCGGGTCTTCGCCCTCCGTTTCGCCAGAGAAGGCGCCAAGGTGACCGTCTGTGATATCCTCGACGTTAAGCCCGTCGCCGAAGAGATAGAAAAGGCTGGTGGCGAAGTGCTGGCGCTCAAAATCGACGTCACTAACGAAAAAGAGACCGCCGAGCTGGCCAAAAAGACGGCGGAACACTTCGGGCGCATCGACATCCTGGTCAATAATGCCGCTGTCATCGGCACTATCGAGACCAAGGACTTCGTCAAACCGGTGGAAGAGATAACCTCAGCGGACTGGGACCGAATACTGGAGGTCAACATCAAGGGCGTCTTCCTCTGCTCCAAGGCCGTTATCCCTTATATGAAAAAGCAGGGCGGGGGCAAAATCGTCAACATGGCCTCCACCGTGGCCTTCTCCGGTCTGCCCCACTTTATCCACTACACCTCCTCCAAGGGTAGCGTGGTCACCATGACCCGCGGCCTGGCCTGGGCGCTGGGTGGATACAACATAAACGTCAACGCCGTCGCCCCCGGTCTGATTATGACCGAGGCCATGCAGGGCGCCTATACCCCGGAATTCTATAAAGAGCTGGTGGCCACCAAACAGCTCATCCACAAAGACGTGGAACCCGAAGACGTGGCCAACGCCGTCGTCTTTATGGCCTCTGACCAAGCCGATAAGATAACGGGACAGACGCTGGCCGTCAACGCCGGCGAATACCTGCATTAGGCCTTAATTAACATGAAAAAGGCCCGCCTTATAAAAATCGTCGCTATCGTCCTCGGCGCCATCTTGGTGCTCTACACCGGTATGTCGGTATACGGCGCCTACAGGGCCATGGATGTCCCCCGCCTCCCCCTTCCCGAGGGCGTCACTCCGGCTGACGTCGACTTGACCTACGAAGACGTCTCCTTCACCAGCCGCGAAGACGCGGTAACGCTGAAAGGGTGGTATCTGCCCGCTGGGGGCGACTGTGCCATCATTATCGTTCACGGCGGCTTCCGGAACCGCCTCGACGATAACGTCGATACCCTGAACCTGGCCCACGACCTGGTGGCCGAGGGTTATAATATCCTCCTCTTCGACCTGAGGGGGCGGGGCGAATCGGAGGGTGATGGGCAGACGCTCTCCAACATCGAGCGCGATATCGGCGGTGCCTTCGACTATATGGTAAGTGTCGGCTATCCTGCTGAGGACATCTATATCCTCGGCTTCTGCTCCGGGGCCGCCTCGGCCTGTATCTTCGCCAGCCAGAACAGCGTCGGCGCCCTGGTGCTGGACGGCTGTTTTGCCGACGTGCGGGTTATGGTCGAGAACCAGGCGGCGCTGATGGGCATTCCCAGCTTTCTGGTTGACTTCTTCGTGCCCGGGGTATTCTTGATGTCCCGTCTCTTCTATGACTTCGAGCTGGTCGACGCTCAGGACGTCATCGCCGACGTCGACTGCCCCATATTCTTCATTCACGAGGAAAACGACGAGCTTATCTCGCTAGAGGAGATGCAGCTTCTCTTCGAGCTTGCCACCCATCCCGACAACCAGTTCTGGGAGGTCCCCGACGCCGAGCACAGCCAGTCCTATAAGACCCACCCCGCCGAGTTTATCGACAGAGTGGACGGCTTTCTTTCTGGGTTGGACTAGGCCCCTTAAGCAGGATTCAGGGTGCGCCCCACGAAGAGTATCGCCCCCGTCTCGATATCCCGTATCAGGAAGATAAAGGGGCGGTCGATGCTAACCTCGACCACATCAGGCATGGCCGTCAGCTCCATCAGCACCGCCGTAGCCGCCGCCGCCTCGGTGCCGGCCTCGTCAACGGAGACAAAGGCCTTGTGCACCACATCGGCGATGTAAAGATCGCGGTTGCCCGTCATTCCGGAAAAGTCGGCGCTCGTGGTGAAGGCAACAGGCATACCCAACGCCGACAGAGCCTGACTCAGGCTGAAGCTGGAATCGAACTCGAACTTGGGCATGGTCAGGTCGACCTGCTGGTATTCCAGATTCTCGATGATTTCGTCCACCGTCTCGGCGGTAAGCGCGTTTTCGAAGGCATCGAACTGGCCGGAATCGGGTAGCAGGATTACCATGGAGAGCTCCTCACCGTCATAGGGCAGTTCTACCGCCTGATAGCCGTCGCCCTCGGCATAGCCCAGGTGCTCCGACTGGCTCATCATGGGCACCGTCACCTGGCTGCCGTCGAGCAAATGGAAAACCCCGTCCTGGGTCATATCCTCTTCGAAGGGGTTGAGCCAGGCGGCGTTGAAGTAGATGGCGTTGGTCAGAACGAGGCGGGTCATGGCATTAATCAGCCCCGGCGGAATCAGGTCCTCGATGCGCCCCTCTGTCTGGTCGGCTACCCAGTCGTTGATGGTGACGCGCGACTCCTCGGGGGCATTTATAAAGTCGAGCACCCTCAGACCCGCGCCGTAGTTCACCGCCAGCAGGTCGAGGTAGTCGCTCAGGAACTCATAGTCTAATTGTCCCCAGATGGCGTTGACGATGTTCAACCGAAAGCCCTCGCTGTCCTTACCCTGGGCACCCTCGCCGCGGCTGTCTAATTCCAGGGAAAGAGCGTTGAAGGCGGGGTGCAGTTGGTCCTGAGACAGAATGAAGCTTAAGGCGTCGGCCATCTGGGTCTCGGTTTCACCGCGGGCGCCGCCGTAGGTCATGGCCAGTGCCAGCGAGATACTGTAGGGCGAATAGAAGAGGTTGCCCTCTTCGTCTTTAAGCTGCTGATAGAGGTTGAAGGCAAAATCGCTGTTGCCCTCCACCAGCGTTGCCAGGTCGCTATCGCTGACATCGGGCGCCGTATCTCTCGGCTCATCAGACTGCAGCAAATCGCCCCCCGCCGCCTGACCGCAGGCCCCCAGCCCCACCAGCACCACCAGTATGAACACGCTTATTACGTGTAAAAGCCCCTTCTTCATCTCGCACCTCCCGTGATAACCCTTTTATATTATATAACGAAAAACATTGGTTGGGGTTAG
>CAYPBF010000054.1:4396-5779 GCA_964408935.1 uncultured Dehalococcoidales bacterium | reverse complement strand
TGGTGGAGACGGGGGAGAGTCGAACTCCCCGTCCAAAAGAAGCTGCCCAGGATATCCTACAAGCTTAGTCGGCTCTTTAATCTCGCCCGAATAACCTCAACCGACCGAGTTTAACCGGGCCAGTCGGTAAATCTTTCGCACACCCTCACCGACATCGGGGTGGCGGCACCTCAACTTTTCGACACCCGACCCCCACCCATTGAGGAGAGGTGGGGCGGGCGCACAGTCTAACTAATTAGGCTGCGTAAGCGAATTCAGGTTCGCCAGTTGTTTTTTGCCGCCGGTTTAATGAGGTTACGGCACCTCAGCCTGCAATCCTGCAACACACTTCCCCTGTCGAACCCACGCGTCCCCCTATTCGATTGTTAAAAGCCCTACCTTACCCTCCGCTTCACCGCCCTTTCCATCTCCCGATCGGTATCGCGGCGGGCGATAGCCGCCCGCTTATCGTAGAGCTTCTTGCCCTTACCCAAGGCTATCTCAACCTTGGCCAAGTCATCCTTAATATACACCCTGAGAGGCACCAGTGTAAAACCCCTCTCCACCACCTGGCTGGTCAGGCTGTCTATCTGCTTGCGGTGCAAAAGCAGCTTGCGCTTGCGCCTCGGCTCGTGGCTCATGTAGCTGGCAGCGTTATAGCGGGCGATGTGAGCGTTCTGCAGCCAGAGCTCGCCGCCCTCGGGCTGGACGTAGGCGTCGCCCAGGCTCACCCGACCCGCCCGTATCGACTTTATCTCGGTACCGGTCAGGGCGATGCCCGCCTCCATCTTCTCGCCAATATGGTAGTTGTGGAAAGCTTTGCGGTTGGTAGCTACTGTTTTGATGGCCACCCTTGAATTATAGCACAGTGCCGTGCGGGCGGTAGTAGCGGGAGGGCGTCTCTAGCGGTGCTTGACCTCATAAGAGCTGAAAATGAAGTCGAGGTCTTCTTTCAGGGCGTTGGCCCTGGCCTTGGGGAAGAGCTTGTCGTCGATGTCGATGATGAGCTTGGTCTCGCCCCTGGCCGAACCCACGATATGGGCCCTGAGGCACTCCTTGCCCCCACTCTTGAAGGTCAGCACACCCCGCGAGATAAATGACGAAGAGTCCTCGGGCATGGAGTATGTACCTAGCTTGGCCTCATTAATCTCCACTCCCTGTTTCAGGGCGAAGTCCTTGACCTCGTCATAGAGTAGTTCCGGCTGGACCTGGCTGTACGTCTTCTTTATCTGCATCTTTAAACTCTCCCTACCTTTATATATAATAAGGCTTCGGAGCAGTTTTAGCAATGTAGCCACCCCACCCCGATTTTATCTATACCCACCCACCACCCTTTAATGTAGAAAGGGGGCTTTTGCCCCCTTTCAAACCCCCAATAACAGGATGTCAGTTCCGCATATTTGA
>CAYPBF010000054.1:0-4296 GCA_964408935.1 uncultured Dehalococcoidales bacterium | reverse complement strand
AGTCAGGGTCAGGGGACTAACCCTCACCAGTCGGCAAGGCGGCTTCCAGTTTGTCGAGCCGACGGTTTTCGGCCTTTCGGTTTTTGGCGAGTATAGTGGCCAACCGCTCGGCAAATCTTCTCTCGTGCTTCTCGTAGGTCTTCTGCCTATCCGCCTCAGCGGTCTTTATCTGCTCCTTACAATCAGCGTCTATCTCCAGCTTCTGGTGCTCGTATTCGGCAAAGTCACCGCCCTCGTCCGTCCGCGAGTCTGTGGAGTAGTCCGTCTTAGCCGTCTTTTTGCGGTTCTTGCGGTCTTTCTCGATGGCCTCCACCTTTGAGTCAAAGGACTGGTCAGCACTCTTATATCCAGCCTCAAGTGACCTTCGTGCCGTTGCCATGGAGTTCAAAAAATGCTCCCGATTAGTAGCCCCCTCCTCAAGATAAACCCTCACGGCCTGGTCAAGAACGGCTTTCGGTATAGGCATTTTACTCCCCCCTTTCTGTTAGATTTCAGTGTATTCGCCTCCTTAAACTATCGGCGCCGAAACGGATTAATCTGCATCCACTTCAGCGCCGATAACTGATTCCGCATCCAAGCCTGTCTCGCTTAACTGGTTCGGAACACCCCCAAATCCGTTTTGCCCCGAAGGGCTGCTTCAGGCGGGAGCAACGGTCCAGGTATTGTCCTCGTTCAGTATGGCATTCAGATCGTAGACATTAGGCGGGAACTGCAGAGCAGCGGGATGGGTTATCTCGGTGATATCCAGGACCTGACCCTGTACGAAGTTACCGAAGGTAATCCAATACTCAGGGTGCGGGGTGAAAACCAGGTCAATGTTAGGCTGCGCCTGTCTCACGAAGGTGCCGGACCCAGACATACCAATACCCACCGAGGCCATTAGCGGAGGTATAGTGCCCTCTTGATTGATGTACAGGCTGCCCTGTTTCGGCCCCTGCTTCTGGTTTTGGAAGGTATGGGCAGTGGCAAAGTAGGCGAAGTCAACCTGGTTCTTCATGGCCAGATCGGCATCCCAGGCTTGCGAAGCGACGAACACCACTCCGGGCTTCAGTATGCCCGTATTGGACCAGACAAAGCTGTAGTCAATCCCCCACGTGAAATCTACCAGTGTGGTCGGATGGGCTGCTTTTGAAAACCAGGCCAGAGACATCACGTTAGGGTCGGTGATATCAGGGTCGGTCTGGTAAATGCAGGCATCGCCCGACATGGTCGAGTTGTTTTTGAAATTTACCGAATATTTGGTCATTTTATTCTCCTTTTTAATGAAATTGAAGTGTTATCCCCCACTCAAGGAAAGGCTTTCACCGGTAAAGCAAACCATTGTTCAGACCCTTATGAGCACCACCTCCTTATCTATATGCGGTATTCACCATTGGAACCTGAAACTTCCTGTGGCATCACCCCCTTCTTAATGCGGCCCTGATCGTTGGCACCGAATCAAAATTCTTAAGTAAATCCGCGGACTGCTCAGTATGTATTCATCCATTCCACAAGTCTGCGGTATTTCTCCGAAGAGACGCGACATCCCTCGTTGGGTGTCCCGTTAGGACCCTGCATGTGACTGGCACATTGATGCTCATCCTCAACTCCCTCCCAGACGCCGAAGACTCCGGCACCGCTCATCCCGCCCGTGGTGTAGGCATCATATTGGATAGTCTCGGCATTGACAGTCACTATCTTCTCCGTCGAACGCCACAACTGGCGACCGCCCTTATCGCCCGGGTAACCAGCCACGGTTATCTCGTGGTCGTCGAGATTCTCGTCCGTTGTCGAAATAACCCCCATCCACCCGGTGTGGTCACCGAGCTCACTCTCCAGGATCAGCATGCCCATATCCCAGTCATCATCCTGGTCTTCCGTCCAACCTCGGAAAGAAAGGAGACGGGTAACCAAAACGGAACCGTAGGGAAGGGTATTATCGTTTTGCGCGGCATGAAACTCAATAGAAGTTGCCCAACCGCCATTTGCCTCCGAATAGACATTGTGACCGGCCGTTAGTACGTGGTGTTTGTTGACCATCGTGCCGCTTCCGATGTATTGCTGACCATCGGGATAGGTCATAATTAGGTGCCCTTGCACCCGCCACGGCCAATTGGTGGTATTGGTAACCCTAACCCTGTTATCGACTTCAACCTCTTTCTCGGGGAGAAGTGTCACCTTACCCTCTGGGCTGGTACCTATAATCCTGTATCTCCCGTCTGGCTGCCGTTCTAGGATGTACTCTTTATCGAGTTCAACAGCACCGGGGATATCTAATAGCCTATTGCCTGTAGTAGCTTCAAGGCCACGGGGTGGAGAGGGCTCCTCAATACTTCTTGGCCTTGCTCTCTCCGGGACTTCAAGCTTTTTTGTCACGGTATCTTCTTTAGCCATCTTTTTATTTCGCTCCTTTTTATAATTTTTCGGCTCACCTGAATGCTCCTGTTATGTTTAGATCTGAATAGGCTCATCACCCCCTTTGCCCCCGAATAAATTGCCGTAGATGCGTCAGCTAAAAGCTTTAAAAACAGGTTTTCACGGGAAACAAGAAAATTCTATAAGAGTTCCGCGGTAAGCATAAGTTGGCAAATGTACCCTTTTTCAGCTACGAATTTAGCGGGAGGATTTTCGCCCTCAGGGAAAGAGGCGTCGGTGGTATTGGCGCTGCAGAGAGACGAACCTGGCGACCAGCTCGGTGCGATTGCGCGCCTCGAACTTGAGGAGCAATCGGCTGATATAGTTGCGTACGGTCAGCGGGCTTAGGTGTAACTCCTGACCTATCTGGCGGTTGGTCAGCCCGCCGAAGACAAGCTTGACAATATCGCGCTCCTGGTCGGTAAGGCGAGGCGCCTTTTGCCCTTCCCGACGGGCCACGGACGGCGCCTGGCGACGAAGCGCCAGGACCTTGGCCAGGAGTTCGGCGCGATTGCGCGCCTCGAACTTGAGGAGGAGTCGGCTGATATAGTTGCGGACGGTCAGCGGGCTTAGCTGTAACCTGTGACTGATTTCGCGATTTGTTCGCCCCTCAGCAAGGAGTTGTACGACCTGCCGTTCTCTAACAGTGAGATGCAACACCTACATCGAGCTGCGTCGGGGCTCTTTTGAGGACGCCATCCGACGTCAAGGTAAGTCGGTTCGCCCGATTAGAGCTGGGCGAACGGGAACGGCAGGAACGAGCGAGGCGAGAGGCAAGCGGGGCCTGCGTAAACTAAGCGAGAAAGCCTTCGGTGGCGGCGCCTAAGGCACTGATATCGCCACCCTGCTCAAAGTCGCCCAGTGGATTAGCAAGGTAATCGCCATGGAGGCCGGAGCCCTACGCAAGTTATGGCCAAGTGGGGAAAACGTATCATATTTTACTCCATCTGGCAAGTCTTTATCACATAGAGATAGTTATCACAAGATGTGGACAATTGCAATCAATATGGACAGCGGATGGACAGCGGGGTGCGGACTCATGGAACTGTCAGCCCCACCCCATCTTATATCTTTTCCCGCCCGCCGCCCCTTTAGGTATAAAGGGGGCTACGCCCCCTTTCAAACCCCCAAATACAGGGGGGGGTATAACCAAAAATAAGGAATCTATAAAGGTTTAACCTTTATAGGGTGGGCATTGGGTGGGAAGAAAAAACGTTCGCTAGACAAGGTGGAGGGAGGGGGGATAAGAGAGCTAAAGATAGGTGGAGTACTCTTCAGTTGGGTTTGGAGTGGAAAAGTAAGTTTAGGTATGGCCAGAGGCAATATCCACTTCAGGACGCCATATCGGTTGATATTGTTGCCAAACGTGCGGTATGATATACTGTTAAACTGACCATAAATATAACCAGCTGGAAAGGAGACCAAGCTTGCCTGATACCGCCACCATCAAGGAGCTGTTAGAAGCGGGTGCCCACTTCGGCCACCAGACCAGCCGCTGGCACCCCGCTATGAAGAAATACATATTCACCAAGCGCAACGGCATCCACATCATTGATTTGGAGCAGACGGCGGCGATGCTGGACAAGGCCTGTGACTTCGTGCGCGAGATAGCCGCCGAAGGCGGCAGCATCCTCTTTGTCGGCACCAAGAAACAGGCCCAGGAGTCTATAGAACAGGAAGCCGAGCGCTGCGGCATGTTCTACGTCAACCAGCGCTGGCTGGGCGGCGTGCTCACCAACTTCGCCACCATCCAGGCGCGGATAGACTACCTAGTCCGCCTCGAAGACCAGCAGAGCCGCGGTGATTTTGAGCGTCTACCCAAGAAGGAGGCGCTCAAGATAAGCGAGGAAATCGTCAAACTCAACCGCCAGATGGGCGGCTTCAAGGAGCTGACCAAGCTCC
>CAYPBF010000053.1:0-5799 GCA_964408935.1 uncultured Dehalococcoidales bacterium | reverse complement strand
GACCTGGTTATGGGCGTGCCCGATTCGGCTACCATCGCCGGCATCGGCTATTCCCGCGCCTCGGGCATCCCTTTGTGCGAAGGGCTGCTCAAGAACCGCTATGTCGGGCGCACCTTCATCGAGCCCGACCAGCGCATTCGCGACCTGGGCGTCCAGCTCAAGTTCAACCCCCTCCCTCATGTGCTGGACGGCCAGCGCCTGGTGGTGGTTGACGACAGCATCGTTCGCGGCACCACCACCCCCAAGGTGGTGAAATTGCTGAGAAGGGCAGGGGCCAAGGAAGTCCATATGCGTATCTGTGCCCCACCCATCCGCTACCCCTGCTTCTTCGGTGTCGATATGGCCAGCCGCTGGGAGCTGATTGCGGCGCAGAAGACCATTCCCGAGGTCAGGGACTTCATCGGCGCTGATTCACTGGGCTACCTGAGCATTGACGGTCTGATTAAGGCCATCGGCTTACCCAAGGATATGTTCTGCCTGGCCTGCTTCACTGGCGACTATCCCATACCGGTACAGATTGAGATGGATAAGCTGGCGCTGGAAAGCTCGATGCCGGCTGAGGAATACAGCAGCCCCTTTGGCATAAAGCAAGGTTAGGCTGGCTATCCTGCTTGACACCCGGACCTTAATCCATTATTAATAGCTGGTATCCGACTAGTTATTCAGGGAGGTAGGACCGATTAAGGAAAGCTATGCTCAAGCTGGCGTCGATATCGACGCCAAGAACGTTTCCAACCGCCTTATCGGCAAGCTGGTTGGCGCCACCCACCGCCCCGAGGTCTTGAGCGACGTCGGCTTTTTCAGTGGCATGTTCGAGTTCAAGGGCTACGATAAGCCCGTCCTCGTCTCCAGCACCGACTCCGTAGGTACCAAAATCAAGATTGTCGTGGCCTTAAGCAAATACGATAGCGTCGGCATCGATATAGTTAATCACTGCGTCAACGATATCTTTACCTGCGGCGCCAAGCCCCTTTTCTTCCTTGATTACATCGGCATCGGTAAGCTTATACCGGAGAGGGTAGAGGCTATCGTCTCCGGGCTGGCCAAAGCCTGCCGCGAAATCGACTGCCCCCTTATCGGTGGGGAGACGGCCGAGATGCCCGATATATACAGCGGCGACGACTTCGATTTGGCCGGCTTCGTCGTCGGGGTGGTGGAAAAGGATAAAATCATCGCTGGTAAAACGATTGCCGCCGGCGATGCTATAATCGGCCTGCACTCCAACGGGCTGCACACCAACGGCTATACGCTGGCCCGTAAAATCTTTGGGGACACAGCCTCGGTGCTGAATAAGCGCTATGACGAGCTGGGCAAGACCGTCGGTGAGGCGCTGCTGGAACCACATACTTGTTACTACAACCAGCTAAAACCGCTGCTGCCGCTTATAAAAGGCATGGCCCACATCACCGGCGGCGGCCTGGTCGATAACGTGCCCCGTATTTTGCCCGAGGGTTTGGCGGCCAGGTTCGATAGCAATAGTTGGTCGGTGCCCCCCATCTTTGAGCTTATTCAAAAGCGGGGCAAGGTTGCCCGCGACGAGATGTACCATGTTTTTAATATGGGTGTCGGCATGGTTGTCGTTTGTTCTGCCGATAACGTTGGTAGTATCACCAAGGCCCTGCCGGAGGCCATGGTCATCGGCGAGGTGATAAAGGGGGGTGGGGAGAGGGTGGTTATCAACTAGGAAGGACAGGAAAATGGCAAAGGCGAAAAGGTCCAGGAAGGACTTCATCTGGGCGATATTATTGACTGTCTTTGGTGTCGCCAGTTTCCCGGTCAACCCTCTCGTCCTGACGGGCGTTATCGATGCGGAGACCTACCTGCCGCTTTACATCATCGGCTGGGTCACCCTAGTGGGGGGTATGGTACTGGTCATGGCACCGATAATTATGTTCCCGCGGCGGGGTGGGGTGAAAAAGGGCGAGTCCTTCGTCGAGACCACCAAGTTGGTGGACACGGGGATTTACGCCTTCGTCCGTCATCCCCAGTACACGGGCGGTATTTTTGCCATATTTCTGACCACGCTGCTGTGGTATCCCCACTGGCTTTTCGGTGTGCTCGGCGTGGCAGGTACGGTGGTTATCTACCTGGGCTGCCGCGAAGAAGACAAGCTGCTGGTAAAGAAGTTCGGCAAAGACTACGAAAGCTATATGAAAAGGGTGCCCCAGATGAATTTCTTTCTGGGTATAATGAGGCTAATGAAAAGTAGAAACTAAAGGATTAGGGGGTCTGTGTAGAATGGCTGTACCAAAAGAGATGAAGGTAACGTTTGAATTCGATGATGGTACTCGAAAGGAGGTTGCCTACAAGCTCAGCCCGCTCCGGAGCGGCGATAATCCGCACCAGGCGGGTTTCGTCGGCGAACCGGGCGATTCCTATCGGGAACTAATTGAAGGGCGTGGTATGGGTTTTACCAACCATCTCGACCTCAGCAGTTACTCGGTGGCTGATGAAATCAGCCGGACGATGAAATTCCTGAGTGACAAGCGTACCGAAGTGGTAGTTATCAACAAACACACCAACCCAGCCGTCTATGCGGCCCGTACCAGTCAGGTTGATGCCCTCATTGCCGCCATCCCCAGCGACCCCAAATCCCCCTTCGGCGGCATCATGGCAACCTCGTCGAAGCTTACCGCCGCCACCGCCGACCACCTTGTTCAGAAAAACAAGGCCGAGAGATTCGTTCTCGATGTCCTCTGTGCCCCTGGCTTTGAAGCTGGTTGCGTCGAAAAGCTCGGCGAAGTGATGAAAAACCTGCGCGTTATTGACGTTTCCCCGCTGGACAACTTTGAGAAAATCAATGCCGGCGTTCTGGGATACAATATGAAATGGACTATCGGTAACAAGCCGGTTATCACCGAAGTAGACCGGATATCGTTCTTTAACACCAAGTACGGTATGGAAGTCTTGAGTAAGCGCCAACCGACCGATGCTGAGATGAAAGACGCTTACATTTCTTGGATTGGCACCAAGGCAGTTCAATCCAACTCCTTCGCCTTTGTTAAGGATGCCGTGTTACTGGCGGAGTGCGGGGGACAGACCAACCGTGAAGACTCAGCCAAATTTGCGGCGGAACGCGCCGCTGAGTTTAAGGTGTCGCTAGAGGGCTCGGCGGCGGCTACCGATTCGTTTATTTTCAACCGCCAGGCCATCGATTTGCTGCAAGAAGTGGGCGTGACCACGGTGGTGCATCCCACGCGCAAGCTACTTACTACCGGCAGCCTGAAACCGGATGAGGAGATTGTACGGGCGGTGGATGAGTTTGATATGATAATGATTCGCCCCTACCTGGTGGGCGACGATGGGCAGGAAAAGGCCTGGAGGGTATTCAGACATCTGTAATCCCTTGAGGAGGGAGAATTAATGACAAATCCCAGCGGACCTTACCCCGGCAGGCAGTTATTTCTCGGATTAACGGCGGCTCAGCAACCGTGTCTGGCCTATCTCGTCACCGGACGCAGTCTGGCCAGCCGCCAGCGGAAAGCGGTGCCGATTGAAAACACCATCAGAATAGGGCCGTTAGGGGATACCCCCTACGACCCGCTCCGGCACTACACCGCCGTGAAATATGACAACGCTGGCGGTATCGCCGCGGTGAGTAACGGAATTCAGTCCGAGGCAATATACGAGACCTACAAGTTATTGTTTAATGTAGGCACAACAGCCACCAAGGACTTCATGGAGAAGATAATGGAGGGGGCTAATGCTGAGCCGGATAGCCTCCATACGCCCAGAATTGCGGGTGCCGTAATCGTGAACAAAGACGCTCCGGTATTAATCATCGGCATTAAAACTAACCTGGGCCCGGCGGTCGCCTATCAGGTGGCACCGGTCGCTGGCCGGATGAGCGGCGTCGCCACCTACAAGGGCGACATGGAGAACCCGGAGGCTCCCGACCCCAACAACGCCCTGACCGAGCTGGAGTGCGATGCGACTAACCCGCATGACCTGGCCAAATACCTCTACGATTTGTCGGCGGCGACCTACCAGGACGAGGATATCAGGGTGTGTGCCGTGGGCGGTATCTACTCCGGTAGGTGGGACATTGCGGTTATTAACCGTCATTAGGTTATAATAGGGGAGAGTTGGGTTATGAACGTAGTACTGGTATCCGATATGCTAAGAGGCTTCCTGGAGGAGGGTTACCCTCTCTATTGTGGTGAGGGCGCGCGGCGCATCATACCCGCCGTGCAGCGCCTGCTGGAGAAGGAGATTGCCAAGGGTTCTAAGGTATTCTACATCAGCGACCACCACGCCCCCGACGACCCCGAGTTCAATATGTTCCCCCCTCACGCCATCGAGGGGACGCCTGAGGCCGAGGTCATCCCCGAACTGGCTAAATACAAGGGCGAGGTAATCCCCAAGAAGACCTACAGCGCCTTTTTCGGCACCCCGCTCGAGGAAAAGCTCAAAAAACTAAAGCCGAAGAAGGTCATTGTCTGCGGTGTCTGCACCCACATCTGTGTCCTCTACGCGGTGGCCGACACCCGCATCCGCGGCTACGATGTCGAGGTGCCCGTCGATTGCGTCGCCTCCTTTGACGAGAAGTCGCACCGCTTTGCCCTGGACTATATCGAGAACACGCTGGGGGCCAAGCTGACCAACGTCATCACCAGTCGGGCCAAGCCGCCCAAGTTCGTGCCCTCGGAAGACGTCCTCTCCGGGGAGACGGCCGACATCTACTTCGCCCGCACTGTGGAGATACTGCGTAAAGAGGGGAAGAACCCGATAGCGACCATGGAGTTTTTCGCCAGCCGCGCTGGCATCCTCTGCGGCATGGAAGAGGTCAAGGCGCTTTTGTCTAAGGTTCTGCCTAAAGATAAGAGCGAGGTCTGGGCGCTGGCCGAGGGCGATAGTATGTCAGAGCGCGAGGTGGTGCTGCGCATCACCGCCCCCTACCAGAGTTACGGGCTCTACGAGACGGCCATCGACGGCATTTTGGCCCACTGCAGCGGCTGGGCGACGGCGGCCCGCGAGTGCGTCGAGGCGGCGGGGGGTATACCCGTCATCAGCTTCGGCGCCCGCCATGTCTATCCCAGCGTGGCGGGGGTAATGGATTACGCGGCTATTGTCGGCGGCTGCGTCGGTTGTTCCAGCATCGCTGGGGCCAAGCTGGCCGGCGTTGAGCCTTCGGGGACGATACCCCACGCCCTCATTTTAATCATCGGTGATACCGCCGAGGCCACCAAGGCCTTCGATAAGCATATGCCCAAGAGCGTTCCCCGTGTCGCCCTGGTGGATACCTTCAAGGACGAGGTCGAGGAATCGGTGCGGGTGGCGCAGGCCATGGGCCAAAGGCTCACCAGCGTGCGCCTAGATACCCCGCCGGAACGGGGCCGGGTCACCCCGGGGCTGGTCAAGGAGGTCAGGGCGCGGCTGGACATGGCTGGCTTCAAGAAGGTCAATATCTTCGCCAGCGGCGGCATCAACCTGGAGCGTATCAGGCAGTTTATCGAAGCGGGAGCGCCCGTCGACGCCTTTGGCGTCGGCAGCTATATCAGCGGGGCCAAACCCATTGACTTTACCGCTGACCTCCACGAGATAGAGGGCAAGCCCATAGCCAAGCGGGGTCGCATCCCCGGCATTACCCCCAACCCCAGACTCAAGCGCATAATTTAATATAGAGCAAGGAGAGCATCATGTGGGACTATATGATTGAATTTTTTAAGTCATTTTTCGTTGTCCCCGGGCTCACCTGGAATTACGCGCTGGTCTCTATTGGCCTGGCCTTTGCCTTCGGTGCCGCCTGGTTTACCGCCTACTGGACGCCCATACTCAAAAAGCCCTGGGCCTGGGCGG
>CAYPBF010000052.1:0-5800 GCA_964408935.1 uncultured Dehalococcoidales bacterium | reverse complement strand
GCCTGGTTTACCGCCTACTGGACGCCCATACTCAAAAAGCCCTGGGCCTGGGCGGTTTTTGTCGTCAGCGCCATTTTAACGCTGCTGGCGATTACTTTTGTCCAGATTCCACTGCAGTGGTGGACCAGCGAGTTAATAAACAATTCCTTCAGCGAACAGGTTATCCTCGACTGGCTGCTGCTCCTGGGAATACCGACCATACTGCTCAGCGGGCTGGTGCAGGAGGGCTCCAAGCTGGTGCCAGTGGTGTTCTACTGGCAGCGTAAGGGCCGGAGCATTACTCCCAGGATGGGGCTGGTAATCGGGGCGGCGGCGGGCTTGGGCTTCGGCATCTTCGAGGCGGTCTGGGTACATAATATGATCTTGGCCTCTGGCTGGAACTGGGCAGCGGTGCAGAGCAGCGGGGTGACGGCGCTGGCTGGGTTCTGGGAAAGGCTCTTTGCCGTCGGCTTTCACATCGCTGTCAGCGCCCTGGCCGGCTACGGGTTGGCTAAAGGCTGGGGCTGGCAGGCTTACCTGGTCGCCTCCGGACTGCACGCCGCCCTGAATTACGGCCTTGTCTTGGCCACATTCGGGCTTTTCGGCACGATTGGTCTGGAAATCTACGTCGCCGTCGGCGCGGCGCTGGTGACCGCGGCCGCTCTCTGGCTGCGCTGGCGCAGGACGAAGCCGACTCTGGGCGGGGTTATTCCAACCTAAATTCCAGGTGCAGCACCTGTTTGGTATCCGCGCCGACCTTGGCCCGCTCGTCAAGGCGCCAGCCGACCATCCAGAGAATGTGGTCGGGTGAGCAGACAAGGGGGACTCTCCCGCGCCAGGCCTGGGGGATTTTGGCGTCAATCATGAACTCGCCCAGCTTCTTGGGCTGGGCCAGGCCCAACGGCTGAAAGCGGTCTCCCCGCTGGCGAGTCCTTACCGTCAGCTTATCACCGCTTTTGGCCAAATCAATGTAGGCGGTGAAGTCGTCCCTATCCCCCATATCCTCCCGCCCCACGATAGTTGCCTCCACCCGCCAGCCAGGAAGACGCGTTTCACCAGGGACGTTGAGTTGAAACTCACCCTTTAGTTCGGGGAGGGGGATTAAGGTGGTGGGGTCTAGTGTCAGCAGATATCGTTCGTATTCGGCAGCGAAGGTCAAGCCTCCAGGCAGGTTCAGCCTTTTCCCCGCCGTTTTAGCCGCCAAAGACATCATCTCCTCGATATGACGCATCTCGACGTCCTTGGCGCTGCCCAAAAGCCTTTCCACGGCGGCGCGGAGCAGGTAACGCTTCAGAGCACTGGGCAACGTGTCGAAATCTGCCTTGTCAATGATAATAGTTTTGGCTTCCTGTCGAATAACCTTGTCCCACAGGCGGGCGACCTGCTCGTCTAAAAAGGTAATGTCTTCGTCAGCGATACGCCCGGTGCGGAGCAGAGCCTCAGCGACGGCGGGGTTATAGCTCTCCAGCAGGGGCATAAGCTGCTGCCGGACGCGGTTCCTTAAGGGCGACAGGGAAAGATTGGAAGCGTCGAGGCGGGGGGTAATTTTATGTCGTCGGCAGTATTTCTCCGTCTCCTGGTGGCTTACTTCAAGCAGGGGCCTTACGATGGTCAATCTGTCTTTACCCGACTGCCACAAAGTGGAAGGCTGTAGGCCCCGCATCCCCCGCGTGCCGCTGCCCCGGATGAGGTGCATCAGGATGGTTTCGATGTGGTCGTCCTTGGTGTGCCCCACCGCCGCCCGCTTAGCCCCGATGGACCTGGCTACCTTGGCCAGGAAGCGGTATCTCACCTCACGGGCGGCTTCCTCCAGCGACAGGCGTTGCTCTTGCTGGTAGGCCTTAACGTCCCGCTTCTCAATAGTAGCCGGAATCTTGAGCTTGTGGGCCAGCTCAGAAACATATTCAGCATCGCCGTCGGAATCTTTGCCCCGCAGCTGGTGATTGAGGTGGGCTATATGCAGCTTTAGCTTAAGCGGGAGACTGGCCAGAACATAAAGCAGGCAGACCGAGTCCGCCCCACCCGACACCGCCACCAGCAGTTTCTCGCCATTCGATACCAGCTGGTGCTTCTGGATAAAATCCAGCACTCGCTCGTCCAAAGATGGCTGGTTTCCTGCCTTCATCTCTGCCTCTACCCCGTTTTCAGCAGCAGTTTGGTGCGGCGGATGGAGGTGGGTTCAAAGCCCAGGGCGGCGGCCACCTGCTCGGGCCGGCCCGAGCCGCCGCTGTCGCAGCGCAGCCTCATGCCGATAGTACTGGCGTCCTGGCGCCATTCCATAAGCCATAAATCTTCGATTAAGGACCGTAAATCGTAGTTTCGGGTGCCCGTGTCCCTCTCGTGGTGCCAGGGTAGCTGTTCCAGCGCCAGTAGCGAGGTCAGCGCCGCCTTTACCCCCGCCTCGTCCTTATCCGTCTCCAGCTCGACCTCGTACTCGGCAAAGCCGACCTGCGATTGCAGCGAGGGCAGGGTGGGGGCTACCGAAAAGACCTGCACTATCTCAATCCCCGCTGGCAACTGCTGGCTCACGGCATCGGTGAAGAAGTGGGGGGAAACCCATTTGTCGCAGAAGACATCCATCAGCTCCGCCTGACTGGTGATGCCCACCGCCAGCGGCGCCGCCAGTGACAGGCGGGGGTGGGGGCTAAAGCCCTCGGTGTAGGCCAGCGGTATCTGGGCGCGTTGGAGGGCCCTCTGCCAGAGGCGCATGATATCCAGATGGGAAATGAACTTGACTGCTTCGCCTCGGCTGAATCTAATCCGAAGTCGTTGCATGTTTTTCCTTGGTCAGTCGTATCTTCTCTATCTTCATCCCCCGCATCTCGGTGATGACTATCTTCAACGTCTTGTACTTCAGCCGCTCGCCCTCTCTGGGTATGTGTCCCAAGAGCTCCAGGATAAGACCAGCCACCGTCTCGTAGTCTTCGCCTTCGGGCAGGTTCAGGCCCATCTCCTCATTGGCTTCCTCCACCCGCATCCCGCCGTCAATCTGGAAGGTGTACTCATCGATGCTCTCGTATTCCTTTTCTATCTCAGCCAGCTCGTCGCCCACCGGGCCCACGATTTCCTCCATGAGCCCGCTCAAGGAGACGATACCAGCCGTGCCGCCGAACTCATCGACGACCACCGTTATGCGGTAGTTTTTATCCTTCATCTCGTTAAAGAGCTCGCTGACGCGCTTGGTCTCGGGGGTGAAGTAGGCGGGGCGAATCAGGTCGTCGATGGTGCTTTTATCGTCGATTTGCTCCCTGGCCTGGGCCATGAGTATATCCTTCACCGCCAGGATGCCGATGACGTTATCGATGTTGTCCTCGTATACCGGGAAGCGGGACAAAGGGTTTTCAGCGTAGAGCTTGAGGAAGTTGGCCATCTTGGTGCCCTTGGTTACCCATATTACCTCGGTGCGCGGCACCATCACCTCCAGTACGGGGCGGTTGCCGAACTCAAACACCTTGTGCAGCATCTCCGCCTCTTCCTCCTCCACCGTCCCTTCCTTGTGCCCCATTGATATCATGGTGCGGATTTCCTCCTCGTTGGCCAGCGAGCGGGGCACCGTCTTCCCGCCAAATATCTTGGCGAACCCCGAAGCAATCCAACTCAGGACAAAGACGAAGGGCGTAAACAGCCAGGCGAGGGCCTCTATGGGCCTGACGAAGGTCAGCGTTATCCTCTCAGCGTGGCGGGTGGCTATGGTCTTGGGAGTGGTCTCGCAGAATATCAGGAGCAAGATGGTTATGGCCACGGTGGCGATAAGCACGCCCCACTGCTCCCCCCAGAAGCGGATGGCCAGTAAGGTGGCTAGGGCGGCAGCCGCGGTGTTGACCAGGTTGTTGCCCAGCAGGACGGTGGAGAGGAACCGCTCTGGTTTCTCCATCAGCTTGGTCACACGCCTGGCCCCACTCACCTTGCTATCGGCTAGGTGCTGCACCCTTACCCTCTGCAAGGCGAAGAAGGCTGTCTCTGAACCGGAGAAGAAGGCGGACAGGAATAGGCAGACAATAAGCAGGACGAGGTAGAGGGTTTCAAGGCCGGTCATTCGGTATCACCCCACTCTTGGCAGTATGTAGCGAGTATTCATCTTTTCGTCATAATATCACTGGCTAGGGAGTGTGTCAAAAGGGTCTTCCTTCCCTGCTTTGTTTAGCGCACGTTTTGTCGTCCCGCCCTGCCCACCCAACAGAAGTCTTTTAAAGGGGGACTTCGTCCCCCTTAAACCCCCTAAAGGTGGGGGGCGTAACCCACAAGTTAAGAAGTTTATCTTATTAGGGCGGGTTGGGTGGGTCTGAAACAACGTTCGCCAACAGAGTGGAGAGGTGAGGTGGTGACAACGGCTATGCTATAATGCAGAGGCATGAAAATCTTAGCTATCGAGACCTCTTGTGACGAGACGGCGGCGGCGGTGGTGGCGGACGGGCGTAAAGTACTCTCCAACCCGATTTCATCCCAGGTAGAAATCCACGCCCGCTATGGCGGAGTCGTCCCCGAGGTAGCCTCCCGCCAGCACCTCCTCTCCATTATCCCCGTGCTGAAGCAGGCTATGACCGAAGCCGACGTCGGCTGGTCAGACCTTTCGGGCATTGCCGTCACCGTTGGGCCTGGTCTGGCGGGCTCATTACTGGTGGGGGTGAACGCAGCCAAGGCGGCGGCGTTGGCCCACAATCTCCCCCTTATCGGCATCAACCACCTGGAGGGCCACCTCTACGCCAACTGGCTGGTGGAGCAGGACATTGAGTTCCCCGCCGTCTGCCTCATCGTCTCCGGCGGGCACAGCGACCTGGTGCTGGTGCGCGGGCACGGCGACTACGCGGTGTTGGGGCGCACTCGCGACGATGCCGCCGGCGAGGCCTTCGATAAGGCCGCCCGAATACTGGGGCTGGGCTATCCCGGCGGGCCTGCCATCGAGAAGGCGGCTACGAAGGGTACACCCTCAATTCCACTCCCCCGCGCCTGGCTGAAAGGGAGCCACGACTTCAGCTTCAGCGGGGTCAAGACGGCACTGCTGCGTCTGGCGGAGGCGGGCAAGATTGCTTCGGCGGCTGACGCCGCCGCTAGCTTCCAAGAAGCGGTAATCGAGGTTCTGGTGACTAAAACGGTGACCGTGGCCAAAGAGCGTAAGGCCAGACAGGTCCTACTGGCGGGTGGGGTGGCCTCTAATACCAGGCTGCGCCAGAGATTGATGGCAGACTCGCCTATCCCCGTACTCGTGCCCCCGCCCATACTCTGCACCGATAACGCGGCCATGATTGCCGCCTGTGGCTATTACCGCCTCCAGGCGGGCAGGACGAACGGCCTCGACCTCGATGTCGTCCCTGGGCTTAAATTGGGTTAATCAGGGCGCGCCTTACCAAGAGAATGACCGTTATTCATCTATAAATAGCTATAAACTTCCGAAATACTCTATAAATATCTATAAATCAAGTTGAAAGTTAGGCCCAGTTGGGTTATGATAAGTCGTTAGCACTCTCCGCCCGAGAGTGCTAAAATAAGAGAAGTAATTGAGCTAGAACAAGGAGGATTAGAATGGCGATTTCGCTTAAACCGTTGGGCGATCGGGTAGTGGTCAAGCCTATCGAGGGTGAAGAGGTGACCAAGGGAGGCATTATCCTCCCCGATACCGCCAAGGAAAAGCCCCAGGAGGGTAAGGTTTTGGCGGTCGGTCCGGGAAGGCTGACCGAGGACGGCAAAAGAATGCCCATGGACGTTAAGGTCGGTGACATAGTGCTCTACGTGAAGTACGGCGGCACCGAGATTAAGGTCGAAGGTGAGGAACTGATGATACTCAGTGAGAACGATATTTTAGCCAAGAAGGCTAGCAAGAAGT
>CAYPBF010000051.1:0-6461 GCA_964408935.1 uncultured Dehalococcoidales bacterium | reverse complement strand
GACTTCCAGTCCGTCATCGGTAAAGAGACCAAGGAGCAGATGCTGGCGGAGCACAAACGTCTGCCTGACTATATCGTCGCCTGCGTCGGCGGCGGCAGCAACGCCATCGGCATCTTCTACCCCTTCTTGGACGATAAGGACGTCAAGCTCATCGGGGTTGAGGCGGCGGGGAGGGGCATTAAGTCTGGTCAGCATGCCGCCCCCTTAATGGCGGGCACGGTGGGTGTCTTGCACGGGACGAAATCATACGTACTTCAGGACGAGGGTGGACAAATCAGAGAGACCCACAGCGTCTCGGCGGGGTTGGATTACCCCGGTGTCGGCCCCGAGCACAGCTATCTCAAGGACACCAAGCGCGCCGAATACGTGGCCGTAGACGACGAGCAGGCCCTGGAGGGCTTTCAGCTCCTCTGCAAGACCGAGGGCATCGTTCCCGCCCTGGAGCCCGCCCACGCCATCTACCACGTTGCCGAGATGGCCAAGTCACTGGACAAAGAGCAAATCATTGTGGTCAACCTCTCCGGGCGCGGCGACAAAGACATGGATATCGTGGCTAAAGAGCTGGGGGTGGAGCTATGAGTCGGATTGCTAACGTATTCGGCAAAACCAGCCACAAAGCCCTCATCCCCTACGTCACCGTGGGCTACCCCAATATCGAGGCCACCCTGAAGGTAGTTCCGCTGCTGGCCCAAAACGGCGCCGACATCGTTGAGCTGGGCATCCCCTTCTCCGACCCACTGGCCGACGGCGTCACCATCCAGAAGTCCAGCTTCCAGGCCCTAAAGCAGGGCATCAGCCCCCGCAGCTGTCTCGATATCGCCAGGCAGCTAAGGGCCAAGGTGGATATCCCCCTCGTCTTTATGACCTACTACAACCCGGTGTTCCACTACGGATTAGAGGAGTTTTGCAACGCCTGCGTCTCTTCCGGTGTTGATGGTCTAATCATCCCCGACCTCCCTCCCCAGGAAGGCACCAGTTTGGAGGCTGTGACCCAGAAAAAAGACCTCGACCTCATCTATCTCTTGGCCCCCACCAGCCCCCCCGAGCGTATCGAGCTGGTGGGACAAAGGTCGCGCGGCTTCATCTACCTAGTCTCGGTGACGGGCGTTACCGGTGCCCGCGATAAGCTGCCCGCCGATTTGGAGGTCTTCGTCAGCCGCGTCAAGGAGCAGGTTTCCCAACCCCTCTGCGTCGGCTTCGGCATCTCAACGCCGTCTCAGGCCAAGCGCGTCGCCCGCCTTGCCGACGGTGTCATCGTCGGCAGCCGCATCATCCAGCTCATGGAATCTCGGGACATAAAGCCAGTGGGAGATTTTATCAAGGGGCTGAGGGAGGCGCTGGGCTAAGATAAGTATTCAAGGTCAAAATGCCCTACGCTGAAATCGAAGCCATGATGGAAAAGGAAACGGCGACCATCTATTAAAGATAATCATCCCCACAATTCCGCTCTTTCAGCTTGAAATGTACCGCCAGGATAGCAATGGAAGGTATGGGTCGGTTTTAATGTCAGCTTTGGCTTACCTTCTTTATCCAAGCTATAATGTAAGCCCACATCTTTTAATTCTAACGAAGGATAATTCTTCGCCAACGATTCAAAATCAGAGGGTATACCATGAATTTTCCCCTGTAACACCGACCAAGGTTCATCACCAATCTTCCGCGGGGGCTTTTTCACAATTACATTTATTGTATCTTCCTCCAGCCCCATAATGTCACCGATAGCTAATACTAAACCTTTTCGCATTGGTTCTAAATAACCACCCACCTCACTCACAAATGCATTATCAAGTTTCCTTTTTCCATGAATTATATCCTGCCTTGCTTTATAGATAGCATCAAAGCCTTTGAACTTTACTTTATTGGTGAGAATGAGCTTTATACCATCCCACAGCGAAGGTCTTCTTATTTTAAGGCGAAGTTGGTCCCTCAAGATACAGCTAATTGTTTCTATGCCAAACCAATAATAGAGGAATTGGTCTATCGTGTTTCTTTCATTAATACCTCTTCTCAGCCAAGTTATTGCTCGTGCGAATCTTTCTGAATTGGAGGAGGAACTCGTTTTATCATAAGCATCAAAAACCGCCTTGAGCTCGGACAAACTGATAACTCTAGTTTGGCCTAAAATCTCCTTGGTCTCTGACAGTCCAGCGATAAATCTAGCTGGAATAACATCTGGCTTAGTGATATCCAACACGCCCACAAATTTCGATACATCACAGGAAGCCATTGTCGTAAAGCTAACCAACGTCAATAGCGTTTCAGCAAAGTCTCTAGCCACCGCTTCGGCTTCTTCCGCAGAACTCGCCCTTAGTTTAACAAACACATTCAACCCAGTATGCATATTGACCTTATCTATCGTCTTGAGACTATCGGTCATAGCTACATTAACTGACTTTTTGGGATAGTCGAACTTCCAAAGAGGAGGAGGTAAACTCTGCTGTTTTTTCCTATCTGCTATAGCAACAAATGTCCTCGAGTAATATCGCACACAGTACATACTCACTACCATTTCTAAGTCCCCCGTTTCCTCTAGATTATGTATATTATACAACCATCGGACAAAAATAGGGGGCGAATCGTTACAAGCAAAAAAGAGAAGTCTATAGAGGTTCCACCTTTATAGGGTGGGTATTGGGTGGGACGTAAAGACGTACGCAAAACAAGGTGGGGTGGTGGACGGGAAGAAAGACCTGGGGGTGGCGGCGCTGAGGCCAACAGCCAGAGCACGGCACTCCCTCACCTCGGTGGCGGGGGGCCGTTCAACCACTTGTCGCTTTTGCGGTGTTTACGGTACTGCCGGTAGATAATGAAAAAGGCCACGCTAAAGCTGAGGACGTCGGAAGCCGGCAGCGACAGCCAGACCCCGTTCAACCCCATAAGATAGCGGAAAAGGTACAACAGGGGGATAAAGAAGATGAACTGGCGTACCAGCGACAGCACCAGGGCCATGGTGCCTTTGGAAAGCCCCTGAAAGGTGGTGATGAACATCACGCTCGGCCCGCCCAAAAACATGGTGGCTAACATGATACGCATGGCTGGCACCGTCACCGCCAACAGTTCTGGGTCGTTGCTGAAGATACCCACAATCTGCGGCGCCAGGCTCTCGATAACGAGTACTCCCACGCCGAGCAGCACCAAGATGCCCAATGAGGCCAACTTAACCGCCCGCCACAGCCGCTTGAAATAGCCGGCGCCGAAGTTAAAGCCGATGATGGGCAACAGCCCGTCGGAAAGCCCGAAGACGGGCATAAAAGCCAGGTCGGCGATGCGCACCACCAGCCCCACAGCGGCGATAGCCACCGAGCCGAAGGCGGAGACCACGGTATTGAAGAGGGCAAAACAAAGGCTCTCCGCTATCATCAGTATCGTCGAGGGCGCGCCGACGCGGTAAATATCCTTCAATATGGAAAAGTCAGGTTTAAGGCTGGCGATTTTTATCCGATAAGCCGTCCGCCGCCCCAGCAGGAAATAGAGGGCTATCGCCGCCCCCACCGACTGGGCGATAACCGTGGCCAGCGCCGCCCCGCGCACGCCCATCTCCGGGAAGGGCCCCAACCCCAGAATCACCAACGGGTCCAGGATAATGTTGACCACGCTGGCGGTTATCATGATAATCATCGGTTTTACGGCGTCGCCCGACCCACGGATAAGGCTGCTGACCATCATGGCGAAGATTATCTGGGGAGCGCCAAAAGCCACGATACCCAGATATTGGGTGCTGTATGTCATGATATCGGGCGTGGCGCCGAAGGTAGTCAGGATAGCCTCCGTGAACAGAGCCGCTGCCGCCATAAAAAGCAGCCCCCAGAAGGCGGCCAGGCAGAATACCTGTCCGGCGACGTGGTTGGTGGCTTCGGGGTTCTTCTCGCCGAAGCGCCGCGAAACGAGAGCGCCAATGCCGATGCCGCTGCCGATACCCATGGCGAAAACGAGTATCTGGTAAGGAAACACTATTGTCAGCGCGGCGATAGCCTCGTGCCCCAGCTTGGCCACCCAGAAGGTATCGACGATGTTATAGAGGCTCAAGGTCACGGTAGCGGCTATGCTGGGCAGACTCAGGCGGAGCAGCAGCCTGCCCAAAGGCGCATAACCCAATCGCTCGGTATACTCTTCCAATGAACCTTCCTGTAACTATGTATTTAGAGGCGTTTAAAACAAAAGAAATGGAGCTGAGGGGACTCGAACCCCTGACTTCCTCCTTGCAAAGGAGGCGCTCTCCCGGCTGAGCTACAGCCCCGTTAACAGCCGTATTATAGCAACAACCCCACCCCACCGCAATTGGCGCTGACCCCCCGACGTGTTAGAATGGTAACGATTACGTGACCACAGCTCATATAATAATCCTGCTAGCAACCGGCATTGGCGTCGGCTTCGCCGGCGGCCTGCTCGGCCTCGGCGGCGCCTTCATCATGACCCCGGTTCAATACTTCATCTACACCGACATGGGACTGCCCACCGACCTCGCCATCAAGCTCGCCTTCGGCACCAGCTTGCTCGTTATTCTACCCCTCGCCGCCAGCGGCGCCTGGCAGCACAGCATCAAAAGTGTCGTGCGCTGGAAAGCGGCCGTGATTATGGGCGGCTGCGCTCTATTTTTTGCCTTCGGCGGGGCCACGCTGGCGGCCCATCTCCCCGGAGAGGGTTTAAAGCTCGCCTTCGGCGCCATAGTCCTGCTCAGCGCCCTCAGGATGCTCACCGCCCCACCCCACTCCCCCCAGACCGAGCCCCGTCAAGACCCCTGGCTGCTGGTCGTCTTAGCGGCCCCCATCGGCTTTATCAGCGGCATCCTCGGCATTGGTGGCGGCATACTCATGATTCCGGTGCTGGTGCTGGCCCTCCGCTTCCGCATGCACAACGCTGTGGGCACATCCCTAGCCGTAATGCTCTTTATCGCCGCTGGCGGTGCTATCGGCTATCTTATCAACGGCCTGGGCGTCAACGGCCTGCCCGACTATTCCGTAGGCTATATCAACCTGCAAGCCTGGGGATTGCTGGCGCTGACCAGCGTCGGCACCGCCCAGCTCGGCGCCATCGTCTCCCACAAGCTCCCCGCCAAGCTCTTGAGGTACATCTTCATCGCCGTCATGCTCTACATGGGCCTAAAGATGCTGGGGCTCTTCGAGTGGCTGGGCTGGCCGCTATAAAAAACGCCCCCCGAGTCTTCCCCGCGGGGCGGCAATTCTCTCTTCAAGCTAAAAACACTTCTATATAACTATCAAGACTAAGATGTTTGATTGGTAATGACAAGCGTCCAGACGGCCCACAGCTCGCCGCTAATCACCTTAAGTCCCGTCGTAGGGTCGTCGTAAACAGTGGCGTTAACCCAGGCCTTCACCGAGACCGGCAGATTTTGGTTAATATAATTAACCCAAAGTTCAACCATCTGGTCAGGGTTTAATTCAGTCAAGTCTAATTCCACAGCGAAGGCTCCGCAGGCGTCGGCGGTGGCCGTTGCCCAAACGCAGTTCGCATCGCAGATGGTTATGGTTACTTCTTCACCCGGGTCAAAGCCCGCCCCCATAATTACAAGGTCTTCAAAGTCTATAAATAACTCTTGGGCGACTACGTAAATGATGTAGGTCTCATTGATAGCCGGCAGATGGTCTGCCCAGGGGATCGGCTCTTCCGTCGTCAGGCAGACGATTATCTGGGCAATCGGCCCCACCTCACCCTGCGGTCCCGGTGGTCCCATCGGCCCCGCTGGTCCCGTTGGCCCGGCTGGCCCCTGCGGCCCCGCTGGACCCGGTTCTCCCTGCGGCCCCGCTGGCCCCTCCGGCCCCGTTGGCCCCGGTTCTCCAACGCCGCTGGCCGATGGCCCCTTCGGCCCCTGGTCCCCCTGCGGCCCCTGGAGCCCCTGTGAACCCGTTGGCCCCGTTGGACCCTGTGGCCCCTGGCAGGCCGCCAGCGGCACCAGGATAAGGGCCAAAACAGCCAGCGCGATTATTATCTTACCCGCTAACTTCACCATGTCCTCCCTAAAACCTCATACACGGTTAACTCTCTCTTCACTATCAATCACCCAGCGCATAAGTAATGTAAAGCGGCCAGACGGCCCGTAGCTCGCCGCTAATCACCTTCTCGCCCATATCGGGTTGGTCGCCGGGATCGTCGTAAACAGTGGCGTTAACCCAGGCCTTCACCGCTACCGGCAACTTCGGGTCATGGTTAATATAATTATTCCAAAGATAAAGCATCTGGTAATCGTTTAAATCTCGCAAGTCTACCTGCACTAAGAAGGCTCCGCAGTTGTCAGCGTAGGTCGCTGCCCAATAGCAGTCCAGGTCGCAGATGCTTATCGTCACTAGCTGAGTCGGCTCAAAGCCCGACCCCATAATTACCAAGGTCTCATAGGAAACAATACTCATTTCCCCGACCACGTACTCGACGTAGGTCTCACCGATAGGTGTCCGGTAAGCGTTATACCTGCAGACCGCTATCTGGGCGGTCGTCCCCAGCTCGCC
>CAYPBF010000050.1:0-6569 GCA_964408935.1 uncultured Dehalococcoidales bacterium | reverse complement strand
ATGCCCCCCGCCGCCGGCTTTATGGCCAAGTTCTATATCTTCAGCGGGGCGGTGCAGCAAGGCCTGCTCTGGCTGGTTATCATCGCCGTCATCAACAGCGTCATCTCGGCCTACTACTATCTGCGCGTGGTCAAGGTGATGTGGACAGGTTCGCCCGCCTCCCAGGCCAAGGTGCCTTCCTCCCTGCCTTTGCGGGTGGCGCTAGGTCTTTCCTGTTTGGGTGTACTGTTGATGGGCATTATCCCCGGTTTCGTGATGAGGCTGGCCGAGATAGCCGCCGGGTTCTTTGCTTCCTAGCCCCACCCCCCAAGTTTTTCTTCCCACCCAATACCCACCCTATATAGGTGTAAACTCTGTAAACTTCTCCCCCCGCCCCATTTTTAATCTTTTCCCGCCCGCCACCCTTTAAGGTAAAGAGGGGTTTCACCCCTCTTAAACACCCCAGAGGGGACGTCAGCCCAACATAGTTTTGGGGGATTATTAAGGGGGGCGAAGCCCCCCTCTGAAAGACCTTTCTGGGTTGGCTGGTGTGGGAAAGAAGACTCGGGGTGGGGCGGTGCAAACTCCCCCTTCCCTCACCGCCAAACTTGGTGTATAGTTAGGCTTAATCCCAGAACTTTAAGGAGGTACAAGATGATTTCCCATGTATTCCTGTTACTCTTAGCGACCATTATCTTGATTATCCTGGCTGTCGTTAAGCTGGGCAGTATCGCCTTCCAGCTCACCGGCATGGAGCCCAAAATGGCCATGTTCCAGTCGCTTTCCGCCTTCACCAACACCGGCTTTACCACCAGCGCCGCCGAGGACGTGGTTAAAGACCGAAAGAGGCGGGTGATTGCCACCGTCTTAATCATCATAGGCTATATCGGCATCGTCGGCGTCATCGTCACCCTGGTACGCTACTTCGGTGTCGGAGCGCGCGATTGGCTGCCCACGCTAAAGCAGATGTTCTTTATCCTGCTCGGCATTTATGCCCTCTATTTCATCTTTATCTTCAGCCCCCCTGGACGTAAGCTGGGCCGGAAGTTTGCCCGCTATCGGGAAAGAATAAACAAGGCGGAGAAGGAATAGTTAGTCCCATCCCTCAGGTCTTTCTTCACCCCACCCCGATATTATCTATTCCCGCCCGCCGCCCTTTAATGTAGAAAGGGGGCTTTGCCCCCTTTCAAACCCCCGACTTTGTATGCTATGATTTAGCCACATCAAGGAGGAGCCGATGCTAAAGAAGCTGATAGCGATATCCCTGGCGTTGGTACTGTGCTTCGGCCTGGCCGCCGGGGCGGGTTGCGGTGAAAAGATGCCCCAGGAAGAAATAGACCAGATAGTAGTCGGCGCCTTGACCGCTAGTTTCAATACCGTCAGCTTCGATACCGAAATGCCCATGACGGTGGAGATAAAAGGTGGTGACGACCCGGGCACGATAATCGTTGACAAGAGCGGCACTGGTTTCAGGGACATGGTCAACCAGGCGATGCGGTCGATGGCATACATAGATTTAAGCGTACCGGGCGAGGGCTCTCGGGACTGGGAAACCGAAATCTACATCGTGGATGGCTGGATATACTCTGGTGTGAGCGTCCCTGACGAGGGAGAAGAGTGGCTGAAGACGGAGCTGACCGATTCGATATGGTGGCAGCATGACCAGCTCGCGCCTTACTTGGAACTGCTGGGGACGGCCTCCGATATCGATTACAAGGGCACCGAGATAGTCAACGGCGTCGAGTGCTACCTTTTCGAGCTTGAGCCCGATATTGACATCTTGAGCGCCTTAGTGGCCGAGGCGACGGCCTTTTTGACCGTAATGAACCTGAGCGGCCTCAACCTGCCCGAGTTCTACCAGGAGTTTTCGGTCAAGGAGTGGGTGGCTAAGGACAACTATCTTTTGCAGAGGGCGGAGATTGAGGTGTCCTTCGAAGTCCGCCCCGAGGACATCGGTGGAACCGGTGACGATTTCGACAAGCTGACCATAGATGTCGGTATGACCCTGCGCTGCTACGACTACAACCAGCCCTTCACTGTGGTGCTGCCCCCCGCAGCGCTTGATGCCGAAGAGTATGTCCCGGAGACGTCGGATTCGTAGCGGGGTTATCTCGATAAACGAACAAAAGAGGTAAAAGTTGAACCGGACGCGGGGTTTTGTCAACCAGAACCGCTTCAGGTCGAGCAAGGCGGTAAAGAAGCTAGGCAAGTCCCGACCCCTCCCCCCGAAGAGGAAGCCAAGATGAGCGACAAACTACGCTGGCCCACCTTCTGGGCGCTGGTGGCGGTCTTCGTCTTCATAGTCTGCCTCTTCGCCATCCCCGCCTTCGGCGAGTTGCTTGCTGGCTCCTTTTGGTTTTTCGTACCCTTCATTGTCTTTTTCGTTTTAGGCGTCGGCCTCCTAATCTTCAGCCTGCGGGGTGGGTTAAGCGGCTGGCCCAAGACATTCTTCATCCTCACCGGGGCTTCGGCGGCGGGCGTGCTGGTCAGCGTCCTGCTGCATAACCTTATCTACGGCCTCCTCGCCGACTTCTGGGGCAGCGGTGACGAGTTCCTCTTCTTTATCATTGCCTTCATCGTCTGCCCGCTGGGCTTCCTGGTGGGCGCGGTGGGCACCATCGTCAGCGGCTTGAAAGACCGCGCTCGCTGACTCCGCCTTGACACCCAAAAGGGGGCGATGCTACACTTTGGTTTCTGAAACGGTGATAACCTATGAAGAAAATCGGCATTCTCTATCACCCTATGAACGACGCTGCCCGTGACATGGCTGAGGAAGTAGAGGCTTTTCTGTCCGGTCGCGGCTTGGCGGTATGGCTCTGCTCGGCCTGGGAAGCGGAAAAGGCCAAGGCTCAGGTTGACGGCACTGACCTGCTGCTCAGCATCGGTGGCGACGGCACCATCCTCAGGGCGGCGCAAATCGCTGCTGGCCCGTCTCTCCCCATCACCGGTATCAATATGGGCAAGCTGGGCTTTATGACCGAGCTCGGTGCTAAGGAAGCCAAGGACAAGCTCCCCGATCTGCTCGAAGGCAAGGGCTGGCTCGACGAGAGGGCCATGCTCGAAGCCCAACTCGACGACGGCGCCAGCTATTACGCCCTCAACGACGTGGTGGTGGCGCGGGGGGCGGTGGCGCGAGTGGTCTATATCGAGGCCGAAATCGATGGCCAAAAGCTGACTAACTATAAGGCCGACGGTGTGGTGGTGGCCACCGCCACCGGCAGCACCGGTTATTCGCTCTCAGCGGGCGGCCCCATTCTCCACCCCCGTGCCGAGGAATACCTGCTCTTGCCCATCCTGCCCCACCTCAGCCTGGGCTACAGCCTGGTTTTGCCAAAGACGGCGGTGGTCAAGCTGCGCATCGCCACCGTCCACGAGGCGACCTTAAGCATCGATGGCCACATCAACCCGCCCTTGTCCGACGGCGCCGTTATCACCGTCAGGCACAGCCCGAACAAGGCCCGTTTCTTGAGGCTCCGCCCCGAAAACGCCTTCTACAGCTCGTTGGAGCAAAAACTGAAAGGAAAACGTTAAAGTTGAAGATAGAAAAAGCTAAAATCAGTGACGTCGCCCAGATGCATAAGCTCATCAACTACTTTGCCGAAAAGGACGAGATGCTGCCGCGCTCTTTAAGCGAACTCTACGAAAACATGAGGGATTGCTTCGTGGCCAAGGACGGCGATAAGCTGCTCGGCTGTGTGGCGTTGCACGTCTTCTGGTCTGACCTGGCCGAGGTAAGGTCGCTGGCGGTGGCTGAGGAAAGTCGCGATAAGGGCATCGGCGCCGAGCTAATAAAGGCCTGTTTGGCAGAGGCCAACGAGCTGGGCATCGGCACCCTCTTTTGCCTGACCTACCACCCCGAGCTCTTCAAGAAGTTCGACTTCAAGCAGGTGGACAAGATGGAACTGCCGCGCAAGGTCTGGACGGAGTGCTACCGCTGCCCCAAATTCCCCGACTGCGACGAGGTCGCCCTCATCTATAACCTGGAGGCATAAAGCTTTGGCCGAAGAGACGCTGTCCAGCCGTAGAATCTTCGAGGGTAGGGCGGTAAAGCTGCGCGTCGATAGCGTCAAGCTCCCCAGCGGCAGAGAAACCACCCGCGAGATTGTCGAGCACGAAGACTGTGTGGCTATTATTGCCCTCGACGACGCCGATAACGTTCTGCTGGTGAAGCAATACCGTAAGCCCGTGGAAAAGGAGCTTTTGGAGATACCCGCGGGGGGCATCGACCCCGGTGAAACCCCCGAGGATGCCGTGCGCCGCGAGATGCGCGAGGAGACCGGTTTTCTCCCCCAAAAGGTGGAAAAGCTGGGGGGCTTTTACTCCTCCCCCGGGTTTTGCACCGAATACCTCCACCTTTACCTGGCCAGCGATTTAGTGACAAGCCCTCTTAAGGCCGAGGACAGCGAGAGCATAACCCTGGTGCAGGTGCCTCTAAAGGAGGTCAAAGGCCTGATTGCTTCGGGCGTCATTATCGACGCCAAGAGCATCGCCGGCCTGCTCGCCTTTCTGGAGTACCAGAAGTCGGCCGACCTAGGCTGAGAGCTGTCGGCCCCCCACCAGGTGCATGTGTAAATGGGGCACCACCTGCCCCCCCTCTTTGCCGCAGTTGATGAACACCCGGTAGCCCCTCTCGGCAATGCCTTCTTTCTGGGCCAGCTGATTGGCCACGAGGGCCAGCCGCCCCACCAGCGCCGCGTCGTCCTCAGAGAGGTCAGAGAGGGCGGCGATGTGCTGGCGGGGGATTATGATTATGTGGACGGGTGCCTTGGGGTTGATGTCGCGGAAGGCGATTATCTCTTCGTCCTCATAGACGATGTCGCTGGGTATTTCACCCTCTACAATCTTGCAGAATATACAGTCCATTTTTCTCCTCCCCCCGGTCTGATTTCCCACTCCAATACCCACCCTACATAGGTGTAACCTCTGTAAACTTCTCTCCCCACCCCCACGTTTTTCGTCCCACCCAATACCCACCCTATAAGGGTTAGACCCTTATATATCTCTTATCTGGGTAACGCCCCACATCCCCACTCTCGGGGGAGTTTCAGAGGGGGCTTTGCCCCCTCTGGGAAAGACTTCTGTTGGGTGGGTAGGGTGGGTCAGAACAACGTTCGATAACAAAGGTGGGGTGGGCAATAATCAGTTACGTTTTCCTATACTCCTTCCTCCCCACCTCGGCCAGGTCTCCCCCGTATATATCATTAACGACCACGGCCGGGAAGTCCTCCACCGTCAGCCGCGTAATGGCTTCGGGTCCCAAATCTTCGTAGGCGACGGGCTCTATCCGCCGCACGCTCTTGGCCAGTAAAGCACCAGCGCCACCCGTCGTGGCCAGATAGACGGCCTTATACTTCTTCAGAGCCTCCCTCACCTCTTGGGAACGGCTGCCCTTACCGATCATGGCTTTGACGCCCGCTTCCAGTAGGCGTGGGGTAAAGGCGTCCAGGCGGCGGCTGGTGGTCGGCCCCGCCGCCCCGATTACCTGCCCCGGCGGCGCCGGCGAAGGCCCCATGTAGTATATAGTCTGTCCCTCTAAGGCGAAGGGCAGCTTGTCACCGTTGTCCAGTGCTTCGACAAGCCTCTGGTGGGCGGCATCGCGGGCGGTATAGACGACCCCGGAGATATTGACCTTAGTGCCCACGGTCAGCTCTTCAATGACTTCAGGACTAAGCGGCGAGGTGATATTCATAGTGTCACCTCTTTGTGGCGGGCGCTGTGGCACTGAATATTTACGGCCACGGGCAGGCTGGTGATATGGGTGGGCATGACCAGGGCGTGTACGGCCAGGGCGGTGGTAGTGCCGCCGAAGCCCATCGGCCCCACCCCCAGCGCGTTGACCCTGTCCAGAACCTCTTTCTCCAGTTGGGCAACCTCGGGGTCGGGGCTAGGCTCGCCCACCTTTCTCAGTAAAGCCTTCTTGGCCATGAGCATGGCCTGCTCCGCCGTCCCGCCGATGCCTAAACCTATAATCAGCGGTGGGCAGGGGTCGCCCCCCGCCTCCGCCACCGTCTTTAGCACCAGCTCAATGATGCCCTCTTTCCCTGCGTTGGGCAGCAGCATAGCTAATTGGCTCTTGTTCTCGGCGCCGCCACCCTTGGGCAGGACGGCTATCCTCAATTTGTCACCGGGGACAATCTCACTATGAATAACGGCGGGGGTGTTGTCCTGGGTGTTGAGCCTTTTCGAGAAGGGCTGGCTGACGATGCCCTTCCTTAGGTAGCCTTGACCGTAGCCCTGCCGCACCCCTTCCTCGACGGCTTCATTCAAATTGCCTTTTATGTGGACCTCCTGCCCAATCTCCAGGAAGACGACGGCGGTGCCGCAGTCCTGGCAGAGGGGTATTTTTTCCTCTCGGGCGATGCGGGCGTTCTCTAAAATCTGGCTCAGGAACTCGCGGCCCAGCGGGGACCGCTCGCTCTTTTGGGCTTTTTTTAGGGCGGCGAGCAAATCCTCGCCTAGGTTGAAGTTGGCCTCCTGGCAGAGCTGGGCTACGGCCTGGGTGATGTCGCTGGCTTCGATCTCTTTCAAGCCTCATCCCCTGTTATTATGAGGAATTTCCCCCTTTTGTAAATGGGGATTTCGTACTCCTC
>CAYPBF010000049.1:0-6581 GCA_964408935.1 uncultured Dehalococcoidales bacterium | reverse complement strand
ACCTGTTGAAGAAGGGGGCGGGGCCGATTTTGGCTATCGATGCCGACCCCAACGCTAACCTGGGAGAGAGCCTGGGGCTTGACATAAAACAAACAGTCGGCTCCCTGATCGCCTCTTTTAACGACGAGAAGATAAACATTCCCCCCGGTATGACCAAGGAAGCCTACCTGGACGTTAAGTTGAACGGCACCATCGTCGAAAGCAAGGGCATCGACCTGGTGACGATGGGTAGGGGGGAGGGCCCAGACTGCTACTGTTACCCCAACGTTATCCTGAGGAAGTTCGCTGACACCCTTTCCGGTAACTACCCCTATATGGTCATGGATAACGAGGCGGGGATGGAACACCTTTCGCGGCGGACGACTCAAGATGTCGACGAGCTACTCCTCGTCTCCGACCATACCGTCAAGGGGGTGCGCACTATAGCCCGTATCATCGAGCTGATGGACGAGCTTCAGCTAGTCGTCAAGCGCCAGTCGGTGATTATCAACCAGGTACCCGACGGGCTAGACCCTATGGTGGCCGAGGAGCTGAGAAGGTTAAAGATTAAGCCCACCGCCACCATTCCCCTCGACGAAGAACTGGTTAAATACGATATTCAGATGAAGCCGTTGCTGGAACTGCCCGATAATTCTAAGGCAGTGAAAGCCATCGGCGATTTAATGACTAACCTTCTCGGTGTAAAGGAGGCAAAATGACGGCAAAACTTATAAAGGGCGCCGAGGTCGCCAGGGAGATTCGCGAGGAGCTGAAAAGGGAGATTGCCGAGATTAAAGCGAAGCATAACGTCGTGCCCGGGCTGGTTACGGTGCTGGTCGGTGCCGACCCAGCTTCTCAGGTCTATGTTGGCGCTAAAGAAAAGACCTCGAAAGAATTAGGCATCTACTCGGAACGGTACGACCTGCCCGAAAAGACCACGCAGAAAGAGCTTATCGCCCTAATCGATAAGCTCAACAAGGACCCCAAGATTAACGGTATCCTGGTGCAGCTGCCTCTGCCCAAGCACCTCAATGAGGAGGAAGTCCTCTACGCTATCGACCCCAAGAAAGACGTTGACGGTTTCCACCCGGTGAACGTGGGCAAGTTGATGATAGGCGAGCCCGACTATATGCCCTGCACGCCGGCGGGCATACAGCAACTACTCATCCGCTCGGGCACGCAGATTGAGGGCGCTGAGGCAGTCGTCGTAGGCAGGAGCAATATCGTGGGCAAGCCCATCGCCAACATCCTGCTGCAAAAGGCCCCGGGGGCCAACGCCACGGTGACCATCTGCCACACCAGGACCAAGGATATGGCCTTTCATACCAAGCGGGCCGATATCCTCATTGTCGCCGCGGGTCGGCCCAAATACATCACCGCCGACATGGTTAAGGACGGTGTGGTCGTCATCGACGTGGGCGTCAACGAAATCGGTAAGACGGCCGAGGGCAAACGAATCCTGGCTGGCGACGTCGATTTCGAAACGGTCAAAGAGAAGGCAGCGGCCATCACCCCGGTACCGGGTGGGGTGGGGCCGATGACGATAACTATGCTTATGATGAACACGGTCAGGGCGGCTAAGGTGGCCGCGGGACTGACTTAGGAGGGAGTTAAGGTATGGAATACGAAGTCAAGAAGACCAAGTCACCGGGACGGGACGAGGTGGAGTTGCTGGGAGCCACCTATGAGAAGGGCAGACCAGAGGGGGAGGATGTGGGCAGGTGGCGCCAGAAGCTAGACAGCCGCGAGGAAAGGCTTAAATACCTAGAGAGCGGCGAGCGCTACTTCTACAGCGACGAGTGGTTCGGCAGTGAGAAGCGGAAAAATCCAGCTTAATAAGGAGGGATAACGATGGCTTTTGAAATACCTAAAACAGCCTACAGCGGCAAGATAAAAGAGATTAAGTTAGGCAGCGGTGATAAAGCGGTTACCGTTGGTGGAGAGAGCTGTTACCCCTTTTATCTATTCGAGGGCGAGATGCCGCACGCGCCCCGAATAGCCATGGAGGTCTGGGATATGCCCCCCGAAGGCTGGGCGCCCGCCGCCCTGGAGCCATTTGGGGGAGTGACCGACGACCCGGTGGCCTGGGCCAAGAAGTGCATCGACGATTACGGGGCGGAGATGATATGTCTGCAGCTCATCAGCACCGACCCCAACGGGCAGGACCGCAGCCCCGAAGAAGCCACGGCCGTGGTCAAGAAGGTGGCCGATGCCATCGACGTCCCCCTTATTGTCTGGGGGACAGCCAACCACGACAAGGACACCGAGGTCTTGAGGCAGGTAGCCGAGGCTTGTCAAGGCAAAGACCTGATTATAGGGCCTCTGGAGGAAGGCGACCACAAGAAAATCGGCGCCGCCGCCATCGGCTACCACCATACCGTGATTGCCTCGACGCCCATCGACATCAACCTGGCCAAGCAGCTCAATATCCTGCTGGGTAACCTCGGCGTCCCCGACGAGCTGCTCGTCATGGACCCGACGGTAAGCTGCATCGGCTACGGCATCGAGTACTGCTACTCGGTTATGGAGAGAATGAGGATGGCGGGATTGACGCAGCAGGACGAAAAGCTGCAGTTCCCGCTCATCTGTAACATATCCAAGGAGGCTTGGAAGACCAAAGAGGTGCACATCCCCACCGCCGAAGACCCCAAGCTGGGCGACGCCAAAAAGCGGGGTATCCTGCTTGAGGCTATGTCGGCTATGGTGCTGTTGCTGGCGGGGGGAGACGTGATGATAATGAGGCACCCCGAAGCTATAAAGCTGGTGCGCGAGATGTTAACCGAATTGGGCGCCAGTTAAAGAAATAGACGTAAGTTAAGGGGGATTAGAAGAATGGCTGAAGAAAAAGAGCCCAAGAGCATTGACCAAGGAACTTTAGAGCTGATAGAGAAGGCAACCAAGGATGGCGTGAACACCACCTTCGATAGGGCGGGAACCCTTAAGGCCTGCCCCATTGGCTCGGTGGGCAGCTGCTGCAAGCACTGTGGTATGGGGCCCTGCCGGGTACCGCTGCCTAAAGGCAGGGAAGAGACCCCTGAGGAGAAACAGAAGCGGCGGGGTGTTTGCGGCGCTACCGCCGAGACCATCGCTGCCCGCAACTTCATTCGCATGATTGCGGGAGGGGCGGCAGCCCACTCTGACCACGGGCGGGGGGTTGCTGAGCTTTTCCTGGCCGTGGCTAAAGGCAAGGCGCCCGGCTACGAGATTAAGGACGAGCAAAAACTACTGCAAGTCGCCCTCGACCTGGGCGTCGAAATCGGCGAGCGCTCCAATAACGAGATAGCCGCTGATATTGGTCAGATTGCCCTGGCTGAGTACGGCAAGCAGGAGGGCGAGCTGATAACCCTGAGGAAGGCGCCCTTAAAGCGCCAGGAGCTCTGGCGCAAGCTGGGGGTGGCGCCGAGGGGCATCGACCGCGAGATTGTGGAAATTATGCACCGGACCCATATCGGTGTTGACCAGGACTATAAGAGCCTGCTCAAGCAGGGGGTGAGGGCGGCTATAGCCGATGGCTGGGGTGGCAGCCTGCTGGCCACCGAGCTCCAGGATATCCTTTTCGGCACGCCGGCCCCGATTCTGGGCCAGGCCAATCTGGGGACGCTGGAAAAGGACAAGGTCAACATCATCATTCACGGCCACGAGCCGCTGCTCTCCGAGATGATTGTCGCCGCCGCCCAGGACCCGGAGATGATAAAACTGGCTGAGGCCAAGGGGGCCAAGGGGATAAACCTGGCTGGTATGTGCTGCACCGCCAACGAGATACTGATGCGCCACGGCGTGCCCATCGCCGGCAATTTCCTGCAGCAGGAGTTGGCTATCGTCACCGGGGCGGTGGACGCCATGGTGGTGGACGTACAGTGCATCATGCAGTCCATACAGACCGTAGCCGAGTGCTACCATACCAAGATTATTACCACCTCGCCCAAAGCCAAGATACCGGGGGCGACCCACATCGAATTCGACGAGCACGACGCCCTGAAATCGGCGCGGGAAATCGTCAAGACGGCTATCGAGAATTTCCCCAACCGTAAGGGGAACGTCCATATCCCCGACAACAGGACTGACCAGATTGCCGGTTTCAGCCATGAGACCATCAACTACCTGCTGGGTGGGATGTTCCGCGCTTCCTACCGCCCCTTAAACGATAACATCATCAATGGCAGGATAAGAGGCGTGGCCGGCGTCGTCGGCTGCAATAACGCCCGAACCATGCACAACGAAGCCCATATCACCATGGTCAAGGAGCTCATCAAGAACGACGTGCTGGTGATTACCACAGGCTGTAACGCCATCGCCTGCGCCGAGGCCGGGCTGCTGGTACCCGAAGCCGCCAAGCAGTTTGCCGGCAAGGGGCTGGCCGAGGTCTGCGAGGCGGTGGGTATACCGCCAGTGCTGCACATGGGCTCCTGCGTGGACAACAGCCGCATCCTTATCGCCGCCACCGCTATGGTCAAGGACGGGGGCTTAGGCGACGACATCAGCGACCTGCCCGTAGCCGGCGCCGCCCCCGAGTGGATGAGCGAGAAGGCCATCTCCATCGGGCAATATTTCGTGGCCTCGGGCGTCTATACCGTATTCGGCGTCACCTGGCCCACCACGGGCAGCAAAGAGGTGACTGATTTCCTCTTCAAGGATATGGAGGAGATGCTGGGTGGCATGTGGGCCTTCGAGCCCGACCCGATTAAGGCGGCCCAGATGATGATTGCCCATATCGATAAGAAGCGTAAGGCCCTGGGTATTGACCAGGCCCGAGAGCGCGTGCTCTACGATATGGAGATGAGAAGGGAGCTGGAATCGGTTTAGCCACCAGATAAGATAAGGGAGGGCTTTAAGAGAATGTCTAAGATAATTGCATCAGCTGCTATCAGAGGGGCTCACAAGATTGTAGAACGGACGGAGAAGAAGTGGCAGGAGGCTATGGATAAGTGGGGGGCCAAAGAACCGGTGGGCTTCCCCAACACCGCCTACTATCTGCCCATAATCTACGGCATATTGGGGGCTAAAGTGGAGAAGCTGGGCGACATGGAGAACGTCTTGAAACGCTGCAAGTCCCTGCTGCCGCCACCGGTGAGGGAGGAACACCCCTTACCCTATCTGGCGCCGGCCCTGGATGCCGGTATGGCCACCCTCTTCGCCGAGGAATTAATTGAGGCCATAAGGTACCTGGAGACGCCTGACTTCTACACCAAGACAGAGGACCCTGTTGGCGATAACATCTGGCTGGGCGCCGCTGACGACGTTATCCTGAGGAAGCGGGGTGTTGAGTTTGTTGACGGCACTGCTCCTGGTTTCGCCGCTGTCGTCGGCGCCGCCCCTACCAGCGAGATAGCGGCAAATATCGCTCAGGAGCTGCAGCAGAAGAACCTCTACGTGTTCATGGCCTCCGAGTATAACGGCAAGCGCTTTTCCGAACAGCTGGTGGAACAGGGGGTACAGATAGGCTGGCCGACGCGGCTGGTTTCCTTCGGCCCCGATATTAGCGCCGCCGTCTTCGCCATGGGCTTTGCTACCAGGGCGGCTATGTCCTTCGGCGGCATCGGGCCGGGTGACTACCGCAAGATACTCATCTATAACAAAGACCGAATCTTCGCCTTTGTCCTGCCCTTGGGCTATGTCACCGATGAGTGGTACGCCAACGCCGCCGGCGCCATTAACTGGGGCTTCCCGGTTATCGCCGATACTCCTATACCCGAGGTTCTGCCCACGGGTATCTGCACCTACGAGCACGTCGTCTCCAATATACCCCACGACCAGCTGGTGGCCAAGGCGGTAGAGGTCAGGGGACTGAAGGTGGCTGTGGTCGAAGTGCCCGTTCCCGTGGCCTACGGGCCCGCCTTTGAGGGGGAGAGGGTGCGTGGTGAAGATATCTACCTGGAGTGTGGCGGCGGGCGGACGTCCATGGTGGAGTGGGTGACCACCAAGCCTATGGACGAGGTGGAGGACGGTAGGGTCGAGGTAATCGGCTCTGAGTTGACCGACATTGAGCCCGGTTCCAAGTTGCCTATGGCTATCGCTGTGGAGGTGGCGGGTAGGGAGATGCAGGACGACTTCGAGCCCATCCTGGAACGCCAGATTCATCACCTCATCAACTACGCCCAGGGGGTGATGCATATCGGGCAGCGTGATATCGCCTGGATAAGAATCGCCAAGCAGGCGGTGGAGAAGGGCTTTAAGCTGCAACACATCGGCGATATCCTCCACGCCAAGCTGCACCAGGACTTCGGCCGTATCTTCGACAAGATACAGGTAAAGGTCTATACCGAGGAAGCTAAGGTGAAAGAGGTGGAGGAGCAGGCGAGAGCGGTTTACAGCAAGCGCGATGCTCGCATCGAGGGTATGACCGATGAGACCACCGACACCTACTACTCCTGCACGCTCTGTCAGTCCTTCGCCCCCAGCCACGTCTGCGTCATCAGCCCGGAGAGGACGGGGCTTTGCGGCTCATATAACTGGATGGACTGCAAGGCATCCTATGAGATTAACCCCACCGGTCCCAACCAACCCGTTGAGAAGGGCGAGACCCTAGACCAAAAGATGGGGCAGTGGAAGGGGGTCAACGACTTCGTTCTCAAGGCCTCCAGGGGTAAGATTGACCACTATAA
>CAYPBF010000048.1:0-6805 GCA_964408935.1 uncultured Dehalococcoidales bacterium | reverse complement strand
TGGTGATTCAGACGGCGGACTCGCTGATGGGGGTAATGCTGGCCCAGATTGTTAATCCCGGGACTCCGGTTATCTTCGGCTCGGTAGCGACCAATACCTACCTCAACGACTTCAAGTACCTGGCCGGCTCGGTGGAGATGGGGCTGCTAAACGCGGCCGGTGCCCAGATGGCCCAGTTTTACCACCTTCCCTTCTACGCTACCGGCGGTATGACTGATTCCAAGGTACTGGATGCCCAGGGCGGCTACGAATCGGCTATGAGCAGCCTGCTCTGTGCCCTGTCCGGCGCCAATTTCATCCACGATGCTGCCGGCATGATGGAATTCGCCCTGACGGCCTGTTACGAGAAGTTCGTCATCGACAACGAGATATTGGGAATGGTGATGAGGGCGGTGTCTGGTATAAAAGTCAACGATAGTACCCTGGCCTTTGACCTTATCAAGGAGGTGGGGCCGGGGGGTAACTTCGTCGCCGCCAGACATACCCGGCGCTTCATGCGCCGCGAGCACTACCGACCCACTTTAAGTGACCAGAACAGCCGGGAGGAATGGGAGGCTAAGGGGGGAAGGGCTATCTGGCAGAAGGCAGCTAGAAGGGTGCGGCGGCTCATCGCCGAGCCCCAATACCGCCTGCCCGCCGAAGTAAGGCAGCAGATACTTTCGGGAATAGAAGGCATTATTGATTGAGATATTAGAGGAGAAATAAATTGCCCAGAGAAGGAATACTAGTTCCCAATCCATACCAGAGAATCACCGAGGAGCAGGTGAAACAGATTCACCTGGCTTCTTTGGAGATACTGGTTGACCCCGGCCTGATTTGCTTCAGCCAGCAAGCAGCTGAGATATTCAAGGACCACGGGGCTGAGGTCAGCACGGCTGTCTCTGGTGACAGTCCCCGCTGGCAGATAAAGATACCGGAAAAGCTAGTTAACGAAGCGCTCGATAGCGCCCCCAAGACGGTTAAGCTGGGCGCCCGAAACCCGGATAACGCCCTGATAATGAAGGGCGATGAGCCGAGGGTCTATTTTATCACCGGCTCGGAGACTAATATCTGGCTGGATGTCGATTTCCCCAGCTATGTCAAGAAATCCGATAGCAGTGTTGAGATTAAAGTGCCGGAGTTCCACCCCCGGCGCGGTACCGTGGCCGACCTTTGCCAGTCGGCACATGTCTGTGAGCACCTGGAGACATTGGATGGCTACATCCGCACCGTAAACATCCAGGACGAAGAAATCACCGAGGATAATAAGGACGTCAACAAGTTCTTCGCCTCGCTGAATAACACCACCAAGCACTTTATGTCGGGTCTGACCAAGCTTGAGCAGCTGGATAACGTGGTAAGGATGGCCGAGCTGATAGCCGGTGGCAAGGAAGCACTCAAAGAAAACCCCATCATCTCCTTTATCACCTGTCTGGTCAAGAGCCCGCTGCAGTTTGTCGCCGATACCACCGATAGCTTTATCGAGATTTGCCGCCGGGGGTTACCCGTGGCCGTTTCCTCATCCCCTCAGGCGGGAACGACGGCCCCCATCAAAGAGGCGGGCATCATGGCCCAGATAAACGCCGAGGTCCTGGCTGGCATAACCCTGGGCCAGCTGGTGAATAAGGGGACGCCGATGCTCTACGGCAGCGTGCCGGTGAGGGCGCGCATGGATACGCTGGGCGATTCCTACGGCTCGGTGGAGACCAGCCAATACAATATCGACTGTGTCCAGATGGCGCGTTTCTATAAGATACCCAACTACTCCACCTCAGGCGTCTGCGATACCAAGACACCGGGGCAGCAGGCATCGATAGAGAGGCTATTCTCGGATATCGTGGTGACCCTAAGCGGGCCCCAGTTCCTGCACTGCGCTTACGGCCTCCTCGACGGTAACGCCGTTTTCTGCCTGCTCCAGGCGGTTCTGGACGACGCCCACTTCCAGATGCTTAAGTTTTTCCTCAAAATCCCGCGCATCGATAGTCAAGAGCTGGAGGTGGTGCTCAAGCAGATAAGGGAGACGGTGGCGACGCCGCAGAAGCTGTATATCAGCTACATTCGGCCGCTACTGCGTAGTGGGGAAATCTCGCCGCCCTATCCCTTTGAGGGAGACGGAGAAAGAGACGATGTTTTCGCCCTGGCCTACCAGAGAATGAACGAGCTTCTGGCCAAACCTGTAGAGCATATAGATGAGGCTACCACGGCCAAGATATTCAAGGAGATTCCCGGTCTCTTGCCCCGATTAAACTTTTACCAGGAAAGGAAGTGAAAATGACCGAAAAAGACGTTATCGCCCAACTTAAGGAAAACGTCATTCAGGGAAGGAAGACCCAGCAGGATGAGGGGATAAACGAGGAGTTATCGGGCACGCCAGGGGTGGTGGAGTTGACCCACCTGGCGCTGGAGAAAAACATCCCGCCGGTGGATATAATCAGCCAGGCCCTGACGGCGGGGATGCGGGTGGTGGGCGAGAAATTCTCCACCAAGGAGTATTTTATCCCCGATATGCTGGCTTCGGCGGACGCCGTGGGCGCGGCTATGGAAATTCTCAAGCCGCTGCTTGAGGAGTCGAATGTCGAGACTAAAGGGAAATTCGCCATCGCCACGGTGAAGGGCGATATCCACGACATCGGTAAGAACATCGTGGCCATCCTGGTTAAAGGGGCAGGCTATGAAGTGCACGACCTGGGCGTAGATACGCCGGCGGAGAAGATAGTCGACTTCATCAAAAAAGAGAGCCCCGATTACCTGGGTCTGTCGGCGCTGCTGACTACCACCATGCCCGAAATGGGGGTGGTTATCGAAGCCCTCAAGGAAAACAAACTAAGAGATGGGGTCAAGGTCCTTATTGGGGGAGCAGCGGTATCCGATGACTTTGCTCAGGAAATAGGCGCCGATGTCTATTGTGTGGATAGTTTTCAGGCCGTTAAGGTGCTGGACGAGTACGAAGGCGCCAAGGTTAATTCGGCCTAGATTGTGTTTTTAAGGTAGGTGATTGATTAATGTGTGGTATTGCTGGATGTTTTGGAGTAAAGGATAAAGAGACAATAAACAGAATGCTGGATGCGCTGCCCCACCGGGGGCCCGATGACCGCGGCATCCATAGCTTCAACAGCACTGTCTTCGGCCATACTCGGCTCTCCATCGTCGATGTGATGAAGGGGCACCAGCCCATTCTGGCCAACGGGGGCCGGACGGGCATTATCTGCAACGGGGAAATCTACAACTTCCGTAAGCTCAGGGAAAAGCTGGTCAATAAATACCAGTTCAAGACCGATTCCGATACCGAGGTCATCCTGCACCTCTATCAGGAGAAGGGCCCCGAGTGTGTCAAGGAACTGGACGGTATGTTCGCCTTCGCCATCTTTGACGGTGATGATTTCATGCTGGCCCGTGACCCCATTGGTATCAAGCCGTTATATTACGGATATGTCAACGGTAAGCTCTACTTCACCTCCGAGCTGGGAGCGATGACGCTGGCGGGCGTGGACGAGGTACACGAATTCCCCGCCGGTCATTATTACACCCCCCGAGAGGGGTTTGTGCAGTACTACCAGCTTCCCAAAATCGAGGACCATCGGCTTACCGACGTTGAGGAAACCTGTAAGCTAATCAGGGAGACCTTTATCGACGCCGTTAAGAAGCGGCTGCTCTCCGATAAGGAAATCCACGTCGGCTCCTTCTGCAGCGGCGGTATCGACAGCAGCCTGGTGGCCGCCATTGCTGCTGAGGAAATCCCCAATCTGCATACCTTTGTCGTGGGCATGAAGGACGCCAACGGCGACGAAAGCGACGACCTGAAGGCGTCACGCATCGCCGCCAAACATATCGGCTCTCGCCACCACGAACTTATATTTACCGAGGATGAATACTACGAGGCTTTGCCCATCGTTATCAAGAAGCTGGAGAGCTACGACCCCTCACTGGTGCGCTGCGCCGTCCCCTGCTACTTTACCTGCAAGCTGGCCGCCGAATACGTAACGGTGGTGCTCACCGGGGAAGGCGCCGACGAGCTGTTCACCGGCTATCATTACATGAAGCACTACCCCGCGGACGTGCTTAACAAGGAAGCCCTGCGCTGTATCGGCAACCTGCACAACATCAACCTGCAGCGGGCCGACCGCATGGGGATGTACTTTAACCTGGAGCTTAGAGTGCCTTTCCTGGACGTGGCCATGGTCGACCTGGCCATGAAGATTCCACCGGAGCTTAAGATACACGAGTCGGAGAAGGTCGGCGACAAGATAGAAAAATGGATTTTGCGCAAGGCGTTTGAGGATACGGGCTACCTGCCCGACGATATACTTTGGCGCTACAAGGTGCAATATACTCAGGGCGCCGGCTGCGAGAGCCTAGGTGAAAGATTGGCCGAGAGCGAGGTCAGCCAGGACGAATTCGAGCGCATCAAGGCGGAAAACCCCAAAGCCACCATTAACAGCCGCGAGGCGGCCTACTACTACAAAATCTTTCGCAGGTATCACCCCCAGGACTCGGTGCTCGGCTCCATCGGCATCTGGACTGGCTTCGATTTCGAGGAGGAGAGAGAGCAGGTCAGGGGTACCATGGACGGCGACCTGAAACATACCCGCGAGGAGACATCCGCCGGGGCGAAGTGAAAAATGAAATGGACTATTCTGGGCTCCGGAGGCTGCGCCGTCATCCCCAAGCCGCTTTGCCAGTGCCCGGTTTGCCAAGAGGCCAGGGAGAAGGGAGCTCCCTACGCTCGGGCGGGTCCAGCGGCCTTTCTGCACGATATCAACCTGCTGATTGATACTCCAGCGGAGATTGTCCAACAGCTAAACGACTCCGCCATTGACCGCGTAGACTACCTCACCTTCACCCATCTGGACCCCGACCATGTGGAGGGATTCCGCGTGGTGGAGCAGATAGCGTTGGATTTCCGCAACTGGCGCGCCTACCCGGAAAAGCAGATTTGCCTGCTACTACCAGAACCGCTAAACGAGGTTATCGAGAAGTTCAGCTCCCAGTACGGTCCGGTCATTGATTTCTACCAGAAAAGCGGTTTCGTCGAGCTAAAGCCTTTCCGTGACCAAATCCAGGTCGGGGATGTTCAGATTACGGCCGTCCCTATAGAGCGAAGTTCTCACCCGGTTTTCATCTACGTCTTCGAGAAGTCGGGGGTTAAGGTAATCTATGCCCCCTGCGACCTTAAGCCCTTCCCCGAGCATCGGCCTGAAGTCCGGAACCCCGACCTTCTCATTACCCAGCCGGGTATATTTGAAGAAGGACTGAAACACGGCTTTAAATACCCGGCAGAGCACATCGCCCGAAAAAGCCTCTATACCTTTGAGCAGACGACGAGCCTGGCATCACGTCTGCAGGCCAAGGGGGTCCTCTTTGTGCACCTGGAGGAATACTGGAACCGGAGCTATGACGATTACCGCGCCCTGGAGGCGGATAATCCGGGGATACACTTTGCCTATGACGGCATGCAGCTCACGGTGGGGGAGCGTTCAGCTCGTCAGAACCCTGCTTGAGGTGAAAAGAAAGGTAGGATGGCGGGCTATACCGGGAATTTAAAAGCCCCGTCTCCAGATTTATAGGTGTGCAGCATCTTGATAATTTTATCTGTTTTCAGAACCCAGCCGTAAGAACCCTTCACCTTTTTTATAGTAGCCTCAGCTATCTCTGGCCAGGAAGATGCCGTGGCGTCTTCTACCAGTATTATGTCGTAACCCAGGTTAAAACCGTCCATTAAGGTATTGTCCACGCAGATTCCGGTGTCCACGCCGGTAATTATAAGCGTATCGACATAGGCACTCCTCAGCCACAGGTCAATTTCGGTGTCCTGAAAGGCGGAGTCCCGCCGCTTAACGACTATGTAGTCCCCCTCGGTGGGTTTTAGTTCATCGAGTATCTCGGCGTCCCAGGTCCCACGCACGCATGACGGTATCTTGAGAAATTCCGCCCTTCTGCTGGGTATGATTCGGTGCAGCCGTGTGTAAAGGTCTATGCCCGATGCCTCTCTAACCTGTTGGGTATAGAAAATGGGCATTTTTAGTTCACGGCAGGCGGCTATCACCCGCGCGATATTGGGTATAACTTTTCGGTAAGCCTCGAAGTCGGCTCCAATAGGGCCTCCGTACTCTTCATAGGACCCCCCCTGCATGCAGAAGCCGTTCTGCATGTCGATGACGAGCAGGGCGGGATAGAATATAGGCGACCTTTTGCGCGGCATGAAACCGTTTCCCTTCTTTAAGCTTCTACCTATGATAATACGAAAAGAGTTCTTTGCCAAGCTGACCGCAAAATTGGGGGAAAGGGGGTAGAGGATAAGGACTGTAGGCGGAGTGAGGTGGTGGGCGGTACCGGACGATAGGTAGAACCTTTGAGTTGGTCTTCAATGTTTAATTATAATCAGCCTTGCTGACCAAGCAATCGCTCAGTGTTCAGCTAAAACAATTGATAAAAAGGCAGGATGCATGATAATCTCCCCCTGACTCTTACTACTCCAGCAATCTCCGCAAACAGGTAGGAGTGGGGAAAAGCCTCATCAAAACCTCCAGCTCTTCAATAGGCTTTGACTTACTACAAAACTGGCAGGTAAAAATAATCCCCCTTTGGCTACTATCCACTCTTTTATTCCAAGGCACGTTACCCTTGACAAAGTGCCTTCTCTTGTCCCTACGTTCTGTTATGTGCAACCTATGACTGAAAGATGGCTTGCCGGATTTCAGTTCTCTCTTCAGACGTCATACTTCCATTCATTGGATCATTGGATTTTGGTGAAGCCGCTCCTTCCTAGAATTAACCACCATCGCCTGCCCGAATAAAATTTAAGCTTACCCGTACTTCTCGCGCAGCT
>CAYPBF010000047.1:0-6907 GCA_964408935.1 uncultured Dehalococcoidales bacterium | reverse complement strand
GTCGCCTGCGAGGTCTGCAAGGGTAAACGCTATAACCGCGAGGCGCTGGAGATAAGGTTCAAGGGCAAAAACATAGCCGAGGTGCTCGATATGACGGTGGAGCAGGCGCTGGCCTTCTTCGGGAACTTCCCCAAGGTGAAGAACAAGCTGCAGACGCTGCGGGATGTGGGGTTGGGCTATATCCGCCTGGGCCAGCCGGCGCCCACGCTCTCCGGTGGCGAGGCGCAGCGGGTAAAGCTGGCCACCGAATTGTCCAAGCGCTCTACGGGGCGGACACTCTACATACTCGACGAGCCGACTACGGGTCTCGCCTTCGAGGACGTGGCCGCCCTGCTAAGGGTGCTGCAGCGCCTGGTTGACGGCGGTAACAGCGTGGTCGTCATCGAGCACCACCTGGACGTGATGAAGAACGCCGACCATATCGTCGACCTGGGGCCAGGGGCGGGGGATGGGGGCGGCCAAATCGTGGCCACCGGTACACCCGAAGAGATTGCCAGGGAGAAGTCATCGGCCACCGGCCAATACCTGATTCGGGTGTTGCACAAAGGCAAGGATATGGAGTATGCTTCAAAAAGCTGACTGTTGGCTGGTTAAGAGCCTTTCCATAGTTTTTTGCTAGCGGGCGCAAAGCCCGTCTTTTTCTACGAATAGCATCCTGAGGGTGAGTTTCTTGTGCCTAAGCGTGAAGTTTCGAACTTAGCCACTGCCGAGAAGCCGAGGTTTTTCTATGGCTACGTTATCGTTTTGATTTGCTTCTTTACCATGCTGTTGGCATTCGGCACGTTTTACAGCTTCGGCGTCTTTTTCAAACCACTATCCACAGATTTTGGCTGGACACGTACCGCGACCTCAGGAGCCTACTCGCTAGCCGCCTTTCTTAGCGGCTTTCTGGCTATCGTCATGGGCAAGCTTACCGACCGGTTTGGTCCCCGAGTAGTGATGACACTCTGTGGCTTCCTTTTAGGTCTGGGTTACTTGTTGATGTCACAGGTCAGTACTATCTGGCAGCTATATCTCTTCTATGGTGTGGTAATAGGTGTGGGCATGAGCGGTTTCTTTGTCCCTCCGTTATCTACGGTAGCCAGATGGTTCATCAGAAGAAGAGGGATAATGACTGGTTTTGTTATCGCTGGCATCGGTATTGGCACCCTGATTATCCCTCCATTAGATAACTGGCTCATCTCCAATTGGGGCTGGGACACCGCCTACCTTATCATCGGCGCCGTAGTTTTGGTCTTGATGATATTAGCCGCTCAGTTCTTAAGGCTTAAGCCGAGTCAAATGGGGCTATTGCCTGACGGGGAGAAGAAGGAGGCAACGGGCTTGAAGTTGTCTGCCCCTGGGTTTTCTTTTCGAGAGGCAGTGGCTAGCTGGCAGTTGTGGGTGCTTTTCGCTATACTTTTCTGTTTTGGTTACTGTTTGCATACTATTATTGCCCACGTTGCCAACTATGCTACCGATATAGAAATTTCAGCCGCAGTGGCGGCCAGTATTTTAGCCATTATCGGAGGGTTAAGTATTCTGGGCAGGCTTGCCACCGGTAGTATTACCGATAGGGTGGGGAGCAAACCGCCGCTTATCGTTAACCTTATCCTGATGTCAGGCGCTCTATTCTGGCTGGTAGCGACCGGAGAGTTGTGGACGCTTTACCTCTTTGCCGTCATCTTCGGTTTGGCTTATGGTGGTTTAGCGGCCATGGAATCGCCAATAGTTGCTGAGTTATATGGCTTGACTTCACACGGCGTTATCATGGGAGTTGCTTCGTTCGGCTTCACTGCTGGTGGGGCGGTTGGCCCGGTGGTGGCTGGCCGTATTTTTGATGTGTTGGGTAGTTACCAGATAGCTTTTTTGATTTGCGCTGTGGTTGGTGTTTCGGGTATTATATTGGCGTGGCTGTTGAGGCCACCGGCGATAAAGGAGACAGATGACTCGGGATGATGCTCTAGACTCTATTGAAGCCAACGTAGAGAACAAGAACACCATTAAGCACATGCTGGCTACCGAGGCTATCATGCGGGCGCTGGCCAAACGCCTGGGCGAGGACGAGGAGGAGTGGGGGCTGACCGGGCTGCTGCACGACATCGACATGGAGCTCACCGAGGGCGATATGAGCACCCACAGTAAGCTGGGTGCCGACCTGGTCAGGGAGATGGGGGCCAGCGAGGCCATGGCCCACGCCATACTCAGCCATAACGAGGCCCACGGCATCCCCCGCGAGAGTAAGCTGGATAAGGCTCTCTTTTGCGCCGACCCCCTCACCGGTCTCATCATCGCCGCCGCTTTGGTGCGGCCCGATAAGAAGCTGGCCAGTGTCGAGGCCAAGTCGGTAAGGAAGAAGTTCAAGGAGAAGAGCTTTGCTGCCGGCGCCAATCGGGAGCAAATCGCCCTGTGCTCCGAACTGGGCATTGAGCTTGACGAGTTTATCGAGCTGGGCCTAAAGGCGATGCAGGGCATCGCCGCAGACCTCGGGCTTTAGCTTATTTCCACCGTCGAGCCCTGCGCCGTTTTCACCACGTCAATCCTTGTAGGAAAGGCGTCCCTCAATTCCTCCATGTGGGTGATGACCAGTATCTTGTCAAAGTCGTCCTGAATAGAGTTTATCGCCTCTTTCAGCTTTTCGATACCGGTGCTGTCCTGCGTGCCGAAGCCCTCGTCGATAATCAGGGTGGGCAATGGTGCCCCCGCTCGGTGGGCCAGGAACTTGGAGAGGGCGATGCGCACGGCAAAGTCGATACGAAAGGCCTCACCGCCACTGAACATCTCGTAGTTACGACGCCACAGTCCATCGACTATGTTAATGTCCAGCGTCTCCACCGTCTCACCCTTCCTGGTCTGCCTTTGCGTTTCCATCTCGACGCTCATACGGTTGTCGGTCATCCGTCCCAGCAGGCGAGTGGCTTCTGATTCGATTTCGGGCAGCGCCATCTCGATAATGAGCGCCTGTATACCTTTCTTGCCGAAGGCCTCCGCCAGCTCTTTGTAGATTTTAGCCTCTTTTGACGTCTGGCTTAAGAGTTTTTCTTTCTCTTTTTTCCTCGTCTCCAGCTCGGCGCAGCGCTCCAGCTTTGATTTCACGCCCCAGGTTAGCTCCTGAGCCTGCTTTTGTTGGGCGGTTAACGCTTTGTGCTCGCTTTCCGCCTGGGCTAAATCGGCGGTGAGTTGGGGCAGGGCTTCCAGCTCCTTGGTCAAAGCCTGCCCTTTCGTGGTGTCTGCCTCCAGTCGTTGGCTAAGCTCGCGGCTGGCTTCCTTAGCCTTGGCTACCGCCTCTTTTTCCTGAGCCAAAAGGCGATCAGCTTCCTCCAACTGGCGCTTGGGGCCATCGTATTTCTCCAGCTCGTTAAGGCTTTGGCGTAGTTGCTCGTGCTCTGCCTCGTCGTATTCGAGCTTTTCCAGCTCCCCTTCGACCTGGGCTAACGACTGCTGCTCCTCGGCAGCGAAGGCTTTGGTCGCCAGGCTCTGCTCAATCTCTCCGAGCTTCTCTCGGGCAAAGGTTAGTTGCTCGTCAACCGCCTGGACATCGCTGATGCTCTGGTTGAGCAGGCTGACCTTCGACTGCGCCGAGGCTTTGTCCTGGCTCAGCCTCGTTTCCAGGGGCACTATCTCGCCTTCCAGCGTTTCCAGCTCCTGCTTCTTTTCGGCAAGCTCGGCTTGGCTTTTCTCAAGTGATTTGGTTTTGCTTTCCCTCTCGGCGGCGTAGTGGTCCTGAATATGTTTGAAGCCCTCTTCGCCCAGCTCGGTGCCGCAGACCGGGCACCTGGCTTCCTCCTGTGTGGATAGGGTATCAATGTTTTTGGTTATCTCGGCTATCTCGTTTTCCAGGGTTTTCAGGCCGGACTCAAGGTAGTTTATCTGGGTGCGCAGTTCCTGGGCGGCCTGTTTTTTAGCCTCCAGCCCCTTTTCCGCCTCGGCTAACTGCTGCAATCGGGCCTGTGCCTGCTTCAATTCCTCTTTGAGTTGGGGCAGCCTGGCCGACTTGGCTTCAAGCTCGGTAATCTGGCTCTCAGCCAGTTTGTGCTCGGTAACCAGGCTTGCCTGCGCCTCCTGGATGGCCTTCTCAATCTGGTTCTTCCTATCCTTGAGTTTGACCAGCAGCCCCAGCTTCTGGTTCAGTGCCTCGTTTTGCCGGCGGGCTTCGGCCAACTGCTCGTAGCCCTCCTCTATCTCAGAGCGCTGGGCGATAAGGGCTTCGTGTTCCTCTATGCGAGCCTGATACTGCCCGACCTCCTGCTGGCGGCGCTCCAGCTCTCCTTTGGTGGCGGCAATGTGCTCCTCGAGCTGGGCGAGCTGCTGTTTCTTATTCTCCAGGGCTTCTTTGTCCTTCTTGAGCTTGGTCAGTATGACTTCGTGCTTGGCTAGCGTCTTTTCCGCCTGCTCAAGCGCGGCTTTGGCTTGCGCTAATTCGGTCTCATATGTCGGCTTCTGGGCCAGCTCGCGGCTGATTTCCTCTAGCGCGCTTTCCAACTGTCCGCCTTCGGCCTCCTGCTCTTTGACCAAATCTTTAGCCCGCTGCTCCAGCTCGTCGTAAAAGGCCAACCCCAGTATGCTGCCCAAGACTTCCTTGCGTTTGGTCGGCGGCTGGCGGGTGAACTCGTCGGCGTGCCCTTGCCTGAGGAAGGCACTGTTGATGAAGGTAGCGTAATCCATGTGTAGGGTGTTTATTATCTTCTGCTGGGTCTGGCTGATGCTGTCGGCGCTGATGGACTTGAAGCCGTTATTACTGGCAATCTGAAAATCGAGCAGGCTCTTGCCCGCCCTTTTCCCCTTGGCTTTGCTGTGCTTGCGGATGATGCGGTAGCCCTGCTCGCCCAGGGCGAAGTCGAACTCCACCTCCATCTCATCCTGGCCCTGATGGATGAGGGGGTCGTCGCTCTTGGAGGTATTGCGCGTCCGACCCCAAAGTGCCCAGGTCATGGCGTCGATGAGGGCCGACTTGCCGTTGCCGTTGTCGCCCGCGATGCAGGCGGTGTGTATGCCGTTGAAGTATAGCGTGGGCACGTTATCCCGGTAGGGCATGAAGTTGCGCACGGACAGCTTGACGGGAATCATTTGAGATTATTGTAGCACAAGTCGGGGGTGGATGGGTGGGGGGAGGGGGCAAGGTGCAGAAAGCGCGCGATGGCTCCAAAATAGCGCAAAAAGGGACTGTTGACATTTTTTGTTTTGTGTGTATAATCGGAGAGAGTACGAGTACTTTATGAGACCAGAAGGGTGGCACAAAGGCGCCAAAACTGCCGACTGGTTCGGCGGCGGGCGCCTTTTTTGAATATATAAGATATAAAAAAGGAGGTATTTTAAATGCGGTCGAAATTTTTAGCGATAGGAATCTGTTTGGTGTTGGTGGGGTTGTTGGTGGGGGTGGGGTGTCCTAGAGTAGCACAAGGCCCTAGTATCAGCGTGGAGAAACTGGTTAGCGTTGACGGTGGTGTCACGTGGCATGACGCGGTGGAGCAAGATGTCTGCCAGAACGTACTGTTTCAGATTACTGTCACTAACGATGGCACTGAGTCTCTCACCAACATAGATATTAACGATACTCTTCCTGATTGCCTGGAATTTGTCGATGGCCCCGCTGTAGAGATTTGCAGAACCCAAGCGTCTGAACTTCCCCTTTATAATTTGGCCGGAACTCATACCCCAAACTGGAAATGTACAGAGGGATTAGAAACCGGTCAATCAGCGGAGGTTATTTATACAGCGCATGTGGTTTGTGTAGGGAACCATTGCGATACGGTATCTGTTGAGGGTGAGTACCACGGGCAGATTCTTACCGATGTAGACTGTGCTGTCGTTGTAGGGATTGGCAATCCGAATATTAGCATAGAGAAAATGGTGAGTGCTGATGACGGGATAACATGGGAAGAAGAGGTAGAGCAAAATGTCGGTCAGAGTGTTCAGTTTCAGATTACTGTTACTAATGATGGTACCGCGCCTCTCGCAGATATAGTTGTTACGGATTCTCTTTCTGGTTGTCTCGAATATGTGGGTTTTATAACTCCTCCAGCTCCTAGCATACAAAATAATAATCTTGTCTGGGATTTTGACGGGCCACTACAACCTACTGATTCAATAGTTATTATTTTCAGCGCAGAAGTAGTCGAGTTAGGTATGTGTGATAATGAGGCTTCTGTAATGGTTGATTACGAAGGGCAACTTGTTAGTGATGAGGACATTGCTGTCGTTGAGGGGATTTGTGCTGTAGATTTGGTCGAAATCACAGTTTGTGAATGTCACAATGCCTCTACCGAGGCAACTTACCCGAGTGTCGCTCTTTTACACTGGATTGACATTAACTATGCTACCAGAAACGGCCAACTTGTCGAACAATATAGAGGCAGCAGAGACTGTGACGAGGGTGGAATAGACCAGTACTGGGCGCATACCTTTATCTTGCCAGAAACTCCGACTGGTTGCCACATTGAATCAGCTGAGCTTGAGATCACGGTTAAGCGCGATGGTGGTAATGATGCCCTTCTTGTAGGTTTCATACAAAATGACGACGATTCGTGGTCCTGCAGCAGGCCACTTTCAGATTGGATGGCAACAGGGGATATAGATATAATAACCTTGGACCTGAGCGATGTGTATGGTGATGGTAGTAATGTTAGTTTCCTAGACATTATGGAGATAGGCTTTCTGGATGTAGCCGTTCAAGATGATAGCCCGGTTGGTTGCGCTACTCTTACCATTACTTATGAACCTGACTAGTAGCTCCGTATAGTGTTCTAAGGCACCCGGGGAGTTCAGTCTCCTCGGGTGCCTTTTTTTGACCTCGGCGTCTATTGCGGGTATTCTATAAGGTGAAATGTCAAACAAAGCCGATGCAACTATCATCGTGTGTAAGAAGGAGAGTCAAGATGGGCGACAAGAATAATCCGTCAGAGCTGGAAGTAATCAGGGATGGGGCTTG
>CAYPBF010000046.1:0-7892 GCA_964408935.1 uncultured Dehalococcoidales bacterium | reverse complement strand
GAAGAACTCGCTTACCCCCGCCCCCAACTGCCGCCGCGCCATCAGGGCGATGCCCAGCCCCGCGGCGATATAGATAGCAATGCCGAACCAGACCCAGAAGGTAACGCTCACGACTTCACCTCCCGCCACTTAAGAAATATGAAAAAGGCGCTGGCGATAGCCGCCAGGACCCATATCGTCCAGAATAAAAAGGCGGCGCTCATCTTCTCCACACTGGTAAGCACGTACCAGGGGATAGCGATATCCAGCGCCAGCAAAAAAGCGAACCAGACCCAGGCCCAGACTGTCTTAATCATTTCGGGTGCCCCCTGCCTAAATATTTAAGCGCCATTTTACCACAAAGAAACGACGCCGTCACCTTCGCGAGTGAACGGCGTCGCAAGAACTAAAAAGGGGCTTCGGAGAACTTATGCCTCTCGGCTAGCGACAATCAAAGCCGCCGGGCCTATGTGCACCCCCAATACCGGCCCCAGCCGGCTCATCACGATTTTCTCTGTATCAAAAACAGAGCCGAGGCGCCCCGCCAGCGCCTGGGCTTCGTCGGGGGTGGTGCTGTGCACCACGGTCAACTCCTGAATATTAGTCGTACTCTGGACGAATTCGAAGAGCCTGTCCAGACCCTTGGCGCGGGTACGCACCTGCGCCGTCGGCACCACCTCACCGTCTTTCAGCGTCAAGATCGGCTTCACGTTCAGGATTGAGCCCAGCAGCGCCTTGGCCTTACCAATGCGCCCCCCCAGCAGCAGGTATTTGAGAGTATCAAGAAGAGCCAGTAAACGTATCTTAGGAATGGTCTGCCTGGCCACGGCCTCCACCTCGTCCAGGCTCTTCCCGTCCTTAGCCGCCTTGGCGGCGGCGATGACTATCAGTCCCAAGGCCATGCTCAGCGTCTCCGAATCGACCACCTCAACCGAGCACTCATTCGCCACTGTCCCCTTAGCCTGCAGCGCCGAGCTGCAGGTACCACTCAGCTTGGCTGAGAGATGAATAGAAATAATCCCATCAGCACCCTGGGCCAGCTTCTGGTACACATTCACGAAATCCTGCGGAGTCGGCTGAGTGGTGTTGGGGTGGACGGGGTCGTGCTGCAGCCTTTCGTAAAACTCGTCCTCGCTGATGTCCACCCGGTCGCGGTAGACCTCATCCCCGAAACGGACGTATAACGGAACCACTGTGATCTCCAGCGCCTTAACCACCTCTTCGGGCAGGTCGGCACTACTATCGGTAACTATTTTTACCGTCATGATTTCCCCCTAAAATTGGCGCCCTCGCGGGCTGATGCTGCATTATAATAGACACCCCTGTCAACGTCAATTCCTATCCACTCTAGGTATGTGATAAAATGTCTGAAAATGACCGTTGTTCTCTCCCGACAGGAAATCAAGCGGCTCATAGAAAAAAAGCCGCCCCTCGTTGAGGGCTGCGTCGACCCCGAAGAGCAGCTGCAGCCCAACGGCGTCGACCTTACCCTGCGCGATATATCCCTCATCCAGTCTTCGGGCACCATCGCCGCCAGCAACGCCCAGAGACAGGTCTCCGATTTGTCGCCCCTTGTCTTCGACGGCTTGGGCTACATCGACCTCGTCCCTGGCGCCTATATCATTACCTACAACGAGGTCGTTCACCTCCCCCAGGACGTCATGGCCTTGGGCCGCCCCCGTTCCAGCCTCCTCCGCTGTGGGGTTACCGTGGGCACCGCCGTCTGGGATGCCGGCTACGAAGGCCGTTCCCAATCGCTGCTCGTCGTCTATAACCCGCGCGGCTTTCGTCTGCAAAAAAACGCCCGCGTCATGCAGCTTATCTTTATGAGATTAAGTGAAAAGACTGAGGGCTACCAGGGGGCTTACCAGGGGGAGAATATAGAATAGCCTTATCCCTACCCCACTCTGTTAGCGAACGTGTTATTATCCCACCCAATGCCCACCCTATAAAGGTTGGACCTTTATAGATTCCTTATTGGGGGCTACGACCACTCCCCCCGACCATATTTGGGGGGTTTGAAAGGGGGCTTGCCCCCTTTCTACATTAAAGGGTGGCGGGTGGGAATAGATAAAATCGGGGTGGGGAGAGAAGTTATAGAAGAGTCTAACCTCTATCTTAAACTACAATACTCAACGCCTTAGGCAACACCCGGAAAGAAGCTGGACACTCCCCTAACATCTCCCCGTCGGCATAGACCAGCATCGGCTCGGCGGACTCTATAGCGACCTCGGGCGTCTTCCTGACGCTCACCTTGGGCAGATTAACGTGCGTCCCCTTATAGACCTTGGGGAACTCCTTCAATATCTCCAGCTTACCGAAATCCCCGATAACGACCACGTCCAAAAGCCTGTCGTCGAGCGCGGCGTCGGGGGCGACGTGCATGCCCCCGCCCATGTAGTTACCATTGGCCACCGAAATGGCCAGCACGCGCTGTTGCTCCTCCTCGTCTCCGATTTTGAGCACGACATTCTTATTCTTATAGCCAATCAGGGTTCTCAGCATGGCGGCAACATAGGGTATGGTGCCGCCGAAAAACTTGGGGTAGCGTTCCGTCTCATTAGTCACAGCGGCGTCGAAGCCCGCGCCTGAGGAATTAACGAAAAAGCGCTCCTGCCGCTTGCCGTCGCGCTGATAGGCCACCATCCCTACGTCGATGGTCAACCGCCTGGTGCTGGTCAAGTTATTACAGGCGGTGGTGTAGTCCCGCGCCAGTCCCGCCGAGCGGGCGAAATCGCTGCCCGTGCCTGTGCTCACCACACCCAATGACGTAGTTTTAGCGTTAGGGGAATGAAGGATGCCGTTGGCGACCTCGTTCACCGTCCCGTCCCCACCCACCGCCACCAGGTAGCGGTAACCATTGCTGGCGGCAACCCTTGCCAGCTCCATGGCGTGCCCAACGCCCTCGGTGTAGTCGAAGTCGAAGGAAAGGCCGATACGTTCCAGCAATCGGCTGATAACGGGCCACTTACGGCGGGTGGAACGGGCTCCGGCCACCGGATTAACGATTACCTTGGTGCGCAGTTTCGCCATTTACAGTCCTATTTGGTTTTAAGCCAGCTGCCGCCGGTTGCTGATAATGAGGCTGGCGACGAAACACACCGCCAGGTAGAGCGACATGGAGAGCACGGAAAGGCTGATGGACGGGTCTTCAAAGTCGAAAAGCCCCATGCCGCCCCCACCCCCCATTCCCCCCAGGAACGCTTCGTAGCCGCCGTAGATGGTGGCGATAGTGTCGCCGTTGGTGGAAAGCAGAAACCAGTACGGCTGGTCGGTCATCATGAGGACGCTTGCGATAATCGAGGAAATGACCATGATGAAAACCAGCGTGACTACGGTGGCGCTCATGGAGCCCTTCATTACCGAGCTAAAAAAGAAGGTCACGGAAAGGACGGCGCCCGCATAGAGCATACACAGCCCGAAAGACCCCCCGCTGGCCAGGGGGACAGAGCCGTATATAGCCAGCAGGGAGATAGTCGAAATCACATAGCCGAGAACAACGAGCAATGCCACCGCGCCGTAACAAGCCAGGTACTTACCGATAACCAGCGTGCTCCTCTTCACCGGGTTGGTGAAGAGGATAAAACCGGTCTTGCTTTCGAATTCACCGGCGATAGCGTCGCCGGCAAAGAATATAGCCCCCAGCGTGGCCAGACTGGGTCCGACCGAGAGCAGTGCCGCCATCACCGTCACATTATCGGGGAAGCCGTCGCCCAGCACTGGCACCAGGATGAGCACGGCCAGTTCGGCCAGAAGGGTCAGCCCCAAGATGATATAGAGCCGCTTGCGGCGGATGTGCTTTAAGAACTCGTAGCCGATAACTATCTTAAGTTTTTCTAATTCAGTCAATGGGGGCCTCCGTTAACTCGAGGTAAGCCTTCTCCAGCGACTTGTATTTCTTCTTCAGGGCGGAGATGCTGTCGTAGACAAGCAGGCGCCCGTGGTCGATGATGGCCACGTGGTCGCATATCTCGGTGACCTCGACCAGCTGGTGCGAGGCGAAGAAAATCGTCTTCTCCTTGCCCGCGTCCTCGATTATCTTACGGAACTCCACCACCCCCCGTGGGTCCAGCCCCAGCGCCGGCTCGTCCAGTATGAGAACGGGCGGGTCGTGGAGTAGCGTCTGCGCCAAGCCGAGGCGCTGCTTCATGCCTCGGGAGAACTTCTCTATTTTTACCTTGGCCCACTCTTTCAGCCTCACCATATCGATAACCTCTTTGATGCGGCTCTTTAAGTGGTCTCCATCCATCCCCCGCAACCGCCCCAGGTAGCCCAGCGTCTCTTCGGGGGTAAGGAAGGAGTAAAACTCGGGCGTTTCTATGATGGCGCCGATTTTAGCCAGGGCCTGTTCCGGTTTCTCGGCGACGTTGGTGCCGTGGATATAAGCCGCCCCGGAAGAAGCACGCAGCAGCCCGCAAAGTATCTTGAGGGTGGTGCTCTTACCCGCGCCGTTGGGCCCCAAAAGCCCCACGTTCTCGTTGGCCGGTACCTTCAGCGAAAGGTTATCCAGCGCCAGGAACTTGTTGTAGTACTTGGTCAGCTTTTCGATGACAATAGGTTCGCTCATTCCCCAATCCTTTAATTTACATCTTTACCATTCTACCACAACTGCAACTAATCAAGGTAGCCAATCTCGGCGGGCGGCCTTTTCTTGATATCGACCTCGATACCCGCCTCTTTGAACAGCTCGACAAAGGAATCGTCGTTATACTTGCCGAAGCTGACGTAACGCTTTATCTTGGCGTTGGTCAGCATCTTGGCGCAGAGCACGCAGGGCGTATGAGTGCAGTAGATGGTGCTCCCTTCCAGGCTGACACCGTGCAGGCTGGCCTGAATGATGACGTTCTGCTCGGCATGAATCCCGCGGCACATCTCCTGCCGCGTCCCCGAGGGGATGCCCAACTCGTCGCGCAAACAGCCCAGTTCCAGGCAGTCTTTTAGGCCCGCCGCCGCCCCGTTATAGCCCGTGGCCAGTATGTGCTTGTTCTTGACCGCCACCGCCCCGATGTGATGACGGCGGCAGGTGGAGCGTTCGGCAACCACCGAGGCTATCTTCAGGAAATACTCATCGATTTCGGGCCTGACCGCTTTTTTCATTGTAACCGCGCTACAATCCTTTCGGCTTCTTTTCTCAAGTCCTCGCGGGAAGACTCGTTGACGATGGTAAAGTCGGCCAAGGCGATGGGCCCTCCCTTAGCCAGGTTCTCCAGCTCGGTCCTGTCCCGGCTGGCGGCCTGCTCCGGGGTCAAACGTCGCGGCGACCTCTTGGCCAGTCGGGCGTACCGCGTCTGGGGCGATGCCCACACCGCCACCAGGTAAAGTTCATCCCCGTAAAGCTCTTTGAGATAGAGATATTCATCCCAGGAGTAAAGCCCGTCGATGACAACGTTAGAGCCAGCCAGCGCCCGCTCGATTCGGGGCCGGTTGCGCCGGGCGTATATGTCCCGCCCCTCCCCCCGCAACAGCTCCCTCACTATGCGCTCGTTAGCCTCGTTCGCCTCCAGCCCTCGCTTCTCTAGTTCCTCGTCGGTGACATCGCCAAAGCGGATTATGGTATAACCGTTCCGCTCGAAAACTCGGGAGACCTCCGACTTGCCAGCGCCAGCCATGCCCACGATGGAGACAATTTTCATCCACCCCATTATAGGAGAACAGGGGGTAAATAACAATAAGTCTTAAGGTTGGCACCCCTCCCCTTTTTTATCTTTTCCCCCAACCTCCCCACTCTGTCAGCGTTCGTCTTTCAGACCCTCCCAATGCCCACCCTACAAAGGTTAAACCTTTATACATTCCTTATTTGGGGTTACGCCCTCAACCCTACCCTATATTTTGGGGGTGTTTTTAAGAGGGGGTTTCACCCCCTCTTTACCTTAAAGGGCGGTGGGCGGGAATAGATAAATTAAAGTGGGGGGCGGGTATCCCCTTATCTACCCACCCCAAAAAACCTGTGTTATAATCAAGCCAAAGATATGCCCAAACGTCTTAACCTATCCCAGGAAATCGAAAAACAGCTCCCGCCCGAGCTGGTAAACTTCATGTGGATGGCGGGGGAAATCGCCCACACCCGCGGTGAAAAGCTCTACCTGGTGGGCGGGGTGGTGCGCGACCTGATGCTGGGCAAAGCCAACCTCGACCTCGACCTGGTGGTGGAGGGCAACGCCATCGAGCTCGCCCAGCAACTTAAGAAAAGCGTCAAGAGCAAAATCACCACCCACACCCGCTTCAACACCGCCAAGCTCCAGTGGGACAACTGGAGCGTTGACCTCACCACCGCCCGCACCGAAACATATGAAAAACCGGGGGCATTACCCACTATTACTCCCGGCTCCCTCGACGAAGACCTGGGCCGCCGCGACTTCACCATCAACGCCATGGCGCTGGGCTTAAACCCCGGTCTCTACGGCCAGCCCATCGACCCCTTGGGCGGGCGCGACGACCTCAAGGCCAAGCTCATTCGCATCCTCCACGACAACAGCTTTACCGACGACGCCACCCGCATCTGGCGCGGCCTGCGCTACGAGCAGCGCTTCGACTTTCATCTGGAGAAGAAGACCTTAAGCCTACTCAAGCGCGATATTGATATGCTCAAGACCATCAGCGCCGACCGTATCCGCTATGAGGTCGAGTGTATACTTAAGGAACACTACCCGGAGAAGGTCTTTATGCGCGCCGCCGAGTTGGGCGTCTTGGCCCACCTCCACCCCTCCCTCAAGGGTGACCAGTGGTTGGCGGATAAGTTCGAGCAGGCGCGTAAGCTCAGCGACCCCACCCCTCCCGAACCTGGTCTATACCTGGCGCTTTTGGCCTACCCGCTGACCAAGGATGAGACCGAGCGCTTTATCTCCCGCCTCCGCCTGCCCAAGGCGCTGGCGCAGATTTTGAACGATTCCGCCGCCATCAAGAGCAAGATGCGCCTCCTTTCCACCCCTGGCCTCTCCCCCAGCGGCATCTTCCGCCTCCTCGAAGCCTATTCCTCCCCCGCCATGGTGGCCAACTCCATCGCCACCGAGTCCCCCGCCGCCTCCCAGAACATTCACCTCTACCTCACCCGCCTCAAGTACATAGAAATCGCGCTGACGGGCGACGACCTGATAAAGTTGGGCGTGACCACCGGCCCTGAAATCAGGGAGATTATGGAGCGCTTGCAAAAGGCGCGCCTCGACGGCGAGATTGCCTCCAAAGAGGATGAGGTGGCGCTAGTCCAAAGTTGGTTGGCTGAAAAGTAGCCCCCAATTTTGGGGGGTAAAAAAGGAGGTGGATGTTATGGCGGAGAAGAAAGCCCCCAGAGCTCAAACCAAGGGCGGCATCGGGGCAGTGGAAGCCTACGAAATCCTCAAACAGCGCCAGATAAGTGAAGACCGCATACTGGCAGAGAGAACCAGCATGTTCCTTCTGGCAACCTCTTTCTTATTCTTAGCCTTTGTTACCCTGTTAAACCCGGACTGGGAAGATTGTATCTTCACGGTACTCCGCATTCTTTTACCGAGCGTGGGTATTTTCCTGACTATTCTTTTGTTCTTCTTCAACCAGTCCGCTTCTATCGCCAGTGCTTTCTGGCACAAAGCACAACGCAAAATAGAGCACATAGCCCCAGAGTTCGATTATATGCGGAGCAGCGAGCTTACCCCTCATATCGCTCTTGACAAGGTTATGGAAGGCGAAAAGGAGTGGGTAAAAGACGAAGAAAACGATTATTGGGTATTAAAACCCGTGGTAAAACCAAAACACTGGTGGCAAAAACGACTGTGGCACAACAACATTATATATAGGTACTGCCTACCACCAGCGTTTTTTGTACTATGGACAGTCTCACTGGTTTTTGTTATCGTTTGTTATCCCTAGCTAAACGGGCTAATCTACCTTCTTAAACTTGCTTCTCGGCGCGCCGCAGATGGGGCACTTTTCCGGGGCCT
>CAYPBF010000045.1:0-8182 GCA_964408935.1 uncultured Dehalococcoidales bacterium | reverse complement strand
AGCCTTGGCTTGCATTGAGACACCTCCTCATCGCTTCGGTCGGGTGAATCGGGGGGATATTCCAATATATACATATACCTTTTATAGGGGCAAGGTGTCAAGGTTTTCGGTAGTGGGTCAATTTGGGCATAAGTGGTAACGGGTTGACAAATATGGTTTTATATGGTAACAAATGGCCATATATGGTATAATATCCATGCAGGAGACACAAAAGGAGGTAAATATGTTTGCAGGAGAATGGCCTAAGTAACACTACTTTGTGTTTGTCATTAGATGGAAGAACGAGGCTTGGGATTTTCCCGCCTCGTTCTTTCTCTTTCAAAGACGCTGTGTAACTGCGGGAAACAGTGAAGGAAATCCCTATAACTCAAGTCTTCTAAGACTGGCCGATAAATCGGATAGTAATGCTCCTCGGCACGGGAAAATAAGTCGTATGCGGTATCTTTATCCAGATATCCATGCATAACAAGAGTGCCTAGTTGGTCAAAGAAATTACCTACATCTACCAAGTAATATAGCTCAGGTGATTCCTGAGCATCTGCCTCAGCAATTTGTTCTTTAAGATTACCACTAGCCTCGTTCACCTTATTGCGGCTCCGTTTCATCTCCCTGCTATTCCATACTCTATGTAGCGAGACTACGAGTTGAGCCATGCGTGCGTTGCGAGCTGATTTGAGCTGTCTACGAGCAAACCAAAAACCAGCCCCAATAGCCACTGGGGTCATTATGACTGCTATAGCTACTGCCCAGTCTATTCCTGTCTCCATTTGAGCAAATTATACCACCTAGTATGACTAAGTCAAGGGTTAGGCCTCACTTTGTTAGTCTAACAATATCCTCTACTGTCCAAATCCTTTTGGCAATCCCTGCTGCCATAGCCGGTGTTCTAGGGTAAGGATTGGCCAGTGTTTTGTGTGACCTAGCAAAATTGTAATACATGAAGTGGAGAGCTACAGCATGCTCTAGGTTTTCTATCTTCTTTGAGAACGCATTGGTTAATCTGGTAAATCGCCTCATGCTCATTCGCATAGTTAAGTTTTGGCGCTCCACAAAGCTGGTGGAGATTAAAGCAGGGTCGGGGTCGCCCTGAATGACAGTTGGGTTAGCCCCTATGCACTTAGCAGGGCTATATCGTGTCTCTGAATCAACCTCTTTGCCATACAACTTGACCAACATAGCGTAATCAACATTCTGACCGAAGGCGTCCTCTACAGCCCATAGATAAACCGCATGACCATCTGTAGTTATCTGCACCCGATTAGCCAGCCTGCTTTTGAGGTCATTCATAAAAGCATAGCCATAAGGAGCGCTGCGCAGACCGACTAACCATGACGGGACTAGCTTGGTATCAGCATCTAGTGCCGTCCATGTCCAAACATCTCCATAGCCTAGTCGCCCTTGCTTATCTTCCGGCACATTCTTTTGTTTGGCGTAACAGAATGACCAGATTTCGTCACACTGGACATGCTTGCATGGTAGGTTGCGTAGGTGCTTATGTTGATAGTCAGCGCAGGCTCTGCCAACCTCAGCTAACAGCCTGATTACTGTGCCCTTTGCTGTTCCGGTCATACGGCAAGTGGCTCTAATCGAATTACCTTCAACTAAGGCTGAAATGACCTGTGCTCTGCGCTCTACGCTTAATCTATTCATACCATTATTATACTTGACCGCTTAAGCATTGTCAAGGGGTTTAGGGGTATTATGGCTTGAATTTATAAAAACTGGCTTATATTAAGGTGCCCTATTAACAAACATTGTGGTATTTTATGCTTACTATATTATATACCTGCAAGCAAGCATGGTCAAGGGGTTAGGCACCTATTTTTGAATATCTTTCTAGCAAGCATTGACGAGCCTCATATTTTGTGTTATGCTAACAATATGGAGGCTTGATATGAACAAGGAAACAAAGACTAAGGCATCTAAGGGTGGCATAGCTAGGGCTAAAGCATTAGCTCCGCAACGGCGTAAAGAGATAGCCCGAAAGGGAGCACTTAGTAAATGGAAGAAGGTAAGGGAGGTAGACAGCGCCAAACCCGTTGCGATTCATCCTTATACTAGAATATCAACATTGAAGATAGGTGATATAGAGCTTCCTTGTGCGGTCTTAGAAAACCGGACGCCAGTAATCTTCTATACCAGTGTAACCAAAACACTTGGGCGTGGCATGGGGGGAAAGGGAAGAAAGCTGGCATCAAAGTCGGGAATACGTATGCCAGACTTTTTATATGGGGCTGCACTTGAGCCTTTTGTTTCTCCAAGTTTGCGTGCAGCTTTGAATAATCCTATTTTGGTTCGCTCTAGAGGGGGGAAAAGGAAAGCTTTAGATGCGAATTTAATCCCTGAAATATGTGAAGTGTGGTTAGATGCACACAAGGCAAAGAAATTACAGCCTTCGCAAGAACATATAGCAAAAAATGCTGATGTATTGTTGCGTGGTTTTGCCCGTGTAGGTATAACGGCTTTAATATATGAAGCCACTGATTATGAGAAGATAAAAGACCGTGATGAACTCGAAAGGATTCTAGAAGCATATATTTCTAAAGAATTATTACCTTGGACTAAACGTTTCCCAGATGATTTCTATGAACAGCTTTTTAGGCTTCGTGGTTGGCAATATAGGCCACTTTCGGTAAAACGCCCCAAATATGTTGGGAAGCTCACCAATGAGCTTATTTACGAAAAACTCCCCAGAGGGGTTTTAGAGGAATTGCGCAACAAAAATCCGATTACTCCTAAGGGATATCGTAAATATAAGTTCTTTCAATTCCTTACTGAGAACATTGGAGACCCGCACTTAGAGAAACAATTAGTGGCTGTAACAACACTTATGAGGGCTTCGCCTAATTGGGCAACTTTCTACCGTCTTTTCAATAGAGTTTATAGTCAACAGGGGGAGTTCTATTTTAAAGAACTTGAGGAACAAAATCCTATTCCTTAGCCCATCTAGCCCTAGCTGCCTTTTTAGCTATCTCACTACGCTGCTCCGGTGTTAGCTTTGCTGCTCTGGCCTTGCCACCCTTCTTGCCACCTAATCTACCAAGAGCAACGGCAGCAGGGTTCTTTTCGAGTTTAGCTTCGTCTGTGGCTTGGCCAACTACATTAGCAGCTATTACATTGGGGTCTTTCTTTTTGCTTGAGCGTTTAGGCATATCATAATTATACCACGCCCACAGGTCAGGTCAAGCAATTTTTGGGCAAAGGGGTTTCAAACTGACCCACTACCAGGTTTTCTCCCGCCTTGACATAGGGTAGTTGGCTCGGCTTATAATAAGCTCATTCATTTCGGCAAACACATTCGGGAGGAGAGCCTTGGATTATTTCTTAACCGAGCAACAGCAAGAAATCAGGAGACTGACGCGCACCATTGCCGAGGAACAGGTGCTGCCGGTGCGGGCGGCGCTGGATGAAAAAGAGGAGTTCCCCAAGGAGATAATGAAAATCCTGGCCGATGCCGGGCTTTTCGGTGTCTATATCGCCGAGGAATACGGGGGGCTGGGGGGTGGTCTTCTCGACCTCTGCATAGTGGTGGAGGAGCTGAGTCGGGTCTGTAGTGGTATTGCCGTCAGCTATGCCGCCAGCGGCCTGGGGACTTTTACCCTGCTTGAGTTCGGCACCGATGAGCAGCGCAAAAAATACCTGCCCGATATCGCCAGCGGCCGTAAGATGGCCGCCTTCGGCCTCACCGAGGCCGATGCCGGCAGCGATGCCGGTGGCATCAAGACTACGGCCACGCCCACCAAGGGCGGCTATATCCTCAACGGTACCAAGCAGTTTATCACCAACGGCGGTGATGCCGAGGTCTATACCGTTATCGCCCTGACCGATAAGTCCAGGGGCCCCCGCGGCGCCAGCGCCTTCGTCGTCGATAAAGATACCCCTGGCTTTACCTTCGGCAGGAAGGAAAAGAAGCTGGGCATACGCGCTTCTTCCACCCGCGAGCTCGTCTTCGAGGACTGCTTTATCCCCGCCGACAGCATCATCGGCAGGGAGGGGATGGGCTTTATCCTAACCATGAAGCTACTTGACCGCTCCCGCCCCGGTTTGGGCGCCCAGGCCATGGGACTGGCCCAGGGGGCGCTGGAGGCGGCGGTTGATTACGCCAAGACACGCATTCAGTTCGGCCACCCCATCTACGCCCAGCAGGCCGTCCAGCAGATGCTGGCCGAGATGGGCATGCGCGTAGAGGCGGCCCGGGCGCTGGTCTACTCCACCGCCCGCATGATTGACGGCGGCGCTAAAGACTTTACTAAAGAGTCGGCGATGTGCAAGGTCTTCGCCTCGGACACAGCGATGAAGGTCACCACCGACGCCATGCAGGTTTTCGGCGGCGTGGGCTATATGCGCGATTACCCCATCGAGAAGATGTTCCGCGACGCCAAGATTACCCAGATATACGAGGGCTCCAACCAGGTCTTGAGGGGCGAGATTGCCTTCGGGCTGCGCAAGAAGAAAGTATTTGACCTTTAGTTATCTATAAGACCTGGGGGGTGGGAAGCTCCTCAGGTCTTTTTTTATCCCCGCTCTGTCCACCCCGCCTTGTTTAGAGTACGTTGTTCTGACCCGCCCTGCCCACCCTTAGAGGCGCTGCCTCTAGAATTCCTTGGGTTACGGCCACTCCACCTCCCATTGGGGGGTCTGAAAGGGGGCAAAGCCCCCTTTCTACCTTGAAAGGGCGGTGGGTGGGAATAGATAAAATCGGAGTGGGGCGGCTGCGTAGGCATCCCTCATCGCTTGACAGTCGCCAGTATAGCTGGCTTATAATTATAGAGTTTTATCTCCCGTGGAGGGACAAACAAAATGCAAATAAACGTAGCCCAACAGCTCAGGTCGGCCATCGGCACTGTCAAAGAGCACGACGTCGACCTGGACATGGACGTTACCGGTTACGGCGATACCGGCCGTCTTAAGGGCAGGGTAATTCTAACGCGCACCGACCGCGGCATTTTGGTCAAGGGCGTGCTCAACACCGAGCTGGAGCTGACCTGCAGCCGCTGTCTGAGCTCCTTCCCCTGCCCGCTGAAGCTAATAATCGAAGAGGAGTATTTCCCCACCGTGGACGTGGTCAGTGGCGCCTCGCTGAACGTCCCCGACGAGCCGGGGACCTTTACCATCGACGACAACCACGAGCTCGATTTAACCGAGGCCGTGCACCAGTACGCGCTGATGGCGGTACCGATGAAACCCCTCTGCCGCCCCGACTGTGCCGGGCTTTGTCCCGTTTGCGGTCAGAACCTCAACCTGGGGGAGTGCCAGTGCCTGCCCCCCGAAGCCGACCCGCGCTGGGCCAAGCTCAAAGAAATCGGGCTCAGCCAGTGACGGTCTGCCGAGCGTAGAGAAAGGAACAGTTTAACCATGGGAGCTTTACCGAAGAGAAAAACCACTAAGGCACGTCAGGGCAAGCGGCGCAGTCACCATGCCGCTACCCCTCCCGCCCTAGAAGAGTGTCCCCAGTGCCATAATCTCAAGCGACCTCACCACGCCTGTCCCACCTGCGGCAGCTACGGCGGTCGCGATGTCATCGAGGTCAAAACCCCCAAGAAGAAGCCCGCGACCTAATCTTTAGAGATGTTTGGAGAAAGGATGCAATGGCTGAGCTAGTTAAGGCAGCCTATGTCTTTCCCGGTCAGGGCTCTCAGACGGTGGGCATGGGGCAGGACCTCTATCAGGACTTCGCCTCGGCCCAGGACGTCTTCGAGCGGGCCGACCGGGCCCTGGGTTTCCCCATCTCCCGCCTCTGCTTCGACGGCCCCGAGGACGAGTTGCTTCAGACGATTAACGCCCAGCCCGCCCTGGTCACCATCAGCTTTGCCTGCCTGGAAGCCAGCCGTGAAGCGGGTGTCGATTTGCCACCCCCTGCCTTTGTCGCTGGCCACAGCCTGGGCGAGTACACGGCGCTGGCGGCGGCGGATGTCCTCGATTTCGACGACGCTGTCTCTCTGGCCCGCGAAAGGGGACGATTGATGCACGAAGCGGGGCAGATGACCCCCGGCGGCATGGCGGCTATAATCGGCCTCGACGAAGAGCCGCTGGCTGCGCTTTGCGCCGAGACGGGCGCCCAAATCGCCAACCTGAACTGTCCCGGGCAGACCGTCATCAGCGGTGCCGAGGATAGCATCAATCAGGCGGTAGAGCTGGCTAAAGACAAGGGGGCATACCGCGCCATACCTTTGCAGGTAAGCGGCGCCTTTCACACCCCGCTGATGCAGCCCGCCGTCGACGGCATGGCTAAGGTCATCGCTAAACTAAACTTCAACGACCCCACCACCCCCATTATCGGCAACACCACCGCTCAGCCCATCACCACCGCCGCCGCGATTAAAGAGGAACTGCTCTACCAGCTCTGTAACTGCGTCCAGTGGCAGCCCTCGGTGGAATATATGATTTCTAGAGGTGTTGCCACCTTCATCGAAATCGGGCCGGGAAGGGTGCTGGCGGGTCTAATCAAACGTATTGACAGGGATGTTAAAATCCTTAATATCGGCGATGCCGAATCGGTAAGGAATTTCAGCGTCGCTTAGGGAGCGAGGTCAAAGATGAATATTTCTAACAGGGTAGCCATAGTCACTGGCAGCGGTCGGGGCATCGGACGGGTCATCGCCCTGAAACTGGCCGAATCGGGCGTCACGGTGGTGCTCAACGATGTCGGTGACGTCAAACCGGTGGAGGCGGTGGCTAAGGAAATCAAGACCATGGGCGTGGAAAGCCTGCAGGTTATGGGCGACGTTAGTTCAGCCGCCGATGTCAACCGTCTCGTTGACGAGACTATGTCCGCCTTCAAGCGCGTCGATATACTGGTAAATAACGCTGGCATCGCCCGCGACCAGCTTATCTTACGCATGTCGGAGGAGGACTGGGACAAGGTAATCGCTGTGGACTTAAAGAGCGTTTTCCTTTGCACCAAGGCCGTCTTGAGGCCCATGGCCAAGCAGCGCTGGGGACGGATTATCAATATCTCCAGCATCGTCGGCATCATTGGTAACAAAGGCCAGGCTAACTACGCTGCGGCCAAGGCGGGCGTCATCGGCTTCACCCGCGCCGTGGCCAAAGAGGTGGCCTCGCATGGCGTCACCGTCAACGCTGTCGCCCCTGGTTTCATTGATACCGAGATGACGCGCGGGCTGAAAGAGGACTGGCGCCAGGAACTGAAAAAGCTCATCCCGCAGGGTAACTTCGGCACTCCCCGTGACGTGGCTGAGGCCGTTGCCTTCCTCGCCTCCGACGGGGCGGCCTATATCACCGGTCAGGTTCTGGGGGTCGACGGCGGCATGTGACGAGCTCTCTTCGCCTGGTATTTCACCGCTTGCACATTTGAAATTTAGTGCTATAATATGTGGTTAATTTTAGGGGAACAGCCATGGGGTTACGGCGCAAAGCTCGGGTAATAGCGCTACAGGTCTTGTACGAGGTAGACTCCGTAGGGCACGAGATGGAGCACGCCCTGGCCCCCTTTCTGGAAGACGGCAGGCTGAACGAGGAAAACGCCACCTTCGCCCGCCATCTGACCAGCGGTGTCCTCCAGAATAGGGATGAGATAGACGAGCACATTAAAAAGTTCGCCACCGCCTGGCCGCTGGAGCAGGTATCGGTGGTGGACCGTAATATCTTGCGACTTGCAATATTTGAGATTTTGCTTGATAATAGTGTGCCAATTAAGGTCGCTATAAATGAGGCGGTTGAGCTGGCCAAACTCTTCGGCAGCACCAACTCACCCAAGTTCGTTAACGGTGTGCTGGGCTCGGTCAGCCGAATCGCTTCTAGAGAGAAAGATTAGGGAGGTAGAAAATGTCCACAGTCTTCGAGAGGGTGAAGAAGATCATTGTCGAACAGCTAGGCGTGGATGACGAGGAAGTCGTTCCTTCGGCCGATTTCGTTGACGACCTGGGTGCCGATTCGCTGGACCTGGTTGAGCTGGTGATGTCTCTGGAAGAGGAGTTCAGCGAGGAAGGCCAGAAGGTTGAAATACCGGATGAGGATGCGGAGAAGATAGCCACTGTCCAGGATGCCGTTGACTATATCCACGACCGTGGCATCAAGGACTAACCGAATAGCTTAGACTCATTAGCTTGGATAAAATTGGATAAAAAAAGAGGGGCTTCTGCCCCTCTTTCGCTTTGTTTAGTTGTATAACGACTTGTTCTAAGATTGGACTATAACCACCACCAGAAACTGTAGCTCCATA
>CAYPBF010000044.1:4255-8221 GCA_964408935.1 uncultured Dehalococcoidales bacterium | reverse complement strand
ACCGAAGGCTGAAACTGAGGCTGAGGCGCCTGCGGAAGCGGAAGCACCCGCGGAAGAACCTAAGGCAGAGGCACCTGCCGAGGAACCTGAGGCCGCCGAATCACCGAAGGCAAAGGCTGAGGAGAAACCCGAAGCCGCCGCCGAAACAAGCGAGGAGCAATCATGAACGAAGAAGAAGACCTGGAAAAACAAGAAGACCTGGAAAAACAAGAGGACTCCGAAAAACAGGAAGCCCCGGAGACACAAGCAAACCCAAAAGAGGCTGAAGGTATGAAAGAACTAGTCGAATACATCGCCAAAGCCATTGTCAATGCACCCGACGACGTAGTTGTCACCGAAGAGACCGACGAACAGGGCACCACCCTGAAGCTGCAGGTCGCCGACGATGACAAAGGAAGGGTTATTGGCAAGCAAGGTCGTGTCGCTCAAGCCATGCGCACCCTGCTCAGAGTAATCGCCGCCAAGGCGGGCACCCGCGCCACTCTGGAAATCATATAGTCTGTAGAACCAGCTAAACTTTCCGCGCCGGAATATATTGCCGCAGGCAAAATTTCGCCTCAAGAGATTCAAGGGCAAGCTAGCGGCTGTTTAAGGACCGTTGGGCCTTGAATAGCTAAGTCTGGACGGTGGGCCTTCGCCGCCGCCTTCTCTCCGCCACCCGCAGTCGTATAAGCGAGCGCCTTAGGGCCGCCTCGGCCCTGGCCATATCCACTCCGGGCGGTTTCTCGGCCAGCCTCTGTTCGGCGCGGCGTTTGGCCTCCTCGGCCCTGGCAATATCGATTTCCTCCACCCTCTCAGCGGTATCAGCCAGAATGATGACATGGTCAGGCCGCACCTCGAGAAAGCCGCCGCTAATCGCCAGGTAAAACTCCTCCCCACCCTGCTTAATCAAAAGCTCCCCAGGCAAAAGCGTCGTCATCAGGGGGGAGTGATGGGGCAAGATACCCAACTGGCCTTCCACACCCTGCGCCACGACCTCGTCCACATCTTCGGAAAAGACCTCTCGCTCCGCGGTAACGATACTAAGCCTGGTGCTCATCTTAAGCCACCTCTGACGTTAGACCCTTGGCCGCCTCCAACGCCTCGTCAATGCCACCCACCATGTAGAAGGCCTGCTCGGGCAGCGTGTCGTGCTGCCCCTCCAGAATCTCTTTGAAGCCACGCACCGTCTCGGCGATGGGCACGTACTTGCCTTTGCGTCCGGTGAAGTTCTCGGCGACGAACATGGGCTGTGACAGGAATCTACGTATGCGTCGGGCGCGGGCCACGGTGAGCTTGTCCTCCTCGCTTAATTCTTCAATACCCAGGATGGCGATAATATCCTGCAAATCCTTGTAGCGCTGCAAGACCCTTTGCACTCCCCGTGCCACGCTGTAGTGCTCCTCCCCAACGATGGCGGGGTCGAGGATACGCGATGTAGAAACCAGCGGGTCGACGGCGGGGTAAATACCCTCCTCGGTCAGGGCGCGCTCCAGGGCGACCACGCCATCTAGGTGGCCGAAGGTGGTGGCCACCCCGGGGTCAGTGTAGTCGTCGGCGGGCACGTAGACCGCCTGGAAAGAGGTGATGGAGCCTTTCTTGGTCGAGGTAATCCTTTCTTCTAATTCGCCGACTTCGGTAGCCAGCGTCGGCTGGTAACCCACCGCCGAAGGCATGCGCCCCAAAAGCGCTGATACCTCCATGCCCGCCAGGGTATAGCGGTAGATGTTGTCGATAAAGAGCAGCACGTCCTGCCCCTCTTCGTCGCGGAAATACTCGGCCATGGTCAGCCCGGTCAGCCCCACACGGAGACGCACGCCCGGGGGCTCGTTCATCTGGCCAAAGACCATCACCGTCTTGGCGATGACCCCCGACTCCTTCATTTCCTCCCAGAGGTCGTTGCCCTCGCGCGAGCGCTCGCCAATACCGGTAAAGACGGAGTTGCCGCCGTGCTCGGTGGCGATGTTGCGGATAAGCTCCTGGATAATAACCGTCTTGCCCACGCCAGCGCCGCCGTAAGCACCAACCTTCCCCCCCCGCGTAAAGGGAGCGACGAGGTCGATGACCTTGAGGCCTGTCTCCAGCATCTGGGTGGTCGTCTCCTGCTCCTCCAGGGTGGGCGGCGGGCGGTGCACCTCCCATTTATCCTTGGTCTTGACATCGCCCAGTTCGTCCAGGGGCTCGCCCATAACGTTGAACAGGCGCCCCAACGTCTCCTTACCCACGGGCACGCTCAGGGCAGCACCGGTATCCACCGCCTCCACCCCCCGCTGCAACCCGTCGGTGGAAGAAAGCGCCAGGCAGCGCACCCAGTTATTACCCACGTGCTCCTGGGCTTCCAGGACGAGCTTTTGCCCGTCGACAGTAACCTCGATGGCGTTATAAAGGGCCGGCAGCTCGTCGGGGGGGAACTCGATATCGACTACCGTGCCTATTACCTGGGCTACCTTTCCCTTGGCCATAAGTTACCCCCTATTTGAATCTCTTCGTCGGCATGAAACCCCGTATCTTGCGATACTGATAGTAGGTCTTCCCGTCCACCTCACGGGAAATGATTCTGCCGCCGTACTCCATAGAATAGAGCAGACTCGCCAGCTCGTCGGCAGAAACCTTGACGCCCTTGGCGGCCAGCATCTCCCTGAGGTCTTCCAGCGTGTAGGCGATATGGAAATTGGGTTTTAGAAACTCCATAAGCGCCGCCACCGTTCGCGGGCTGTTCTTCTTGAAACTTGCGTCGTTGATTGGCATCTTTTAACTCCTCCTTGATTCTAGGCCAGAGCCGCAGCTCCGCCGGTAATATCCAGCAGTTCCGTGGTTATTGACTCTTGCCTAGCTTTATTATACATCAAAGTCAGGTCTTCAATCAGCTCGTTGGCGTTTTCGGTGGCGTTACGCATGGCCACCATCTGAGCCGATTGCTTACTGGCGATTGATTCCAATATGGCGTGATAAACCTGCATCTCGACGAACCGCGGCAAAAGCGCCCCCAGCACCGCCTGTGGATTGGGCTCGTATATATAGTCCACGTTCTGCGCCTGGGGTATCTCGGCCGGTTCGACGGGAAGAATCTGCTTCATAAAGGGTTTTTGCACCATGGTCGAAATAAACTGGGTATAGACCAGGAATACCTGGTCGACCACCCCCTCGGTATAGTCGTCGATAACGATACGCGATATGGGCAGCGTATCGAGCAGGCTGGGCTCGTCGCCGAGCTGGGTAAACTCGGCGAGGATATCGCGGTCATAGCGCCTCATAAACTCCAGCCCCTTACGCCCCACGGTGATAAGGGTAACCGGTACGCTCTGCTCCAGTATAAAATGCCCCGTCAGGCGGTTGATGTTGGCGTTAAGCCCCCCGCAAAGCCCCCTATCCGGGGTAATATGCACCACGGCAATTTTGTCAACGGGACGGCTCTGAAGCAGGGGATGAGGAGCCTCCGTACCTCGTGACAGGGCGGCCAGGTCAGCCAAGACCTGACTGATTTTATCAGAATAGGGTCTGCCCGCCAGACCGCGCTCCTGCGCTTTGCGCATCTTGAGGGTGGCAATCATCTCCATGGCGCGCGTAATCTTGGCCGTGGACTGCACGCCCTTGATGCGCCGCTTTATTAAGCGAATGTTAGCCAAACTCTATAATCCCTTCCTGATTTCGTCTAGGGTAGCCCGGAACATCGGCGCCATCTCGAAAAACTTCTCCAGCTTGTCGCAGGCGTAGTCATCGCAGTAGGCGCAGTTGACCACACCTTTCTCCTGTCCGCACTTCCTTATTTCACAAACGGTGCAGTAGTTGAATATCCTGTCCGTCGTGGCCAGACAGCCATCGCAGTTGATATCATCGGGCTTGAATTCGTGGTTAAATTGTTTAGTCCACTCCTCGGCGACCTCTTTCCTCTTGGCATCGTCGTCATTCTGGGTAGCAATAAAGGCCCCGCAGTCAGTGCAGGTTATCCCACAATAGGCAATCATTTTATCCATGTTCTTCCTCCCT
>CAYPBF010000044.1:0-4155 GCA_964408935.1 uncultured Dehalococcoidales bacterium | reverse complement strand
GTCAGTGCAGGTTATCCCACAATAGGCAATCATTTTATCCATGTTCTTCCTCCCTTTATAGACTCATCCCCTTCTTGAATTCGTCAAGGGCTTTCTTTAAAGCTTCTTCGGTCTTATCGCTCAGCTCCTTGTCCTTATTAATCGTCTTGCCGATTTCGGGGTGGTTGGCCTCCATAAAGCGGTGGAAGTTAGTCTCGAAGGCGATGGCCTTATCCACGGGCACGTCGTCCAGGTAGCCGTTGATGGCAGCGTAGAGGATGGTGACCTGCTTATCCAGCGACATGGGCACGTATTGCGGCTGCTTTAAGACCTCGGTGATGCGCTGGCCGCGCTCTAATTGCGCCCGCGTGGCCTTGTCCAGCTCAGAGGTGCCGAACTGGGCAAAGGCAGCCAGCTCACGGAACTGAACTAATTCTAGTCTCAACTTGCCCGCCACCTGTTTCATGGCCTTGGTCTGGGCGGCGCTGCCCACACGCGATACCGAAAGCCCCGCGTTCAGCGCGGGACGGTTACCCGCGTTGAAGAGGTCGGTTTCCAGGTACATCTGCCCGTCGGTGATGGAGATGACGTTGGTCGGAATGTAGGCCGACATGTCGCCCGCCTGCGTTTCAATGATGGGTAGAGCCGTGAGTGAGCCTCCCCCGTATTCATCGGAGTATTTAGCTGCCCTCTCCAGCAATCGGCTATGCAGGTAGAAAACGTCCCCCGGATAGGCTTCACGTCCCGGCGGGCGTCTAAGCAGCAAGGATAGCTGTCGGTAGGCCCAGCCGTGCTTAGAAAGGTCGTCGTAGATGACCAGGGCGTCCTTGCCCTCCTCCATGAAGTACTCACCCATAGCGCAGCCCGCGTAGGGCGCCAGGTACTGCATGGCCACGGAGTCGGCGGCGTTAGCCGCCACCACGATGGTATGCTCCATGGCGCCGTGCTCTTCTAGAGTAGCTACGACCCGCGCCACTTTTGATGCCTTCTGCCCGATGGCGACGTAGATACAGACCAGGTCGCCGCCCTTTTGATTGATGATAGTGTCCAGCGTAATCGCTGTTTTGCCTGTAGAACGGTCGCCGATAATCAGCTCTCGCTGTCCCCTGCCTAAGGGAATCAGGCTGTCAATGGCCTTGATGCCAGTCTGTACCGGTGTATCCACCGACTTACGGCGGGTAACGTTGGGGGCTATCCTCTCCATAGGCATCGTCTTCTTGGTCTTGATAGGCCCCTGGCCGTCGAGGGGGTTGCCCAGGGAATCAACCACCCGTCCGATAAGGGCCTCGCCCACGGGGACCTCGGAAACGCGTCCGGTGCAGCGCACCTCGTCCCCCTCCTTGATGGAGGTATAGTCGCCCATGATAACGGCGGCCACGCTGTCCTCTTCCAGGTTGAGGGCGATGCCCATGACGTCGTTGGGGAACTGCAGCAGCTCGTTATACTTAGCCGCCGCCAGCCCGTGAATGCGGGCGATGCCGTCGCCGATTTCAATGACGTTACCGACATCAACCATCTTCAGCGGTTCCCCGAACTGCTCGATTTGTTTCTTGATAACCGAAACGATGTCCTGTCCTCTTATAGTCACCTAAGCCACCTCCTTCTTCACTTTAGTCCGCCCGCGGCCAGCTCCTTCTTCAACGCCAGCAGCTGGCTGTGGGTGCTGCCGTCGAGCAGCTTGCCGCCGACCCGGGCAATCATGCCCCCCACTAAACTAGGGTCGACGCTGGCCTCGAGCACTATCTTCTTGCCCACCACCCTACCCAGATGCTCCTCCAGCTTTTTCTTCTCTTTATCGTCCAACGGCACAGCCGTAACCACCTCGGCATGCTCGATGCCCCGATAGCCGTCGAGCAGGCGGTGGTATTCCTCAGCGATATCGCCAATCATGCCAAAGCGCCCGCGGCTCACCAGCAGGTAAACCAGGTTCTGCGCCAGCGGGTTGACCTTGCCCAACAGCTTAGCCAGGACCTTCTCCTTCTTATCGAAGCCGACCTTGGGATTCTCCACCAGCTCCATAAAGGTAGCGTCCTCGGCTAGAGTGGCAATCTCTTTCAGGTCTTTCTGCCACCGGTCAAGCTCTTTTTTCTCCAGGGCAATCTCGAAAACCGCCCTGGCGTAGCGTCGGGCATAAACTCTTCTGGCCACGTTGACTCCTAAGTTATTCCTTCTTCAGCTCGGGTGATTCTTCCAGCACCTTATCGATAAGCTGACGGTGGGCTTTCTTATCCAGAGAACGGTCGATGACCTTCTCCGCCGCCGTTACCGTCAGGTCAGCGAATTCCTTACGCAGCTCGCCCACGGCCTCATTGCGCTCCTGCTGTATCTCGGCACGCGCCCGCGAGATAAGGGTCTCGGCCTCCTGCTTGGCCTGCGTCTGAGCCTCCTTCCTCACCTCTTCACCGGTGCGCATCGCCCGCGCGATGACCTCCTCGCCATCCTTGCTGGCGTCAGCAATACGCTTGGCCGCCTCCTCCTCGGCGCGCTCCGCCTGCTGTTTTATCTGCTCCGTCTGGTCCATGCTGTCCTTAATCCGCTTTGAGCGTTCGTCGAGCATTCGCATCAGGGGCTTATAGGCCACCAGGTAGAGCAGCCCGAAAAGGATGATGACGTTAATAACCTGCGCCAGCAGGGTCGCCGGATTTATGCCTAAACTACCAAATAAATCTCCCATTTTCACCCCCTAGACCGCTCTAATAGACAGCCGCCAACAAAAAGAACAAGCCAAAGGCAAGCTCCCTTTAAAGCGGTGAGCCAGACTTTATAAAAGGGTAAATACCGCCAGCAGCACTATTCCAGCCACAACCAAGGCTCCCACAATCGCGGCGGCGATAATCATACCGATAAAAGAAGGTAATCCATCCTGTTCCATGATATCCTCCTAAGAGACTTCCTTCTAAGCCACGAATGCCAGGATAATGGCCACAATCAGGACGTAGATACCGATGGCCTCGGCCAGGCCGGCCACCAGAATCATGTTGGTGAAGATGGGGCCCCTCGCCTCGGGGTTGCGGGCTATCCCCTGCAAGGCGGAATAGCCGATAAGCCCCAGGCCCAGTCCTGGCCCCAGCATCCCCAACCCCACTCCCAACCCTATCGCCAGCATCTTCATAGTTTCAGCTTCCATACCTTTAAAACCCTCCTTTAGTTTATTGCTTGTTTTCTATTTTCAGTGCGCCTCTTCTTCTTCGTGAGGCTGCACCGCCGTGGTAAGGTAGATAAGAGTCAGGCCGCCGAAGATAATCGCCTGAATAAAGCCGATAAGCAGTTCCAGCCCGTAGAGCGGCAGGACAAGGAAAGACAGCATACTGATAAGGAAAAGCAAGACAAAGACCAGTATTTCACCGGCGGTCATGTTGCCAAAGAGACGGAAGCTAAGGCTGATAACGCGGATGCACACGCTTAAAAACTCCAGCGCTCCGGTAAAGAGGGTCATTGCTCCGGTGACAATCCCCATCAGACCATCCATGAGCTTGCCCTTGAAAAACTGCCGGAACCCCTTCCTCAGCTCATCGAAATTAACAAAAGTCTTCATAAATTTTATGCCGAGCGTCTTGAAACCGAAGTACCAGAAAAAAAAGAAGGAGGTAAACGCCAGCGCTAGCGGCATGGTAATATCGGTGTTTGCCGCCCGCAGCAGGTGCACCTCCCCCTCGGCAGAATGGACAGTTATCGAGCCGAAACCCGGTATCAGCAAAGCCAGCCAGGCGTTAAAGGCGACGAAGAGAAAGATGGTGGCCACTATCGGGAAGAAACGGCGCCCGTTGGTCTCACCAGCGACGCTGACGCAGAGGTCGTAGAGCCAGCCGACCAGGAACTCGAAAGCGGCCTGCAGCCGCCCCGGCACCAGTTTCATGCGGCGGGTGACCAGCCAGGAAACCCCCACCAGAAAGATGATGGTAATCCAGGCGCCGATAACGGTATTGGTGATGGGAAAACCGAAGATAGTGAAGACCGTATCAGCAGGGAGGTGGGGGTCGGGGCGGTCAACGATGAGCCAACTGGGGAAACTCAGGCTGACACCAAAGCGACTGAGGAGGCCCTGCCCTACAGGCCCAGCCAGTAAGCCAATAACAAATAGGGCTAGCAAAACAACCGCCAGACCAACCAAAAGGGGGAAAGAACAGCCCAGGCAGCCTCGCTTTTTTTCAGCCACTAGCCATTCCCCTTGTCTTG
>CAYPBF010000043.1:0-8268 GCA_964408935.1 uncultured Dehalococcoidales bacterium | reverse complement strand
ATCCCGTCATCGTGGAATGAGAGAGGTCGGCATCAAGCACCACGATGTCCTGGTTCTCCAGGCCCAGCTCGAGCAGGGTTTGGCCATAAGTTTCTCTCAGGGAAATCTCTTGCCCCATGCCTATTCCAGCTCCTTCAAGGCTATCTCCAGCTCAATGGCGTTGGGCGCTTTGCCGTGAAAATCGTTGTTGTTCTCCATAAAGCTGACGCCCTTACCCTTTATGGTGCGAGCGATAATCACGGTGGACTGCCCCTTCACCTTTTCCGCCTCCTTAAAAGCGTCGATGAGCTTGGGGAGGCTGTGGCCATCGACCTCGATGACCTTCCAGCCGAAGGCCCGCCACTTGTCGGCGAGGGGGTCAAGGTTCATCACATCACGGGTCCAGCCATCCAGCTGCAGACCGTTTTTATCCACTATCGCCACCAAGTTATCCACCTTGAAGTGGGCGGCGGACATGGCCGCCTCCCAGACCTGCCCCGCATCGCACTCCCCATCCCCCAGCAGTGCGTAGACGCGGTAGTCTTTAGCGTCAAGCCGGCCGGCCAAAGCTATGCCGATAGAGAAGGACAGCCCTTGTCCCAGGGCACCAGCCGACAGTTCCACGCCGGGGGTAAGGGTCCTATCGGGATGACCCTGCAAGCGGCTGTCCAGCTGCCTTAAGGTAAGCAATTCTTCGACGGGGAGATAGCCGCACTCGGCTAGGACGGCATACAGGGCGGGGGCGGCGTGCCCTTTGCTCAGGACGAAACGGTCGCGGTCGGGCCAGTTGGGGTCTAAGGGCTTATGCCTCAGCACCTTGAAATAGAGAGCGGTTAGAATCTCCACCGCGGAGAGCGAGCCACCGGGGTGGCCGCTGCCCGCCTTACCTATCATGGTTATGATATGGCGGCGCAGCCTTTTGGCCACCGCCTCCATCTGGGCCACCGAGGACGATAATGAAAAAACCTCGGCTTCTGCACTTGTAGCCGAGGTTGCTTTGGAACCGCCCGTTTCAGGTAAGGACTTCTTCACCATCTGTGCCTTGATTATACACCAGTTTTAGCTTTAAGTTCAACTGATTTCAATTGACTTTACCCCCCTAAAATGCTATGGTTAATGGATATGAAATCACTTGTCGGCCTGCTTGTCTTAGGCATGCTGCTCCTGGCCACAGGCCTGATTCTGATGCTGGTTTACTAGACGGGGTAGAGGACAGATGGAAAAACTGAAGCTAAAGGCCCAAAAAAGAGAGGTGCTGGGCAAGAAGACCCGCTTCTTGCGCCGTCAGGGCATAACCCCCACCCACCTTTTCGGGGACGGCTTTGATTCCTTGGCGCTGCAGTGCGATACCCCCACCCTGCAGAAGACGATTACCCGGGCCGGCATGACCCGTATCATCGCCCTCGATATAGAAGGCGACAAGAAACCGCACAGCGTCTTTATCCGCGAAATCCAGACAGAGCCCCGCAGCGGCGACCTGCTCCATGTCGACTTCTATCAGGTGAAGATGACGGAGAAGATAAAGTTCGACGTACCCATCGTCCTCACCGGTGAAGCCCCCGCCATGAAAGAAAAGGGGCGCACCGTAGCCCACAGCCTCACCGAACTGAGCGTGGAGTGCCTCCCCGATGACCTGCCACCCCGCATTGAGGTCGACATCAGCGTCCTGGAGGACGTTGAACAGTCCATCCTGGTCAAGGATATCGTCCTCGGCCCCGCCGTTACCGTTTTAGACGACCCGGAACAGCTCGTGGTCAAGGTCAGCGAGGTCAAGGAAGAGGTCGAGGAGGTAGTTGAGGAAGTGGTTGAGGAAGAGGAGGTCGAGGAAGGCGCTGAAGAGGCGGTAGCCGAAGCCGAAGAGGGCAAGGAGCCCGCGGAAAAAGCGGAAGAGGAAAAGAAGGAAGAGTAGTTCTTCCCCGCTTGAAGCCCTATCTTGCCTTTGCTATAATCGGGCTAATGACCGTTGACTTTCATTGCCACGTCTTTCCCCCCGAGATAAAGAAAAATCGCGAGCAGTACGTCGACCGCGACCCCTGCTTTGCCATTCTCTACTCAAACCCCGAAGCCAACATGGCCACCGCTGATGAGCTTATCGCCGACATGGACCAAAGCGGCATTGATATCTCGGTCATTGTTAATATCGGTTGGACGACCCACGACCTCTGCGTCGAGACTAATGAATATATAATCGACGCCGTCAAGCGCTACCCCGAAAGGCTGGTCGGCTTCTGCGCCGTCCAGCCCCAGTCGACCAAGGCCGCCGTCGCCGAAATCGAGCGCTGTGCTAAAGCGGGACTAAAAGGGGTCGGGGAGATAAGGCCCGACATGCAACTATTCGACCTCGACGACGAGATGGTCATCGACCCCTTCGTCGAGGCGCTCGCCCACCACAAGCTGATACTGCTCACCCATGCCTCGGAACCGGTGGGCCACAGCTATCAGGGCAAGGGGGGCATCACCCCCGACGTGCTCTACCCCTTTATCGAAGCCCACCCCCGCCTGACCATCGTCTGCGCCCACTGGGGCGGGGGGCTGCCCTTCTACAGCCTCATGCCCGAGGTCAAGAAGGCGCTGAAAAACGTCTACTTCGATACCGCCGCCTCCCCTTTCCTCTACACCCCCGATATCTACAATCATGTTGTCAAGCTGGTCGGTCCCGACAAAATCCTCTTCGGCAGCGACTACCCCCTCATGCCGCAGAAGCGTCTGCTCGAAGAGATTAAGGTGCTCGACGCCAACGAGGAGACCAAGCACCTGATACTTTCTGGCAACGCCCGCCGACTGCTCGGTATCAAAGATAAGTCCTAGACTATGGAACAGCTGCGCTCTTTTATAGCCATCGAGCTCACCGACGAAGTGAAGAGGCGTCTCCGCGAGCTTCAGGCGCAGTTCAAGGCGGGCAGTTCGGCACCGGTCAAGTGGGTCGAACCTAATAACATCCACCTAACCCTCAAGTTCCTGGGCAATGTGGCCGCCGACAGGATTGATGAAATAGCCGCCGCCATGACAGAGGCGGTGAGAGGGACATCTCCCTTCAAGCTTGAGGTCACCGAGCTGGGCGTCTTCCCCAACCCCAGACGAGTGCAGATTGTCTGGGTGGGGCTGGGCGGGGAGGTGGAAAAGCTGGCGAACCTTCAGCAGCGCATTGAATCGAGTCTCAAGAAGCTGGGCTTTCCCCCCGAAAACAGGCGCTTTACGCCCCATTTGACGCTGGCGCGCTTAAGAGACCGCACCACCCCCCAGGAACGGGAAAGGCTGGGGCAGCTCATCGCTGAAACCGAGCTCGAAACAGCCCAAAGCTTTGTGGTGGATAGCGTCAAGCTGATGAAAAGCCAGCTAACGCCGGAGGGACCCATCTACACCTGCTTAAGCTCGGCGGCACTTTGAAAACCTTGCCAACGACCAACGCATGTTGTATACTTCATAAGATTCCATATTTATTTTGGTTGGGAGGAGGAACCCCATGGAACAGACTAATTTCCCTAAGTGCCAGAAATGCAATTCTGGAGATCTGGTGCCCCTGTCCGACTTCGGTAGTCAGGGGGCGGCCATTCATTACAAAGCCTGGGTTTGCACCAATCCTGATTGCGGTTACAACCTAAAAATCAGGAACGGTGACGTTTATATAAACGAACCCATCATCAGCGGGACGCTGCACAACCCGCGCTCCCGCTCTTAAACCCGAGCCTTTCCCGAAATAGGCTGGAGGAAGGTGCTCCCTAAGTTAACCAAACTCAAGGGGATAGCACTCGACCTGTTGTTTCCACGCTGGTGCGTTGGCTGTGGAAGGGAGGGGGATTTTGTCTGCCCCAACTGCCTCAAGTCGCTGCCGCGCATCCATCCCCCCCTCTGCCCGCGCTGCGGGCAGCCCCAGCTTAACGCCGTGGTCTGTCCCGCCTGCGTCGGTTGGCAGGCGTCTATTGATGGCATCCGCGCCCCCTTCCGGTTCGACGGCGTTGTCCGCCAGGCTATCCATGAGCTCAAGTACAACAGCGTCAGGGAGATAGCCTCCTTACTGGGGCGGTGGCTGGGCGACTATCTGAAGGCCAACTCTTTGCCCGCCGATATCTTGGTGCCGGTGCCGCTGCACCGCAAAAGACTGCGGGAGAGGGGCTACAACCAGTCCCGCCTGCTGGCCCTGGAGCTGAGCCGAATCGGCGGCTTACCGCTGGACGAAGACTGCCTGGTGCGGGAACGCTATACCCCACCCCAGGCACGCACCGCCAACGTGGACGAGCGCCGTCACAATGTTGCCGACGCCTTCTCCTGCCGCGACCGCCGCCTGGAAGACAAGGCAGTACTGCTCATCGACGACGTGGCCACCTCGGGGGCCACCCTCGACGCCTGCGCCCGAGCGCTCAAGGAAAACGGGGCCAGCTCGGTCTGGGGCCTGGTGCTGGCCAAAGAGATATAGGAAACAGCCTGAAGGAGTGTGTGTCGATGGAGCTAGAGATAAAGTCCAAAAACATAGAACTGACCGACACCGTGCGCCAGCTCATCGAGAGCAAGCTGGGCAAGCTGGCCCACCACCTGCCCGATGTCAGGGAATACAAGGTCGAAATCGCCCGCACAAAGGTCAAGGGGACCAAGGAGCTTTTCGTCGTCCAGCTGACTATTGATAGCCGCGGCACCCTGCTGCGGAGTGCGGAACGGGGTGAAGACCTGCCCGCGGCCATAAAGAAGGTGGCTTCCGTCATCAACCGCCAGATTGAACGCTACAAGGGCAAGCTCTACGAGAAGGGTCGAGGGACCTCCCCCAAGGATAAAATGGTGGAGGAGGCCCCGCCCACGGGCAAGGTGGTCAAGGTCAAGCGCTTTGCCGTCAAGCCGATGTTGCCCGCCGAAGCCATCGACCAGATGGAGCTTTTGGGGCACGACTTCTTCCTCTTCTTCAATGCCGAAAGCGACGAGCTCAACCTGCTCTACCGCCGCCACGATGGTGACTACGGGCTTATCGAGCCCGAGATGGGGTAAAAGACCACGAGCCGGCGGTTATACTACACCGTTTTTAACACCGATATGGGCTGGGTGGGGCTATTGGGCTCTGATTCGGGGCTGCGCGCCGCCACCCCGCCCCAACCCTCGGCAACCAGGGCCGAGCGTCATTTGGGCATTAAAGACGCGGTGCGCTCCGAAAAGCACCTCGGTGATACTGTAGCCCGCCTTAAAAGTTACTTCGCTGGTAAGCGGGTAGAATTCCCCGACGAGCTCGACCTCGCCTCGGCCACCGCTTTCCAGCGCCAAGTCTGGCGGCTGACACGGCTCATTCCCTACGGGGAAACCAGGAGCTACGGCTGGCTCGCCAAGAGATTAGGTAAGAAAGGGGCGGGGCGGGCGGTGGGGCAGGCTTTAGCGCGAAACCCGCTGCCCGTTATCATTCCCTGCCACCGCGTGGTGGCCAGCGACGGAGCTTTAAGCGGCTACAGCGGCGGGGTGGGGATTAAGAGGTCTCTGCTCCGCCTCGAAGCCCGTCGCTAAGACTCTATATTGACGGTAAAGACCTTGGTCTCGCCTACTCCACCACCCTCCCAGGGCTGGGCGTAGGTAAGCGTTATCTCAGTCTCTCCCGCCGCCAGTGCCTGGAAGCGAAAATACTCGACCCCGCCGGCGCCCATGGCGGGCTCTTCCGTTTCATCCGCCTCGTAGGTGGGCTCGCCGCCGACCAGCTCCAGCATAGCCTCGTCATAGTCTGCCTGCCAGCTGTAACCGGTGGTGGGATTGGAGCCGAGGGCGATAATGAATTCCTTGCCCACGTTGATGTCTATCTCTTGCCCCTCGTCATCGTAGGTCTTAACCACCGTCGTGCACCCCGCCACCAGCCCCAGGGTCAGCACTATCGCGGCGACCAAAAGCCAAACTCTTTTCATAGCGCCCTCCTTACTCCCTCTCTATCCTTCTCGTTTATTATAACGCAACCAAGCCCGAAAGGTTAGGGACGCCAGTGAAGCTCCGGAGGCAACACCTTGGCCCGGTAGAGCCGCCGTTTCGCCTCGGAGACCCCCTTGAGCTTCAGGTCGAGGAAGTCCCCCTCGTATTTCTCGATTAACCCCTCCACAGCGAAACTGTAGTATTTATTCTCGCCGATGACAATATGGTCGAGCACCCTTATCTGCATGATGCCGCCGGCAAAGACCAGGTCGCGGGTTATCTGCTCGTCGCTGGGGCTGGGCTCGGGCCTGCCCGAGGGATGGTTATGGACAAGGATGAGCGCCACAGCGCTGTGCCCGATAGCGCTCTCCATCACCTCGCGGGCGGAAACCGCCCCCCTATTCACCGTCCCCTCGGCAACATCGGTGATATCTATAATCTGGTTCTGGCTGTCCAGGTAGATGGCCTTGAGGACCTCTTTTTTAAGGTCACGCATGGAGTGGTAGAGGTAGTCGAAAATCTCCCGCGCCGATTTGTAGGCGGGCCTATCGACCACCTTCTGCTTGAGGAACTCGCGGGCCACCTCGGAGACTAGCTTGATGCCCAGGGCGTTTACAGGGCCGATGCCGTCTATTTTCTGGAGTTCTTCGGACGAAGCCGAAAGCACCCCCCTTAAGCTCTTGAAACGCCTGATGGCCTCTTTGGCCTGGGGTTTGCAGTCCTTGCGCGGTGAGCCCAGGGTGAGCAGCAGCTCGACGATTTCGTAGTCGTGAAAGCCGCCCAAGCCCGCCTTGACGAACCTTTCCCGCAGCCTTTGGCGGTGCCCCGCCGTCTCTTTACCACCCATCAGCACCCTCCCCGATTTTAGTTGCCAGTCACCACCTTCAGCCCCTCCTCCCCCACCAGCGCCACCAGGCGCTGGTGCAGCTCGGGGCAGTAGCCCGTGTTGATATTGGAAAGCTTGAGGTTGACGATTCTATCACCGCTGACGACGCACATATTGACCTCGTCCTCACCAGGGAAGACCCTCAGGGTATCAACCAGCTTATTTAGGCAGGCGACGTCGTTATCTATGTTTTCCGTCTGCTTGATGCTTATGGTCAGGTGGTTTTTGGGCGGCGGCGGGGGTTCGGGCTCCTTCTCTTCGAGGGGTTCTTCGGGGGTGGTTTCGAGCTGGTAGCGGCGCACGTTATCGCAGCTCAATTGCACGCGGTCGTTGCGCATCCTGACCTTTCCCTCCACCAGGAGTATGACGCCTTCCTGCCAGAGCTCGCGGGTGCCCGCGTAGACGTCGGGCCAGGCCATGACCTCTACCCGTCCGTCGAGGTCTTCCAGCATAACGCTGGCGAAGGGGCGGCGGTCGCGGGTAAAAGACTGGTGTACCGAGGCCACCATGCCCGCCACTCTGACTAGCTGCCCCGCCAATTCGGCCTCGACCTGCCCGCAGAGGACAGTGTCCTCGGCGGCTATCTTCTCGGCAAAGGCGGCGAAGGGGTGCTCGGAGAGATAGACCCCCATCAGCTCCCGCTCCCAATCCAGCTTATCCTTGGTCTGAATCTCGCCCTCCTCCAGCTCTAGGCTGGGCACGGGGGTGGGCATGCTTTCCCCCCAGAGGTCGAACATGGTGGACTGACCCGTATCCCTAAGGTGCTGCTCGCGTTGGGCCAGGGACTGGATGCGACCGACGCTGGCGAGCAGGGTGCCGCGCTCGCCCAGGCTGTCGAGGGCGCCCGCCTTTATCAGGCTCTCCATGGCGCGGCGGTTTAGATTGCGCAGGTCGGCGCGGCGGCAGAGGTCGTCGACAGACTCGAAGGCACCGTTTTTGAGGCGTTCCTCGACCAGCGGCTCCACCGCCCCCACTCCCACGTTCTTAATGGCGTTCAGCCCGAAACGTATGGCCTGCTTGCCCTCAGCGTCGGGCTCAATGGTAAAGCTGACCCGACTGCGGTTAACGTCGGGGGGCAGGACCTCGATGCCCAAGCGGCGGCACTCGGCAACAGCGGTGGCAACTTTATCCTGCTCGCTGGCATGGGTGACCAAGAAAGCGGTGATATACTCAGCGGGGTAGTTGGCCTTGAGGTAGGCGGTCTGGTAGGCAATCAGGGCGTAGCTGAAGCTGTGCGCCTTGTTGAAAGCGTAGCCGGCGAAGGGCTCGATGAGGGAGAAGACCTCCTCGGCCACCCGTGAGGAAAAACCCATCTCGCTGGCGCCGCTCATAAAGTTACGCTGTTCCTTTTTCATCACGGACGCAATTTTCTTGCCCATCGCCTTACGGAAGATGTCGGCCTGGCCCAGGCTGTAGCCAGCCAGCGCCTGAACGATGAAGAGCACCTGCTCCTGGTAGACGATGACCCCGTAGGTCTCCTCCAGGATGTTGGCCAGGGCGGGGTGGGGATAGTGGATGGGCTCCAGCCCGTGCTT
>CAYPBF010000042.1:0-8518 GCA_964408935.1 uncultured Dehalococcoidales bacterium | reverse complement strand
GGTGGGGCGTCCCCTTGGGTACGGTGATAACGGTGGGCAGGTTAAAGGTATGCTTTTCCTCGCCAATGCCTATCTCGATTTCGGCGCCCAGGTAGCCCAGCTTATTGGGATGGGTGCCGATGAAAATCATGAGCTTATCGTAGGGGTGGGTATGGGCGCCCTTGCCCGGATACCAGGCCCCGGTCTCGGTGCATAAGCCCGCCGCCATGTGCATGTTAAAACCTTCGAGCTGGTCGCTCGTCTTCCAGGTTAGCTCAGTGTTCTTTGGGTCTTTGTGGACTTTGAGCGGTTTAATCAGGTGGCTGTATTTCTTGCCGTCGGTGGTCTTGGTGGACTTGTAGTCGGTGGGCCACCACTCAACGCTCTCGTCGGGGCCGAGAATGATGTGGCCGTGGGCGAAGGAGCTATCAATGCGGTTGGTGTAGAGTGGGCAGTGGGGGAACCCCTTGGGCAACAGCACCAGGCAGGGTTTATCGATTATATGTTTTTCCTCTTCTTCACCGAGCGATATCTCGAACTCAGCGCCCAGGTAGTCGAGCCTGTCAGGGTCGTGGCCGAAGAAGATGAGGGATTCGTCGTATTTGGGGTGGGTGTGGGGGCCTGCCCAGGTGTGCCAGAGGCCAGTTTCTTCGTAGCGGCCCATGGCGAAGTTGACGGGTATGTTTTCCAGGTCTTTAGCGTAAATCCAGATGAGTTCGCGGGCGTTGGCACCCTCTTCCATGCCTTTTTGGACGGGCATCGTTTTGACCAGGTGACCGTGTTTGCTTTCAGCCATGATTAGCTCCTAGGATTTTAATATAGTGTAAGGCTCGCGCGAATCTTTGGCAAGTTTTTTTGTTCCCCATACCTCGCCCAATTCTGTTAGCGCACGTCTTTCTAACCCACCCTGCCCACCCTTAGAGGGGATTCTCCCTCTAGAATTCCTTCTGGGTGACGGCCACCCCACCCCTCTATTTCAGGGGAGTTCAAGAGGGGGCGTAGCCCCCTTTTGAAAGACGTTTCTGGGCGGGTTGGTGTGGGTATAACTACCTGGGGGGTGGGGACTTCCTGTTAGTTCTGGTAAGGTTCTGAAGGGATAGGTGAGTTAAGGTTGGGTTAGGTTAGCTCAGCGAGGAGCTTTTCGTCCATAGCGTGGCTGTGCTTTTCGGTGGGGAACTGGCCCGCCTTGACCTCGTCGCGGTATTGCGCTACCGCTTTGGCGATAATATCGGTGAGCTTGGCGTACTGCTTGGCGTGTCCGGGGACGAAGTCGGCAAAAGAGCCCAGGATATCATTGATGACCTGAACTTGGCCGTCACAGTCAGGCCCGGCGCCGATGCCGATGGTGGGGATGTTTATCTTTTGGGAGATGAGTTTGGCCAGAGGGGCGGGTACCGTCTCCAGGACGATGGCGAAGGCTCCAGCCTCTTCCAAAGCTTGGGCGTCTTCTAACACTCTTTTGGCGGCTTCGGGGGTCTTGCCCTGGAGCTTGAATCCGCCGAACTGGTGGATGGACTGGGGGGTAAGGCCGATGTGGCCCATGACAGGGATGCCGCATGCGACGATGCGCTTTACCTTTTCGGCCACGGTGACGCCACCTTCGAGCTTGACCGCCTGGGCGCCGCCTTCCTGAATAAAACGGGCGGCATTGCGCAGGGCATCTTCGACACTGACGTGGTAGGTCATGAAGGGCATATCACCGATGACGAGCGCCTTTTTAGTGCCCCTGACCACCGCCTTGGTGTGGTGGAGCATTTCCTCCATGGTGACGGGGATGGTGGATTCGTAGCCGAGGACAACCATGCCCAGGCTGTCACCGACGAGGATAAGGGGTATTTCGGCTTCGTCAACGATTTTGGCGGTGGCGTAATCATAAGCGGTGAGCATGGTGATTTTCTCACCGCGTTGTTTCATTTCTTTTATCTGGTTGATGGTTATGCGCATTTTTTGCTCCCCTCCCCAGGTTTTTCTTCCCACCCTAGCCCACCCTATAAGGGTGGTGCCCCTTTTATATCCTCCTTCAGGGTTACGCCTCCCGTAACCCCCTAGATTACTTCGTTCAGCTCAGGGCTAGTAGGGTATGGCGTCGACGACGTGTTTGGTCTTGGTGACGACGTTGTTTTCGTCGACGTAGACCAGGCGGGGCAGGAAGTCCTTGACCTCGGCGTCCTTGACGTCGCAGTAGGTGAGCAGGATGACGGTATCGCCTTTGGAGGCGAGTCGGGCGGCGGGGCCCTGGATGCCGATGGTGCCGCTGTCGGCGGGGGCCTCAATGGCGTAGGTGATGAAGCGGGCGCCGTTGTTGGCGTTGAGGACCTGCACCTGCTCGTAGGGCAGGATGTCCGCCTCATCCATGAGCCGTTTGTCGATGGCGACGCTGCCCTCGTATTCGAGGTTGGCTTCGGTGACGGTGGCCCGGTGGATTTTGCTCTTGAGCATTTTTCGCATCATAACCCTCCCGTTTATTTATCGGCTGGTCAGTATGGTTTCAAGCTCCTTAGCTTTATTCTGGTCGATTTTGCCCTTGTCCAGGGCGATGGGTACGGTCTGGAGGCCGAGCTCGCGGTAGCTGGGGAGAAGTTGGGGGGCGGTTTGAGACAGGGCGTTTAGGTGTTTGTTGATGGTGCCAATGTCGCCACGAGCGATAGGCCCGGTAAGGCATTGGGGGATGCCGATGGTTTCTATATTATGCAGCGTTCCTCGAAGGAGGGGTAAGAGCGCCTGAGTTGCCTTTTGGGGAGGAACGCCGAAGCTTGTCCAAAGGTCGCTGGCTATCTTGACCAGGGTTACCAGGTAGTTGCAGGCGATAACCGCCGAAGCGTGATATAAGACTTTGTCGCTGGCCTTGAGCACTACCGAGTTACCGCCGAGGGCTTCTGCCATCTCTTTGAGGGCGGCCAGCAGGGGCTCTTCGGCCTCTAAAGCAAATGTCGAGCCAGGCATATTCTCTATGGCCTGCTCGACGCTGGCGAAGGTCTGGAGGGGGTGGAGGGCGCCCACTTGGGCACCCGCTTGCTTGGCGGGCTCCAGTATGGCTACGGAATCGGCCCCGGAGCAGTGGACGACATTTTGGCCGGGGTGCCACTGAATCTCTTTAACCACGGGGGCGATGGCGTCGTCGGGGGTGGTGATAAAGATAAGCTCGGCGTGGTCGGCGGCGGCCTGGTTGCTGTCGAATATGGGGCAGTAACCAACGGCATCGGAGAGCTTTTGCGCCGACGCCTGGCTGCGGCTGGCCACAGCGACTACAGGGTAGCCGCTCTGGCTTAAGCGCGCCGCCAGGGCGGTGCCTACGGTTCCGGCTCCAATGAATCCTAATTTGAGCATTTCCCCACCTGTTTTAAACTAAAAAAGCCTTCTCTGACACGCAGAGAAGGCATCTATAAATACTTAGCTATTCCTGCCGTCTCGGTCGTATCCGATCCAAGCGACTTAGATTGTTAATCGCCTTGGTCTAGTCAACTTACCGCCCAAGCGGGTCGGTAGCCATTTTCAGTATATGGGGTAGAAGGCCTTTTGTCAATAGCCTTTTCGGCTTATCCGCCGCCGGGTTTGACCAGGGGAATCCCCTCTTTACAGAGGGGGCAGTTATCGGGTGGGTAGGTTACCGCTTCGGCGCGGAGGCAGCTAAAGAGGGGGACGCCGAAATCAATCTCCTGGATGGAACGGTCAACGAGGACGCCAATGCCGATGATTTCCCCGCCCAGCTTTTTCACGGCATCCATCGTCTGGCGCAGGGAGCCGCCCGTGGTGAAGATGTCGTCAACGATTAAGACGCGCTCGCTAGGCTTGATAGTGAAGTCGCGCTTGAAGGCGCGCTCTTTTTCACCCGTCTTTTCAGCGAAGATGCCCCTGACACCGAGCTGTTTGGCCGTTTCGAAGGCCATGATGATGCCGCCCGTGGTCGGGGCGGCGACGACCTCGATTTTCTGGTCTCTGAAGTGGTCGGCAATCATGCGGCAGAGCTGTTCGGTGTGGGGTGGGGACTGAAGGACCTTGAACTTTTCCCAGTAGACGGGGGAGTGCAATCCGGAAGTGAGCAGGAAGTGGCCTTTGAGTAGCGCTCCCGCTTTTTCGAAGATTTCCTTGGCGTCTTTGGTCACCTTAGTCCCCTTAATTTAACGTACGTTTTCCGTCCCACCCAATACCCACCCTATAAGGGTGGTACCCTTATATATCCTCCTGTGGGGGACGCCTCCCATCCCCCCAAATTATTCAGCGGCGGGTTCGAGTTGATCGCCGAGGGGGTAGTTGTTGCCGCCGCCCAATTCGCTAAAGGGCCAGTAGACAAACCAGGCCTTGGCGATTATGTCCTCGCGGCCTATCGTCCAGCCGGTGTGGGAATCATTGGCGTTATTGCGGTTATCACCAAGGACAAAGTACTCGTCCTCGCCAAGCTCGGTGGGGGGGAGGGTGTAGGTGGGGGCTTCCATTATATAGGGTTCTTCCAGGGTGATGCCGTTTATGTAGACGAGGCCGTCTTTCACCTCCACCGTGTCACCGGGCAGGGCGATGAGGCGCTTGATATAGAACTCTTCGCTATCGAAAGGCGGGTCGAGTATTATCACATCGCCCCTTTCGGGGTCGTGGAACCAGTAGGCCGCCTTGCTGGCCAGCAGCCATTCGCCATCGGTGTAGTAGGGCTCCATGCAGGTTTCTTTCACCTTGTAAGCCTGGACGGTGGCCCTGAGGGCGAAGAAAATGACTAGGGCTATGGCTAGCGTTATAAGGATGTCGCGGAGAATTCTGTTCATTTATATGTCTATCCTTGGTTCATTATACCTTATATCAAGGTGTCTTTGCTATTTGCCCAACCCCACCTTGTTAGCGTACGTTGTTTCAGGCCCACCCAGCCCGCCCTAATAAGATAAACTTCTTAACTTGAGGGTCACGCCTCGCCTCCCCACTTTCAGGGGGGTTTTAAGGGGGGCGTAGCCCCCCTTTGAAAGACCTTTGTGGGCGGGCTGGTGTGGGGGAAAAACCTGGGGGGTGGGGGGTTATCTTTTGATTGCTTCGCTCGCCATGACAGCGAAAGTTGCACTTTTTTTGGGGCAGGTGTTAGAATGGCGGTGCTGTGGATTATATGGAACAGGCCCTCTCTCTGGCCAAGCTGGCTCTGGGTCAGGCCAGCCCCAACCCCGCGGTGGGGGCGGTGGTGGTTAAGGAAGGCGAGGTTATCGGGCAGGGCTATACCCAGCCGCCCGGTTCCCACCACGCCGAGGTCATCGCCCTGAAGCAGGCGGGTAAGGGGGCGGAGGGGGGTACCATGTACGTCACGCTGGAACCCTGTGCCCACCAGGGGCGGACACCTCCCTGTACCGAGGCTATTATCGCCGCCGGCATCGGCGAGGTGCACATGGCCATGCTCGACCCAAACCCGCTGGTCTCGGGGCGGGGGCAAAAGGAGCTGGAGAAGGCGGGTATTAAGACCACTCTGGGCGAGCACGAAGCCGAGGCCAAAGAGGTAAACGAGGCCTACATCAAGTACGTTACCACGGGCATGCCCTTCGTCACCGCCAAGTTCGCCATGAGCCTGGACGGTAAAATCGCCACCAAAGAGGGGCATTCCCGCTGGATTAGCGGTAACGAATCGAGAAAATTCGTTCACTGTTTGCGCTATACCAGCGACGCCATTATGGCCGGCGTCAACACGCTTTTGGCCGATAACCCCCACCTCACCACCCGCTGTGCAGGGGGTAAAGGAGGGGTAGCCCGCAAACAGCCCTTGAGGGTTATCGTCGACGGCAGGGGGCGCACGCCCCTGGATTCAAGGGTATTCCGAGAGCCGGGGAATACGCTGCTGGTGGTGGGTCATAAGCTCGAGCCCAAGGAAAGGGTGGCCTTTGAGAAAGCTGGCGCCGAGGTGATGGAACCGCCCCAAGAGTACGAAAGGGTCGATTTGGAGATATTGCTCAGAGACTTGGGTAAGCGGGAAATCACCAGCGTCGTGGTGGAGGGGGGTGGCATACTGATCGGCTCCCTCTTCGACCTGGGGCTGGTGGATAAGGTTATCGCCTTTATTGCCCCCATCATCATCGGCGGGGCCAATGCCCGCTCGGCGGTGGTTGGCGAAGGGGTGAGCAAGGTCACCGATGCCTTCCACCTGGATAGGGTGAGGGTGGGGAAGCTGGGGGACGATGTGGTGGTCAGCGGCTACGTCGCCAAATAACGAGGAGCTATGTTTACCGGAATCGTTGAAGAAATAGGGAAAGTTGTCTCAACGGCAGGGAGGCTGACTATTGCCGCCGACGTTGTTTTAGCTAATATGCAAAAGGGCGACAGCATGGCCGTTAATGGTGTCTGCCTGACCGTAACTAGCTTCGACGATAGCTCTTTCTCGGTCGAGGTCATGCCCGAGACGCTGGATAAGACCAATCTGGGGCTTTTGCGCCCCGGTGACGAAGTAAACTTAGAAAGACCCCTGACTCCCAACAGCCGTTTGGGCGGTCACTTCGTGCAGGGGCATATCGACGACAGGGGAAGGCTAAGCTCGGTAAGCCACCGTGACGAATCTTTACTTCTCAGCTTCGATGTCCCCGCCCGCCTTATGCCCTACATTGTCGAGAAGGGCTTTATCGCTGTGGACGGGATCAGCTTGACTGTCGTCTCGCGTGATAACAGCTCTTTCCAGTTGTCTATCGTCGGTTATACGCACGAAAACACCAACTTGGGGAAGAGGGTGGTGGGGGACGTGGTCAACCTGGAGGTGGACATTATAGCTAAATATGTGGAACAATTAAATAAGCCGCAAAGCGGCGGTATAACCTTAGACTTTCTCCAGGAGCACGGCTTCCTGGTAGGTTAAGAGGGGAGGAGAATATGGGGTTAGCGACTATTAAAGAAGCTATTAAAGACGTAAAAGAGGGTCGGTTCGTCATCGTCGTTGACGACGAGGACAGGGAAAACGAGGGCGACCTGGTCATGGCCGCGGAGAAGGTCACCGCGGACTCAATCAACTTCATGGCCAAGTACGGGCGCGGTCTTATCTGCATGCCGCTCACCGGGGAGCGATTGGACGCCCTCCACATACCGATGATGGTCGCCAATAATACTTCGAAGTTCACCACGCCTTTTGCCGTGGCCGTGGAAGCCAGAGAGGGGACCACCACTGGCATCTCAGCAGCGGACAGGGCCAAGACGGTACAGGTCATGGTCGACCCCAAGACAAAACCGGAAGATATACTTATGCCGGGGCATATGTTTCCCCTGCGTGCCCGGAACGGCGGCGTGCTGGTGCGAGCGGGGCAGACCGAGGCGACGGTTGACCTGGCCCGCCTGGCGGAGTTGCGACCCGCTGGCGTCCTCTGCGAGATTATGAACGAGGACGGCACCATGGCGCGTATGCCCCAGCTGGAAGAGTTTGCCGATAAGTTCGGCATCAAGATAATATCGGTGGCTGACCTCATCGCCTACCGCCGCCGCCACGAAAAGCTGGTGCACCGTGTGGCCGAGGCCAAATTGCCCACCAGACACGGCGAGTTTACCGCCATCGCCTACCGCAGCGATATCGACCCTGACGAGCACCTGGCGCTGGTTATGGGGGATTTGGATACCGAAGAGCCCGTGCTGGTACGCGTTCACAGCGAGTGTCTTACCGGTGACGTCTTCGGCAGCCTGCGCTGCGATTGCGGCGACCAGATTGGGCTGGCTATGGAGACTATCGCTAAGGAGGGGCGGGGTGTCTTCCTCTATATGAGGCAGGAGGGGCGGGGCATCGGCTTCCATAATAAGATACGGGCTTACGCCCTTCAGGATGAGGGGCTGGATACGGTGGAGGCCAACCTTTCGCTGGGCTTCCCCTCCGACTTGAGAGACTACGGCATTGGCGCCCAGATTCTGGCCGACCTGGGCTTACATGACATAAAGTTATTGACCAACAACCCAAAGAAGGTCATCGGGTTGGAGGGTTACGGGCTGAAGGTGGTGGAAAAGGTGCCTATTATCATTACCCCCAACCCCTATAACCGCGATTACCTGGTGACCAAGCAGAAGAAGATGGGTCACCGCCTGGATATACCCGATATTACCGATAATTAAGATAAAGGAGAAAGCAATGAGCAAGCCTATCGAAGGAATGCTGGTAGGGAAGGGGCTGAAGTTCGGGCTGGTCGTTTCCCGTTTCAACGATTTTATTACCCAGAAGCTGCTCGACGGGGCACAGGACGCCCTGATTCGCCACGGAGTGGCCCAGGCGGATATCGATGTTGCCTGGGTGCCGGGCTCGTTCGAGATTCCCATCATCGCCAAGAAGTTGGCCCGGACCAAGCGCTACGACGCCGTGGTTTGCCTGGGGGCGGTGATAAGGGGAGGAACGCCTCACTTTGAATATATCTCCGCCGAGGTAACCAAGGGGATTGCTATGGTGGGGTTGGAGACGGGGCTGCCAGTTATCTACGGCGTAATTACGGCTGATAGCCTGGAGCAGGCTATTGGGCGGGCCGGAACTAAGGAGGGGAACCAGGGCTTTAAAGCCGCCGTCAGCGCCATCGAGATGGCTAACCTGGTGAAGAGCATCGCCAAGCCCTGACCCTAAAAAGAT
>CAYPBF010000041.1:0-8544 GCA_964408935.1 uncultured Dehalococcoidales bacterium | reverse complement strand
AGCGGCAAGGGCGCCGAGGGTCACGGCGGGGTCAAGGGCGACCTCTACCTGGTGACCTCGGTGCGCCCCCACCGCATCTTCCACCGCCATGGTGACGACCTCTATACCGATGTGCCCGTGCCCCTGACGGTGGCGGTGCTGGGTGGGGAGGTAAAGGTAAGAACCCCCAAAGGCAGCCAGCTCTCCTTGAAGATTCCTCCCGAGACCCAGAACGGGCGCAGCTTTCGCCTTAAAGGGCAGGGCATGCCCCACCTGGGCAAATCGACCAAGGGTGACCTGCTGGCGCGGGTCAAGGTGATGCTGCCCACCAAATTAACTGACGGCGAAAAGGAGCTCTTCCGGAAACTCAGTCGGCTCCCTCCCGAAGGGTAGGTGTTGTTATGAGAGATTCAGCCGAAAACGAACCCCGCTACGTGATAAGCATTGCCGCCCGCATGGTCGGCGTGCAGACCCATACCCTGCGCTACTACGAAAAGGTGGGTATTATCGAGCCCCGCCGCTCGCGGGGCAACATCCGCCTTTACTCGGAAAGGGATGTCGCCCACCTCAAGCGGGTCAAGACCCTGATGGACGATATGGGGGTCAACCTGGCGGGGGTCGAGGTCATTATGCGCATGGTGCAGCAGATGCTGGAATTGCAAAACCAGGTGCAGGAGCTGGAGTCGGAGCTCCACAGATTCGAAGAGCCCGAACCGAAGTAAGACGGTAATAAATAGACAGGGTAAGTGACATGAAACAGGAAAGATTTACCGAAAAGGCACAGGAAGCACTAGCTGCCTCCCAGGAGCTGGTGCGTCAGTACAAGCACAGCCAGTGGGACGTGGAGCATATCCTGCTGGCGCTGCTCCAGCAGGAGAAGGGCCTGGTGGGCGATATCTTCGCCGACCTTGGCGTTGACCTGGAGAACGTAAAGCAGGAGGTCGCCGCCGCCCTGGAAAGGACGCCCAAGGTCAGCTACGATACCGGACAGCTATACGCCACCCCCCGCATCGCCAACCTCATCAAGGCGGCGGGTGAAGAGGCCGATAGGCTCAAGGACGAGTTCATCGGCACCGAGCACCTGCTTATCGCTATCGCTGGCGAGCAGAAGGGCGAGGCGTCAGAGATTCTGAAGCGCCTGGGCATCGACCAGGAGAAGGTCTATGCCGCCCTGCAAAAGCTGCGCGGCGGCCACCGCGTTACCGACGCCCGCGCCGAGAGCAAATACCGCTCTCTGCAGAAATACGGCCGCGACCTCACCGAGATGGCCCGCGAGGGCAAGCTCGACCCCGTCATCGGCCGCGAGGACGAAATCAAGCGCGTCATGCAAATCTTGAGCCGCCGCACCAAGAACAACCCTGTCATCGTCGGCGAGGCGGGCGTGGGCAAGACGGCCATCGCTGAAGGACTGGCCCAGAAGATTGTCGCTGACGACGTCCCCGATTCGCTGAAAAACCGTAAGGTGGTCGCCCTGGATATGGGGGCGCTGGTGGCAGGTAGCAAGTTCCGCGGTGAGTTCGAGGAAAGGCTCAAGGCGGTTATGGATGAAGTACGCCAGGCCAAGGGCGAGGTCATATTATTTATCGACGAGATGCACACCGTGGTCGGGGCCGGCGCTGCCGAGGGCTCTATCGACGCCAGCAACATGCTAAAACCCGCCCTGGCTCACGGCGAGCTGCAGTGTGTCGGCGCCACCACCCTGGATGAATACCGCAAGTTCATAGAAAAGGATAAGGCGCTGGAGAGGCGCTTGCAGCCGGTCTTCATCACCGAGCCTAGCGTCGACGCCACCATCGAAATACTTAAAGGGCTGCGCCCCCGCTATGAGGCGCACCACAAGGTCAAGATTACGGACGAGGCGCTGGAAGCGGCGGCTCGCTTGAGTCAGCGCTATATCGCCGACCGCCACCTTCCCGATAAGGCCATCGACCTCATCGACGAGGCCGCTTCGAAATTGCGCATCGATACCGAGAGCGCCCCGCCCGAGGTGAAATCATTAGAGCAAAAGCTGAAGGAAAAGACCAACGAGGAGGAGGCCGCCTCGCAGCGGCAGGACTTCGAGCAGAGCGCCGAGCTCAAAGCTGAGCGCCTGCGCCTTGAGGACGAGTACAATAAAGCCAAGGCGGAATGGCTCAAAACGGAGAAGCTCGACGAGGTAGTTGACGAAGAAGACATCGCCCAGCTCATCTCCAAGTGGACGGGCATCCCCATCTCCCAGATGTTAGAGGGCGAGGCCGAAAAGCTGCTCCATATGGAAGAGCGCATTCACGAACGCCTGATTAACCAGGAAGAGGCCGTCACCGCCATCTCCGAGGCGATTCGGCGCAGTCGGGCCGGTCTCAAGGACCCCCAGCGCCCCATCGGCAGCTTCGTTTTCTTAGGTCCCACCGGTGTGGGCAAGACCGAGCTGGCCAAGACGCTGGCGCGCTTCCTCTTCGACGACGAGAACGCCATGGTGCGCCTCGATATGTCGGAGTACCAGGAGAGGCACACCGTGTCGCGGCTTATCGGCGCCCCGCCGGGATACGTTGGCTATGACGAGGGAGGCCAGCTCACCGAGGCGGTGAGAAGGCGCCCCTATAGGGTAATACTGCTCGACGAAATCGAAAAGGCGCACCCCGAGGTCTTCAACAGCTTACTTCAGATACTCGACGATGGCAGGCTCACCGACGGCCACGGCCGTACCGTTGACTTCAAGAACACCGTGGTCATCATGACCAGCAACGTCGGCGCCCAGCTCATCCGCAGCCAGATGAGCATGGGCTTCGCCGCCAAACCGAAGGGCAAAGGTGAGAAGCTCGACTACGACACCATGAAGGAGCGGGTGCTGGCCGAGATGAAAAAGACCTTCCGCCCCGAGTTCATCAACCGCATCGACGAGATAATCGTCTTCCACCAGCTCACCGAGGAGCAGTTGCGGCAGGTTGTCGAGTTGCTGGTCAAAGAGCTGCAGGAGCGGCTGGCTGACCGCAAGCTCGGCATCGAGCTCAGCGATAAGGCCAAGTCCTGGCTGGTCAAGGAGGGCTACGACCCCGTCTACGGCGCCCGACCTTTGCGACGCGCCATCGAGCGCCACGTCGAGAACCCGCTCTCCAGCAAGTTGCTGGCCGGCGAGTTCAAAGAGGGCGACACCGTCAAGGTTGACCTGGGCGATAAGGGCCTGACCTTCACCCTGAAACGGAAGGCCAAAGCCGCCGCCTGACATAGCTTCTTGCCATTATTAATGGTTAACATTAATATAGTGGGGGATTTTTTGTCTTTGGAAAGGGAGAGGGTTGGGCTTTAACTGGGAGAAGTTTAAGGCCGCTTCCAAGCGCTGGGAGTATTACGTCGGCATCGGTGGCTTGCTGCTGACGGTGGCGGTAATGGTAGCCGTCTTCGGTTACTGGGAGCAGATACGCGCCTTGGAGCACTACGGCTACCTCGGGGCTTTCATAATCAGCATCTTCGGCGGCGCCATCGTCATCGCCCCGATACCGATGACGCCCGCGGTCTTCGCCCTGGGCACGGTGATGAAGCCCGACTTCGCCCCCTACATGGGGCCCGTCTTCGTCGGTATGGCCGCTGGCCTGGGCGAGACTATCGGCGGGATTTCCACCTACTTGACGGGCTACGGCGGCGGTACCACCCTCAAGAACCTGAAAGAGGGCAAGATTAAGGCCGTCTACGACCGCATGACACGCTGGGTGGAGAGGCGGGGCTCGCTGACCCTTTTCGTCCTTTCGGCGGTGATTAACCCCTTCTTCTATCCGGCGGCGCTGGCGGCGGGGGCGCTACGCTTTGGCCTCTGGCGCTACTTCTTTATCTGTTTGCTGGGCAAGACGATTAAGGGGATAACGGTGGCAGCGGCCGGTTACTGGGGCCTGGGCAGCCTCCTCCGCGCACTGGGCGTTCCCGTCTAGTTGCGCCCGACGCCGTTTTCTGCTAGATTAACTATTGTCTCTGTGGGGCTGTAGTTCAATTGGGAGAACGTTTGACTGGCAGTCAAAAGGTAGGGGGTTCGAATCCCCCCAGCTCCACCACCCATCCTCCCAGATTCGTTCCTTTACCGCCTATTCCCACCGCCCATCACAAGGTTCGAATCTCCCCAGCTCCACCAAAGGTATCAATAGGTAGAACCGTTATCTTCTCCTTTGATTTTCCATCTGGCGGCAAAGGTAACTTATAATGAACCGTAACCTCTTCTTGGTCAACAACTATTTTCTTTACGAATGACCGCAAAAAGGCCTTTCTCTCGGTGAAATCAGAGTCCTCAAGTAGATTGCGTAAGTCTCTGGCATACCTTTGCACAACAGAGAGGTCTACCTGGTCTACTCCCCTAGCAACCATTTCCGCTTCTACCTGAACCCTGGTCTTACTCAAGTCATCTTGCCTAGCTTTAAGCTCTCTGATTCGGGGAACCAGTTCATCCAGTTCCAGTTTCCCAGTTTCCAACACATCATAAAGCCTTGATAACCTCGCTTTAACATCCTTTGACTCGGCGTCTATCGTCTCCAATTGATCCTGCAATATCCCTGAAACCGATTGAAGCTCTTCGTTAACCATAATGACCATTTTTTCTAAATTGTCGTCGGTTAATACCTTTGATTTAAGTTGGTTTATAATCAGTCTTTCCAGCTTCTCCTTAACAAGCATTCTGGAATTGCAGGCTTCACTTCCCTGCTTGAATTTTCTGGAGCACTGGTAGTAAAAATGCTTTCCTGACTTGGCACTATGTCCAATCATGGCAGCACCGCATGAGCAAAACAGGATACCGCTAAGCAGGTAAAGACTTGGTACCGTCCGGGGGTGGGTAACCTGCGGTCTTTTGGATGCCATCTTTTTCTGAACCAGATCGAAGGTATCTTTGTCAATGATTGCCGTCCAGGCATTCTCTACCCGAACCGGCGGGTCTCCCCTGTGCATAGCCGGGTGGCCCTGTCTGCCTCCCCACACCAGGGTACCAGTATAAGCTTCATTAGAGAGTACTTTATAGACCGTAGTTCTCCCCCAGCGTTGCCCCTGACCGGTGCGAAAACCCTCGCGATTTAAAGTCCTAGCAATCTCTTTACAGCCGATATCTCTAGATGCCATATCAAACATTCTCCGGACTGTCTGTGTGGCTACCGACTCTCCTGGTTCAGGCTCAAGCTTATTTCTTTCCCTATCCCCATCTTTGACCTTTATCTTGCGAAAGCCGTAGGGAGGCCTGCTGCCATTGAAGAATCCTCTGGAAGCATTCTCGCGCATGCCGCGCTTGATATCTTGTCCCAGGTTCTCGCTGTAAAACTCGTCAATTGACTCGATGACGCCTTCAAGTAATTTTCCGGTAGGGCTATCATCCACTGGCTCGTTGATCGAGATTACTTCGATACCCTTATTCCGCAGTAAGGTTTTATAGGTAATGGAATCGGCCCGGCTCCGCGCAAAACGATTCAACTTCCAGACTAGAATCGTATCGAAAGGTGGCTGTTTTGTTTTGGCCAGGGAAATCATTTCCCGAAATGCTGGTCTGGCTGCAGTGCGACCACTTTCTGCCTCATCTACGAACTCTCTTGCTATCTCATAGCCGGTCCTAGCAGCATACTCCTTCAAGGCTCGGACCTGTGCCCCCAGGGAGAGATCGGTATCCTGTTTGTCGGAAGACACCCGGGCGTAGATTGCAGCCAGTTTCTTCTTTTCGTTCATAGTCTTCTCCTTTAGTCTTCTATAGATGTTTGTAGAAGCTCTCCAAGACAGTCGGTTTTAGCCTCCTGACCTGGGAATGCAATTTTTCACTCTCGCTCTGGAGCGAGACCACCAGCGCCACCTTGGATAACGCCGGCTCTGGCAGGAACAACGGTTGGGATATGGCAGTAAGCCCGTCTTCCTCTATCTCGTCAACAATGGTTATATGGCGTACCATATGGGGTTTACCTGTCTTGATAGTCATCTCCACCAGTGATTCAGGCACAACCGGGTGACCCTTTTTCGGGAAAAAATCATAGAGTCCGGAGACATTGGCCTCAGGACATTCCTCATTTCGCCCGCATGTCCAGCAGGTTACCTTCCAGTCAGTACTGTTTGGGGACTGGTTTTCGTAGAGCGCCGCGTAGAAGAAAATCCGACCATGCAGCACCTCTCCCATCCTCAGTAACACCTGGGAGCAACTCTTGGAGTAGATACTGGAAAGAGCGATTACATCGAAGCCAGTCTCGTATACTTTCTGTTCAAACTCATCCCTGGGAAGCAAGACAGCCGTGGCGAAACGGTTGGCAGCCAGATGGAGCGCGATTGTCCTGAGAGGCTCATAATCCGGACATATCTCGATAAAAACGGGCTCGATCATTTCCCTGAACTCGTGAAGTATGGTGTTCTCAATGCCGCTTATCGTGTCATCCTCCCTGTAATAGATATTTCTCTTACCCGCGAAGACATCGTGATAGCCCCTGACATTCTTCGGCAGTTTTCCGCCTCCTAGGCTACTCAAATTGATGCCACAGGCCGAGGCGACGGCTTTAAGCGTCCTCAAATTCGACGGCAGATTGCGCAGGTATACGTTCCTGAAGTCTTCCGCTTTATCATCCTCGGTAGCGGCGCCAGGCGATCCATATTTATCTACGATATACTTGCAAAAGAAGCTTAAGTCGCTGAAGCTCCTCATGGCACCTCTACCTTACGGAAGCAATTTTTTACCGGTCGCCTTCTCGTACATCTCGACAATGAACCGCTTCACTTCGGTAGTAAGGCCCCCTTTAATTCGGGTACCGGACTTGTATCTCGGGTCATTCATTACGTACCTGAAGGCCATCTCCACCTCATCTTCCTCGCTCAAGGAGATTTCTTCGTCTTTAAGATAACCCGCCGCGTTCAAGAGGTCTCTCACCGGTACGTCATAGACAGGCGCGAGCTTCTTCAGGATATCGGCACCTGGTATCGGGCGCCGCCCGCGCTCGATGAGACCAAGATACGAGTTTGATACGCCGGACAGCGCTTCGACTTCCCTGAGAGACAGCTTCTTCTCGGTCCTTAGCGTCCGCAGGTATTCGCCGAAGTTCTCCACCATGACAGCTCACCTCCTTTGCCACCATAATAGCACCTTTTGTATACTTTGTCAAACACTATTGACATCAATATGCTATCTACAGTGACACATATCTATTGACAACTCTTCAATGCCTTGTTGTATACTAGAGTAAGCATAATGTGTTCTGGTGTATCTCTATGGTTAGGGTAAGTATCAACAAACAGGCTCTGGAAGTTGCCATGACCAGGAAAAACCTTTCCCAGCGCGACTTGGCGGAAATGATCCATTTCTCCCGCAGCCATCTGTCTCACATTATCAACGGTAGGAGAGAGCCCTCTCCGTTAATGAGGCGACTAATACTGGAACAACTGCAGGACTATACCTTCGACGACCTGTTCATTATCGAGGAAGGAAAGAACGGTGACTGACGTCAAGAGTGCCGAGGTGGAAAGGGGTCTGCGTATATTGGCGCGAATGATTGCCCGGGCATATTTAAGAGATATATCCAGCAAGCAGCCTGTACCGACAGGCTCAAAAGGTAAAGGAGAGGAGAATAACAATGGCGATAAAAGGCGTGTCTGATGTGGTGAGGCTACCACGGCTGGGGAAAATAAGGCTGGGGATAAAGAAGGAGAACGATAGCGGAGTGCCGTACCCCTGCCCGACAGACTATTTCGTCTGTCCCCAGGAAGTACGGAAGGTCTTTGGTGAAAAGCCGCGGGAGCTGCGCATTATGTTCCCGACCGATGACCAGACTCAATGGGCAAGCCAGTACCTCAGGTGCTATTCTGCATCACGCGGCCTGATTTGCCGCGGCGACGGCGAGACAGCTGTAGCCAAGACTGATATCCTTACTGGTGAAATCGCCACTAGAGAATCCGTTGAGATTGAGCTGAAGGAAGTCACCTGTAATCCTTCGAAGTGTGTCTACTACCAGGAAGCTCGGTGCCGGCGGGTGATGAATCTCCAGTTCCTGTTGCCTGATTGTCCCGGTTTCGGCGTTTACCAGTTGGACACTGGCTCGTTCTACTCCATCGTGAACGTCAACTCCAGCCTTGAGCTCATTCACGGAACCTGCGGAAGGCTATCGATGATCCCACTCTGTCTCAAGCTGGTTGAGCAGGAAGTCCAGCCGGAAGGGAAGAAAAAGACGGTGAGGGTACTCAGTTTGACGGCACCGTACTCACTAGTCGAGATCCAGAAATACGCCCAGATGCCGCCGGGACAGGTCTTGCTTCTGCCACCCCCCGACAATGAAGCGCCTGACGACCTATTTCCCGACGAGGTACTTTCTGCAGGGAAGCCGGCAAAGGGTATAGTGGCCCAGAATAAAGAGCTAATCCTACTGTGGGACAGGGTTAAGAGCAAAATCTGGCAGATGGACGTACAGGACTCACAGATAGCGAACTGGTTCCGGAAAAACTACGGGCTTGATGTCAGGCTAAGTGACTTTGACCTATTGTATCCGCCTTCCAAAATTTCGGCAGAGCAGCTTGAGCATTTCCTAGAGACGCTTGAAAGATATTCAAACTGTGCCTAGCCCTTGGCTTTACGGCATCTATGCAAGGCAACTTTGAAGG
>CAYPBF010000040.1:0-8753 GCA_964408935.1 uncultured Dehalococcoidales bacterium | reverse complement strand
CTTGGCCATAAAGCCGGCGGCGGGGGGCATGCCGATAAGGGAGATGAGGCAGAGGGTCAGGGCAAGCGCCAAAAGCGGCGCGCGCTTGCCCATGCCGGTATAGTCGGCAATCTGGTCGCTGTTGAGCTTATTCGAGATGGCGATGATGGCGATGAAGGCGCCCAGGTTGGTCAGGGCGTAGCTGGCCAGGAAGAAGAGCAGGGCACCGGCAGGTAGCGAGTAGCTGGAGATGGGCGAAACAAAGCCCAATGTGGCTAGGCCCACCAAAAGGTAGCCCGCCTGGGCGATAGAGGAGTAACCGAGCATACGCTTGATGTTGCTCTGGCTAAGGGCAATGATGTTGCCCACCGTCATGCCTATGGCCGCCAGAACAGCGAAGATTAGCCCCCAGTCGAGCCCGGTCCAGAAGGGCAGACCGATGGCGGAGACGAAGATTCTGAGCAGGACGGCAAAGCCAGCCGCCTTGCTGGCTACGGAGAGATAGGCGGTGATGGGGGTGGGGGCGCCTTCATAGACATCGGGCACCCACATGTGGAAGGGCACGGCGGCAATCTTAAAGCCCAGGCCAGCGATGATGAGTATCATGCCCAACATGAGACCAGGGCTGGCCAGCACCTCGGCAAAGGTCATGACCTGAATCGAGGCGGCGATGTCGCCGAGCTGGGTCTGACCGGTGGAACCGAAGATGAGCGCCATGCCGAAGAGCAAAACCGCTGAAGCCACCGCCCCCAACAGCAGGTATTTCAGGGCGGACTCGGTGGACTTAGGGTCTTTGAGGAAGCCGACCAAGACGTAGAGCGATATGCTGGTAAGCTCCAGGGCGATGTAGATTGATATAAGCTCGGTGGTGGCCGACATGAGCATCATGCCCAGCGCCGAGATAAGTATCAGGGCGTAGTATTCCCCCCTAAAGCGCGCCATCTTGGCGACGTAGTCCGTCGAGGCCAGTATCACCAAGGCGGCGATGACCAGGAACAGCAGCTTGAAGAAGAGGGCGAATTTATCCACCGCCATCATGTTGAAGAAGATGAGGTCGGAGGAGAGCTGGCTGTTCCACATGGCCAGAGTGAAGCCCGCCGAGACGGCGATGCCGGCGATACCGACCGCTGCCAGCACCCACTTCCGCTCGACGAAAAGGTCGAGCAGAATGACGGCCACGGCGGTGACCAGCAGCGTCAATTCGGGCAGAAAGAGCGGCACGAAGACCGTTTGAGTGAACATCTTTTTAGCTGCTTACACTCCTTTTAACCACCTAATAACCCCATTACGGGCGCCACGCCCATCTTAATAACATCGGTGAGGACGGCGGGGTAGATACCGATCCCCATAATCACGGCCACGAAGGCAAACATATAGACCCTGTCTAGGATGCTGGCGTCCTTGGCCTTATCGAACTGCTTTAAGGGCTGACCGTAGAAGACCCGCTGCAGCATCCAGAGGATATAGCCGGCGGTAACGACGATGCCCAGAACGGCCAGTATGGTGAGCGCCTGAATGCCGGCCACCGCCCCGCTGGAGAAGCTGCCGACGAAGACCATAAACTCGGCGATAAAGCCGCTGGTGGTGGGCAGACCCAGCGAAGCCACCCCGGCTATAGAGAAGATAACGACGATAATGGGCATCTGCCGTGCTAAACCGCCCAGCTTGTTTAAATTCCTTTCGCCAGCGTTGTGCATCACTAGGCCAGCCATAGCAAAGAGCAGGCCGGTGATGACGCCATGGCTGAACATCTGCAGGGCGGCCCCGGTCATGCTCACCTGCCCTAGGGCAAAGACGCCGAGCAAGACGTAGCCCATATGGCTGATGCTGCTGTATGCAATCAGCCTCTTTAAGTCGGTCTGCCTCAAGGTAACTGCCGCCCCGTAGAGGACGCTTACCACCGCCAGTATTATCAGGGGCAGGGCGTAGTCCTGGGCCACGCCCGGGAATATTGAGACGCAGACCCGAATCATGCCGTAGCCGCCCATCTTCAGCAAGGCCCCCGCCAACACCACACTCACCGCCGTGGGGGCGTCGGTGTGGGCGTCAGGCAGCCAGCTATGCAAGGGGAATACGGGCAGCTTCACGGCGAAGCCGACCAGGAGTAAGAAGAAGATGGCCGCCGCCGGCATCGCCGTCTGAATCATGCCCAGGCCGCCCTGCGCTATCTCGACCATGCTCAGGCTGCCGGTGGTAAAGTAGAGGCTGAGTATGCCCGCCAGCATGAGGGCCGAGCCGAACAGGGTATAGATTACGTACTTGATGGCCGAGTACTCCCGCCTCCCCGTACCCCAGATGGAGATGAGGAAGTACATGGGGATAACCTCAATTTCCCAGAAGAGGAAGAAGAGCAGCAGGTCGAGGGAGCAGAAGACGCCCAGGATACTCGTTTCCAGGAGCAGCAGCCAGGCGAAGTACTCTCTGGGCCTGAGGTCTACCTTCCAGGAGATTAAAACCACCAGGAAGCCGAGGAAGGCCATCAGCACCATCAGGGGCAGACTCAGGCCGTCAACGCCCAGGTGGTAGTTAGCGCCGATGGCTGGAATCCAGGAGAAGCTTTCCTCGAACTGCATCACCCCCGCCATCCCCGCCGAACGGTCGAAGATGGCGAAGAGATAGATGGACAGCACCAGCGGGATGAAGGTGAAGATGGCCGCCAGCCACCTTACGCCGCGCGCCGAAAGGCGGGGCAGGAAGGCGATGAGCAGCGCCCCTACCACAGGCAGGAAGATTATGGTTGTCAGGTAGTTAAAGTCCACCTATCCTAAGCTCCCTTATTCTTTTTTCTAACCAAATATATAGACACAGGCAACGATAACCACGATGCCGATGCCCATAAATAGTCCGTATAGCTGCAGCTGGCCGCTGTGGGCTTTTCTTATCGCTCTGCCCGTAGCCATAGCGCTGCTGGCGACGCCATTGACGGCGCCGTCGACGACGTAGACATCGAAGAACTGCAGCACCGCGAAAAAGCCCCGCTGCAGCACCCTGCCCACGAACACCCTCTCGTAAAGCTCATCGAGCCAGTATTTATTCAGGAACAGTCTATAGAGCGGCTGGAACATGGCGCCGATTCTCTCCGCCGAGAGCCACTTGGCGCTGTAGATGGCGTAGGCTAAGAAGATACCCAGTCCAGCAAGCGCCAGCGATATCCAGGGCAGAACGTTAGAGAGAATACCAAAGAAGCCCTCGACGAAGCCATGGGTCTCGCCGTGCCCCATAAAGGCGCCGAAGCCGCCGTGGACGTTCCAGAAACCGGAAAAGACGGCCAGAATGGCCAGCACCACCATGGGCGCAATCATCACCAGCGGAGATTCGTGGGGCTTGTGCCCCCCTTCGCCGCCGCGGTATTCGCCGCCGAAGGTCATAAAGACGGCGCGGAACATATAGAAGGCGGTCATAAAGACAGTTATCATGGCCAGGATGAAGAGGATGGTGTTGGCGTCCAGAGCCACCGCCAGGATTTCGTCCTTGCTCCAGAAGCCAGCTACGGGCCAGATGCCGGCCAGGCTTATCGAACCGATAAGGAATGTGGCGAAGGTCCAGGGCATGAATTTACGCAGGCCACCCATCTTGCGCATATCGAAGGTGCCCGTGGCGTGGTTGACGCTACCCGCGCCCAAAAAGAGCAGAGCCTTGAAGAAGGCGTGGTTGAAGAGGTGGAACATACCGATAGCCACGGCCGCTTTGGCCGCCACCACCGTAACCTCGCCCTCGTGGAATAAGACCAGACCCGCCGCCCCCAGCCCCAGCATCATGTAGCCGAGCTGGCTGATGGTGGAGTAGGCCAGCACGCGCTTGATATCGTTCATCACCAGCCCCATGGTAGCGGCGAAGATGGCGGTAAAGGCGCCGACGACAGCCACTGTGTTAAGCGCCTCCAGCGAGTGGGCAAAGAGCGGGAAGGTGCGGGCCACCAGGAAGACGCCCGCGGCCACCATAGTAGCGGCATGGATGAGGGCGCTGACGGGGGTGGGGCCCTCCATGGCGTCGGGCAGCCAGGTGTGCAGCGGGAACTGCGCCGACTTGCCCACCGCGCCAGAAAAGATGCCGATGGCCGCCCAGGTCAAGGTCGTGCTGGCCAGGGCGCCCGTGGCCGCCAGGCCGTGAAGCTGATTAATATCGAGCGTACCCGTGTTAAAGTAGATGAGCAGGATGGCCGCCAGGAAACCGAAGTCGCCCAGGCGGGTAACGATAAAGGCCTTCTTGGCAGCGTTGGCCGCCGAGGGCTTATGGAACCAGAAACCGATAAGCAGGTAGGAACAGAGGCCGACCATCTCCCAGAAAACATATACGAAGAGGAGGTTATCGGCCATAACCAGGCCCAGCATGGAGGCGGTGAAGAGGGACATAAAGGCGTAGTAGCGCGGGTAGCCAGGGTCACCCTTCATGTAGCCCTGAGAGTATATCTGCACCATAAGGCTGACCACGGTGACTACGATGAGCATCACCGCCGTCAACTGGTCAACCAGCAGCCCCAGGTGAATGGTCAGGCCGTCAACCACCGCCCAGCTGACGTCGGGGACAGCGATGGGCTGGCCCGTGGTCATTACTTCAGCCAGCGCCCAGACCGAAAGCCCCAGCGAGCCCAACAGGGCGGCGATGGTGACGTAGCCCGCCGTCCTGGGCTGTGTTTTGAGGAAGGGCCTCAGGAAGAGCGCTATGATGATAAAGGAGAACAGCGGCAGCAGAAAGATGAGCCAAGCCATTTGATAGGGCATTAGAGCTTCCTCAAGACCTCCTCTATGATGTGCGCTTTATCCTGGGGCACCAGCACCGAATAGGTGCCCAACTCGCGGTCGCGCGGCTCGCCAGCCAAGGGGAGGAGACGGGTGGGGATGCCCTCACCCTCAAAGAGCTCCTTCCACATCTCGGCCAGCGCCAGGCTCCTGGCTTTTTTGACTTCTACCCACATAGATTTTTTATCTACCCCTTAAAAACCGTATTCATCTACTCGGGGCTGTATTTAACCAAACCCCTCTCGGAGGGGATTTCCAGTCCCCCCTTTAGACACCAAAAGGTCTAACTGCTTCCGACTGGTCTAAAGCAGTTCCAGTACGGCATCGCCCAGGAAGAAGGGCCAGACGACAATGCCCAGGATGATTTTCCACCAGACCAGGTTGGCGAAGCCGATGGTGAAAAGCCAGCCTATGAACCAGCAGGTGAAACCCAGTGTACCCGCTGTACCCTTGTTCATCCTTTTGCCTCCTTTACCATTTCATCAGGTCGATTTTGGTGGCGTCTATTGTCTTGTGGTGGCGGTAGATGGCGATGATTATGGCCAGCCCCACGGCGACCTCGGCCGCCGCCACCACCATAATGAAAATGGCGAAAATCTGCCCGGTAAGCTCGAGGGGTGTAATATAGCGGGAGAAGGCGATCATGGCGATGTTGACCCCGTTGAGCATCAATTCGATGGACATCAGGATAATAATGGCGTTGCGCTTGGCCAAGGCGCCGTAGAGGCCGATGGCGAAGAGCGCCGAAGCCAGTATTAAGTAATGCTCCAGCCCTATCATGGTTACTTCTCCCTCACCAGGACGACAGCCCCGATAATGGCCGCGATGAGCAGGATGGGGGCAATCTCCACGGGTAGGATAAAGCCACCCTCGCTGAAGAGCAGACCGGCAATGGCGGGAGTGGTCGGCTCCAGGGGCGGGGTGGACGAAACCAGCCAGTTAGTGCTGACCGTGGCGTATACCATGCCGCCCAAAACGAGGGCGGCGACAAAGAAGGCGGGGATACGGAGTTTATTACCCGGGCTACCTTGATGCACGTCACGGGTAAGCATAATGGCCAGAATAATGAGCACCGAGATGGCGCCTACATAGACCAGAATCTGGACTACCGCCAGGAAATCGGCGCTAAGGGTGAGATAGATTCCAGCCACCGCCAGGAAGCAGAGCACCAGCGACAGGGCGGCCCGGAAGACATTACCGAGCAGGACGACGGCCAGCGCCGCCATGATGACGATTACGGCCAGTATCCAGAAGGCAACTTCAAGGGCCATTAAGCTCGCCTCCCCTTGTCCTTGTTGATGAGCAGACTCTGTTCGGGCAGCTCGGCGGCGACCTCGGGATGAGCGTAACCGCTGCGCGGGCGTTCCGCCGTTTCCAGCAGGTCCTCTTTGGCCAGCACCAGCTCGCCGCGGCGGTAGCGCGCCCGCTCGTAGGCATAGCCCAGAAAGAGGGCGTCGTAGGGGCAGGCTTCGACACAAAGGCCGCAGGAGATGCAGTAGCCCATATCCACCTCAAACTTCTCGACCTTGTATTTATTCTCCTCGGTCTTGACCGAGGTTACGATAGCAATGCTACCCTGGGGGCAGGTCTTGGCGCAGGTGCCGCAGCCCGTACATTTTTTCTCATCCCAGACAAGCTCGTTGCCCCGGGTGCGGCGCGAAGGGTTAAGGCGCTGCTCGGGGTACTGGGTGGTGATGGGGACACGCAAGAGGTGCCTTATCGTCACCGACAGGCCCTTGAGGATGCCTATTCCGTAGCGTTCAAACATTGACCCTACCCCATCCCAGCTTAAACAGTTTCGACCAGATGAGCACCAAGAATATCATCACGCCGAAGTTAATCGGCACCAGAATCCAGAGGGAAACATCGGGCCAGACCAAAATCTCAACGGCGGTAACCAGCAGGTTTATCAAGGCCAAGGGGAAGAGGAACTTCCAGGCCAGCGCCATAAGCTGGTCGATTCTGACCCTGGGTACCGTGGTCCTTACCCAGACGATAACGAAGAAGACGGCGCCGACCTTGACCAGGAACCAGAGCCAGTCAGGCAAAAGCGGTCCCCGCCAGCCGCCCAGGAAAAGGGTGGTGACCAGAGCCGAGACCACCAGCGCCTCGGCGTATTCGGCCAGGAAGAAGAGGCCGAACTTCATCCCCGAGTACTCGGTGAGATAGCCGGCCACAAGCTCTGAATCGGCCTCGGTTAGGTCAAAGGGGGCGCGGTTGATTTCGGCCAGAGCGCCGGTGAAGAAGAGCAGGAAGCCCAGCGGCTGCACCAGGATAAAGGGTACATCCTGAGCGCCCACTATCTGCTGCAGGGAGAGGGAACCGGTCAGCAGAATGACGCCGACTAGCGACAGGACGACGGGTATCTCGTAGCTGACCACGGTGGCCACCTGGCGCATGGCGCCGAGCAGAGAATACTTGTTGTTAGAGGCCCAGCCCGCCATGAAGATGCCCAGCGTGGTCACCGAGCTGATGGCGACGACATAGAGTATGCCGACGTTGAGGTCGGCCAGCAAAGCGCCGCCCCGGAAGGGCACCACGGCGAAGACCATCATCACCGGGGTGAAGGCAATCACCGGCGCCAGCCAGTGCACCACCTTATCCGCCCGCGAGGGGATGATGTCTTCCTTGATTAATACCTTTAGGGAATCAGCCGCCGACTGGAAGAGACCGAGGGGGCCGGCGCGGTTGGGGCCCAGCCGGGCCTGCATGATGGCCATTGCTCGGCGCTCAAACCAGATAAACATCAGCACCATGAGCAGAATGAAAACCAGGATAATGACGGTAAATATGCCCCAGTGCGCCCAGTAGTTGCCGGGCCAGTCGGGGGCTATCGTCGGCATCACCATCAGCGGTCCACCTCGCCCATACAGATATCGATACTGCCGAAGATAATTATAGCGTCGGCTATCTTCCAGCCGCGCATCATTTCACTTAAAGGTGTCAGGTTGATGAAGGTCGGCGCCCGCACGTGGAAGCGGTAGGGGGCGATGGAGCCGTCCGACACCAAGTAGAAGCCGAGCTCGCCCTTGGGAGACTCTAGTCGCCCGTAGGCTTCGCCCACCGGGGGGCGGACAAGGTGGGGGACATCACTCCTGAAGTCGCCCGGAGGAATCTGCGCCACCGCCTGCTCTAAAATGCGCAGGCTCTGGTGCATCTCCTCGATGCGGACGCGGTAGCGGTCATAGCAATCACCGACCGTGCCGGTGGGAATATCGAACTCGAAGCGGTCGTATATGGAGTAGGGGTCGGCTTTACGGATATCCCACTTAACCCCGCTGGCGCGGAGCACGGGGCCAGAGGCCGAGGCGTTGATGGCCATTTCCTTAGTTAAAATACCGACGCCCTTGGCGCGCGCCAGCAGTATCTCGTTCTGTTTGAGCAGACGCTCGTACTCGCCAATCCAGCCCGGCATCTCTTTAAGGAACTTCTTCAGGGCGGGGATAAACTCTTCGGGAAGGTCCTGGCTGACGCCACCCACCCGCATGTAGTTGTAGGTAAGGCGCTGGCCGCAGACCATGTCGAAAAGGTCCAAAATCTTTTCTCTTTCGCGAATCATGTAGACGACGGGGGTCTGAAAGGCGCCGCAGTCGTTGAGGAAAAAGCCAACGGCGCAGAGGTGGCTGGCCAGGCGCTGGAGCTCGGCCATGATGACCCTGATGTACTCCGCCCTTTCGGGGACGTCAATGCCGGCCAGTTTTTCCACGGCCAGGCAGTAAGCAAAATTGTTGCTCATCGAGGCTAGGTAGTCGAGCCTATCGGTTAAGGGGATACAGCCGCCGTAGGTGCGCTCCTCGGCCAGCTTTTCTATGCCGCGGTGGAGGTAGCCGAAGACGGGTTCCATGTTGACGATGACCTCGCCGTCTAAAGTGGTCAGCATGCGGAAGACGCCGTGGGTGCTGGGGTGGGCGGGGCCAATATTGACCACGAAGGGTTCGGTCTGGACGGTTATTTCTCTGGTCGTCGTCATAGAAAATCTTTCCTCAACGGGTAGCCCTCGAAGCCCTCCCAGAGGACGATGCGCCTCAGGTTGGG
>CAYPBF010000039.1:0-9002 GCA_964408935.1 uncultured Dehalococcoidales bacterium | reverse complement strand
TCACCAGGTAGAGGTCGCCCTTGACCCCGCCGTGACCCTCGGCGCCCTTGCCGCTAATGCGGACGCGGGAGCCGTCCTTGACCCCGGGGGGAATCCTGACCTCAAGGCGCTTGCCGTCGGCCATTTTAAGCATGCGGGTGGTGCCGCTGTAGGCTTCCTCCAGGGTCACCTCCAGCGGGAATTCGATGTCGCGGCCCTTCCTCGGTTGAGGATGTCCCGCCCGGCCGCCGAAGCCGCGCAGGATGTCGTCAAAGATGCCGCCGATGTCTTCCTCGCCGAAATAGACGCGCTGGCCCCCCTGGCTGAAGTTCCAGCCCGTGGCCCTCTGTTGCCGCTGCGCCTTCTCGAACTGGTCGGCGTACGGCCACTGTTCGCCGTACTTATCGTACTTGCGGCGCTTTTCCTTGTCGGAGAGGACCTCGTAGGCCTCGTTTATCTGCTTGAACCTGTCCTCGGCCGACTTATCACCGGGGTTAACGTCGGGGTGGTGCTGTCGCGCCAGCTTACGGTAAGCCTGCTTAATCTCCACCTCGGTGGCGCCGCGGCTGACCCCTAATATACTGTAATAGTCTTTTCCAGCCATTTTAGCTTCCTTGATTTATGTAAAAACATTATAAACGATGCTAAGGTGATATGTCAACAAAATGAGAGGAAAGTTAACAAAATTCTCTAAGGTTGACGAGGAGTGGTTCTAGCTCTTCGTGGCCTGTGCGTATAGCTCCAAAAACTGGTGCAGGATGCGGGCGGTGGCCCCCCAGATTACCCTGCCCTCATAGTTATAGAAGTACGAGGTTACCGGTTTACCTTCGACGACCTCGTCTTTTTCTTCCCGCGATTTTTCGTCCAGCAGCACGGCGATGGGCACCTCGATGATTTCTTCGGTTTCCCAGCCATCAGCCTTTAATTTATGGGGCCAGGGGATAACGCCAACGAAGGGGGTGACTACATAGTTCGAGTCCAACGTCACCGCATCGTCTAGTTCGCCCAGCACCTCGACCTCGGCGGGGGCGAGGTCTATCTCTTCCTGTGACTCGCGCAGGGCGGTTTCGAGCCGGCTCTCGCCCTCCTGACAGGCGCCCCCCGGAAATGATATCTGTCCCTTGTGTACCTTGACCTTATCGGTGCGTTGGGTGAATATTATGTGGCATTGCCCTTCCTTATTATATATGGGAACCAGCACCGCAGAAGGTATGCGTCCAGGTTCGGTGATGGTTCTTTTCTGGCGGCGGGCTAGAGCCTGGCGGAGTTTTTCAATCATAGTTGTATCATCATAGCACCGCGCCCAGCGGCAATACAAACTGGGGGATCCCCCCTATTTTTTCCCCCCCCCACCTTGGCGAACGTTGGTTTTTCGTCCCAACCCAGCCCGCCCTAATGAGTAAACTCCTTAACTTGAGGGGTAATGCCTCTCCACCCCTCCATTCGGGGGTTTGAAAGGGGGCAAATTCGGGGTCCCCGCAAAAACAAGGTTTTTGTGGGGTGAAAAGCCCCCTTTCTACATTAAGGGCGGCGGGTGGGAATAGATAATATCGGGGTGGGGGGAAAACACGCCTTGACAGCAGAACAGGATGCTCAGTAAACTAACGTAAATTCGCCTAAATCCCCTGCCTGTTTCCGTAATTACCGCTGGTAAGAATATTTAGGGGAGAAGAAAAAATGCCAAAGGTAAAAGTCGGCGACATCAATATGTATTACGAGCTACACGGTGAGGGCGAGCCGCTGGTGATGATATGTGGCGGCGGCGGGAGTACGCAAGATTACCATAGTTTAATACCTTTATACTCACGGGAATACCGTTTGGTGCTCTTCGATAACAGGGGGTCTGGACAGAGTGACGCGCCGGATATCCCATACACCATGGAGATGCTGGCCGACGATTTGGCTGGGCTGCTCGATGCCATCGGCGTTAAGGCCGCGCACGTTAGCGGCATTTCCTTCGGGGGAGGCATCGCCCAGTACTTTGCGCTGCGCTACCCGGAAAGGGTCTTGAGCCTCATTTTACGAAGCACCTCCTGCGACCCCCCCAGACCGAGCGCCGAAGCCGCCCAGGCCCTCGCCGAGATGACTAAGCTACCGCCGCTTGAACGAGCTAAGGCAATGATGGGGAGGCTCGTCACGAGCCAGTATGCCGAGAGAAATCCAGATATTGTGCAGCGCATGGCGGAGCGCATAATAGAGCACCCCGCCCCTCCCCACGGAGTGATGCGGCAGCGGCAGGCCGAGGGCGAGCCGATTTGCCAGCGGCTGGCGGAAATCAAAGCCCCTACACTGGTTATTCATGGAGACTCCGACCAGCTCATACCAGTAGAAAACGCTAGGATACTGGCATCCAGAATACCGAACTCTGAGTTGGTCATTTTTGAGAACACCGGGCACATACTTCTCGAGGCGGAGAACGAGCTTAACCGTATAACGCTGGAGTTCCTGCGGCGGCATAGTCCCAAAAGCCCTTGACAAAGCCACGGGTCGTCCCTATAATACTAAAAAACCCCCACTCTAATGCCAAGGCTACTTCCATTGAGTCCTTAGAGTTTGGTTCCCCAGATGTCAAAGTATATTTTTGTTACTGGTGGTGTGGTTAGTTCCGTTGGAAAAGGCATCACCGTCGCTTCCATTGGGACCATACTTAAGAGTCGCCAGATTACGGTGACGGCGCAAAAGCTCGACCCCTACCTAAACGTCGACCCGGGCACGATGTCCCCCTACCAGCACGGTGAGGTCTTCGTCACTCAGGACGGCGCCGAAACCGACCTAGATTTGGGCAACTACGAGCGCTTTATCGACGTCAACATGACCGCCGACTCCAGCGTGACCTCGGGGCAAATCTACAGCCACGTTATCGCCAAGGAGAGGCGGGGCGACTTTCTGGGAGGGACTATCCAGGTGGTGCCCCACGTTACCTCGGAGATTAAGGAGCGCTTCAAGCGGCTGGCCGATAAGTCGAAGGCCGACGTGTGCATCATCGAGGTGGGGGGAACGGTGGGCGATATCGAGGGGCAGCCCTTCCTGGAGGCCATCAGGCAGATGCGCAACGAGGTGGGGCGGGACAATATATTGTACGTTCACGTCACCCTGCTGCCCTACCTTAACTCGACGCAGGAGATAAAGACCAAGCCCACCCAGCACAGCGTCAACGAGCTGCGGCGCATCGGTATCCAGCCCGATATCATCGTCTGCCGCAGCGACTACCCTATTTCGGAGGAGATAAGGAACAAGATTTCTCTATTTTGCGACGTGGAGAAGGAGGCGGTCATACCCTTAACCACGGTGGATACCATCTACGAAGTGCCGCTGGTTTTGGAAGAGGAGGGGCTGGGACGCTTGATTACGGAGAAGCTGAAGATTAACACCAAGGCCCCCGACTTGAGCCAGTGGAGCCAGATGGTGGAGCTCATCAAGACCCCCCGCCAGCCGGTGAACATCGCCCTGGTGGGCAAGTATGTGGAGCTCAATGACGCCTATTTCTCGGTGCGGGAGGCTCTCTATCACGCTGCTCTGCACCACGGGCGCGACCTGAACTTGAGCTGGCTGCCTTCGGAGACGCTGGAAAACGGCGGTGATTATTCGGCGCTGCGCCCCATCCAGGGCATCATCGTGCCCGGTGGCTTCGGCATCAGGGGCATTGAGGGCATGATAAAGGCGGCCACCTACGCCCGCGAGAATAAAATACCCTACCTTGGGCTTTGCCTAGGTATGCAGGTCTTGGTTATCGAGTTCACCCGCTTCGTCTTAGGTACTTCCCAGGTCAATTCCACTGAGTTCGACCCCGACATCGAAAACCCCGTCATCGACCTCATGCTCGACCAGAAAGACAAGAAGAGCAAGGGGGGCACCATGCGCTTGGGCAACTACCCCTGCCATCTGGTCGAGGGCAGCCTGGCGGCTAAAGCCTACGGGCAGGAGCTGGTGCAGGAGCGCCACCGCCACCGCTATGAGTTCAACAACAAATACCGTGAACAGCTGGCCGCAGCCGGCATGGTCCTCAGCGGGCTTTCGCCCGACGGACGGCTGGTCGAGGTCTGCGAGCTTGCCGACCACCCCTGGATGCTGGCCTGTCAGTTCCATCCCGAATTCGGTTCTCGGCCGGGCCACCCCCACCCCCTGTTCCGCGACTTCGTCGGCGTCGCCAAGGAAGTGTTAAGGGAAGGGGTGCAACCACCCCTACCCATTTCCCCCAGTTGATGTAGATTGCACCGACCTGAAAGAGGAGGTGTGTATGAAAGCTATGGTGTCCCTACCCTGAAAAACGCCTCGTAAGGAGGTAAATTATCATGCGTACCAAAACGATAATCGTTTCTTGCATTTTAGTCATCACCCTGATGGCCACGTTCTGGACGGGATGCACCGGAAACCTCTCGCCCATAGCCAGTTTCAGCTATACGCCCGCCGCCCCCAGCACCAGCGATATGGTTGTCTTTAGCGATAGCTCCAGCGACAGCGACGGCAGCCTCATCACCTGGATCTGGGATTTTGGCGACGGCAACACCTCCACCGTCCAGAACCCGACCCACACCTTTGCCGCCGCGGGGACCTATGTCGTTACCCTGACCGTCACCGATAATGGCGGCGCCTCGGACACCACATCGACCAACATAACCGTGGTCGCCGCGCCACCGGGGCTGGATAAGTGGGACGCCATCGAGATACTGGTCAAGCAGATAATACCCCCCGCCGCCGCGGAGACCAGAATTTCGGCCTTCATGCTCTCCGAGCCGCTGCAGGCGGGCGACACCGTCAGCTCGGAAAGCGGTAATAGTTACTCCATAACCACCCGCACCTGGTTTATCTTTATCGACGACAACCCGCAGGCGTTTTATGCCCACGCCACCCGCTACGTCTTCATGGACGCCCAGACGGGAAGCTATAACATAGTCAACGAGAGCTGGCCGCCCGAGATAAACGGCTACTCAATGTGGAGTGGCCAGGTGGGGAAAGGCCACCTCATCGAGCTGTGGTCGGTGCTGGATGCCCCCACGCCGATTAGCCCTGTGGCCAGTACCGCCCCCGAGGGCGATTACGGGGACGCCCCCGACGGGCAGCTGGCCTACTACGGAGTCCCGGGGCACTTCCCCACCCTATTCAACACCACCAACAGCCACTTCGGGCTGCCCGGTGTGCATCACCTCAACGTGGGCGAGGAGACACTGGGCTTAAGGGTGAGCGCCGAGGTCGACGCCACCGACCCCTTCGACCCCGACGGTATGCCCAACCTGGTGGACTCAGATAAGGATGAGAGAATCTACATTATTATAGAGCAGAACCAGGCGCGACTGGCCTTTACCGTCAGCGTTAGCCTGGGCGCCCCCAATATTACCCGATACGCCAACGCCCTCATTGACTTCGACTATAGCGGCGACTGGAGTACCAGTAGCTACGGCGTGGAGTGGGTCGTGGTAAACCTGGATGTTGATGTTGACCCCGGAGATTCGGGGACGATATTAAGCCCGCTCTTCACCTGGGCCAACCCCACCCCACCGCCCGCAGCGGTATGGATGAGATTGACCCTGACTCGAACCGAGATTGATGAAAGCCTCTACGCCAGCGTAGGCGGCTGGGAGGGTGCCGGGCAGTTCCCCTATGGCGAAACCGAAGACCACTTCGGCTTCCTAACCGGTATACCGCCGGAGCCCGAAGAGGGCGACCACTGGCCGCCACCGCCGCCCAACGGCGAACCACCGCCCAACGGAGGCGGGGGCGATGGCGTGCCACCGCCGGGGCCGGCCAAGGGTACCTGCGGCTACGATATAAACTACCTAGTGCTGGTGATTAACTGCGGCGACAAAGCCAGCCACATCGCCCAGGGCACACCCATCGCCCAGGAGGCTTCCAGCAGCGTGGCCGATGTCGCCGCCGAACAGGGCTACACCTCGGCCGGCAACCTGGGGCCCGGTAATAATTCCCTATCCGAAATCGGTACGGCGATTGCCAACCTGGCGGCACAGGCCAAGTGCGGCGACCACGTCCTGATATATATCTGCGGCCACGGCTGTAAGAAGAGCTCCAAAAAGCCCGAGGGCGGCATCAACATCTATGACAGCTCGGGCAATAAGACGGGCGAATCGCTGACGCCTTCGGCGCTGGCCGATATGTTGGGCGATTTCGACGCCTGCGACGGTGAGGAATGCGGCACACCGGGCTGCTGCCACGTCAGCGTTACCATCGAGTCGTGCTACGCGGGGAACTTTAACGTCCCCGGCTTAAACGACAATGAGAACATAGTGGTATCGGGGTCGTCATCCAACACACCCGCCCAGGGTTGCATGCCCGGGGGCGGCGTTTATACCGCTGGCTTCGTTAGCGATTCCCGTGATGCCGATGCCGACCAGTCCGACCCGCCCAACGGCGTTGACCCGGTGGAAGCCCATGCCTCGGCCGAGGACGCGGTAGCCAACAGCGGCAGCGCCCAGCAGCCCTGGAGCGAGGGCGACTGGTGCGATTGCATCTGCCCCTGCCAGCCGGGCATAGACGTGGAGAAGTGGATATGGTACGAGCCCATCGGCTGGGTCAAAGAGGTGGAAGTCGAGCTCGGCCAGCCGGTTGTCTTTATGCTTGAGATTGACAACGACGGCACCTGCCGCGATATTATCGACATCGATGTAATCGACACCATGGACGACTGCCTGGAGTATGGCGGTGACGCCGTGCTCTATCATAACGGATTGCCAGTCGGTTATCGGCCTCCCGACAGCATGACCCCTATGGTCGGAGGCACGGAGCTCGCCTGGAGCCTTTCGGAGTTGGAGGTAGGCGCGCTCTCGCCGGGAGACAGCTTTGCCATTGAATACACCGCTTACCCCATCGAGCCGGGAATAAACATTAACGAGCTCTTCGGCAGCGCCCACTGCAGCTATACCTACACTAATATCGTCACCGACCAGGACTCGGTGGCGGTGTATGTCTATGAGGAGCAGATTGTCGCCGAGGATGTACTCTACGGTGAGGTTTATGTTGAAGTCTACTACGAATGTGACCAAGATGGTTGGTGCGTATACTCCGAAGTCTACGTCGACTTCTATGCCGAGGACATTAGTATGTTGTTGGGTCCTTACCCAGTGACTAACGTAGTTCTATATGTAAATGGGGTGCCGGTTTATAATTCGGGAGTGATATCTGAAACCTACTTCTCGTGGTATTACGATATATACGACGCCGGATGCGGCGTACCTTATGATATTACAATGGTAGCCACGAACTCTATTGGTCTGACGGTTACGGTTAGTAAACCAATCACCACCCCAATCATCTGTGACTAGAGGAGGCTATATGCAAATATTTCTGGATACGGCCAATATAGAACAAATAAAGCAGGCGGCCAGGCTGGGGGTTATCAGCGGGGTGACCACCAACCCCTCGCTGGTTTCCAAAGAGGGCCGGGCCGACTACGAGGCGGTGGTCAAGGAAATCTGCTCCATCATACCGGGGCCGATTTCGGTGGAGGTGCTGGTGGAAAACGCCAACGACATGGTTGAGGAGGCGCAAAAGATAGCCGCCTGGGCACCCAACGTGGTGGTCAAGATACCGTCCACCACCGAGGGGCTGGAGGCGACCTCGACGCTGGCCAAAAAGAAAGTAAAGGTCAACTTCACCCTTTGCTTCTCACTGAACCAGGCCATCTTAGGGGCCTTGGCTGGCGCTGCCTACGTCAGCCCCTTCGTAGGGCGGCTGGACGACATCGGTGAGGACGGCATGGCGCTGGTGAGAGACATCGTCGACGTCTTTGAGTACTACGAGTTCGACACCAAGGTCATTGCCGCCAGCATCCGCCACCCCCAGCACTGCGTGGCCGCCGCCCAGGCCGGGGCCCACATCGCCACCGTGCCCTATAAAGTACTGACGCAGATGATGCAACACCCGCTGACCGATGTCGGCGTCGCCCGTTTCCTGGGCGACTGGCAACGCCTCTCGGGACAACAGGAGGGCTAAATAACCACAGAGGGGAGAGGACACGCTTATGAACATCAGTGAACTGGAAGGTAAAACTAGAGAAGAGCTGCTCGAAATGGCCAAGGAACGGGGCATCTCCAGCTACACCAATCTCAAGAAGCAGGACCTGGTGAAAAGGCTCCTGCAGGCCAACGCCGAGCAGCAGGGCTACAACTTCTCCGGGGGTATCCTGGAGATAATCGGTGAGGGCTACGGCTTCCTCAGGCAGAGCAGCCTTTTGCCCAGCTCGTCCGACGTCTATGTTTCCCAGTCCCAGATAAGGCGTTTCGGGCTGCGCACGGGGGACGTGGTGGCGGGGCAGGTGAGACCGCCCAAGGACGGGGAGAAATACTACGGGCTGGTGAGGGTGGAAACGATTAACGAGATGAATCCGGAGGTGACCAAGAAACGCGCTCCCTTCGGCTCGCTGACCCCCACCTTCCCCGATAAATTGATTAACCTGGAGACCAAGCCCGAGGACCTTTCCACAAGACTGCTTAACCTGATTGCGCCCATCGGGCGGGGCCAGCGTGGTCTAATCGTTTCCCCGCCCAAGGCGGGCAAGACCATTTTGCTCAAGTCCATCGCCAACGCCATCAGCACCAACTATAATGATATTCACCTCATCGTCTGCCTTATCGGTGAGCGCCCCGAGGAGGTTACCGATATGAAGCAGGCGGTGAAGGGGGAGGTCATCTCGGCCACCTTCGACGAGCCAGTGGAAAACCACACCCGCGTCGCCGAGCTAGCGCTGGAGAGGGCCAAGCGCATGGTGGAGAGCGCCAAGGACGTGGTCATACTGCTCGACGGGATTACGCGACTTACCCGTTCCTATAACCTGGTCATGCCCCCCAGCGGCCGCACCCTCTCCGGTGGCATTGACCCCGCCGCCCTCTATCCCCCCAAGCACTTCTTCGGTGCCGCCCGTAACACTCTGGAGGGGGGCAGCCTGACCATCATCGCCACCTGCCTTATTGATACCGGCAGCCGCATGGACGAGCTTATCTACGAGGAGTTTAAGGGCACGGGCAACATGGAGTTGCACCTGGACCGCCGCCTGGCCGAGCGGCGCATCTTCC
>CAYPBF010000038.1:0-9269 GCA_964408935.1 uncultured Dehalococcoidales bacterium | reverse complement strand
AAGAGGGGCGTAGCCCCTCTTTTCCTTAAAAGGGCGGCGGGTGGGAAAAGATAAATCGGGGTGGGGGTGTGTGCTATAATTATTTTCACCACCTTCCCCCCCATTATCCAGCGGTTAAGTTTTTTAAAAATGTACTACGAAGAGGTTATCGCCCGGCTCAAGGCCGAGGCCAATCCGGATAACGTGGCTGGTATGGCGCGTTACGGCATCAGCTCGACAAATACGCTGGGCATATCTATCTATACCCTGCGCAAGTGGGCCAAGGAGATAGGGAAAGACCACGAGCTGGCTTTGAAGCTCTGGGATTCCGGTTTCCATGAGGCGCGTGTTCTGGCTAGCTTTATCGAGGAGCCGGAGAAGGTGACCGAGGCGCAGCTTGAGCGCTGGGTGAGAGACTTCGATTCCTGGGATGTCTGCGACCAGGTCTCCGAGCTCATTTCGAAGACGCCCTACGTCTTGAAAAAGATTCACCAGTGGGCGGAAAGGGATGAAGAGTTCGTCAAGAGGACCGCCTTTTCCCTCATCGCCGAAATTGCCTGGCACGATAAGAAGAAGGCCGACGAGGAGTTCGAGCCGCTCTTTTTGGTTATCAAGAATGCGGCCACTGACGAGCGTAATTTCGTGAAAAAGGCGGTCAACTGGGCGCTGCGCAATATCGGCAAGCGGAACCAGGTGCTTAACCGGCGGGCTGTTGAGGTGGCCGGGGAGATTCAGAAGATGGATTCGAAGGCCGCCCGCTGGATTGCCGCCGATGCCTTACGGGAGTTGACCGGCGAAAAGGTTAAAAAGAGGCTGGCGCGGTGACGGTCGGGGGGTGCTTGACCTTTCTCGCTCTTTATTTTAGGATAGTGATTACTTTTGTCTAGTTATGAGCATGAAAAGATACGTTACTTTAGCTTGTGCCCTGTTGTTGATGGCGGTCCTGATGACGGGATGCGCCCGCGGCGGGGCGGCGGTGGGTGACACTGTCATTGTTGGGTATACGGGCACGCTTAGTGACGGCACCGTTTTCGATACGACCGAGGGCAGGGGGCCTGTGAGCTTCGTCATCGGTGATGGCAGCATGATTGCCGGTTTTGACGCGGCGGTGAGGGGTATGGAGGTGGGGGAGATTAAGACGGTGGTCCTTCCCGCCGCCGAATGCTACGGCGAGTATCAGGAGGGCCTGGTGGTGGTGCTGCCCCTGGATGAGTTCGAGGAAGGGTTGGAGGTTGGGGACGTAGTGCATTTGCAGAACGTGACCAGCGGCGACGTGATTCCCTTTACCGTCGTCGATATATCGGGCGACGAGGTATTGCTCGATGCCAATCATCCCCTGGCTGGTCAGGACTTGACCTTCGAGATAAAGCTGATTTCCATAGAATAGGTTGAGTGCTGGCTTTGTTTTCCTTCTAAGAAAGATTTTCTCCCCTCCCCCGTTTTATATCTATTCCCACCCACCACCCTTTTAGGGTATAAAGGGGGCAAGCCCCCTTTACAACCCCCATATTTTGTCTCTGTCCGACAAGGGGTGGGGAGAGAAGTATATAGAGGTTACACCTATATAGGGTGGGCATTGGGTGGGAAAAACAACCTGGGGTGGGGAGGTCAGAGAGATTGCCTCGTCACTTAAGCTCCTCGTAATGACAAAATACGGAAGCTTGATTTTTCCCGCCCCTTATCCTAGAATTAAACGGTTTACGGGCCATTAGCTCAGTTGGTTAGAGCGCAGTCCTGATAAGACTGAGGTCTCTGGTTCGAGTCCAGAATGGCCCACCATTAGAGATCCAAACAAGAAAGATAAAGGAGAGGAACGATATGGCGGCAACAAAATCAGAACTGGACAAGGCCAAGGAAGCGGGCAAGATTGAAGCCAGGAAAGAGCTGGGCAAGTGGTTGGAAGACAACATGCTGGAAGGCCCCTACCGCACCGTTTATTCGGATGTCTTTCCCTCGATGGTTGAGCGCCTTAAGAAAGGCGAGAGGCTTTAGTTTATAACCTCTTTCGGTATAATCACCAGAGACCGACGGCTAGCTTCTTGGGGTATTGACACTGTGCCAGGCGAGGGTTAAGATGACGGCGGACCACGCCGTTGGCAAATATGGCGCGGCATGAGGAGGCAGGATATGGCCAAGATGCCCAAAGAAGTGATGGACATGCTCAACAATCCCCAATCGGCTAAGGTGCTAGCCACCTGCGACAACGCCGCCAAGCTCAACGCTGTTCCCAAAGGCACCCTCACCGCCGTAGACGATGAGACGGTGGCTTTCGCCGACATCTTCGGGGACAAGACCAACACCAACCTGCAGGCTAACAACAAGGCGGCGGTGGCGGTTTTTTCCATGGATTTACCGCCCGTCGGCTACCAGGTTAAGGGGACCTTCCAGGGCTTTCAGACCTCGGGGCCTATGTTCGACACCTTCGCCCAGCAGGTGAAGCAATTGCTGAACATGGATATCAGGGCCGTGGGCGTGATTAAGGTGGACGAGGTTTACGCCTCGGGTGTGCCTAAACCGGGCGCCAAGCTGGCCTAGCCAATTTATTGGCTTACCACTGTCGGGCTCTTGCCCGTAGTGGATGATTATAACTGATAAAATCAAAGTTTGGTTTGGGTGTTACCACATACCATTTTGCAACCAAATACCCTCTGTAGCACTATCTCCGCCAGAAAACACAGGCCAAGAACGATTATCAGCGTGATAAGTGTGGTCAGGGAGTTTTGGGCGAGATAGTATATCAAGAGGACAAGCGTGGCCAGGGTAAGCACTATCGAGGCCACTATAATGTATTTGTTGCCCCCCGTTTCTTTATGCAGCTTCAAATGGGCGATGTTTACCGAGCCGTAGATTATCAAAAAGGCGGCGCTGCCGAGCATGGCGATACCATTCAGCTGAAAGAAATTGGCGAATATCAATACCAGCGCGGCAGTGATGAAAAGGCCTTCCCGGCTGTTATGCCAGGTCCTTCGGTTGAATTGGGCGGGCAGTTGCCTGTTTTTGGCCAGCACGTAGCTGACGTTGGCTCCACCGTAGAGGGTGGCGTTGATGGCCGAGGCCGTAGAGAACAGGGCCGCTACCGCCATAACGGTAAAGCCTATGTCGCCCAGAAATGGCTTAGCCGCGGCGGCTAAAGCGTAGTCTTCAGCGGCTATGATTTTGGCGGTAGCCAGGTTGCCGACAACGGCGAAGGCGATAAGAGCGTAGACGGCAATCACCAGAAAAATGCTTAGGTATATCGCCTTGGGCAGCATCTTTTTAGGTTCTTTCATGTCAGCGGCGGCGTTGGTGATGAGGCCGAAGCCTTCGTAGCCGAGGAAGAGAATGCCAGCGGCAAAGAGTATGCTGGTCGAGCTAGGCCACTGGGAAAGCGTGAGCAGCTCGGGTTTAACGAATATCGAGCCCACGATGATGAACATGACCAGAATGGCCATTTTGACGGCTACTATCAGGATTTCGGAACGGCCCACGGTTTTGGCCCCGACCACGTTTATCAGGACAAAGATCAGGACGATAGCGTTTATGAAAATGTAGAGCAGTACGCTGGTTACTGAGTCCGGGAAGAAGGTGACGGCGTAGCTGGCGAAGGCGCGGGCGTAGAGCGCCAGGGCGAAGATATAGCCCACCCAGAGCAAAATATTGAAGCCGCCGCTGGCGGTGCCGCTGCCGAAACCCCTGATGAGGAACTCAACAGGGCCGCCCGCCGAGGGGAATTTCGCGCCCAGCTTGACATACGAATAGCCGCAAAAAAGGGCGACAACGCCGGCCAGTATAAACGATAGGTAGACGGCGTTGCCCGCAATCTGAGTGCCGACGCCGAGTATGGAGAAAATGCCGGCGCCTATCATGCCACCGACGCCAATCGAGATGGCGGCTATCAGGCCGATGGGCTTTCTTTGGCCTTCAGACTGGGTTGTCATTTAGGGTGAATCCGGACTTATTTGCTTACCACCGTCGGGCTCTTGCCCTCGGTAATCAGTTCGGCGATGGCGGGCTCGTTGAGCTCGACACCGATGCCTGGAGTGGTGGTGGGGTAGAGAAAGCCGTTTTCGTAACGGGGGACTTCCAAAGCGATGTCGTTCTTGATGGGCTTACTCACCGTCTCAAAGACATCGTGAATGTGCAGAGGCCCCAGGTTTTCGTGAACCATTTTTGACATCCACTCATCGGCAACGAGGAGATGCGTGTAGGCCGCCGCCTCTAAGCCCGAGCCCATCATGCAGCCACAGACGACGGTTAATCCAGCGGCCTTAGCAATAGACACCCACTTCTGGCTCTTGAGCAGACCGCCCGCTTTGGGTATCTTGAGGAAGAAACCGTCGGCGGCGTTCTTTTGAATTATCTCCATCAGGTTCTTAAGCTCGATGGCCGCCTCGTCGGCGAAGACAGGGACGCTTACTTTAGCGCGCAGGCGGGCCATGCCGTCAATGTCCCACCAGGGGACGGGCTGTTCCACCATGGCCAGGTTGTACTTTTCCAGCTTGCGCAGCGCCATCAGGGCCTGGTAGTAGTGCCAGCCACCGTTGGCGTCGATAAAAATCTCGACATCATCACCGCCAAGCTCCCTTAACGCTTTCACGTTCTCGATGTCCAGCTCCTCACCACCCGCGCCCACCTTGAGCTTGAGGACGCGAAAGCCCGCGTCCAGGGCCTTTTTGGCCATGCCCACCACTACCTTCGTCTCGGCCCCAGGCAAAACATAGCCCAGGGGGACCTTCTCCGTGGTCAGGCCGCCCAAAAGCTGATAGACGGGGACGCCCAGGGCCTTGCCCTTGATATCGTGCAGGGCGTAGTCAACAATTGACTTGGCCTGGTTGTTATCGCGGGCGGCGTAGTCAAGGCGCGCCATGATTTTCTCGATGTTAAAGGGGTCTTCGCCGAGAAGGATGGGGGCGAAGATATTGTTAATCAGGCTCATCATCGAGTCCTGGCTCTCGCCGCGATACCAGGCCGAGGTGCCGCCGGAATCGGCGATGCCGATAATGCCCTCGTCGGTATGCAGTTTAAGGATGACGCTGGCCGAGCCCAGCTCGACGCCGCCGCCCATTGGGAAGGGCTGGCTGAACTTTGAGGTGACGGGGATGCATTCAATCTTAACGATACGCATTTTTCTCTCCTCAAGACGTCTGATGCTGCAATACTCCATAATATACTCCGATATGCGTTGACAGACAAGAGGGCTGTGCTAGAATAGCGGTTAGGCCACGAATCAAAAGGAGGCCCAAATGAGCCAGGAGCTGGAAAAGAGTGTCAAGGTCTTAGAGGACATCGAAGCCATCAAGAAGTTCCACATAAACTACGTCTACCTTCTCTGCGAGCAGCGTTGGGACGACATGGTGGCGTGCTTTGCCGAAGACGCCACCATGGAACTGCTCGACTCTGGGGTGGTCAAAGGCAAAAAGGAGATTTCGGGGATCTTCCACAACGTGGTGGCGGAGAGGGTAAAGCGCAACGACGGGCATTTGGTGGGGCAGCCGATTATTAACGTCGAAGGCGACCGTGCCACAGGGCAGTGGATTATGTACCTCTTCTTTGCCGAGCCCGCGGTGAGGTGGCTGCAGGGGCGGCAGGAATGCGAGTACGTAAGGGTCAAGGGGGAGTGGAAGTTAAAAAAGATGAAGTTCACCGCGCCCTGGCCCGGAGAATAACCAAAAGATAGGAGATAACCATGGACTTAAAGCTCAAAGATAAGGTGGCGCTGGTGACGGGGACGGGTAGCCAGATTGGCTACGGCAAGGCCATCGCTTTAACGTTAGCCGAGGAGGGCTGCCACGTGGTCTCGGCGGATATCGATTTGGAGGGGGCTAAGAAGACGGCCGCCGAAGTCGAAAAGCTGGGACGCAAAAGCCTCGCCGTCAAAGTAGACGTATCCAAACGCGACAGCGTCGACGAGATGGTTGAGGCGGTAATCAAGGAGTTCGGGCGCATCGACATCCTAATCAATAACGCCGGCACCAGCAGCGTGGTGCAGCCCTTCATGCAGATGACCAAGGCCGACTGGGATATCGATATCGGGGTCAACCTCTATGGTCAGATGAACGTGGCCCAGGCGGTTATCCCCCACATGGCGAAGAATAAGTACGGGCGCATCGTTAACTGCTCGGGCGGGCAGGGGCTACCTGGTATCGCTGTCTACGGGGCGGCTAAAGGGGGCATCGACCAGTTCACCCATGCCCTGGCCCTCGAAGTGGCGCCCATGGGCATCGTCGTCAACGCCATACTGCCGGGGTTGGGGGAGACGGGGTTGGTGGGCACCGCCCCCAAGGAAATGCTGGAAGGCATGAGGCAGATGTCGGCCCTGAAAAGACTCTGCACGCCCCAGGACGTGGCTAATATGACCGCCTTTTTAGCTTCCGACGTTTGCAGCTACATGGTGGGGCAGGTGGTCAAGCTGCAAACTTTCTAGTCGAATGCGTTATTAATCATAAAGGAGAAGGATAAATGGCCGAAAAGAACTACAGCCGACTTTTGGTGACCAATCCCATCTACGAGGCGGGGGTTCCGGTGGAGGGGCGGCAGAGCCCTTCCATGACGCTGATGAGCAACGCCCTGGTGCCGGGCTGCAACATGTATATAGAGGTAGGTTGGATATGGCAGATGCCCAAGCCCAACCCCCACATATTCGAGATGGAGCACAAGTTCGACGAGATTGTGATGCACATCGGCAACGACCCCTACAACTCCGAAGACCTGGGCGGTGAAATAGAGTTTTGCGTCGAGGGGCAGCCGCTGACCTTCAACAAGTCCTCGGCGATATTCCTGCCCGCGGGGACCAAGCACGGTCCTTTGACCTGGAAGAAATTCGAGAGGCCGCATCTGGAGATAGCCATGATGATTGGCACGGGCAACTATAAGGAGGGTTGGCCGGAGGGGACGGGCCAGAAGGAATAGCTATTTGTCCAGCGTCTTCTGGATTGGGGTCTGGATGGGCCGCAAGGGCGAGCCGCCCGATACCAGTAAAGCGTCACCGGTAACATAAGTGGCCAGCTCGGAGGCCAGGAAGAGGGCGGCACCAGCCACGTCCTCGGGGGTGCCCGTCCTTTGCAGGGGTATTTCGACCTTGCCCAACTCATCAAAGAAGGCATCCTTCTCTTTTTCGCTGAGCTTAGACAGCATGGGGTCGTAAAAATCCGTTCTGACCGGGCCGGGCAAGAGCACGTTGACACAAATATTAAACGGTGCCAAGGTGTAGGCCAAATCCAATGTAAAGCCGATGATGCCCGCCTTGGCCGTGTGGTAGTGGATGCAGTGGGCGGGGGGATTAATGGCCGCCGCCGAGGAAAGGTTTATAATCCGGCCGTATTTCTGCTTCTTCATTTGGGGCACCACCGCTCTGGAGAACAGGAAAAGGCTCTTCAGGTTCAGTGTCAGCACCCTGTCCCAGTCGGCTTCGGGCATCTCCTCGATGGGCTTGGGGTCTACGGCCATACCGCCGGCGTTATTTACCAGTATATCGATTTTGCCGAATTGACTTATGGTCTTATCCACTGTGGCTTTAACCTGCTTGATATCCAGGGCGTCGCAGGCCAGGGCCAGGCCCTTGCCGCCTTTTGCGGTGATTTCGGCCAGCGTCGCCTCAGCGCTCTTTTGGTCAATGTCAGCGATGACGACGGCACAGCCTTCCTCAGCGAACTTAAGGGCGATGCCCTTACCGATGCCCTTGGCGCCACCGGTGATGATGGCTACTCTATCGGCCAGTAACATTTTCGGCTCCTTGTCTCCAGTTGTACATTAGTATCTAACCAGACCATAGTAAAGCTAATCGAAGGCAAATGCAATAGGGGGCTTTGACAAGCCAATGGCGGGGCGTATAGTATAGAGAGACCGAATTTATAAAGGAGACGGACTATGGCGCGAGGTTACGCGGGCAAGACGCTCTGGGTCGACTTATCCACAGGCAAGCTGGAGGACGAGGTCTTTGACGATGAATTCTGCCGCCAGTTTATCGGCGGCTACGGGCTGGGGGCCAGGATAATCTTCAGCCGGCAGAAGGCGGGCATCGACCCGCTGGGAAGTGACAGCATATTGGGGCTGACCACGGGCATGCTCACCGGTACGCCCTCGATTTCGGCTTCAAGATACGTTATGGTGGGTAAGTCGCCGCTGACGGGGGGGTGGGGCGACGCCAACTCGGGCGGTAACGTAGGGCCCTACCTCAAGTTTGCCGGCTACGACAATGTCTTCTTTAAGGGTATCTCGCCCAGGCCCGTCTATCTCCTTATCGACAACGGCAAAGCCGAGCTCAGGGACGCCCGCCATATCTGGGGAAAAGACAGCTTCGATACCGAAGACATACTAAAGTCTGAGCTGGGCAAAGACACCGAGGTGGCCTGCATCGGGCCGGCAGGAGAAAAGGTGGCCCTCATCGCCGCCGTGATGAATAACAAGGGTCGGGCGGCGGCGCGCTCGGGGCTGGGGGCGGTGATGGGCTCGAAGAGGCTCAAGGCCATCGCTGTCAAAGGTAATCTAAAAGTCCCCATGGCCGATGAGGCCAAGGCCAAGGCCCTGCGTAAGAAATACCTGGGCGAGCTGGCGGGGCACGTCGATATGATGCGGGACTTCGGCACCCCCGGAATCTTCAATGACTGCGCCGAGAGCGGCGACACCCCGACCAAGAACTGGTCGGGCACGGCCTCCATCGATTTCCCCGATTATAAGGCCATCGGCGGCGACCCGGTGATTGCGCAGCAGGAGAGGCGCTACGGCTGTTGGCGCTGCCCCATTAGCTGCGGCGGGCACATGAAGGAGGGGAGAGGGGAATATAACTACGAGGCGGGGGCGCATAAGCCCGAGTACGAGACGCTGGGCATGTTCGGCGCCGACTGCCTTAACAGCAACCTGGCATCAATAATAAAACTAAACGATATCTGCAACCGCTACGGGCTGGACACCATCTCGGCGGGGGCGACCATGGCCTTTACCATCGAGTGCTACGAGAACGGAGTCATCACCAAGGCCGACACCGACGGCATCGAGATGACCTGGGGCAACCACCAATCCATCGTGGCCATGACGGAGAAAATGGTGAAGAGAGAGGGTTTCGGCGATGTGCTGGCCGACGGGGTCGAAGTAGCCGCCGAGAAAATCGGTGGGGAGGCCTCAAAGTTTGCCATGCATGTCGGCGGGCAGGAGATACCCGCCCATGACCCCAAGTTCGGCTACCACTGGGCGATTACCTACCGTATGGACGCCACCCCCGCCCGCCATACCCAGGGGCCGGGAATACCCGTGCCGGGGATGGACCTGCCCGACCACGACCCCAAGGCCTTCAGCGGGCGCGCCGAGGCCCATAA
>CAYPBF010000037.1:0-9304 GCA_964408935.1 uncultured Dehalococcoidales bacterium | reverse complement strand
AAGGGGTGGCTGGTCTGGCTGCTGGTGGCTGTTTCCCTGGGGGTGGCCGTCGTCCTCTTCTTTCTGACGCCCCTCTTCCTGACCAACCTGCTGGAGAGCTATATCACCTCGTCGCTGCTTTTCGCCCTGGTTGAGGGCCTAATCAGGGTGGCCATAATTATTCTCTACCTTTGGGCCATCGGGCGCATGCCCGATATCAAGCGCTATTTCGCCTATCACGGCGCCGAGCATAAGACAATCAACGCCTACGAGGGTGGGGTGCCGTTGGAGGTGGAGGCGGTCAAGAAGTACAGCACCGCCCACACGCGCTGCGGCACCAGCTTTCTCTTCACCGTGGTCATTATCGCCATCATCATTTTTACCCTGGTGGGGCTGCCGCAGACATGGATGCTGGTGCTATCGAGAATCGTGCTACTGCCGGTGATTGCCGCTTTAGCCTACGAGGTCATCTACTTCAGTGGCCGGCACGCCGATAACGTCGTGGTGAGGGTGCTCACGGCACCGGGGCGGTGGCTGCAGCGGCTGACGACGCGGGAGCCCGACGACGCTCAGCTTGAGGTGGCTATAGAAGCGCTGAAGAAGGCGGTGGAACTGGACGGGGCCGAAGAGCCCTAATCTTCCAGGTCCTTTTCGCTTAGCTGCTGGAAGAAGCAGGTGGGTTTACCGGTGTGGCAGACAGGGCCAGTCGGTTTGCCCTTGATGAGTATGGTGTCGCTGTCGCAGTCTTTCCAGACCTCGCTCACTTTTATTATATTCCCTGAGGTTTCGCCCTTGTGCCAGAGCTCCTGGCGGCTGCGGCTAAAGAACCAGGCCTCGCCACTTTGCAGGGTGCGCCGCAGGGCTTCGGCGTTCATGTAGGCTAGCATGAGCACTTCGCCCGTATCGGCGTCCTGGGCGATGGCGGGGATGAGGCCGTCTTTATTGAATTTGATATCTTTCATTTTTGCCATTATATAACATTTTGGGGGGTTTTGCTTCTACCCACCACCCCACCTTGTTGTGCGAAGGTAGTATCGTCCCACCCAATACCCACCCTATAGAGGTGTCACCTCTATATACTCCTTATTTGGGGGTGTTTGGCAAGCTGCTGCCATCGGCGTTCATAATTCCGGTGGCCAATCGGAGACGAAGGCAATCCTGGTACCATCAGGTGACCAGGCCGGATTACTATCATAAATAAGATCGCTGGTGAGACGTGTTCGGTTGCTGCCATCAGCATTCATGACGTAGATATCGGAGGCGGAGACAAAAGCAATCCTGGTGCCGTCGGGCGACCACACCGGACTACTATCATAAGCCCAATCATTGGTGAGGTTGGTCTGGTTACTGCCGTCAGCATTCATGACGTAGATATCATCGTAGCCTAAGCGTTCGGAGACAAAGGCAATCCTGGTGCCGTCAGGGGACCACACCGGACTACGATCATAAATATAATTATTGGTGAGACGTGTTCGATTGCTGCCATCGGCGTTCATAATATAGATTTCCCAATCACCATCGTGGTTGGATACAAAGGCAATCTTAGTGCCATCAGGGGACCACACTGGACTACGATCCCAAGTAGAATTATTGGTGAGACGTGTTCGGTTGCTGCCATCGGCGTTTATGATATAGATTTCCCAATTAACATCGAAGTAGGAGTCAAAGGCAATCTTGTTGCCATCAGGTGACCACGCCAGATTATCATCAAAAGCCCAATCATTGGTGAGATGTGTTCGGTTGCTGCCATCAGCATTCATGACGTAGATATTGCGGTTGGATACAAAGGCAATCCTGGTGCCGTCGGGTGACCAAGTCAGATAATTCTCTCCAGCCGAATTATTGGTGAGGTTGGTCTGGCCGCTGCCGTCAGCATTCATGACGTAAATATCAGGATCACCATCGCGGTCAGAGACAAAGGCAATCTTGGTGCCGTCAGGTGACCAAACCGCATAAGTATACCCGTAAGTATCACTGGCGAGTTTGGTTAGGCTAGTGCCGTCAGCGTTCATGACGTAGATGCCAGGGTTTTCATTACGGTTAGAGGTGTTGCAACCACCAGCTATCAAGAGAATAAGCAGCAGCAATATCGGTATACTCTTTTTCACCCCTCACCTCCCCACCTTAATTTTAGCCCATGCTGTCAAGCGCCCTTTTCAGGTCAATATCCCCCGTATAGAGGGCGGTGCCGACGATGGCGCCTTCGGCGCCGAGGTCTTTGAGCATCTTGAGGTGGCTTAAGGATGATATGCCGCCGGCGGCGATGACGGGCTTCCTGATGGTGTCAATGAACTCGGCGGTGGCGGTGAAGTTGGGCTCGGTGAGGGTGCCGTCGCGGCTGATATCGGTGTAGATAAAGCGCCTGACTCCCAGCGGGGTTACGGCGCGCGCTACCGTCGCCGCCCTGATTTCGGTGGGCTGGCGCCAGCCGTGGGTGGCGACGAAGCCATTGCGTGCGTCGATGCCGACTACTATCGTATCTCGGTATTTGGCACAGGCTTCTTTAATGAGCTGAGGGTCTTCGACGGCGGCGGTGCCCAGGATAACGCGCTCGACGCCGGCCTTGAGCAGTTTGTGTATCGTCTCGATGTCGCGGATACCGCCGCCAAGCTGGGTGGGAATCAACAGGGCGCGGGCGATGTCGGTGGCGATTTCTATGTTCCTGACGCTGCCCTCGGCGGCGCCGTCGAGGTCAACTATGTGAATTCGCGGTGCCCCCAGCGATTGCCACTGCAGGGCGGTCTCTACCGGGTCTTCGGAAAAAACCGTCTCGCGGTCATAGTCGCCCTGGTAGAGGCGGACACAGCGCCCGCCGCGGATATCTACCGCCGGGATGATTTCCGTAGCAACTCACCTACAGGTTTATATTGGAGTATTTCCTCCAGGGTCGGGACAGGAAGGCCTTGTTGTCCTTATTCTTGTTTTCCAGTATGTCCAGCGAGCGGTTGATGACCTTGCGCGTTTCGCTGGGCATGATGACGTCGTCGATGTAGCCGCGCTCGGCGCCCTTATAGGGGTTCTCGTATATTTCGCTGTATTCCTTGATGCGCTTGGCCGCCGTTGCTTTGGGGTCCTTGGCGTTCTTGATTTCCTTGGCGAAGATGACGCTGGCGGCGGTCTCGGCGCCGACGATGGTGACACGGGCGGTGGGCCAGGCGAAGACGAGGTCGGCACCGATGCCCTTATCGAGCATGCCGTAGTGGGCGCCAGCGTATGATTTGCGTAGTATAATCGAAATCAAAGGCACGGTGGCGTCGGCCCAGGCGAAGAGCAGTTTGGCGCCGTGGCGCAGGATGCCCTGCCAGTCCTGCTCGGAGCCGATCATGTAACCGGGGCAGTCGCCCAGCGTGACCACGGGTATGTTGAAGAGGTCACAGAAGCGGGCGAAGCGGGCGCCCTTGTCGGCGGCGTCGCAATCGATGATACCCGAGGCCCACATGGGCTGGTTGGACCAGATGCCCACCGGGCGTCCGTTAAAACGGGCGAAACCGGTAATCACGCTCTTGGCGTGGTCCTTGAGTATCTCGCAGAAATAGCCGTCGTCGACAACGGCGTGGATGACCTTGTACATGTCGTAGGGCTGGGTAGGTTTGTCGGGGATGATATTGTCCAGCTCGGGGCAAAGGCGCTCGGGGTCGTCGCTGGTCTGAGCCCTGGGTGGCATCTCGGTGTTGTTGGAGGGGAAGAAGCCCAAAAGCTCCTTAGTCTTGTCCAGGGCGTCCTTGTCGTCCTCGGCGACGATGTGGGTCTGGCCGCTCTTTACGGCGTGCGCCTTCCAGCCGGATAGCTCCTGCAAGGAGATTTCCTCGCCGAGCTGGGTCTTGACAAAAGCGGGGCCGGCGATGCCCATAAAGCCGGTCTCGCGGCACTGGATGATAAAGTCCTGCATGATGGGGTGGTAGGCCTGGCCACCCAGACAGGGGCCCATGAGCACGGCTATCTGGGGGATGATGCCCGAGGCGCGTATCTGGGCCTTGAAGAGGTTGCCGTACATCTCCAGCGTATCCATGCCTTCCTGGAGTCGGGCGCCACCGGAGTCATTTAAACCGACCAGAGGCCAGCCCATCTCCTTGGCGAAGTCAATGGCCCGAATCTCCTTGAGGCCGTGGTATTCGCCAAAGGTTCCCGCCATGGCCATAAAGTCCTCAGAGAAAGCGACCACGGGCCGTCCGTTGACCAGCCCATAGCCAGTAACGACACCCTCGGCGGGGACCTCGGCCTTGTCCATGCCGAAGTGGGTTGTCCGGTGCTTGACGAAGATGCCTATCTCGTTAAATGTGCCGGGGTCGAAGAGGTAGTCTATCCTTTCGCGGGCCGTCCACTGGCCTTTGCTGTGGCGCTTTTCGATGGCTTCAGGGGAAGCCATCGCCTCAATTTTGGCCCTCTTTTCTTTGTATTGTTTGATGAGGTCTTCGGTTGATGACATGTTTGGGTACACTCCTTCTAGATTCGGGGTAATTATAGCACTAACGATTGGGGATTAACAATTGGGGAGAGGTTTTTAACGAGGGGGTTGCTTTAGCTCTTTATTGGGGGGCAGCCTCCCTACACTCCACCCTGCGAACGTTGGTTTTTCGTCCCAACCCAGCCCGCCCTAATAAGTAAACTTCTTAACTTGTGGGATACGCCCAGCCACCCCGCCTTGTTTAGCGCACGTTGTGTTTCCCACCCTGCCCACCCAACAGAAGTCTTTTTCAGAGGGGGCAAAGCCCCCTCTTCAACTCCCCCATATTTTGTCTCTACAATAACGGGGGTGGAGAGAGAAGTTTATAGAGGTTACACCTCTGTAGGGTGGGTGTTGGGTGGGACGAAGACCTGGGGAGGGGCACAAAAATCCATCCTTTTTTCAGGGTATTGACAGCCTATCTTTGTGGGACTACACTGAAACTCTAACCGGTAACAACCTTTTGATAGGGAGGTGCCTGCCATGGAAGTCCCCGAGCGGCGTATTGAGCGTATTGAGTACTACTATACTGTGGTTCCCAATGAGTCTGGGGCGGGTGCTAAGGTTTTCGATGTGCTCAAGGCACATAATGTCGACCTGCGTGCTTTTAATGGTTTCCCCCTGGATGCGGAGCATAGTCAACTCGACCTGGTGCCGTCCAGCGGGGTTGCCCTCGTTGAGGCGGCCAAAAAAGCGGGGATTAAGCTGGTGGGACCGAAGGTGGCTTTCCTGCTCTCGGAGTGGGAGTACATAGGCGCTGTCGACGACATACTCAGCAAGCTTGGACAGGTCGGTATCAACATCACCGCCATGCAGGCCATCGAAACCGGCGACTGGCGTTATGGAGCCATCCTCTGGGTTAATCCACGCGATGTCGACAAAGCTGCCCAGGCATTGGGTATCTCTTAAGGCGGGTTGCCCCCATAACCCCACTCTGTCGGCGTACGTGTTATCTTCTCACCCTACCCACCCAACAGAAGTCTTTTCAAAGGGGGGCTTCGCCCCCCTTAACCCCCCCCCAAAAAAAAGATAGGGTGGAGTGGTCGTCATCCAGAAGGAATTCTAGAGGGAGAATCCCCTCTAAGGGTGGGCAGGGTGGGTCCGAAAAACGTTCGCTAACAGATGTTGGGGGGTGGGAAGAAAAACCTGGGGGGAGGGGCGTAAAGTTCCTTGACAGGGTGGGTTGGGGTTGGTTAAACTTAACTCACTTCTAGTGTTCCTTAGGGGCTTCATTGAGCGATAAGGCATCCTATAGTCCTCTGGCGCCGGAGCCGCTGCCCAAGGGTCTGGTCCAGGTTTTCACCGGTGATGGCAAGGGTAAGACCTCAGCCGCCATCGGGTCGGTAGTCCGAGCTTTGGGTAACGGGCAGAAGGTTTACATCGCTTTTTTCATGAAAGGGCCGCACCCATCGGGTGAGTATCACATTCTTTCCCAGCTAAAAAGCCTGACCATGGCCAGATTCGGCACAGGGAAGCTGATTGACGCCAAGAGAGTGAGGGCGGAGGACAGGGCAGAGGCGGAAGGAGCACTGGCGGCGGCACGGGAGGCGATGCTGAGCGGGGAATACGACCTGGTGGTGTTGGACGAGGTTAACGTGGCCGTTTTCTTCGAGCTGATTACCGTTGACGACGTGCTCAAGCTCATCAAAGATAGGCCCCAAAAAGTCGAGCTTATTCTCACCGGGCGGCGGGCCAATACCAAGATAGTCCAGGCCGCTGACCTGGTTACCGAATGCTTGAAGATTAAGCACCCCTACGATATGGGGGTGGGGGCACGGGAAGGCGTCGAGTTTTAATCTACAACTTAAGGAGGCATCATGGCGGTCACACTAAGCGTAATCAAGGCGGATATCGGCGGTTTCGTGGGGCATTCTGATTCTCATCCGGAGGTCATAAAGCTGGCCTGCGAGTGCACGGACAAGGCTAAGACGAGCGGGCTGCTCATCGATTGCTACGTTACCAAGTGCGGCGACGACCTGCAACTGATTATGACCCACGAGCAGGGCGAAGGCAGCGGCGAGATACACAAGCTCGCCTGGGACACCTTCGTCGATTGTACCAACCTGGCCAAGAAGCTGAAGCTGCACGGGGCAGGGCAGGACCTGCTCTCTGACGCCTTTTCCGGTAACGTGCGCGGGCTGGGGCCGGGGGTGGCTGAGATGGAGTTCGAGGAGCGGGGGGCGGAGACGGTCATCATCTTCATGGCCGATAAGACCTCGGCGGGTGCCTGGAACCTGCCGCTCTATAGAATGTTCGCCGACCCCTTTAATACCATCGGACTGGTCATTGCCTCCAACATGCACAAAGGGTTCGCCTTCGAGGTGCAAGACGTTAAGGAGCACGAGAAGATAATCTTTAACGCGCCCGGGGAGATTTACGACCTGCTCGTCTTTATCGGGGCGCCGTCGCGATTCATGGTCAAGGCCGTCTATCACCGCGATACCGGGGAGATTGCGGCGGCATCCTCCACCCAGCGCGTCTCGCTGCTGGCCGGGCGCTACGTGGGTAAGGACGACCCGGTATGCATCGTGCGCGCTCAGGGGGACTTCCCCGCCGTGGGCGAGGTGGTGGAGCCGTTCACGCTGCCGCTGCTGGTGGAGGGGTGGATGCGGGGCTCGCACCACGGGCCGCTGATGCCGGTATCAGTCGAGGATAGCACCCCGACCCGCTTTGACGGGCCACCCAGAGCGACCTGCCTTGGCTTCCAGATTTCCGGGGGGAAGCTGGTGGGGCCCAGAGACATGTTTGCCGATAAGTCCTTCGACAACGCCCGCCAGCAGGCCCTCGATGTGGCTGATTACCTGCGTCACCACGGGCCCTTCGAGCCGCACCGCCTGCCGCTTGAAGAGATGGAATACACCACCATGCCCGAGGTCTACAAGAAGCTTAAAGGCAGGTTTGTCAAGCTGGAGGAATAACATGCCCAAGCTCCTCCTGGCGACGAACAACGAAGGCAAGGCCCGAGAATACAGAAGCTTGCTCGAAGGAGTACCCTTCGAGATGGTGACGCCCAACGAGCTGGGTATCGGCACCGAGGTGGCCGAGGTGGGGAGGAGCTTCGAAGAGAACGCCACCATAAAAGCGGCCACCTTAGCTCTCCAGAGCGGTTTACTCTCCCTAGCCGACGATTCGGGGCTGGAGGTGGGCGCTTTAGGGGGCGAACCGGGAGTGCTCTCGGCGCGCTATGCTGGCGAAAATGCCTCTGATGCCGACCGCGTAAGCTACCTGCTGGCCAAGATGCAGGGGATTCCCCAGGAAAAACGTCAAGCTCGTTTCAGGTGCGTCATCGCTATCGCCAACCCCCAGGGAGAAGTAGAGCTTTGCACCGGTGAGTGTGACGGCTTTATCGCCCTTGAGCCTAAAGGAGAGCGGGGCTTCGGCTACGACCCTATCTTTTACCTTCCCGAACTGGGCAAGACGATGGCCGAGTTGCCTCCGGAGACGAAAAACAAGGTCAGCCACCGGGGCAGGGCGGCGGCTAGAGCCAGGGAAGTGCTTGAGGGGTTAGGGCGTTAAGAGGGTTTTTAGAACGGCTTTGCCTTTGTGGTGCCTATACCCATTCAATCTTATCGATTGACATTTCACTCTTTACGTCACCGGTGTTAGGAACCCCTTTCGGCTCAATGAGAAGGGCTTTGTATCCTTCTGGGGAGGAAGGTTTGTGTTCGACTCCCTTCGGGATAACAATCATCTCACCGGCATGTATCTCCACTTTACCGTCCCGAAAGTTCATTACCAACGTACCTTCCGTGACGATGAAGGTCTCATCGGTGTCGGGGTGGCTATGCCACACGAAATCCCCTTTGAACTTCACGATTTTAATCTCGTAGTCGTTCATCTTGGCGACTATGCCCGTCGCATAATCACCAGAGCGCAGTCTGGTGAATTTGTTGGCAAGGTTGATTTTCTCGGTCTTCATGCCTTCCCCCGATGGAACGTTTACTTTTATCCTGCGGCTATTATATCAAAAAACCTGGTTTAATAGCTTATCCCCCGCCTTTTCGTGTATAATACATAATACTTAAGAACACTAAAGAGATTTAGCATGACCGGACTTTCCGATTCGTTCCAGCGTCCCATAAATTATCTGCGCATCTCGGTCACCGACCGCTGTAACCTGCGCTGCGTCTACTGCATGCCCCTGGGCGGGGTGAGCGAGCTTAAGCATGAAGACATCCTGCGCTATGAGGAAATCGACACCATCACCCGGGCTGCCGCCGAGATGGGCATTGACAAGGTAAGGCTGACCGGGGGCGAGCCGCTGGTGAGGGCGGGCTTGACCGACCTGGTAGCCATGCTGGCCGAGATAGAGTCCATAGACGACATCTCGCTGACCACCAACGGCACCATGCTGGCCCACTATGCCGATGAACTCAAAAAGGCGGGCCTAAACCGGGTAAACATCAGCCTGGATACACTCAAACCCGATAGATTTCCTTCCATCACCCGCAGCGATGCCGAGCTGAACGATGTACTCAAGGGCATCGAGGTGGCCAAAGGGGTGGGGCTGGAACCGGTAAAGCTCAACATGGTGGTAATTCCGGGGGTCAACGACGATGAGGTGCTCGATTTCGCTGAAAAAACCGTCAATGAGGACTGGCACGTGCGCTTTATCGAGCTGATGCCCGTTAACGGGGAAAACAAAGAGCCGCAGTTCGTGGCCGCCAGCGCCATGAGAAAGACAATCGATAAGCTGGGCAAACTGGAGCCCTGCCTGCCCAGCGCGGGCAACGGCCCGGCAAAATACTTCAGATTGCCCAACGCCAAGGGCACCATCGGTTTTATCACTCCGGTAAGTGAGCACTTCTGCTTTAACTGTAATCGCCTGCGGCTGACCGCCGACGGTAAGCTGCGGCCGTGCCTTTTGAGCGATTATGAGGT
>CAYPBF010000036.1:0-9640 GCA_964408935.1 uncultured Dehalococcoidales bacterium | reverse complement strand
TATTCTCTTGTCTGAGATACGCCCCATCCCCACCCCCAGGTCTTTCTTCCCACCCCCCCCCTTTTTGGGGGGGTTTTTGAAAGGGGGCGTAGCCCCCTTTCTACCTTAAAGGGTGGCGGGTGGGAAAAGATATAAAACGGGGTGGGGGCACTAAACCTGATAACCGAGCAGGCTCATGATTTCCTCGCCGTATTTGCGCATTATGAGCAGGCGGTCCGAGCTGCCCAGCTGTTGCACCGCCAGCCTGAGCGTCTGGACGCGGGCGGGGTTGGTTTTGGCCTGGGCGTAAAGCTCCTCTATGAACTTAAGCGTTTCGGGCAATTCTACCTCCGAGGGCAGCAGACCCATTTCTGGGGACGCCTGACGGCCGCGCTCGGCGAGCACGTCGAGGTAGTGGAGGAAATCAATGACCCTTTCATCGTCGGACGCTCGCAGCTCTTCTAGCTGCTCTTCGGTGCGCTTGTCTTCCTCAACGAGCAGCGTCTCCAGGTCGGCGAGGTCGGGGACTTCGATTTCGAGCATCTGGCACAGTGTCCTGACCAACAGCCGGCAGGCCCGAATGTTTCTTTCCTCGGGCTTGTAGGCGGGTATCTCACTGACCAGCCCGATGGCGTCTATGTTCTTGCTCTTGGCCATGCCCAGCAGCCAGGCGTTTAGGTTGTGGGCGATGTTCATCGGTGGAGCGTCGGCAATTTGGCGGCGGTGGAGGTAGCGGCGTAGCTCCTGGCTGGTGGCCGAGCCGTAGAGGGTGGGCTCACTGGAATGGTGGATATCGGCCAGGAAGGCACCGGGCATATACAATCTTTTCAGCCCGAAGCCCTTAGCCGCCTCCAGCACGTAGCCCGCCAGTTCGGAGACCTTGCCGGGGAGGGGGTGGGCGTTGCCGGTAAAGAACATGATGTCGTGGCGCCGGCCCGACTTCCAGAAGTAGAACTGGTTGCGGGGCTTGGGCTCAGCCGGTTCTGCGGGGGCGATGTCAATCAGCCCGTTATGGAGGGTGAAGCTGTAGGGAGGGGTGAAGAAATCACCGGGCTCAATCTCGGCGAAGAGCTCCGCCCCCAGCTTATCCCGGAGGTAGCTGGCCGTCCTCAGGCCCACGTTGGCTGTGCCCGGGCCCGCCGCCACCAGAAAGGGCTCCTTAAGCTCCGGTTGGGAGTAGGTCTTTAACAGCTTTTCGTCTGGTTTCATCTCTGGTCACCGAATACGGTATCTGTCATTATATCATCTTGGCCTATCTTTTTGGTATAATGGCTGGCAATAATGATTGTCGTAACCGGCGCTGCCGGACATGTCGGCGCCAACCTAACGCGTGCTCTGATAGAGAAAAGCCGCCCTGTGCGCGCCCTTGTTCACCTCGACCACAAGGCGCTGGAAGGGCTTGATGTCGAGGTCGTCACCGGCGATATCAGCGACCTCGATTCCCTACTTAAGGCTTTTGAGGGCGCTGAGGTCGTCTATCACCTGGCGGTACTCATCTCCATCGCCACCGACCCTTGGTCGCGGCTGGAGGCGGTCAATATCAGGGGTACCCGTAACGTGGTCGAGGCCTGTTTGCGCTGCGGCGTGCGCCGCCTCGTCCACTTCAGCACCATCCATACCCTGACCGATAGGGCGGATAGCCCCGTCGACGAATCCAGCCCGCTGGTCGAGTCCCGGCGCCACCCTCCCTATGACCGTTCCAAGGCGGCGGCGGAGGGGGAGGTACGACGGGGGATAGAAAAGGGCCTGGATGCCATTATCATCAGCCCCACCGCCATTGTCGGCCCCCACGATTACAAACCGTCGCACTTCGGTGAGGCGTTGTTGAAACTGGCTAACGGCAGTCTGCCCGCACTGGTCAGCGGCGGCTTTAACTGGGTGGACGTGCGTGACATCGTTAAAGGGGCGATGCGTGCCGAGGAGGTAGCCCCCACCGGGGCCAAATACATTCTCTCCGGGCACTGGGTGTCGCTACGCGAGTTGGCCAAAATGGTGGAAGAGCTAACGGGCGTCAGGGCGCCCGGTTCGGTCTTCCCGATGTGGCTGGCGCGAATCGGCGCCCCCTTTGTCACCGTCTTCGACCGCCTGGCGCGCCGGCGGCCCCTCTATACCAGCGCCTCTCTGCAGGCGCTGCGAGGCCACCGTCGAATAAGCCACCGCAAGGCTACTGAAGAACTTGATTACCACCCCCGCCCCTTCCGCGAGACGCTTATTGATACCCTCCAGTGGTTCGAGGCGGAGGGTAAGCTGGAACACCCCCTAAAATCGAAAAAGGCGGGGCAACCTTGAGCGAGATGAGCTTCTTTAACGGGCTTATCATCGGCTGGTTCGTGCTGGCGGCCGTCGCCTTCATATCGCTGTTCTTCTTCGTAGCTCCCTACGGGCGCTATGTGCGCCGCGGCTGGGGCCTGACTATCGATAATAGGCTGGGCTGGGTAATCATGGAGGCGGCAGCGCCCCTGGCCTTTGCCGTCTGCTTCTTTCTGGGTACGAACAATATCACCGCGACCACGCTGGTCTTTCTGGGGATGTGGCAGGCGCACTACCTGCACCGCGCCTTTATCTACCCCTTCAGCCTGCGCCGCCGCAGCATGCCGCTGCTCGTCGTCGGCTTCGGCCTTTTGTTCAATGTGGTAAACGGCTACCTCAACGGGCGCTACATCTTTACCCTCTCCGACGGTTACGCCAACCAGTGGCTTAGCGACCCGCGCTTTGTTATCGGGGCGGCGCTCTTCGTCACCGGTTTTGTCATCAACCGCCAGGCCGACAACACCCTGCGCCAGCTGGCTAAGTCGTCCGACTCCGGTTACCAGATTCCCTACGGCGGGCTCTACCGCTGGATATCCTGCCCTAACTACTTTGGCGAAATCCTTATCTGGGCGGGCTGGGCGGTGGCCACCTGGTCGCTGCCGGGGTTGGCCTTCGCCGTTTGGACGGCGGCCAACCTGGTGACCCGCGCCCGCTCCCACCACGCCTGGTACCGCCAAAACTTCCCCGATTATCCACCCCGCCGCCGCGCCCTCCTGCCCGGTCTTTGGTAGTGTCTTCTTCCCTCTGCGCTATCGTCCTATTTATGGTAAAATGGCTCTTAAAGGAGTGAGATGATTTGCCCCACCTGCCGCCAGGTGATGATAGTAGTCGAGCAGGACGAAATCGAGCTGGACCACTGCACTAAGTGCCGCGGGGTCTGGTTCGACGTGGGGGAGCTGGAGCTGATGCTGGAGAAGATGGGGCGGGAAAGCGGCGCCCTCTCCCTAACGCAGATAGCCGAGCTGCCCGACGCGGAGACCAAAGAGAAAAAGCGGCGCTGCCCCGTCTGCGGGCGGAAGATGAGTAAGAAGAACATCGGTAAAGAACCTAAGGTGCTTATTGATGTCTGCGGGTGGGGGGACGGGCTCTGGTTCGACGGCGGCGAGGTGCATCAAATTATAGAACAATGCGACCGAAAGCCGAGCGCCAAAGCGGGCTCCGAGGAGCCCGTGTTCAGCTTTTTGGGAGAGACCTTTAAGGCCGAAAAGTAATCGGCTATAAAACCATAAGGAGGTTGCCATGATTGCAGTCTATGTTGTCGCCGGTATCGTGGTCTTACTCATTATCATCTTCGTTGCTATCTACAACAGCCTCGTCGGACTGCGCAACCAGATGCGCAACGCCTGGGCGCAAATCGACGTTCAGCTCAAGCGGCGCTATGACCTAATCCCCAACCTCATCGAGACGGTCAAGGGCTACATGAAGCACGAGCGCGAGACAATGGAAGCGGTGACCAAGGCGCGTAACCTGGCGCAGAGCCTGGCCAGCGGCGACGTCGCCGCCCGTTCCAAGGCGGAGGACGCCCTCAGCGGCGCCCTCTCCAAGCTGCTGGCGGTGGTGGAAAACTATCCCGACCTGAAGGCCAACCAGAACTTCCTGGCCCTCCAGGAGGAGCTGACCTCGACGGAGAACAAGATTAGCTTCTCCCGCCAGTTCTATAACGACTCCGTTTTAATGATGAATAATCGGGTCCAGATGTTCCCCTCCAACGTGGTCGCCGCCATGACCAGCTTCAAGCAGGGCGATTTCTTCGAAGTCACGGTGACGGAGGAGAGGGAAGCACCCAAGGTTAAGTTTACATAAGATAAAGCGAATCAAACTATGTGGGAACAGATTAACGCTAATCGATGGCGTTCGGTAGTGCTGACGGCGGGCATGGCGCTTTTGTTGCTCCTGATAGGCTATGCCCTGGGCTATTTCTTCTTCGAAAACGCCATCATCGGGCTCATTATCGCCCTTATAATCTGGGGCATACTGGCCCTGGTCGCCTTTTATCAGGGCGACAGCATCCTGCTCGGTTTGTCGGGCGCCCGCAAGATAAGACGCGATGATAATCCCCGCCTTTATAACGTCGTTGAGGAGATGAAAATCGCTTCCGGTCTGGAGAAGATGCCCAATATCTATATTATTGACGACCCCGCCCTAAACGCCTTCGCCACCGGGCGCGACCCCAGCAAGGCCTCGGTAGCCGTTACCTCGGGGCTGCTGGCCAAGCTCAACCGCGATGAGCTGCAGGGGGTCATCGGCCACGAGATAGCCCACATCAAGAACCGCGACGTGTTGCTCATGGCGATATGTGCCGTTATGCTGGGCACCATCGTTATGCTGGCCTGGTACGCCACGCGCGTGCTCTTCTTCACTGGCGGCGGTCGGCGCAGTTCGGGGGGAGGCTCGGGGGGACTGATAGTCCTGGCCGTGGGTATTGTCCTGCTCATACTGGCGCCCATCCTGGCCCAGATTATATACTTTACCGTTTCGCGCAAGCGGGAATACCTGGCCGATGCCTCTTCCGCCCTCTATACCCGCTACCCCGAGGGGCTGGCTTCGGCGCTGGAGAAGATTTCCGCTTCGCCCGTACAGCTCAGGTCGGCCAACAAGGCGACGGCGCCGATGTACACCATCAACCCCTTCCGCGAGAAGGGGAGAGCCGCCGCCAACCTCACCAGTACCCACCCCCCCATCCGGGAGAGGATACGCATCCTGCGGGCCATGGCGGGGGCTTCGCTGGGCGACTACGATAAGGCCTATCGGGAGGCGCGGGGGGCTAAGAAGGGCATCGCCCCCGCCTCGGCGCTGGCGCTGGACGAGATGGCGGGCCCCACCGCTCTGAGGAAGCCATCACCTGAAGCCAAGACCGAGGAAAAAGCGCCACAGAAGGTCAAGCGCGCCCGTGAGACATCCGACATGATGTGGCGGATGAGTAAATACCGCACCGTTAACTGTCCCTGCGGCACCAAGCTAAGGGTCTCCCCCGAGTTCAAGGGGGTCAACGTGCAGTGCCCCCACTGTGGCCGCACTCTGAAGGTTTAGTAACGGCTGGTTCTACTCCGTTCGCATCGCCTGGAACAGGTATATCAACCGGCAGTTTAGCTCGACATCCTGCCAGCTGGAAGAAGCGGCTAGAGCCATGGGTTTGGCTAACCTTTCGTCGAATACGGCTTCAGGGAAAGCCTCGCGGAGTCGCCGCATCAGGGTAGTGAAATTCGCCACGGAAGAAGCGGCTCGCTCGGTGCCCAGGAAAGAGTAATTCAGGTGGTGTTGCCGAAGCTCTACGCTGGGCTCGGCCGATTTTCGGTCATAGAGCCGGGCGAAGTCCTCGGTCTGTACGGACTTTTCCGTGGTTGTCTCCTTGACTCTCCGCCAGGCGGGGATGCCGCCCAGCATTATTGTCCGACCCCAGCTAAACTTACTCTTTGACCTTTCCCTTGCTACCTCCACTGAGCTTTCCACCCTGCCGATGAGAATCAGAAAGACATCGCTGACAGCCAGCCTTTTCTCGGCGCCGGTACTGTCCTGAAAGAAGGCCTCTTTCTCCTTGAACTCCAGGGTTTTCGCCTCAAAGATTTTAGGGAGCTGGTGGAGGTCTGATTCCGGGAAAGCCAATGCCTCCAACCCTAAATTGCGCAGATTCTTTACTATCGCTTCGGCGGTCGGCGGGTTTTCGGCGTGGGCGATGATTTTTGGTAACTCGCTGGCTAACAGCAGGCGGGTATGGGTGGGGCTCTTGTTAATAACGGTGGCGATGCTGTTCACCAGCTTTTCGTCGGGATGGGGTGGAGAAGCTACGGCAATATGCACTACCTCATGGTCAACCATAAGCCTTTACCCTTGCGCCTATTTCTCCGGAGCCGGCAATGAACCCAGCCTCTTTGCCTCTACCCCCTTTTTGCCTTTGAGCTTGAACGTCCGGTAATCCCGGTAGGAGAGCTTTTCGTTGGGACGCCCCCACCCCAGTTCCTTCAGCGCCTTGACCACCTTCTCCAGCTTGGGCGCCATCTCCTGCATGCCCAGGCCCCTCAGGTGCGGCGGCAGCTCCTTACGCTCTTCAGGTTCCATAGCCAATAGGTCGCAGACTGCCTCTGCCGCCCAGCGCGCCCCCATCACCGGCGGCGTCTGGTCGCGTCCCCCTTCGAATTTATCTGCGGTCATGCCGCATTTCTCCTTCTCATAGAAGGCAAAGGTCATCTCCAGTATACGGGCGTCCGGGTCCGTGAGGTCTAAAGCCCGCTGGACCCGGTTATAGCGTACCCTGAGACAATCTATGGCGCCGTAGTCCTCCTCGAACCTGTCGATAACGTATTCCACGGCCGGGATGGAGGAAGCATAGTTGAGGTTGCCGTTTTCGGTCAGTTCCTGGGTAGTGACGCCGACCACGTAGCTGATGATAAAGGTGGCGGCGGTAACCGCCCCGCAGGTGCCGACCCCGGTCATGGCGATACCGCCGTGGAGGCCAACCATTCCCTGGGTCAGCGCTTCCTGAGTTTCGGGTGGGAACAGCTCGATGTCCTCCGAGCGGAAGGCATCACATATGGCGGCGAAAGTAGCTGGGGCGCAGGCCATCAGCTTGGCCCCGACCTCATCGGCTAGGTGCCCCGCTCTATCTATTATCCGCTCCCTCTTTGCTTTGTCGATTTCGATTTTGCCAATCATAGTTCTCTCCTTTTTCTCTTAAATTAACGGGAAACATTAGAGAGTATAGGATGGTTATCTGGGTAAGTCAAACGGAGAGGGCTCCCGCTGTTGCCCAACGCTTGGAGCCCTCTTTATATCGCTAGAGGAAAGTCAGCTGGCTATTTATTGAATTTCTCGATGTCCTTAGCCACCTCTCCCAGCCCCAGCTCGTTTAACTTCTCTTGGGTTGGTATGCCGTTACGGTTGTAGCCCAGGACATCGTAGTATTCGTCGAGCAGGCCGTCCAGGTTTTTGAAGGTCTGCCCCGTGGCTGGGCCGGCATCTTTGAGTGGCTCGGTGCGCATCCTCTTGGGCAGGGTATCGTCCTTGCGGTCGAAGCCCTCGCGGACGTTGAAGCAGCGCTCCAGGCAGAGCACCCTCTCGCCCACCTTCTCTACGTAGGCGGGGTCGGCGAACTCTTTAATGCCCGTGGCCGCCACCAGCAGTTGGCTGCGCTGTTCGGCGTTGAAACCGGTGACGGGGCTGAAGCTGCACTGAATGACCGAGTCCTGAGTCGCCTGCGACGATTCGGCCTGAGCCGCGTCTTTGCCCTTGTCGACCTCGGTCAGCTTATCCTTCTTGCCGGCAAGCTCGTCACGGGGACGGCCGTACATGTGGCTGGCGCCTATATTAGATGTAGCCAGGATTAGCCCGTAGCCCTTGACGGCGCGGGGCTCGTAGGCGGGCAGTTCCAAACCCTTGATCTGAATGGCGTAGTCTTCGGCGCCCTTGCCTATCTTTTTGGCGGCTCGCTTAGTGCCTTCACCAAGCAGCTTACCAAAGCCCTGGCGGCTGCTTATTCTCTCCAGCAGCCTAATCATGGGGGCGGGGTTGCCCCATTCCAGCTCCAGGCCGTCGGTGTCTTCCTTGGTGATGATGCCCCGCTGGTATAGCTCGTAGGCGAAGCCGATGGTGTTGCCAGCGCTGACGGTATCCATGCCCAGCTTATCGCAGGTAGAATCGGCGGCTATGAGCGCGCCGGCATCGGTGATGCCCAGGTTACCTGCCAGCGACCAGATGGTCTCGTAGTCGGGGCCTTCGCTGGAGGCACCGGCATAAGGCCCCTCTTTGGCCTCACGCACCTGGCCGCACTTGGCCATGCAGCCGTAGCAGCCGTCGTTTTTGATCTTGATACTGGCCAGGGCCTCATCGCCTATCTTCTCCAGGCCTTCGAGGTGGCCTTCCTGGAAATTCTTGACCGGGAAGATACCCACCTTCTCGAAGCCCAGCGTCAGGTAGGAAGTCCCGTAATCGCTCATCTTGATTCGCCCCGGGCTGGTCCTTAAGCCTTCGATAATTCCCTTCATCAGCTCCTTGAAGGCGGCTGGGTCGTGCAGGCTTAAAGGCCCCGAGGAGTTGACGGCGAAAGCCTTGATTTTCTTGGCGCCCAGCACCGCGCCCACACCCGTACGCCCGCCAACACGGAGGTTGCTGATGACCACCGCGTAGCGCACCAGGTTTTCCCCGGCGGGGCCGATGCAAGCTACCTGAGTGGCCTTACCGTGCTTTTGGCGCAGCTTCTGGTGCGTCTCCTGAGTATCCAAGCCCCAGAGGTCGGCGGCGTCGAGGAGGTGAATCCCCTCCTTATCAATATGGAGGTATACCGGTTTGGGCGATTCGCCCTCGACGATAATACCGTCGTAGCCAGCGAACTTGAGGAAGGCACCGAAGCTACCGCCCATAACCGACTTGGCTATCGTGCCGGTGAGCGGACTTTTAGTTACCAGCGCCATCCGCGATACCGACATGGCGGTGGTCGCCCCCAGGGGGCCCATCATCATTATCACCTTGTTATCGGCGCTCAAGGGCTCCACGCCCGGTTTGAGCTCTTCGTAGAGGTATCTGACCCCCAGCCCCCGCCCCCCGATGTAGTCCTTCAGCCACTGTTGGGGGATTTCCTCAACCTGGCTCTGGCCCGTAGTCAGGTTCAGCCGTATCAGCTTGCCGTTGTAGCTAGTCATTTTCAGCCTCCCATAAGAAAATTCAAAATTACAATCTCATCGCCGTCGTCTACCTTGGTCTCCAGCTCTATGGGGCGCAGACCGTCGGCATTTAGATAGATACCGAAGACGCGCAGCAGCTTACCCCGACGGTCGAAGAGGTGGTCTTTGATGCCAGGATACTGCTTTTCCAGGCTGTCCAGGCATTCGCCGACCGTCCGCCCCGCCGCCTCGGCTGTCTCCACGCCGCCGCTGGACTCCTGCAGGATAGGCGGCAGCTTGACCCTCACGCTCATTTTTCCCCGCCGCTAGCTATTTCACCTTAAAGACCAGCCCCTGGTCGGCGTCGAGCTTAATCTGGTCGCCTTCGTTAATGACCAGGGTGCCGTTGCCCGTGTTCGCCACCAGCGGTATATCGTACTCGCGGCAGTGGATGCAGGCGTGGCTCAGAGAGCCGCCGCCGTTGGTGACGATGCCCTTGACCAGCGGCAGTATCGGCGTCCATCCCGAAGACATGCCCGGGGCGACCACGATGTCGCCCGGCTTGGTGGAAAAGACGTCCTCGTTGTTGATGACCAGGTGGGCCTTACCCTCCACGGTACCAGCGGGGCTGCCGCAGAGTCCAAAGGCGACGGCACCCGTCTCAGGTCGGCGGACGGGGGCGTCGCCAGCGACGACCTTGGCTACGATGGCGTCGTGCACCGACGCCTGGTGCTTGTTGATATCCTCCGGAGTCATTG
>CAYPBF010000035.1:0-9755 GCA_964408935.1 uncultured Dehalococcoidales bacterium | reverse complement strand
CAGCACCGCGGGGGGCGGGGCATCATCGGCATGGTCACCCGCGAGACCGACGCGGTAAGACTGCTGGTGGTGGCCGATACCCACGATCACGTCCTCTTCTTCACCAACCGGGGGCGGGTCTTCTACCTCAAGTGTTACGAGATACCTGGTGACAGCTCCCGCGCCACCAAGGGGACGGCGGTGATTAACCTATTCTCGGTGGCCGAAAAGGAGAGGGTGACGGCCATGGTGGCCCTGCCCGCTTTCGAGAAGGGCTCCTACCTGGTGATGGCGACGCGGTTGGGCGAGGTCAAGAAGACGACGGCCGATAAGTTCGCTGCCGTGCGCTCCAGCGGGCTCATCGCCATGGACCTGGAAGAGGGCGATGAGCTGGTGGCCGCCCGACTGGCCACCGATAAGAACGACATGCTCCTGGTTACTCAGGAGGGGCAGGCCATACGCTTCGCCGTCAAAGACCTGCGCGATGCTTCCCGCACCAGCGGAGGCGTGCGCGGCATAAGACTGAGCGCCACCGACCAGGTGGTGGCCATGGACGTTATGAAGGCCAAGGGCTACGTGCTGGTGACCACCAGCGGCGGCTTCGGCAAGCTCACCCCGGTGGAGGCCTATCCCAAGCAGCACCGAGCGGGGGGTGGGGTGAGGACCTTTAAGCTGGTGGAAAAGGCGGGCAATGTCGCCGCCGCCGAGGTGGTCTCACTGGCCCAGCAGGTGATGATTGTCTCCGCTGAGGGCATCGTCATTCAGACCCCCGTCAAAGACCCCAAGCAGGGCATCAGCATCCAGGGGCGGAGCACCCAGGGGGTAAAGCTGATGAGGCTCGACCCTGGGGACAGCGTGGTGGCCATCGCTGCTTTCGAGAAGGAGTCTAAGTAATGCCGTCCTCGCTAGCGGGCAAGACGGCTATCGTCACCGGGGGGAGGCGGGGCATCGGGCGGGCCATCGCCTTAGCTTTAGCCGAAGCTGGCGCCGATATCGCCTTGGCCGATAGGGTAATCGACGATGGCGCCCTCGAAGCCGTGGCCGAAGAGGTCAAAAAGCTGGGTAGACGCTCTTTAGCCATTCAGACCGATATCACCCAGAAAGCCGACGTCGATAATCTGGTGAGAAAGACGGTGGCCGAGTTCGGCACTATCGACATCCTGGTCAACAACGCCGCCATGAACATCCGCGCCCCCCTGCTCGAGCTGGAGGAGAAGGGGTGGGACCGGGTCATCGATACCGACCTCAAGGGCTACTACCTCTGCTCCCAGGCGGCGGGGAAAATCATGGTCAAGCAGAAGCGGGGCAACATCATTAATATAGCCTCCACGGCGGCGGTGGACACCACCCCCCAAATGGGCGCTTACAGCGTCGCCAAGACGGGGGTGGTCATGCTCACCAGGATGCTGGCCCTAGAGCTGGCCGAGTATAATATCAGGGTCAACGCCGTGGCGCCTTCCATAGTCAAGACCAAGTTCAGCCAGCCGCTTTGGGACGACCCCAAGACACTCAAGCAAATTGAGTCCGAGATACCGCTGGGGAGATTGGCCGAGCCCGAGGATATAGCCGGCCCGGTGCTCTTTCTGGCCTCGGAGGCCTCGGCCTATATCACCGGGCACACGCTCGTCGTTGACGGCGGCTCAATCGCCTAGCTTCCGCTTACAAGCCGCGCTAAATCTCTCCAGACCGCAGGCATTGCAGGGGTGGTAGTGGCAGTCGGGAGTCTCGGTCCCTTTAAGGGCGCGCTGGTATTCCCTCTTTAAGAACTCCGTAGTCACCCCGGAATCTATGTGCGCCCAGGGCAGGGCTTCGTCCAGCGAGCGCTCCCTCTGAGCGTAGAAATCCGGTTCCAGCTTATTCTTTTTGAAGGCGTCGAGCCAGTTCTGGTAGTTAAATCTCTCGTTCCAGGCGTCGAAGATCGAGCCTGATTTCCAGGCATCATAGATGACCTTGCCGATGCGTCGGTCTCCTCTTGACAGCGCTGCCTCGAGCAGGCTGACCTCGGGGTCGCGCCAGGATAGGCGGCTGCCCCGGCGGCGCAAGCCCGCTTTAAGCACTTCGTGTTTGGCGTTCAATGTCTCTTCGCTGTCCTGGGCCACCCACTGGAAGGGGGTGTGGGGCTTGGGGATAAATGTAGAAAGGCTGATTCTGACCTGGGGCGGGCCGCCCTTGGTGCCCTTGCCCGTGGCGCGGATTTTGGCCACCAGCTCGACGATCTCCTCGATGTCCTCGATGGTCTCGCTGGGCAGGCCGAGCATAAAGTAAAGCTTAAGGCTCCTCCAGCCGCGGGCGAAGGCGGTCTCGGCTGTGGCCAGTATCTTCTCCTCGGTGGTGCCCTTGTTTATGGCGCAGCGCAGCCTTTGGCTGCCCGCCTCGGGGGCGAAGGTAAGCCCGGTCTTACGGCGGGCGGGCAATGATTCCAAAAGCTTTAAGGAAAAGCTGTCGATGTGCAGGCTGGGCAGGGAGAGCGCCAGGTTTCTGTACTGGCGCGCCAGGCTGTTCACCAGTTCGTCAATCTTGGGATAGTCGCTGCTGCTCAGGGATACCAAAGAAACCTCGTCGTAGCCGCAGTTGGCGATAAGCTCCCCCACCGCTTTGATAACCTCGGCCTGGGGGCGCTGGCGGAGGGGGCGATATAGGACTCCCGCCTGGCAGAAGCGGCAGCCCAGGGTGCAGCCCCGCTGAATCTCCACCGCGCCGCGGTCGTGGACGACCTCGACGTAGGGGACGACGGGGCTGGTGGCGGGGGGAGGCATTTTGTCGATGATGCGCCGCTGGATAATCGGCTTGGCTTCGCTCTCAGTCGGCTTAATACTTTTAAACATACCGTCGGCCTCATAATCCACTTTATAGAAGGAAGGGACATAGACACCGGATATGCCCGCCGCCTTTCTCAATAGCTCTTTTCGGGAGGCTTTGTTTTGTTTCCACTCCCTGAAGATGTCGAGCAGCTCGAGTAACACCTCTTCGCCGTCACCGATGACGAAGAAGTCGATGAAGTCGGCCATAGGTTCGGGGTTGAGGCAGCAGGAGCCGCCAGCGATGACGACGGGGTGAGATTCGTCTCTCTCTTTAGCCAGCACGGGGACACCACCCAGCTCTAGGATATTTAAGACGTTGGTGTAGGTCAGCTCGTAGTCAAGAGAGAAGCCGATAACGTCAAAATCTTTCAATGGTCGCTTCGTCTCGAGGCTGAGCAGGGGCAGTTTCTCCGCCCGCAGGGCGGCTTCCATGTCCACCCAGGGGGCAAAGACACGCTCGGCGAGGACATCGGGCTGGCTATTTAGTATCTCATAGAGGATGGGCAGCGCCATGTTGGACATGCCCACCTCATATGTATCGGGGTAGACCAGGGCGAACCTCAGGGCCGTCTTTTCCCAGTCCTTGACCACGCAGTTCCACTCGCCGCCCGTGTAGCGGGCGGGGCGGGTTACTTTATAGAGAAGCTTATCGGGGTAGGGCAAAGGCTTTCTCCTATTCCTTGCGCAGCAGCTTGCGGTAATAGGGGGAATGAGCCAGATAGAGGCCCATCACCGGGTTGTGGCCGAAGACCCTATCCTTGGCTACCAGCACGGTAACGGGGGCCTCGGCGTATTTGAAAAATAGCGAATCGTGGCCGACGCAGAGTCCGACCAGTATGTTGAAGTCGGTGCCGGCGTCGTTGAGGATTTTGGCTTGAGCTATGGGGTTGCACATCGACTCGAAATCATCGGGGCCCTTTATCTTCTGCTCAGGAGCCAGGCCGATTTTCTCCTTGGGGGTGGCGCCCGCCTTGCAGCAGACGGAGATAACCTCAAAGCCCCGATTTTCCAGGATTTCGGTGAGTATGGCGGCTTCGTCCTGAAGGCCGATGCAGGCGGCTATGCCCAATTTCTTATAGCCCATCTTCTTGGCGAACTGGGCAATCTCTTCAACGCGGGGGTAGCGTGTGGTCAGCCCTTCGGGCAGGTTCATGTAGCACTCGGCTTCCTGTATGGAAGCCTGGCGGGCGAACTCCCTGATATCGGGGTCGTCGTATTCGTTAAGTGCCTGCTGGATGATTTCCTGCCGCGTCTTGGTGGGGCAGTTTTCGGGGCCTTTGAGATAGGCTTGGCTGTCACAAACGACTTTGGTGCATTTGGCGCACTGGGGATTTTCCGTCATAAGGCATCCCCTCCTTCGCTTTGGCTGGTCATAATACTATAGACGATAGGATTGGTTTTTACAATTGCGAGGTCTTCTTCCCACCCAATACCCACCCTATAAGGGTGGTACCCCTTTTATATCCTCCTGTAGGGTTACGCCCCACCCCCCAGGCAGTTATACTCACACCAGACCGCCCTATAAACGTTTTTCTAAGGGGGGCTTCGCCCCCTTGAAAACCCCCAAATTTTTGGTGAGGTGGAGTGGTCGTTACCCAGAAGGAATTCTAGAGGGAGAATCCCCTCTAAGGGTGGGCAGGGAGGGTCACAACCACGTTCGCAAAGCAAGGTGGGGTGAAAAAAGATATAAGGTAGTTGAAAACGGACTGATTGGCGTCTAAAATAGCAATAATCGTTAAGGAGTGTGAAATGGAGCGTATCTGGGCACCCTGGCGGATAAGGTATATCGAGCAGGCCGATACCAAGGGCAAGGGCTGTATCCTCTGTGACAAGCCCAAGGAAGACAACGATACCGAGAACTACATCCTCTACCGGGGCAAAAAGAACTTCGTTATCCTCAACAGCTACCCCTACAACCCGGGCCACCTTATGGTTGCCCCCTACCGCCACCTGGACAGCCCGGAGAAGCTGAGCGAAGAAGAGTTGCGCGAGCACTACGAGATGGTGATAAAGAGCCTTGGGGTGCTGAGAGAGGTCTTCAAACCGGGGGGCTTTAATATCGGCATGAACCTGGGTAGGGTGGCGGGGGCGGGTATCGCCGACCATATCCATACCCATGTCGTGCCGCGGTGGGGTGGGGATACTAACTTTATGCCGGTGCTGGCTGACGTGAGGGTGCTGCCCGAAGCGCTGGCCGATAGCTACCAGAAGCTAAAGGGCAAGTTCTAGTCCGACCCCTGCTGCCTGAACTTGGCCTTTAGTTTTTCCGCTTCCTGCATCTTCTCGAACTCTTCCTCGGTGAGGGGCTTGAAGCCCTTGACCTTGTTGCCCGTTATGGTGATGACGAAAAGCTCGCGGCATTTCCAGCAGCGGTAGGGGCCTTCGTAGTCCGGGTCAATCAGGGACTGGCTGCCCTCGGTACCACATTTGGGGCATTCTATTTTTATCATCATAGCCACACCTCGGACGACTGTTTGGTGCCCCCAAGCGAATTCGAATCGCTGTTTGCGGCTTGAAAGGCCGCCGTCCTAGGCCTCTAGACGATGGGGGCACGTCACTAAAGTATAGCAGAGACTACCTGGCGTCAACAACAGCACGTTTTGGGGTGGTTAATGTGCTAAAATACCCCTAATGGCTAAAGCAAACTGGTTTAGGCGAAACCTTATCCCTATCTCGACCGTGCTTCTGGCGGTGGCTATTACTGTTGTCCTCTTCATTTTTCGGGACAAAATATCTGCGTTCGGCGACTACGGCTATCTGGGCGCCTTCCTGGTTGGCCTTATAAGCTGCGCTACCATCATTCTACCCGTGCCCGGTATCGTGGTGCTCTTTGCTCTTGGCGCCGACCCCAATATGAACCCGGTTTTAGTGGGGCTGGCTGGGGCTACCGGCGGGGTTATCGGTGAGATTACCGGCTTTATGGCCGGCTACGGTGGGCGCCGGATGGTAGAGAAAAAGGGTCGGCTCTATACAATGGTGGAGAACTGGATGAAGCGGTGGGGGGGTTGGGCCATATTTGCTTTCGCCGCCGCCCCTATACCCCTTTTTGATGTAGCTGGCGTGGTAGCTGGTGCCCTCGGCTACCCGCTATGGAAGTTTTTGTTGATTGCCTGGCCAGGTAAGAGCTTGAAATACGTCCTTGTGGTCCTGGCCGGCGCCTGGGGGTGGGAGACGATGCTGGGCTGGTTTGGCTAGCGCCGCTTGATTTTGAGCAGCAGCAGCGAGCCGATGATAAAGTAGACGAAGCAGGCCCCGAGCATAAGCGAGTAGCCCAGGTTGTGACTCTGGCTGTTGCCGAAGTCAATTAGCGGCCCGATGAGGCGCGCCAGTGCCGCCCCACCTGCTGAGGCCAGGTTGGTCAGCCCCAGGAATCTCGCCTCCTCACCCTTGGGCACCAGGTCCGTAGCCAGCGCCCAGTTGCTGCTTAAGAAAGCACCAAGGGCGATGCCCGCCAGCCCGCTGCAGAGCATGATATAGGTGAGGTTTTGCCCGCTCAAATAGATGAGGACGATGCTCAATGCCCCCAATAGCCCCGAGGTGAGGGCGATGGGGCGACGGCCGATGCGGTCGGAGAGACGTCCCGCCGGGTAGGCGACGGCTAGTGTGCCCACGGCGGCTACCGTCAGGAACCTGAAGGTGGCGGCGGCGGGGTCAGCGACACCAGCAACATCCATCAGGAAATAGAAGGCGAAGGTCTGGAGGGTGGTAAAGGACATCATAATAAAGAGGCGGGAGACGATGAACCAGATGAAATCGCGATTTTCTTTGACCCTAATCTTGAAACTTTTGTAAATGGTGGAGAGGAATGGTGGCTGGGCGCCGCCTCTGCCCGGTTTTTCCCTGACGGTAAAGATGGTGGCCCCCATCGCCGCCAGCAGCACCGACCCCAGAAGCGCCAGCGGCAGCCATAGCCAGTAGATACCCTCGCCCCCGGAGTAGCGGGACATGAAAAGTGATATGGGGTAGAGCAGGACGACGGCGCCGGCTATATCTAGGAAACCCTTGACCCCCGAGGCCAGCCCCCGCTTGCCTGGCGGGACCAGGTCGGGGATGAAGGCCTGATAGGGGCCCTGGGCGGTGTTGGTGGAAATCTGGAGCAGGCAGTAGACGACGAAGATGGTCAAAAAGCTGCCCGCCCAGCCGATTCCCGACAGGAAGAGCATGGCCACCAGTGTGCCCACCAAGATGAAGGGACGGCGGCGTCCCCAGCTAAATCCGGAGCGGTCGCTGATAGCGCCAGCTATGGGCTGGAAGATTATGGCCAGCATCAGGCCAGAAAAGGTGAGCAGACCCAGGTAGGTGCTCTTTTCCGATACCGCCACGAAGTCCAAGAGCCGCGCGGGCAGGACAATGAAATGCAGGCTGTTCCAGAGGGCGGTCAGGGCGAAGCCGAAGATAGTAATCTTTAAGTAATCGCTGCGGCGGAAGGTGCTTTTGTTAGTCACCATTTTTTCTGGTTTAGCATAGCAGAGCCAGACTAAAGAGGCAATGGTTGGGGATGATGTTCCCGCCCCGCCTTGTTTAGCGTACGTCTTTCTTTCCCACCCAATACCCACCCAATAGAGGTTAGACCTCTATTAACTCCTTATTTGGGGGTTGCCTCCCCGCCCCGTTTTTATCTATTCCCGCCCGCCACCCTTTAAGGTAGAAAGGGGGTTTTGCCCCCTTTCAAACCCCCAAATTAGGGGGAAGGGTGTAAACCATACCAGGTTAAGGAGTTTACTCATTAGGGCGGGTTGGGTTGGGACGAAAAACCAACTTTCGCCAAGGTGGGGTGGCAGCCGAAGTGAGTTTCCCCCTTTTGTCCCACCGCGTTGCTATGGTATAATCCTGACGACCATTTACCAAATACTCTTTAAAAGGAGGGGATATGCCAGCTATTTTTTGGGTTGTGCCCGCGGCGGGAATCATAACCATAATCTTCGCCATATTTCTGGCCCGAAACGTGCTCAAGCGTTCCATGGGCACCCCCAAGATGAAGGAAATCGGGGACATTATCTTTCAGGCTGCCTGGGCTTTCCTGAAGCGCCAGTACAGCACCATCGCCATCTATTCGGTGGCGATTGCCATTATTATCGGTGTTTTGGTGGGGGTGTTAGGAGGTACCGAGGTGGAGGGCATGAGCGCCCTTGCTATCGGCTGGCGCACCGGCGTCGCCTTTCTGGTAGGCGCTATCTGCTCCGGGGTGGCTGGATTTATCGGCATGTACATCGCCGTCAAGTCCAACGCCCGCTGTGCCGCCGCCGCCCAGAAGAGCCTGACCGAGGCGGTCAACGTGGCGCTGCGGGGTGGGGCGGTTTCGGGCTTTCTGATTACGGCACTAAGCCTTATCGGTGTCACCGTTATCTTCTTCGCCTACGGCGGTGCCAGTAATCCAGATATTGCGCCGCACCTTATCGTCGGCTTCGGTTTCGGCGCCAGTTTCGTGGCCCTCTTCGCCCAGCTCGGTGGCGGTATTTACACTAAAGCCGCGGACGTGGGCGCTGACCTGGTGGGCAAGGTCGAAACGGGTATCCCTGAGGACGACCCGCGCAACCCTGCCGTCATCGCTGACCTGGTGGGCGATAACGTGGGCGACTGCGCTGGACGTGGCGCTGACCTTTTCGAGTCCACGGCAGCGGAGAACATCGGCGCTATGATACTGGGCATCGCTGCCTATCTGGTTACCGAGAACATCGCCTGGATTCTCTTCCCCTTGTGCGTGCGTGGCTTCGGCATGCTGGCCAGCATGATTGGCATCTTTTTCGTGCGGGCTAAGGAAAACGAGAACGCCATGAACGCGCTTAACCGCGGCTATTTCGTGGCTATCGGGCTGTCCATAGTGGGGCTGGCGGTAGCCGTCCACTTTATGCTGGGTAACTGGTGGCTCTTCGGCGCCGGCCTGGTCGGCATTGCCGCCAGCGTAATAATCGTCTTCGTCACCCAGTACTATACCGAATCGCGTTTCAGTCCGGTGCGCAATATCGCCGAGGCCTCCAAGACGGGGCCGGCCACCAACATTATCATGGGCACGGCGGTGGGCTTCGAGACGACATTAGCCACCGCCCTCGTCATCGGTATCGCCCTGCTGCTCGCCTTCTGGATGGGGGATATGAGCGGGGTGCACGGCGCCGGCGCCTTCGGCACGGCCGTGGCCACTATGGGTATGCTCATGACCTGTCCCTACGTATTGTCTATGGATACCTTCGGGCCCATTACCGATAACGCCAACGGCATCAACGAGATGGCGGGGGCGGGACCCGCGGTGCGCAAGGTGACCGACCGCCTCGACGCGGTGGGCAATACCACCAAGGCCCTGACCAAGGGTTACGCCATGGTCTCGGCGGGCCTGGCCGCCTTCCTCCTCTTCCAGGCCTATCTGGACCGCGTCTCCTTTATCCAGTTCGGGGAGGTGGGGCAGTACAGCATCGTCAACATCGCCCGCATCGAGGTCTTCGTGGGCGCCCTGCTGGCGGTGATGATAGTATTTCTTTTCAGCTCCTGGGCCATCAAGGCGGTGGGGCGGACGGCGTCAAAGATTATTGAGGAAGTGCGCCGCCAGTTCCGCGCCGACCCCGGCATCCTTAAAGGCACCTCCAAGCCCGATTACGCTAAGGCGGTGGACATCACCACCCGCGCCGGCCTGCGCGAAATGATTGCCCCCGGGCTTTTGCCCGTGCTGGGGCCGATTATCATCGGCGTTATCTTCCGCTTTATCCCCGGCTATGACGCCGCCATGGTCGTGGGCGCCCTGCTCATGGTGGGCACTATCGGCGGCATCATGATGGCCTCCTACATGAACAACGGCGGCGGCGCTTGGGACAACGCCAAGAAGATGATTGAGGACGGACAGCTCAAGGACGACAAGGGCAAGGTAATCGGCAAGGGCTCGCCCACACACGCCGCGGCGGTGGTCGGCGATACCGTCGGCGACCCGCTTAAAGATACGGCGGGGCCTTCGCTGCACGTTCTGGTCAAGCTGCTGGCCACCATCAC
>CAYPBF010000034.1:3960-11342 GCA_964408935.1 uncultured Dehalococcoidales bacterium | reverse complement strand
TGGACCTGCCCGACCACGACCCCAAGGCCTTCAGCGGGCGCGCCGAGGCCCATAAACTGGGCAGCGACTTCAGCCACGTGGTGAGCTGCACGGGCACCTGTATCTTCGGCTTCTGGGCCTTGCCACACGTGACTTCTTTCATAGAGTTTATGAACGCTGTTTCGGGGTGGGACTTCACCCGCGAGGAGATTTTTAAGACCGGGGAGAGAATCGCCAACATGCGGCAGGCCTTTAACATCCGCGAAGGCCTGAACTCCCTGAAGTATAAGATTCCGGGACGTATTTACGGCCACCCCGCCCCCACGCAGGGGCCGCTAAAAGGCATAACCGTGGACGAAGACACCCTCTACAGCGAGTACCTGACGGCCATGGACTGGGACAGGCAGACGACCAAGCCATCCAAGCAAAAGCTGGTGGAGTTGGGGTTGGGGGACGTGGCCAAGGCGCTCTGGCCTTAAAATGTCGAAGGCGTTAGTCTGCAAAGCCACGATATCTAACCGCCGACGCTAGTATCTAGTTAACCAGGCTTTAGTCCCCAGCTTCCCGTCCCCAGCCTTGCATAAGCTCCTTAAGCTTTTGGGCCAGCTTGGGGTCGCTGCGCAGGCGCTCGATAAAGATGGGGCAGCCTTCCAGTATTGAGTTCTGGGCAGCGGAGGCCATGCTGGAGAGCAGGTTTTGCATGCCCAGGTCGGAGGGCTGGGAGATATCCGTGCCCGGAGAGGATTCGAGCTGGCGGCGGATATCCTCAGCGCTAAACCTCATAGGCATAACGCAGGCCTTGTACCACGGGCAGTCCTTGCACTGGGCTATGGCGTAGGCTTCGTCTAAAACATCACCCATATCTAACCCCCTATTGTCCGAGAAGCTGGTTTATGATTGCCTCTATATCTTCTTTGTAGCTTTGGGAATAACCCTTCTGTATGTACTGAATGACGCCCTGGCTATCAATAATAAAGGTGCACGGGATACCGGTTACATCATACTCTGCCGAGACCTTTTCTTCTCTATCCACCATTACCGGGAAGGAGACCTCATATTCCTGCATAAAGGTGGCCACATCAGCGGGCTCATCGCCCTTAGCAATAGTTAGCAACACCACCTCATCCGTTGTCGACCATTCGTCGTAGAGCTGCTGTATGAGGGGTGCCTCGGCGACGCAGAAGCCGCATTCGGTCGCCCAGAAGTTGAGCATAACCAGATTGCCCCTGAAATCGCTCAAGGCAAAGGTGGTGCCCTCGGCATCCTGAAAGCGGAAGTCGAGAGCCATTTTGCCGACCACGGGTTCTTCACCGCTGATGTTCGGGTCGCAATCGATTACAATGTCCAGCCCACTCAAATCGGGCTCGTCGACGGGCAGGCCGAGAAGCGGGTTTAATTCCGCTTCTATATCCTCGTAGTTGTGGAAATAACCTCGGTGTATTACCTGAATGACGCCCTCGCTATCGATAAAGAAGGTACGCGGGATGCCGGTCACCTGATATTGATCTGAGACCTCTTCTGTTCTCTCTAGCACTACCGGGAAGGAGACGCCCTCTTCCTCCATGAAGGTGACCACCTCGGACGGATCGTCGTCGCGGGCAATTGTTAACAGCACCACCTCCTCCGTTGTCGGCCACTCTTCGTGTAACTGCTGTATGTAAGGCAGTTCGGCAACGCAGAAGCCACAGTCGGGTCCCCAGAAGTTGAGTATGACTACCTTGCCCCTGAAATCGCTCAAGGCAAAGGTGGTACCAACGGCATCCTGAAAGCGGAAGTCGAGGGCTATGTCACCGACCACGGGTGCCTCACCGCTGATGTTCAGGTCGCAATCGACGACCAGGCCCAGCGTACTCAAATCGGGCGCAGCGGGTTCGTCGTTGGGCTCGGCACCGTTGGGCACATCACCGTTAGGTTCGTTCCCATTGGGCACATTACCGTTGGTGATATCGCCATTATCATCAGCGCCGTTACAGCCGACGGCGGTCATGCCCATGACCACCACCAGCGCTATTATCACTATTACCCTGACCATCCCCCACCCCCTCAAAGGTTGATAAGCTGGTTCAGGACGTCTTCAATCTGTTCCGCGCTCTGGAAGGCGCCGAACATTATGCCCCGTATTAGGCCGTCTTTATCAATGAGGAAGGTGCGCGGTATGGTGCTGACGCGGTATTGCGCCGTCACCTCGGCTTCTATGTCCAGCAGCACGGGAAGGGAGACCTCGATGTCGTCGAGAAATTCACTGACGGTGTCGTCGTACTCGCCGATATCGATAGTCAGGAAGACCACCTCCCCTCCCAGCCAGTCTTCATAGACCTGCTCGATGTAGGGCATCTCGTCGACACAGTGGAAGCAGGTGGTCCTCCAGAAGTTAAGCAAGACCGATTTGCCCCTGAAGTCGCTCAAAGAGAAGGTCTGGCCGTTGGCGTCCTGGAAGCGGAAGTCGGGGGCGGGGTCGCCGTCCTGAAAGCTCTGACCATCGTATGTGTCGCAATCGATGATTAAGCCGTACCCACTCATTAAATCGGGGTCACCTTCGTTGGGCACATAGCCGTTAGGTTCATTACCGTTGGGCACGTCGCCGTTGGGGTTATCGTCGGTGCCACAGCTTTCGCAGCCCGCGTGGCTGGTGAAGCTCACGACCAGCACCGCCGTCAGCACTACGACCAGTAATATCTTTAATAGTTTAACCATGAGTCAACCTTTCTGTTCATTATACCCTTAAGAGCCCTCTAAAACCAATTGAGGGTGTTGGTCAGGGTGAGTATACCCACCGTTATCAGCAGCAGGCCGCTGATGAGATAGCTCCAGGTGGAGTAGCGGTGCAAGCGACTTAAAAGCGGCCGGAAGAAGTCGAAGGCGAAGCCGATGACCAGGAAGGGGATGCCCAGCCCCAGGGAATATATGGCCAGCAGGTAGGCGCCCTGCCAGGTGGTTTCGGAGCTCCAGGCCAGAGTCAATATGCTACCGAGGATGGGGCCGACACAGGGGGTCCAGGCCAGGGAGAAGATGGCGCCGATGAGCATTGAGCGCAGGTAACTGGTGGTGGTCCCTAACGAAGGCGCCAGCCGTTTTTCGTAGTTGAGCCAGGGGAGCTTGAGCGAGGCCAGCAAAAATAAGCCGAAGGCGATGAGCAGGCCGCCGGCTATCTTCAATACTAACGAGTGGGAGCCGATGGCAAAGCCGGCCAGTCCCGCCGCTGCCCCCAGGGCGACGAAGATGATGGTGAAGCCGACGACGAAGCTGAGGGAGTGAAAGAGTATGGGGAAGCGGGCCTTCTGCTTCTCCGCTTCTAGGATTTCGGTGCCGCAGACGCTGGCCAGATAGACGGGCACCAACGGCAGGACGCAGGGGGTGAAAAAGGAGAGCAGCCCGGCACCGAAGGCAACAGCTATTGATACATCTTCCATAATTATAAAAATGAGACCTTAATTATAAAAATGAGACCTTTCTATAAAAGAGGGCGTTTTTTAATCGAATACGTTTTTAGGGTGCTATCTCTAATGCTAAACAATCTGGGCTGAAATAGCAAGCTGGTCACATCTCGGCTAAAGGGCTATAATAATGTAAATGAGGCCCTTAAGCTACACCCAGATTTCGCTCTACCAGAGTTGTCCCCTTTGCTATAAGCTACAGTACGTTGATGGGCTTGAGCCTAAAGAGAGGGGCTATTTCAGCTTCGGCACCACCATGCACAGCTGCGCCGAGTATTTCTTCAAGGTCAAGGTGCCCCCGCCGCCAACGCTGGAGCAGATGCTCGAATTCTACGAGCGCAAGTGGCTCTCCAATGGCTACGAATCCGCTGAGGAGGAGGCCGAATACAAGGCCTACGGACGGGAGCTATTGACTAAGTTCTGGGAGATTCACCAGCCCGACTTCCGAATGCCTATTGCCGTGGAGCACTGGTTCAACATCGACGTCGGCAACGTCAAGCTGAGGGGTATCATCGACCGCGTGGATAAGCTCGATAGCGGGGGCCTGGCTATCGTCGACTATAAGACCAACAAGGAGCTTTTCACACAGGAATACGTCGAGAACGACCTGCAGCTTACCTTGTACCAGTTAGCCGTGGAGAAGGCTTGGTTTCTGCCCGTGGAGAGGCTGACGCTCTATCACTTCCGTTCCAACACGCCCGTAAGCTGCCCGCCGCGTGAGGAAGCCCGGCTAGAGGAGGCGCGGAGCATAGTGCTCGAGGTGGCCGAGGGCATCCAGGCGGGGAACTTCCCGGCTAAAGAAGGACCTTACTGCCCCTGCGATTTCCCCGAATACTGCCCCTACTATAAACACAAGTTCGCCCCGCAGCGGGGGGATAACGATGTCCTCGACGAGGCGGCGGTGCCTCAGTCAGTGGAACGCTACGTCGCCCTGCAGCGGGAGATTAAGGGACTGGAGCTGGAACTCAAGGAGCTTAAAGAGATGATTGTCGCCTACTGCCAGGCGCAGGGTCTAAAGCGCGTCTACGGCCAGGGGCACGCCCTGACCTACGGGACGAGAAATGTTGAAAACTACCGCGAAGACGAGGTCAAAGCGCTGCTGGAACCAGCGGGCCTGTGGCCGAGGGTGCTCGGCTTCGACCAGTATAAGCTCAGGGAGCTTATCAAGGACGAGGACGTGGCGGGTGAGCTGCGTAAGAAACTGGCCGAGCTGAAGCAGGTGGTCTCTTCCAGCCCCCAGCTCTGGGTAAGGCGGCTGGTCGAGGAAGAATAGCCAGGGGGAGGACTATGATTAGCTACGACGATTTTCTTAAAGTGGACATGAGGGTGGGCAAGGTGCTTAAAGTGGAGGACTTCCCCAAGGCGCGTAACCCTTCCTATAAGTTCGAGGTTGACTTCGGCGCTGAGATTGGGGTCAAGCGTTCCGCCGCCCAGCTGACCAACTACAAGAAAGACGAGCTGCTGGGTAAACAGGTGGTGGCTGTAGTCAACTTTCCCCCCAAGAACATCGCTGGCTTTGTCTCCGAGGTGCTTATACTGGGGGTGGATATGAAGGGTGGGGTGGTATCGCTCTTGCAGCCCAGGGACGAGGCCATCATCGGGACCAGGGTTTACTAGAATAGTTGCATTTTTTCTTGTCTTTCGCTATCCTATAGACCAACAATAGAATAGGTGACCGGGGCGTCCGACAGGGTCGGATAGAACGGAGCGCAAGTCGGTGCGATTCCGACGCAGTCCCGCCTGCTGTGACCGCTGGCTAAGGCCATCGGAAGCCAGAACGCCGAGCCTCGGTATCCTTAAAACCTCCGCGGAGAAAGGGGGTGGGATGGTGCTCAGAGTGTACTGAGGAGTCCCCCTCGACTTTAAGGAGAGGGGGATTATTTTTACCCGTTAATAAATATTGGAGGTAATATCTCATGAGATTCAAGATGGTGGTTCTGGTTGTTCTGTTGAGTTTGGTGGTCGGTGGGGCTTTCGGCTGCCAGGCTGGTTTCGAGCCGGGGACCTATACCGACGATTTGGATAGGGGGGTGGTTATCGACGAGGTGCCGCAGCGCATCGTCTGCTTCGGGCCGAGCATAACCGAGGTCGCCTTCGCGCTGGGGCTGGGGGAACGGGTGGTTGGGGTGGATGATTTCAGCGATTATCCCGCCGAAGCCCAGGATTTGCCCAAGGTGGGCAGCTCGTTCGCGCCCTCCCTAGAGAGCCTGGTGGGGCTGGCGCCCGACCTGGTGCTGACGCTGCACCATGAGCAGTTTAACAGCGATATGGATAGCCTGGGCATCACCTATTTCGTCTGGAGCCCGCATGATATCGAGGGAATCATGGCTGACATAGAGGTGCTGGGGGCGATTACGGACAGCATTGATGAGGCCGAGGCACTGGTGGAGAGCATGGAGGAGCGCATCGCTGACGTCGAGGCACGGGTGGCCGATGCCGAACCGGTGAGTGTTTTCTTTATCATCGACGCCACCGACCCCATGCTGCCCTGGACGGCGGGGCCGGGCTCGTTTATCGACGCCCTGATTAGTATGGCGGGTGGGGAGAACGTGGCTGGTGACGCCCCTGTGGAATGGGCACAGTTCAGCATTGAGGAGGTGGTGAACGCCGACCCGGACGTTATTATCGTGCAGACTATGTTCGGGGGGGTACCGACGATAACCATTGAGGACCTTGAGGCCCACGCTATCTGGGGTGGGCTTAGCGCCGTAGAGCAGGGTAACGTTTACCTGGTGGACGGCGACCTGGTGAGCCGTTCGGGGCCGAGAATCGTGGAGGGGCTGGAGGCGCTGGCGACAGCCTTGCACCCCGAGCTTTTCGATTAGGGTGTTTTACCTCTTGACAATAGGTATATAAGTAGATAATATACGTAAAACTAACTATAACTAACCAGAGTGAATAGCGATGCAGAAAGGCAATAGCGGTGGGGTTGAATTTGAGTGTGGATAAATTGTTTGCCTTTTGGCGCTTTAGCTATTGACATATGGTAGAAAATGTGTATAAATAGCAGTAAATTGGCGCACGTATGCGTGCGTATGGCTGTATGTAGCTAAAAGAATAAAAATCCTTCAAGGAGGTAAAAAGGAGGAGAAAGATGAGAACAGTAACCAAAATACTAGGTGTACTGGCGATTCTGGCTCTTATCGTTGTTCCCCTGGCGGCCTGCACGGGAGAGCAGGGCCCGCCCGGAGCGACGGGACCACAAGGCCCACAGGGAGAACAGGGCCTGCAGGGAGCACAGGGACCGCCGGGTCCACCCGGAGAAGGGGCTGGCGAGCAGGGTCCAGCCGGACCGCAGGGACCAGCGGGACCAGCGGGACCAGCGGGCGAACCGGGGCCAATCGGACCTCGGGGCCCAGCCGGACCTATGGGACCGCCGGGAACATGCCCTGACCCCCTTGTGGTGAACGTACTGACGGTCAATAATACTTGCACCATAGGTACTACCGGTGACTGCAGCGACACGCTGGACGTTTGTGCCACTACCGACTTCTTCTGCCTCGTGGAATTTTACGACGACTGTGCTACGCCTGTCTTGACGGCCAGTATTGATTCAGCCACGGGTAAAATTTATGCCAGTGGCGACCTGCAGGTAGATGGTACTCAAATCAACCTGGGTGATTCCTGCGGTGACGCGCTGGACGTTTGTGCCACCACCGACTTCAAGTGCGACGTCGAATTTTACGACGACTGTTCAGAGACCACCCTTTTGGCCAGCTTTACCGCAGCCACGGGTGACTTTGTGGTTGGCGGCACCCTACCGGGGACGCCCAACTTTGAGGTTGACGGCCCCACGGGCAACGTATTTACTGCGGGCGACCTAGCCGTTGATGGTTGCGATATCAGGACTAACTGTGCTACCTTCAACCTGCTAGATGTCACACCAACCACGATTAACTTCGGCGGCGCGGCCACAACCGTGGATATTGGCGCGGCAACGGGCACGACCACCGTTCACAACGACCTGGA
>CAYPBF010000034.1:0-3860 GCA_964408935.1 uncultured Dehalococcoidales bacterium | reverse complement strand
CAACCGTGGATATTGGCGCGGCAACGGGCACGACCACCGTTCACAACGACCTGGATGTCGACCTCGATGTGAATATTGATGGTTGCGACCTTACGACTAGCTGTGCTACCTTCAACCTGCTGAATGCCACACCGACCACGGTTAACTTCGCCGGCGCGGCCACGACCTTAAATATGGGCAACGGCTCTGCCACGACCGTGGAAATTGGCGCCGCAACGGGCACAACCAGCGTCAACAACAACCTGGATGTTGACCTCGATGTGAATATCGATGGTTGCGACCTTACGACTAGCTGTACTACCTTCAACCTAGTAAATGCAACTGCAACCACGGTTAACTTCGCTGGCGCTGGCACGACCATAGAAATTGGTGCGGCAACGGGCACGACCAACGTCAACAACAACCTGGATGTCGACCTCGATGTGAATATTGATGGTTGCGACCTTACGACTAGCTGTGCTGCCTTCAACCTGCTAGATGCCACACCGACCACGATTAACTTCGGCGGCGCGGCCACAACCGTGGATATTGGCGCGGCAACGGGCACGACCACCGTTCACAACAACCTGGACGTCGACCTCGATGTGAATGTTGATGGTGGCGACCTTACGACTAACCAGGCTACCTTCAACCTGCTAGATGCCACACCGACCACGGTTAACTTCGCCGGCGCGGCCACGACCGTGAATATTGGCGCCGATACGGGCACGACCTGGGTCGACAACAACCTGGATGTTGAAGACAATCTGACGGTAGACGGCGATACCCAGCTGGGCGATAGTTGTGCTGCCGATACGTTGACGGTCGATTCCCTAGCCTTCCTTAACTGCGACCTAGATATAGGCAGTGCTGCCACCGCTGAGTTCTTCGTTGCCGCGGCCGACGGCAGCCTGAATATCGGACCTAATAACTTCACCGTTGCTGGAGGCTCGGGTAACACCGTTGTCGCCGGCACCTTGAATGTTACCGGTTTGGGTACTTTCCAGAGCGGTGTTGTAGTACAGGCTGGCGGTCTAACCATCAACGCGGGTGGCGCCAACATAACCGGTGCTTCCACCATAAACGGTAATCTGGGGTTGGGGGCGAATAACATCACCATGACCGGCGACATAGCAACTGGTGGAGCCAGGGTGAATAAGGGCTGGTTCGAGGATATTGATGTCAACGACCTGATTGTCAATACCTCGGTTAACATGAACGACCTGCTAGACTTCACCGACTTCGCCGATGCGATGACGGTGGATGCGGCCACGACAATTGATACCACCGCAGGTCTGGACTTCACAGGCGCTGGTGTAACCATTAGCGGCGGTGACCTGGCTATGGGCAGCAACAATATAAGCGGTGTGAACACCATCACCGCTGCCATCGGTAATCTCACCGCTGTCAATAGCACCACCGTTTCCTCCACCACCATCAACGCGCAATCCACCTTGAACGTGAACGGTATCATGGCGATGGCGTCGAGCACTTTTACTGACCTCGACGCCACTCCCGACGTTTCCGGTGATAGCCTCTTCTACACGGCTAACACCGGCGCTACTACCATCACTACGTTTGATAATCCGACAGCGGGGCAGATTATTTACATCATCTTCGGCGATGGTAATACCACTCTCCAGGATGGTGCTACCCTGGTTCTTAACGGTAGTGCTAACTGGACTCCAGCGGCGACCGATACCATTACCTTAGTCTACGACGGCACTGCTACTGCCTGGGTTGAAATCTCCCGCTCGGATAACTCTTAAGCCAGCATAATAGAAGAATAGGATAGTAGAAATAGAGCTACCCCAGCCCTTAGGGCTGGGGTAGTTTTTTTATGTCTTATAACCTTGGGGTATTAGCTCTTCTTGGGGCTTCTGAGCTTGGCGCCGAAGAAGAAGGCGGCGGCGAGCAGGATAAGAAGTACGGCCACACCGATTACCCACCAGTACCAGGTGAAGTTGAAGCCGGGCTCGTTGTAGGTGATGATGAGGCGGGCGGCGTTTTCACCGGACTCGTGGGAGGGGAAGCCAACCAACTCTTCGGTGGCTTTGTCCATATCGCGGAGCATGACGGCCAGGGAAATCTGCCCTGAATCCTTTTCCGCCTTAACGGCGTTGGTTATGTCCCAGCCGTACCACTGGTCGGCCTGATAGATAGTGGCGGTGGCCAGAGCGTTGGCTCCCCAGGCGGGGGCGGTGTTGAAGGTGAGGGTAAGCTCGTCCCAGTCGGAAGCGACCTGATATACCTGCACGTAGCGGGGGGCCACCACGACCACGTTGAGGGTGTAGAGCTGGAGCATAGCCGATTCAATATCTATATCCTCAAGCTCGGCCAGGTCGAATTTGATATAGCTGACGCACAGTATCTTCTCGTACTCCGTTTCGACTATCTCAGGCTCGGGCTCTTCTCCGTTTTCGACTTCTTCACCTTCGGGGACTTCGGGTATCACTTCCTCCTGCACCACGTTCCAGAGATACCAGGCTTTGATGAAGGCGAGGTCGCCATAGTTTTGGTTCAATACGCCGAGGGTGTCATCGGGGTCGTTGAGGTCGGCTACCACGTAGGCATCTTCGCTGACATCAATGACCAGGCTTTTAGTGGCCGAGGCCCCCATGAGCAGCAGTAGGAGCGCGAAGAGGAGCACTATTGAACATAGTATAAACAGTTTTTTCATCTTATCCTCCTATAGTTCTGGTTAATATTATCATAATCGCGGGGGAAAGCAAACAGGGTATTGATTTTAACCAGCTAAAGGTGCATAATACGTAAAGTATATTTTTCTCAGGAGACATGATGGCGAGACTGGCGGCTAAGATAACTATCGTGCTGGTTATTTTAGCCCTTATTTTTGTGCCGCTGGCGGCCTGCCAGGGACCGCAGGGGCCAGCCGGACCGCAGGGGCCAGAGGGGCCTCAGGGTTCGAAGGGACCTGCGGGGCCACCGGGGCCGCCGGGTAGGAACATCGGTGAAGCGGGGCCACAGGGGCCGGAGGGGCCGCAGGGGCCGCAGGGTGAGGTGGGGCCGCAGGGGCCGACGGGGCCAATAGGGTTCCGGGGGCCATCGGGGCCACAGGGGCCGCGGGGACCACAGGGGCCGGCCGCCCAGCTAACGGTCTGCCTGGATGACACCAATACGCCGACTATCGCCGTGACCTACGTCACTTACGATGACCAGGAGCAGGAATTTGATACCTACGACGACCTTTATATTATGGGGTCGGGCTTTGAGCCGGGTCAAACGGTAGCCATAAGCATCTGCGATATGAATTTCTTGTGGACAGTGGTATCCGCGGACAACTGCGGAGCCTTCACCGAGGATACAAACCTGGATGTTTTGATCGAAGCGGAGAAGGAATATCTTTATAATAATTATATTTTACCGGGGTTGCCGGTAACGGTGAGGGCCTGGATTGACCGCGCCCCCTTCGGCACTTTTGGCCCCGAAGACGAGCTCTGGGCCACCTGGATGCTTGTCATTGTCGATCAGGGTGGGGGGTAATGGTTGATAGGATTTTTAGGAGAGAATGTTGAAACTAGCGGCTAAGATTATCATCGCGCTGGCTGTTTTAGCCCTTATCCTGGTGCCGCTGGCGGCCTGCGAGGGACCGCAGGGGCCGCAGGGACCGGAGGGACCGCAGGGGCCAGCCGGGCCGGAGGGACCGATGGGTCCGATGGGGCCGATGGGCACGAGCGCCGGCGCAGCGGGGCCAGCCGGACCGGAGGGGCCAGTCGGGCCGCAGGGAGAACAGGGCCCAACGGGGCCGGAGGGGTCGAGGGGAGAAATGGGATCGGCTGGGGCAATGGGGCCGGTGGGGCCACATGGCGAGCTGGGGACGACCGCCCAGATAGCGGTCTGCAGGTATAACGCTTACCGGA
>CAYPBF010000033.1:0-11344 GCA_964408935.1 uncultured Dehalococcoidales bacterium | reverse complement strand
GGTATGTTCTGCAGATTCGGCTCGCTCGAGGAGAGCCTGCCCGTGGTCGTCCGCGTCTGGTTAAAGCTGGTGTGCAGCCGCCCCGTCCTGGGGTTGATTAGCCCGGGCAGGGCGTCGATATAGGTCGACTTTATCTTGCTCAGCTGGCGGTAGTCCAGTATCAGCTCAATGATGGGGTGGACGCCGAGCAACTCTTCCAGCACGGCCGCCCCCGTGGAATAGCCCCCTTTGGTCTTACGGGCGGGCGTTAGGCCCAACTCCTGGAACAATACCTGGCTCAGCTGCTGCGGCGAGTTGATGTTGAACTCGTGCTTGGCATGCTCGTATATCTCCTTCTCCACCTTGTTCAGCTGCTCGCCCAGCCGCTCTGACATATCTTTGAGCAGATCCCCGTCCAGGGCGACACCGTTTCTTTCCATGTGCAGCAGCACGGGAACCAGGGGCAGCTCGACCTCAGCGAAGAGCTTCCAGAGGTTTTGAGCTTTCAGCTCCGCCTCGAATATCTCAGCCAGCCGAAAGGTCATGTCGGCATCAGCGCAGGCGTAGTCAGCGGTGCGGGCAATTTCTACCTGCGACATGGGGACCTGCTTTTTGCCCGTCCCGATTAGCTCGCTGATGGGCGTCATCTCCACTGCCAGCCGGGCGAAGGCGAGGGCCTTCAGGCCCATAGACTTCTCCCCCAAAAGATAGGCGGCCACCATGGAGTCGAAGCTCAGGTTGTTTAAGGTGATGTCGTATTGAGCCAGCATGGACATGTCGTACTTGCCGTTGTGCGCCAGCTTGGCCAGGCTTCTGTCCTCCATAATAGGCTTGAGCTTGGCGATGACTTCTTCCAGGGGCAATTGCGTTATCGTATCCAGCCCCACGTGCCCCACCGGTATGTAGTAGGCCTCGCCGCCCTTGGGCGAGAGCGATATCCCCACCAGACTGGCGCTCATCGGGTCGAGGCCCGTGGTCTCGGTGTCGAAGGCGAAGGTCTTGGCTGCCGTCAGGCGCTTTACCAGCTTGTCCAGGTCGGTGGCGCTGTTGACGATTTTATAATCACCTTTGGGCGGCTTGGCCTCGACGGCTGTTGCCCCCTCTACCTGGGGTAGCTTGGGCAGCAGGCTGGCGAACTCAAGCTCGCGTAGCAGCTCGGTCACCTTGTTGCGGTCGTACTGGCTGACCCGACAGTCGTCCAGCTTTAATTTAACGGGCATATCGCTGACGATGGTGGCCAGCTCCTTGCTCTGGCGGGCGACGGCCTCATTCTCTTTGAGTAAGGCCTGCAATTTGGCGGGCTCCACCTTATCAATGTTCTCGTAGATGCCCTCGACGGAGCCGAACTGCCCGATGAGCTTTTCCGCCGTCTTGGCACCCACCCCGGGAACACCGGGTATATTGTCCGAGGGGTCGCCCACCAGCCCCTTGAGGTCGGCAATCTGCTCCGGCGTAACACCGTACTTCTCTTTGACCGCCGCCGTATCGAAGAGCGTGGTGTCGCTAAAAGCACGCCGCGGCTTGGGGTAGAGCACCTTTACTTTGGGCGAGACCAGCTGCATGGCGTCGGCGTCACCGGTGACGATGACCGTATCGACATCCTTGTCGCTGGCCTGACTACTCAAAGTCCCCAGCAGGTCGTCGGCTTCATAGCCCTTCATCTCGAAGATGGGTATGTTAAAGGCCTCGACCAGCTCCCTCACCCGCCCCAGCTGCCCCACCAATTCCTGTGGGGTCTCGGGGCGGTGAATCTTGTACTGGTCGAAGAGCTTGTGGCGGAAGGTGGGCCCCTTCATGTCGAAGGCGATGGCGTAATGACTGGGCTTTAATTCGTTGATGACCTTGAGCAGCATCTGGGCGAAGCCGTAGACGGCCCCGACCATCTCGCCGCTCTTGCGCAGTGTCAGCGGAGGCAAGGCGTGGAAGGCGCGGTGCAGCAGGGCATTGCCGTCAAAGAGCACCAGCAGCGGTTTATCCATGAGTCTATTATAGCAGAGGGGGAGGGTGGGGGATAGACTAAAAATCCTGCCGTTGGACTTTGGGCAGGGGTCTCAGATATGAGGTGTCGTTGTGATTTATCAGCACGAAACGCCCGTCCTGGTGGCCGAAGGTGGTCGTTCCACAGGTATCCTGTCTTATATTCCAGAAATGGGAGTTATCCAACCCGAGCAGGGCGCAAATCAAGACCTTGTTCACCACCCGGTGCGATACCAGCACCACCCTTTCCTTGTATCGGGCGACTATATCGTCCACCACCTCTAAAGCCCTCTCCCTGACTTCGTCCAGGCTTTCGCCGCCGGGTATCTTTAGCCGATGCGGGCTTTCCGCCCACTGCCTGTATAGCCCTTTATATCTATCTTTGACCTCCTCCAGCTGTAACCCCTGCCACTGACCGAAGTCGCAGTCAATGAGCCCGGGGCTAACCTCCACCTCGAGCTTTTGGCGGCGGGTAATGGCTTGGGCTGTGTTTAGGGCTCGCTTCAAGGGACTGGAGTAAACGGCCTCTATCTTTAGCTGGCTCAAATGTTCCGCCAGCAACTCTGCCTGCTGTACTCCCGTCTCGTTAAGCTCCACGTCAACCCGACCCCGGAAGACCTCCTCCACGTTCCACTCGGTTTCCCCGTGCCGCGCTAAAATGATTTCTGCCATCTCAGTCCCCGAATAGCTCCAACTCCGGGTGTTTCAAGGCTTCATCTAGAATGGGGCCGCGGGCGATAAAGGCGATAGATAGATAGCTGCCCCTCCCCACTGCCAGCCGGTCCTCCGGTTTTAGACCATATTCGGCCAGCGTTTTCAGCGGAATATTGATGTACCCTTTATCCTTTATTACCGTCCAGCAGAACCGCCGACCCTGATTTTCAATAGTCTCGGCTTCGGCTATTTGGAAGCTCATCAGTCCGGGCAACGCCTCCACCAGGGCCTTTAACTCCGATTTCTCCAGAAGCCGCTTTTGCGTCAGTCCAAAGCCGCCCGATGTCCGACTCCCGCTCATGACGATGACTCTGTCGCCCGCCGCGTATCTGTATTCTTTCATCGCCTGCGGAGGGATAACGATATCGCCCTCCGGGCCTATTCGGGAAAGGCCGTAGACGAATTTGCCGCCTTTGACCAGCTGGGGCATACAGCCTCCATAAGGATAGCTATTTCTCTTCTTCCTCTATCTTCTCCACTTCGATGGTACACTCGGTGACCAGGGCGGCGAAGGCCCCCAGCGCCGCCAGCAGGGGCGCTACCAGAATGGTTACCGCTGCTGCGGAGGCTCCTACCGTCAGCGGAATCTCCAGCACCGTCTTTTTATCGTGGATGACGCGCACCCTTCTGATGTTGCCTTTGTGGATGAGCTCTTTGACCTTCTCGACTACTTTGTCGCCGTCAATGGTGAACTTTTCCGTTTTGGCCATAGCGTTACCCCCTTTAGGGCATATTAGGGGGTGGGGGATATAGTGTCAAGCCTCCCCACCCCACCTTGTTTAGCGGGCGTATTATCGTCCCACCCAATACCCACCCTATAAGGGTGGTACCCCTTATATATCCTCCTTTAGGGGTGCGTCTCCCCACCTCACCCCAAGTCTTTTTTCCCACACCAACCCGCCCAGAAACGTCTCTTAAAGGGGGGCGCAGCCCCCCTTTCAAACCCCCCAATATACGTAAACTAGCGCCCCTTTGGGGGTGTTTCTAAGAGGGGGTGAAACCCCCTCTTTACATTAAAGGGCGGCGGGTGGGGAAAGATATAAAACGGGGCGGGGAGAGAAGTCTATAGAGGTTACACCTCTGTGGGGTGGCCAAAAATAACCACCCCAAAATCATTATTGAATATTTCCCGTTTCGTGCTATACTTGAATTCATGAAGGGCAAAGACCTGCTGTCTATAAACGACCTCGAGGCCGAGGACATCCGCCTGCTCATTGCCGACGCCATTAGCCTTAAATCTCAGGGCTGGCTCGACATGCTAAAGGGCAAGTCGCTGGCCATAATGTTTGAAAAGCCCTCGCTCAGGACGCGCGTCAGCTTCGAGCTGGCCATGCGCCAGTTGGGTGGGGAGGCCATTTACCTCTCGCCGGCCGAGGTGGGATTAGGGGGGCGGGAATCAGTGCCCGACGTGGCGCGCGTGCTCAGCCGCTATGTGGACGCCGTGGCCGCCCGTACCTTCTCCCACCAGACCTTAGAAGTGCTGGCCGAATACTCAGCGGTGCCGATAATCAACGCCCTCTCCGACTGGGAACACCCCTGCCAGGCCTTGGCCGACCTGCTCACCATCGCTGAGAAGAAGGGCGAGCTGGGGGGGCTGACACTGGCCTTTATCGGTGACGGCAACAACACGGCGCGCAGCCTGATGCTGGCGGCTTCGCTTATGGGGATGAACTTCCGCATCGCCTCGCCCCAGGCCTACGCCATCGACGAAGATACCTTGACGCTGGCACGAAACAATACGACCAACGGCGTCCTTTGCACTGACCAGCCGCAACTGGCGGTGGAGGGGGCCGATATCATCTATACCGACGTCTGGGCCAGCATGGGGCAGGAAGACGAGGCCAAAAAGCGGCGCAAGGACTTTGCTGAATTCCAGGTGGATATGGGGTTGTTCTCTCTGGCTAAACCGGACGCCATCTTCATGCACGACCTACCCGCCCACCGCGGCGAGGAGGTCACCGACGAGGTTATCGACGATAAGCGCTCGGTGGTCTTCGACCAGGCGGAAAACCGCCTGCACGCCCAGAAGGCGCTGCTGGCGGCGCTACTGGGCGGCCTGGAGATTCCGCTGGCGGGCTACTATCGCTAGGTGAAAGGGGGCGCTATGTACGTACTATCGACAATAGCCAGGTGGGGCTGGTGCCCGGCTCTAATCACCGCCCTGGCCCTCATTGGCCATTACTACGAGTGGGAGCTCTGGCAGCTGGCGACGATACTGGTGGTCATCCTTATTATCGGCTTGGTGGTGGCGGTAAGCATCGCCCGCGAAAGGGCGGTGGAACGCGCCTCGCTGCGCTTGAAGCAACTGGCGGGCTATTTTAACCGCCGATTTACCGGAGATTCCTCGCTGTCCATTTTCACCATTATCCGCAGCCTGCTCACCAGCGATAACGCCCGTGTCTGGGGCTGGGCGCGGGAGACGGAGGTGGCGCAGCGCATTTTCAATACCTGGTGCGACAGCTTCACCGACCGCGTGGAAAGCGACATCAGGGCGCGGCGTTTCATCATCTACCTGCGCACCTACCAGAGCGAGCTATGGCTAATAAACAGCCACTACAACGAGTTCATGGAGCAGTTTTACGAGGTGGCCCAGAGCATGCAGCTGCCTCCCGAGCTTATCGACCAGTACAACCGCCTGGTGGAGGAATACAACGCCTTCGTGCAGAACTTCCGGGATAACATCGCCGAGATGAGGCGGGTGGCGCGCACCGAAATCGAACCCCCCAGCGTCAAGTTCGCCAAAGCCATTACCGCGACTAAGCCCCCCGCCCCGCAACCCCAGGAATAGGCGGCACCGAGGTTAAGCCCTGGTTATGGGTATGTCGATGTTGATATTCCCTTTTTACGACTGTTTCCCCACTATTTATGGAGGGCCTGAGGTTCTATAGAAAATGTCCAAACCAATCGTAGCTATTGTCGGGCGTCAGAACGTGGGCAAGTCCACGCTCTTAAACCGCCTGGCGGGCAAGAGAATCGCCATCGTGGCCGATATGCCGGGCACGACGCGCGACCGCGTCTTCGCCGACGTCGTCTGGCAGGAAACCGGTTTTACCCTGGTCGATACGGGGGGCCTTGAGGTGCAGCCCAGTTCCACCATATCTCAGGGTGTCAAGGAACAGGTGCAGGCCGCCATAACTGAAGCCGACGTCATCATCTTTCTGGTCGATATCGAGGACGGCGTCCTGCCCACCGACCTGGAGATTGCCGGGATGCTGCGCCGCTCGGATAAGCCCCTAATCCTGGCGGCCAACAAAACGGATAATCCCGGGCGGGAAAGCCAGGCCGTCGATTTCTACGAGATGGGCCTGGGCGAGCCGCTGGCTATATCCGCCTATCACGGGCTGGGCACCGCCGAGCTTTTGGACAGAATCGTGCCCCTTCTCCCCACCCCCGAGGCGTCCGAAATAGGCGCTGAAATGATGAAACTGGCCATCGTGGGACGGCCCAACGTGGGCAAATCCACGCTCCTGAACAGTCTCCTCGGTGAAGAACGGGCAATTGTCGATAAAACTCCCGGGACTACGCACGATGCCACCAATACCCTACTTGACTTTGGTGGTCAATATGTGATACTTATTGATACCGCTGGAATTCGGCGGCGGGGCCGGTGGGGCAGGGGAGTAGAACGTTACAGCGTAATCAGGGCCCTAAGGGCTATTGATGAAGCCGATGTGGCGCTACTCGTCCTCGACGCCACCGAGCTTTTAACCTCTCAGGACGAACATATTGCTGGCTATATCCAGCAGGCGGCAAGGGGGGTTGTACTGGTCGTCAATAAATGGGACCTGGCGGTAAACCAGGATATGACGGAAACGAAAAGATATATAGGCAAGAAGCTCAAGTTCATGAGCTACGCGCCCGTGGTCTACACCTCGGCCAAATTGGGTCAGGGCGTGGATCGGGTGATACCTGAGGCCTTCGAGGTCTATCAGGAAAGACAGAAACGAATCCCCACCACCGAGGTCAACGACCTGGTGCAGCGGGCGGTGGCGGCGCATACCCTGCCCCGCAAGGGCAAAAAACAGCTCAAGATTCTCTACGCCACCCAGGCCGAGGTCAACCCACCCACCTTCGTCTTCTTCGTTAACGACCCCAGCCTCATCCATTTCTCCTACCGTAACTACCTGGAAAACAAGCTGCGCCAGTCCTTCGGCTTCGACGGCACGCCCCTCCGCTTCGTTTTCAAGACTAGAGGTGAACAGTGACAGTTATAATCATTAAGCTCGTATCGGTGGCCGTTATCGGTTACCTGCTAGGCTCCATTCCTATCGGCTACCTCTTGCTGCGCCGGCGGGCCAAGGTTGATGTCAGGACCTACGGCAGCGGCAAGACCGGGGCCACCAACGTCCTGCGCACGGCAGGCCGTAAGTGGGGCATTATCGTGGCCGCCCTCGATATATGCAAGGGGGCGCTGGCGGTGGTGGTGGCCGGCTTTATCGTCGGCGGCGACTACCTTCTGGTCGGCGACGCCAGTCTCTGGTGGGTGCTCACCAGCGCCCAGGTTTTGGCGGCGCTGGCGGCGGTGGCCGGCCATATCTGGCCCATCTTCCTCAAGTTTAGGGGGGGGCGGGGCGTGGCCACCTTCTTCGGCGGGCTGGTCGCCCTCTGTCCGGTGGCGGCGCTCTTCGGCGGCGAGGTCCTCATCATCGGCGCCGGGCTTACCCGCTTCGTCTCGCTGGGTTCGCTGGCGGGGGCGGCGGGCAGCTACGCCATCCTGGTACCGCTCACCATCTTCGATAAATTCCCCGTCGAGTATCTTTTCTACGCCGTGGCGGGGGGGATAATAATCTTTATCATGCATCGCGACAACATCCGCCGACTGGTATCGGGCAAGGAGCGCCGGCTCGGCGAGAAGGCCGAAGAAATACGTTTGCCTTCCCCCAGGGTCACCAAGGGGGCAAAATAAGGCATGGCTGGGGTGGCCATAATAGGTACCACCACCTGGGGTATGACCCTGGGGGTGGTACTGGCGCGTAACGGGCTGGACGTCAGGCTCTGGGCGCGCACCCAGGACGAATGCTTCCGCCTGCAGAACGGCCAGCATCACGCCCAGGCCGTAGCCGCCGTCACCCTTCCCGAAAAGCTCTCCATTACGGCCTCGCTGCCCGAGGTCATCGACGATGCCGACGCCGTCATTTTGGCCGTCCCCTCCCAGAGCATGCGCGATAACATCAAGGCCGTCTCGGGCTACCTCACGAACTCGATGCTGGTGGTGAGCGCGGCCAAGGGTCTAGAAATTGCAAGCAACAAGCGTATGTCCCAGGTCATAGCTGACGAGATAAAACCCAGCTTCTGGCCCAATATCTGCGTCCACTCCGGCCCCAACCTCTCCGCTGAGATACTTAATGGCCTGCCCGCGGTGGCGGTGGTGGCGGCCTGGAACGAAATGATTGCCCATAAGGCGCAGAAGCTGCTCAACACCCCCAGCATCTGCCTCTACACCAACAACGATGTCATCGGCGTTGAACTGGGCGGGTCGCTGAAAAACATCATCGCTCTGGGCGCGGGCGTTGCCGATGGGCTGGGCTACGGTGATAACGCCAAGGCGGCGCTGATTACCCGCGGCCTCACCGAGATAACGGCGCTGGGTGTGGCCTTGGGCGCCAATCCCCTCACCTTTTCCGGGCTGACGGGCCTGGGTGACCTTATCGCCACCTGCTCCAGCCCTTTGAGCCGTAACCACTATGTCGGCGTCGAGCTGACCAAGGGGCGCACGCTTGAGGATATAATCAAATCGATGACCAGCGTGGCCGAGGGGGTGGGCACCACCGTCGTCGCCCACAAGCTGGCCCAGCAGTTCGAGCTGGAGATGCCCATCACCGAGAGGATTTACAAGGTGCTCTACGAGGGGCTAGACCCCCAAAAGGCGGCGCTGGAGCTGATGGAAGCCGAAGCCCGCCATGAGCTGATGGGTCGGCGCTGGCGACTGTTTTCGCTATTCCGCCACTAAGTCTAGTATTCCGGTCTCGAAAAACCCCGCCACTTCTTAGGCTTGGGCATGTTGTTCTGGCTCAGGCTCTCTTCCAGCTCTTCTAGCAGCTTCTTCTGCTGGCCACTCAGCGAATCGGGCGTGGCTACGAAGAGCGTCACCAGCAGGTCACCGTGTCCCCCGCCCCGCAGGTGGGCGATGCCCTTGCCTTTGAGCTTAAAGACCTCACCCGTCTGGCTTCCCGCGGGAATCTTGAGCTTGGTGTTGCCGTCCAGCGTGGGCACCTCAACCTCGGTGCCCAGGGCCGCCTGAGCGAAGTTGACCAGTAATTCGTAGAGCAGGTCGTCGCGGTAGCGACTGAAGAACTCATGCTCCTTGACGGCGATGGCGATGTAGAGGTCGCCCGCCGCCCCGCCTCTCGTCCCCGCTTCACCTTCGCCCTTGAGACGTATCTGGGAGCCGTTATCCACGCCGGCGGGTATCTTTACCTCAATCTTGCGCTTGTGCCTTTCCTTGCCGCTGCCCTTACAGCGCGGGCAGGGGTCGGTGATAATCTGGCCCTCGCCACGGCACTGGGGGCAGGTGGCGGTCTGGGCGAAGCGCCCGAAGATGCTCTGGTGGACGCGGCGCACCTGTCCGCTGCCGTTGCAGTTGGGGCATCGGCTGGGCTGGCTGCCGGGCTTAGAACCCGTGCCCTGGCAGTTCTGGCAGTTTTCGGTGCGCGCTATGGAGGCCTTCTTCTTACAGCCTAGGGCGGCTTCCTCGAAGTCGATGGTTATCTCGTAGCGCAGGTCAGCGCCCCGCTGCGAGGTGCGGCGGCTGGCGCCAGCGCCGCCGCCGAAGAAGGCGTTGAAGATTTCGCCGAAGCCGCCGAAGTCAAAGCCTTCGAAGCCCTGCCCGAAGAAGCCCTCGGCGCCGCTGTGACCGTAGCGGTCGTAGGCGGCGCGCTTATCGGGGTCGCAGAGCACCTGGTAGGCCTCATTGACCTCTTTGAATTTCTCTCCAGCCAGGTCGTCGTGGTTGTGGTCGGGGTGAAATTTGAAGGCGAGCCGCCTGAAGGCGCTCTTTATCTCTTCGTCAGTGGCGTCGCGGTCGACACCCAGGACTTCGTAATAGTCTCGTTTGGTTGGCATATAATCTTCTCTACGTTTCCCTTTAGTTTCCCCGCCCCACCTTGGCGAACGTGGGTTTTTCGTCCCAACCCAGCCCGCCCTAATGGGTAAACCCCTTAACCTGAGGGGCACGTAGCCCCACCTCCGTTCCCCCTTTTAAAAGGGGGATTAAGGGGTATTCTCCCTCTAGATTTCCTTCTGTGTTACGGGCCTCCCCACCCCCCAAAAGGTGCGGGGGGAAGTCCCTAAGTTAAGGAGCGGAGCTCTTTGGGGTGGGTTGGGTGGGACTTAACAGTTACGCTTAAAATTGCTCCTTTTCCCCTCACAGAGGTGTCACCTCTATAGATTTCTCCCCCCACCTCCCTTATTTTGGTGGTTTGAAAGGGGGCTTGCCCCCTTTCTACCTTAAAGGGTGGCGGGTGGGAATAGATAAAATCGGGGAGGGGTAGTACTCAGATATTCTGCTTTAAACTCTCCTTTTTCTCCAATAAATATCCCAGGGTGGCTTTAGCCCCGAAACCCCTCTATTTTTGGCTCTCCGTGCGTCTGGGAGGCTTCTTAATCGGGGTCTTAACCCCTGGCTTTCTTGATTGCCTTACACCATTCTTCGGCTTTTCGCGACGAGATGACGAAGGTCTGGTCAATCGTCTCCAGCTTTATGGCCTCTTTGACGAAGGCCTGCGTCAGGGCGAAGGTGCCGTCACCACCCTTCCTGATGCCCCACCCCCCGTAGGTCTTGACGGGGTGTTCCATCTTGTGCGGCTCGCAGTCCTGTATCTTGGCCACGTCGATGGCCTTGCGGTAGATAAAGCCGAACCTCACCACCAGCTTGTCCTTGAACAGTTGCAGCCTCATCTGAAAGAAGCCGATGAGAATTGCCGCCGTCACGCCGATATAGAGGGCGAAGAGCCACCACCACCCCCCCAAGATAATACCGGGCGCCAGCCCCAGGGCCAGCGACCACACCGACACTCCGACTATGAGCAGTGTATTTGCCCCCAGCCGTTCTTCATAGATTGGCGTTGCTGGCATTTCAGCCTCCTATGTCTTGCATTCTTTTTCGATCAGTTCCATCAGGGGCTGGTAGTTGCCCTGGGCCACTTTGCGGGTGATGTTGATGCCGTGTGACTTCAGCCACTGCCAGTGCTGTTCGAAGCGAAAACGCGAATTGACGACATGCCCGCGCATACCGAGATTGGTATCCGTCGTCATGCCGCATACCGGACACTTATAAGCCATGATTCTATTACCTCCCTTTCCTCCTCGTTTTATACTTCCTTAAACTCACCCTCCACGGTGCCTTCGTCATCCCCCTCTCCCCCCTCACCGCCTTCGCCCTTGTCCTCGGGCGGCGGCTCACCGGGTGGTGGTTGCTGCTGCTGTTGTCCGTAGACGGTGGAGCCTACCTTCTGCATTAACTCGTTCAGCTCCTGGGCCGCCTTGTTGATGGCCTCGATATCCGTCCCCTGCAGGGCGTCCTTGACCGCCTTGACCTTTTCCTCGACCTCTTTATTCAGGTCTTCGGGTATCTTGTCCTTGTTGTCCCTCAGCGTCTTCTCCGCCGTATAGGCCAGGTTGTCGGCCATGTTGCGGGCCTCGATGTCCTGGCGCTGCTTGGCGTCCTCGGCGGCGT
>CAYPBF010000032.1:0-11606 GCA_964408935.1 uncultured Dehalococcoidales bacterium | reverse complement strand
TCTACCGCGACCTGGACAAGTGCGTCCTCTGCGGTAAGTGCGTGCGGGTCTGCGATGAGGTGTTGGGGGTGGGGGCGGTGGCCGTCATAAACCGCGGCTTCAACAGCAAGGTGGCCGCCTTCGGCGATAAGCCGATAATAGACTCTAACTGTGTCTCCTGCGGGGAGTGCGTTGTCCACTGCCCGGTGGGGGCGCTTATGCCCAAGGTGACCGAGCTTCCCGAAAAGGAAATAGCTACTACCTGCACCTACTGCGGGGTCGGCTGCGGCCTCTATCTGGGTTTGCGCGACGGTAAGGTAATGAGCGTGCGGGGTAAGCGTGAGGGAACGGTCAACAACGGTTTCTTGTGCGTCAAGGGGCGCTTCGGCTTCGACTTTATCCATCATGAGGACAGGTTGACGACGCCGCTCATCAAGAAGAACGGTAGGTTCGTCAAAGCCAGCTGGGACGAGGCATTAGAGCTGGTCGCTAGCAAGCTGGCTGAATATAAGCCCGATGAAATGGCCGTGGTTTCCTCGGCCAAGTGCACCAACGAGGACAATTATGTCGCCCAGAAGTTCGCCCGCGCCGTCTTAAAGACCAATAACGTTGACCATTGCGCTCGCCTCTGCCACGCCCCCAGTGTGGCCGGGCTGGTGCAGAGCTTCGGCAGCGGGGCCATGACCAACTCCTTCGGCGAGTTCAGGGATGCCGGCTGTATCTTCGCCATTGGCACCAACACCACCGAGGCCCACCCCATCATCGCTCTGGAGCTAAAGCGGGCGGTGGACAACGGCGGCAAGCTGATTGTGGCCAATCCGCGCGAGATTGCTCTGGTGCGCTGGTCTCACCTCTGGCTACAGCACAACCCGGGCAGCGATGTCGCTCTAATGATGGGCATGATGCGGGTTATCGTCGACGAAGGACTGCTCGACAAAGATTTCATCGACAAGAGGTGTGAGAACTTCGACGAGTTTAAGGAATCGTTAAAAGACTTCGACCTCAACTCAGTGGAACGGATTACGGGTGTACCCAAAGATAAGATAGCCGAGGCGGCGCGCTTGTACGCCACCCAGAGGCCCTCGGCCATCCTCTACGCTATGGGCATTACCCAGCATTCACACGGTACGGATAACGTTATCGCCACCGCCAACCTGGCTATGCTCACCGGCAATGTCGGTAGAGCGTCGTCAGGCGTAAACCCCTTGAGGGGACAGAACAACGTCCAGGGCGCCTGTGACATGGGTGCCTTGCCCAACGTCTACCCAGGCTATCAGGCGGTTACCGACGCCAAGGTTAAGGCTAAATTCGAAAAGGCCTGGGGCGGTTCACTTTCGCCGACGGCGGGTATGCCTATCACCGAGATTGTCCAAGCCGCCGCTAAGGGAGAGATAAAGGCGATGTACCTCATCGGGGAGAACCCGATGCTCAGCGAGCCCGATATCACCCACGCCGAAGAGGCACTGAATAAACTGGATTTCCTGGTGGCGCAGGATATCTTCCTCACCGAGACGGCCAGGCTGGCCGATGTTGTCCTGCCTGGAGTCAGCTTTGCTGAGAAGGAAGGCACCTTCACCAACACCGAGCGTCGTGTGCAGAGAGTGTGCAAAGCAGTGGAACCGGTAGGGGAGAGCCAGGCCGACTGGGATATTGTCTGCCAGGTGGCTAAGAAGATGGGCAAGAAGGGCTTCGAATTTAAGAACGCCTCCCAGATTATGGATGAGATTGCCGCTGTTACCCCCAGCTACGGGGGAATGAGCCATAAGCGCTTGGAAAAGGGTGGCCTGCAGTGGCCCTGTCCCACTTCAGAACACCCGGGGACGCCCATACTGCACACCCAGCAGTTCACCCGCGGCAAGGGGCGGTTTATCCCGCTAGCCTACAAGCCGCCTATGGAACTGCCCGATAGGCAATACCCGCTGGTTTTGACCACGGGGCGCAGCCTCTATCACTTCCACACCGGAACCATGACGCGCAAGGTGGACGGGCTGAACGTATTGAGAAAAGAAGGGGAGGTGGAGATGAACCCCGCCGACGCCGCCAAGCTGGGCATTGCTGACGGCGATAGAGTAAAAGTCGCCTCGCGGCGGGGAGAGGTGGTGACTAAAGCTAACGTGACCGAGGCTTCGCCGCAGGGGGTGGTCTTTATGACCTTCCACTTCGCCGAAAGCCCGGCTAACCGGTTGACTAACCCCGCCCTCGACCCGGTATCCAAAATACCCGAGTATAAGGTCTGTGCCGTTAAGGTAGAGAAGGCATAGACCGAGGGGGTAGCTCGTGCCCGAGCTACAGCTAACGTTGAACGGACGTCAGGTGAGTGGTCGCCCCGGGCAGACCATTCTTGAGCTGGCGCAGGCAAACGGCGTTGATATCCCCACGCTCTGTCACCATGCCGACCTGTCGCCACTTGGCGCCTGCCGTATCTGTGTGGTTGAAGTGGAAGGCTCGCGGACGCTGGTCGGCTCCTGCCATACCCCCATCGCTGAGGGTATGGTCATCCAGACTCATTCCCCCAAGGTCTTGGCCAGCCGTAAGCTCATAATCGAGCTTTTGCTAGCCAGCCACAGCGGTAACTGCTACATGTGCGATAAGGCCAATATGTGCGAACTGCGTAAGATTGCGGCTGAGCTTGACGTGGGGCTGCCCCGCTTTCAGGTGAAGAAGCACTATTATCCCAAAGAAGACGTAAGTCCCTATATTACCCGCGACCTGACCAAGTGCATCATGTGCCGCCGCTGTGTCCGTGCCTGCCGTGAGGTGGCCAAGAAGAACATCTTCGCTATCGCCTATCGGGGCTTTGATTCCAAGATTATTGTCGATTTCGACCAGCCCGTTGACAAAGAGGCTTGTCGTGATTGCGGTATTTGTATTCCCTATTGTCCGACCGGGGCGTTGAGCCAGCCGAGAGAGAGGAAGGCCGAGAAGAAGGGGAAGCCCTTAGTTGTGAAAGGTTGATTCTCTGGTTTCAAGAGGAGGGGAGATGCCGAAGATCGGCCGAAACGGAGAACGGGGAAAACTGCTGGTGCTGCTGGAGGCAGCCCAGTCTAAATCTGCACACGTGCCCCGCGATACCATCACCGACCTGGCCGAATCCCAGGGGCTTTCTATAGGCGAGGTATACGGGGTGGCCAGCTTTTACTCCTTCCTTTCCATTAAGCCTCAGGGGCGGAACGTCATCCGTATCTGTAAGAGCCTACCCTGCCTGCTCAAAAACGCCCAAGAGATTATCGATGGCGTGCGTAAAGAGCTCGGCATCAAGCCCGGAGAGACCACGGCCGACGGCAAGTTCTCTTTCGAGTTGACCAACTGCATCGGTGCCTGTGACCAGGCGCCGGCCATGATGGTAAACAGCGACGTCCACGGCGATTTGACGCCGAAGAAGATAGCCAAAGTCCTAGAGGGCTATAAGTAATGGAGAAGAGGGTAGTATTACAGAACTGCGGGGCGATTGACCCCAGGGATATCGCCAGCTATCTGAAGGCGGACGGCTTCAAGGCGCTACAAAAAGCCCTGAAGCTGCCGCCGGCGCAGGTGATTGAAGAGGTTAAGGCGTCGGGCTTGCAGGGTCGGGGAGGGGCCGGCTTTCCCTGCGGCCTGAAGTGGGAGTTTTGTTACAAGGCTAAGGGCGATGAGAAATACGTTATCTGTAACGCCGACGAGGGGGAGGTGGGTACGTTCAAGGATAGGTACATCCTGGAGAACGACCCATTCAGCCTTGTCGAGGGCATCGCCATCGCCGGCCACGCCATCGGGGCGAAGCAGGCTTTTATATACCTCCGCGCCGAGTATCATTTCCTGCTCGACCTGGTCCAGAATGCTATCGCTCAGGCCAAAAAGAAGGGCTTTTTATCCCATCTTGACATTGAAGTCCGCGAGGGCGCGGGTGCCTACGTCTGCGGCGAGGAATCAGCACTGATGGACTCAATCGAGGGGAAGCGGGGCGAGGTGCGCTATAGGCCGCCTTTCCCGCCCACCAGCGGGCTCTGGGGCCAGCCGACCATCATAAATAACGTGGAAACACTGACCAATATACCTCGTATTATGCTCAACGGGGCCGACTGGTTCGCCAAGATGGGCACGGAAAAGAGCAAGGGAACTAAGGTTTTCTCGGTAAGCGGCGATGTGGGCAAACCCGGTGTCTACGAACTGGAACTGGGCAGCCCCTTAAGAGAGCTGGTCAAAGGCCTGGCTAAGGCTGAGAAGGTCAAAGCGGTGCAGATTGGTGGCGCTACGGGTAAAATCATACCCTACGCTATGATAGACGCCCCTTTGTCGTTTGAGAGCGTTCTGGGGGCGGGTGCTATCACTGTCTTCGCCGAAAATCGCGATATTATCGACATTGTGGGCAAAACCATGGAGTTTCTGGCCGAGGAGTCCTGCGGTAAGTGCACGCCCTGCCGCGAGGGCACCGAGGTTATGGCTGAGACTATGGAGAGATTGGGGAGGGGAGAAGGGGTGGCCAAAGATATCAAAGTCCTCGAGGAGTTGTCCGAGACCATGATGCTCTGCTCAATGTGCGGGCTGGGGCAGGCGGCCCCAACCCCGATAGTGGACACCCTGGAGCGCTTTAGAGACGAGTACGACAAGCATATACGTCGAAGTTAGGGGTGGCTATGATAACCATAACCAAGCAAAAACCGCTGGAAGAAGTCCTACCGAGCCTGGGTAAGGCTAAAAAGGTGTATATTATCGGCTGCGGCACCTGCGCCACCATCTGCCACACCGGTGGCAAGGCCGAGGTACTGGAGATGAAAGAGAAGCTGGAGGCGGAGGGCAAGAAGGTTACGGGGTGGATGGTTATCCCCACTGCCTGCGACGAGCTTACCCGCGAGGCCCTGGCCGAAAACGCTGAGGCTATAAAAGCAGCCGACGCTATACTGGTGATGAGCTGCGCCTTTGGCGTACAGACCGTCACCATGTACAGCGATAAGCCCGTCTATCCGGCACTGAACACCCTCTTCGTTGGCAAGGAAGAAACACCGGGACACTTCATCGAGGTCTGTATGCAGTGCGGGAACTGCGTGCTGGCGACGACGGTGGGCATATGCCCACTGGTCAGGTGCGCCAAGAGCTTACTCAACGGGCCCTGCGGCGGCTCGGTTGACGGCAAGTGTGAAGTATCGCCCGATACACCCTGCGCCTGGCAGCTGATTTACGACCGTCTCAAGGCGCTGGGACAACTGGATAAGATGGATGAGATTGTGCCGGTGCGGGACTGGAGTACCAGCACATCGGGAGGCCCGCGCCGATTCGTTCTCTCGGATGATGAAACCGATGACTAACGACAAAGACAGCGATTTCCTGGCTGAAGGCGGTGAGCACGAGCATCACACCGAAGAAGCCGCTTTCAAGATGTGGCTCAGGGTATTCGTCACCGTAAGGTGGATTACTATCTTGGGCATCCTGGCGGCTACCTTCGTCGCTTCCAGGGTGTTCGACATCGAGTTTCCCACGGCACCCGCCTACGGGGTAAGCGCCTTTATCGCCCTGTGCAATCTAGTGCTCCTCTTCCAGGCGCGGAGCCTGAGGAAGATGCCGACCGCTCTGGCCATTCACCGGGCCAGAATCTACGGTACCATTCACCTTCTGCTCGACCTGGTAGCCTTCGCCGTGTTGCTTCACTTCACCGGTGGCATCGAGAACCCCTTTATCTTCTACTTCGTGTTACACCTCATCGGCGCCAGTCTGATACTTCACTATATCTGGGTCTACCTGCTAGCCACCTCGGTCATAGTCATGGTCTCGCTGTTGGTAGGCCTGGAGTATGCCGGAGTGATAACGCATGTAAACCTGGCCGGGTTTGCCGACCCTGGGCTTTATCAGAAGGGGAGCTACATACTGGCGATACTGGTTGTCCTGGGCAGCGCCCTCTTTGCCGCCAGCTATATGGCCACCTCCGTGGCTAGTGCGCTGAGAAAACGGCAGCGGGAGGTGATGCAGCTGAGCCAGCGCCTGCTGGGCAAGAGGACCAAGGAGCTGGAGCTGGCCTCCCAGGAGATAGCTGAGATGGAGGAAGCCCGCAACCGCTTTCTCCGTTTCCTAGGGGTAACGGTACACGATCTCAAAGCCCCGCTGACGGCTATTCAGAGCTATTTTTGGGTTATGCTCGGCGGCTTTGCCGGGGAGCTTTCCGAAAAACAGCGGAGCATGTTGGAGAGGAGCAGCCAGAGAATTAAGGAGCTTTTGTCTCTGGTCAGCGACCTGCTCGATATTCCGCGCATCGAGACCGGTCAGATGGTCGAGGAGATGAAGGATATCTCCATAAAGAAGGTAATCGAGACCTCGGTCGGGGATATGGGCGACCTGGCCCAGCAAAAGAAGCTGAAGCTGAAACTGGAGATGCCTAAGTCCCTGCCTCGGATTCGCGGCTCAGCGCCCAGGTTACAGCAGGTTATGACCAACCTGCTCAATAACGCCATCAACTATACGCCTGAGGGTGAGGTAATCGTTAGAGTGACTCAGGACGAGAAGGAGATAACAGTCGAGGTTATGGACACGGGTATCGGCATTCCCGCCGACGACCTGCCCCATATCTGTGAGGACTTTTTCCGGGCCAGCAACGTGGAGATAAAGGGAACGGGGCTGGGCTTGTCCATAGCTAAGAGAATCGTGGAGACGCACGGGGGTAAAATCTGGGTGGAAAGCCCCTGCCCGAAGACGAGCAAGGGGAGCCAGTTCAGCTTTACCCTGCCCAAGAAGAGAAGCAAAGGGAGGTGAGGTGATGAAAGCGGGAACGAATTTAGAAAAGGTTTTGGAGAGCGGTCGTTTTGCCGTTACGGCTGAGGCCGGCCCGCCTAAAGGGACGAGCGCCGCCGTAATGCTCAAGAAGGCCGAGGCGCTACGCAACTGCTGCGACGCCGCCAATGTGACCGACAACCAGACGGCTATCGTGCGCATGTCGAGCCTGGCGGGCTGTGTGCTCATGAAGCAGCAGGGCGTTGACCCGGTAATGCAGATAGTCTGCCGCGACCGCAACCGTATCGCCATTCAGAGCGACGTACTGGGGGCGATAGCGCTGGGCATCGGCAACATACTCTGTCTCTCTGGTGACCATCAGATGTTCGGCAACCACCCCACTGCCAAGAACGTCTTCGATATCGACTCTATACAACTGATACAGATGTTAGAGACCATGCGGGATGAGAAGAAGTTCCTCTGTGGCGACGATATCTCAGGCGAGGTGCCGATTTTCATCGGGGCGGCGGCCAACCCTTATGCCGACCCCTTTGAGTTCCGCGTCGCCCGACTGGCCAAGAAGGTTAAGGCAGGCGCTGAGTTTATTCAGACCCAGGCGGTCTACGACCTCGACAAGTTCGCTAAGTGGATGGAGATGGTCGTTGACAAGGGGCTGGATAAGCAGACACACATACTGGCGGGGGTCATCCCCATCAAGTCGGCGGGTATGGCGCGCTACATGAGGGACTATGTCTCCGGGGTGACCGTGCCCGACGAGATAGTGACCCGCATGGAGCAGGCCCAGGACGCCAAGACGGAGGGGAAGAAGATATCGGTGGAGATTATCGAGCGGGTGAAGGAAATCCCCGGTATTCACGGCATCCATATCATGGCGGTGGGGTGGGAAGACATCGTACCCGAGCTGGTTGAACAGGCTGGATTATTGCCCAGACCTGTATTATAATGGCAAGGAGAGATAATGGCGAAGAAGATTTTAGTAGTTGACGACGACCCTGATATCCTGGACGCGGTATCCATGATTCTGGAGTCCCAGGACTACCAGGTAGTCACCGCTCGTGATGGAGTGGAGGGCCTGGCCAACCTCAAGGCGGAAAAGCCCGACATGATGATTCTGGACCTGCTGATGCCTAAGATGGACGGCTGGGCGGTATGCAAGGAGCTGCAGGACCCGCGGTGGGCCAAATATCGTGATATACCTATCCTCATCCTGACCTCGGTAAGGGAGGAAGCCAGTCGCCGCCGCTACGAGCTGGAGACGGGGCTAGAGCTGGATGTGGACGACTATGTGGAGAAGCCCTTCAGCCCTGATATACTGTTGGAGAGGGTAGAGAGGCTCATTAAGAAGAAAAAGTCCTGAAAGGGTGACTGTATGGAAAAGAGAGCTAAAATCCTCCTTGTTGATGATGACGCTGATTTTGTCGAGTCAACCAGGCTCGTTCTGGAGAGCAAGCCTTACCAGATAATCGTTGCCTCCAACGGGGACGAGGGGCTGCGCAAAGCCAGGGAGGAGAAGCCCGACCTGATTCTTCTGGACGTAATTATGCCCGTCAAGGACGGCTTTACCGCTGCCGAGCAGCTTAAGAAAGACCCCCAGCTCAGCAAGATTCCCACCCTGATGCTGACCGCCTTTGCCACCAAGGGCCGTGAGACTCAGATACCGGTCAGTCGGGGTCTCGACCTTGAAACCGAGGACTACATTGATAAGCCCGTCAGCCCTGAAGAGCTACTGGCTAGGGTGGAAAAGCACCTCAAGAAGGCGGGCTTTTAGGGGAGGGGACGGCCTCAAGGGCTCGTAGCTCAGCGGCAGAGCGGTCGGCTCATAACCGATTGGTCGTAGGTTCGAATCCTACCGAGCCCACTATCCATTCAAGCAGGGAAGTTTACATAATAATTTGTCAGTTTTGGTAAGTTTTTGGTAGTTATTGTCAACTTTGTTCAGGACGTCAGGCGTAGGCGATTTTTACCTAATAACTATACATAATGTTGAAACCGCCTGATTTTTGTCAATTATTCAGGGTGGAGAGGTTGATTTGTTGTACTGGGTTATCTTCGCTGTAGGGGCGGTATTGGGGTTGCTCGGGCTTTTCCGGGTCTTCCGATACCTGGTGTGGATGAGGCTGGTCTGGATGAGCGATGGCGCCAGTGAGGCCATAGAATCCGCTATTAAGGACTTCGAGGCGGGCCCGGTGATCGTCGAGGAAAGCGGCAAGAGGCGCAAGCTGGAAGAGCGGGCCTTATCGCTTCAAAAGGGCATGGGGAGGCGCCTTGAGCGCTTCAGGAGAGCCACACGATGGCTCTGGCCCCAGAACACCAGGTCTATTTCAAGCTGGGTCACTCTGCCGCTTAAGAGTGCCGAAAGCTGCGTCGCTGAGAGCGTTAAGAAAGCCAGCCGTAAAACCCCGCAGCTCTCAGAGTTCCGGGAAACAATGAACAGGCTCATGTTGGAATACGAGGACCTCACTCAACATCTCAGGGATACGGCCAACCGCGAGGTTGTCTGGGCCACAGCGTCGTTTGCGTTGGGCGCGCTGACGGTAAGTTTGTTCACACTCTGGTTACAAATAGGTTGATTCCAGGTAGGGGTTTTGAGAGGGCGGTGGTCAGACCGTTTTCTAGGCATAAACTCTACATAACATTTATAGTGCGCCCCAGTATTATTCAGGGGGTGGCTCTGGGGGGTTTGAGGGCGAAGAGCTTTCGGCTATTTGAGAAGGCTGGCTTTAATTATATTTGCTTTGGTTAATAGCTCTCTAATTCTATCAGATAATTCCGTAGCATATTTTTTCCAAATCTGATCAACGGATTCTTTGCCTTCTTCAACTTCTTGCTTTATCTCTTCCCGTGCTTTGCCCGGCATACCTTCCTCCGTAGGCAGGACACCAAGAGACTTTAACTGTCTAATACAGATGAATTTAGCAAGAGTATTCGCAACCTTTTGTACATCATCTAACAACTCGTTCTTAAACCCTTCGCTTGCGATTGTTTCTATGGATATGACTCTTGACATACTAATACCGTATCTCAGCAATTCATTGGCCTCGCGTTGTTTTTTCATTAATTGGACGTTTGCAGAAGTAAGCTGAATATCTGGCGCGAGACTAATTTCATTAATCTCTTCTGCCCAATGAATAATCTCGTTCACCAGTCGCTCTTGACGGTCTTTCTTGTGGAGCCTGTAATTTTGCCGAATAGTCAGAAAGGCCCCAAGAGCGAGCAACAGTGTGGCAATGGCAGAAATACCTAACCAATTATCATTTTGATAAAGAATTACTCCAGCCCAAATACCGCCGGCAATTATCAGGACTCCTATGGCGTACTTCAGAAACTGGCACCAATTTCGCCTAAGCCACTTAACCCTGTTTCTCATACCCCCATTATACCATAAAAATCCGCATATATTATGTAAACAAGCCCCCTAGCTATTCCGGGACCACCCAAAAGCCTACCCCTTATCCTTATATAATGATATAGGTTGTTTTCTCAAAAGGTGCCAGGGTCAAAAGAATGAGGAAATATGCCCTCTCAGGGCTTTCAAGGTATCAGAATACTCGTAAATGTTTTTAGGGGCCTAAATTTGGCTCTCAGCGCGTCATTTTCGGAGGGGTTTCAGACGGGCTGATTTGGCTGGGGAAAACTTCCTATTCAGGCTCTTCCGGTGGCCAGGGGCGCGTGAATTTTACGGCGCTAAACTTCCATTCACCATCTATCTTCACATAGTCACAATCATGTCGGCCCTGCATCCATCTCATCGGCTCTCCTTCAGCTACGTGGGGAAAGAGATATAATATCCAGTAGCCGCTGGCTCTATTTCCGTTAACGGTTATAACCGGTTGAGCTACCAGATGCCCAGGCGTTTTTTCCAGCTTGTCAAAGACATTATAGACCAGCTCGGCGACCTCCTTTTTGCCCCGTCGTAACCCGTGCTTCCAGATATCAGCAGTGGCATCTTCGGCAAAGCAATCCAACAAATCGTCCCAGGCCCGGCTGGAAAGGCAGAATACATACCTTCCATGCAGTTTCTCTATCTCCTCGATATCCTCTAGAACCCCGATCCTCTTTTCCAGTTCCTCTAACGTCACCGAAATCCTCCTTTAGTCCAAATCTTTAGTAATTACTTCAGGCGCTGGCCAGGGGCGTGTGAACTTCACATAGCTGAATTTCCACTCTCCACCTACCTTCACGTATTTGCAGTCATGCCTGCCCTGAATCCACCTCACCTCCGGTTCAGGGAAAAAGAGATACAGAATCCAGTAGCCCTCTGCCGTCTCTCCGTCAACGCTGATTACAGGTTGAGCGACAAGATGCCCATATGTCGGCAGTATCCTGCCATTGAAGGTATTTTTGAACAGATCCTCGATTTCCTTCTTGCCCTTACGTAGCCCCCACTGCCAGATATCAGCAATACCATCATCGATGAAATAGTCCAGCATATCGTCCCATTGCTGGCTGGCAAGTGCATAGACATACTTCCGGTGCAGCTGCTTGATTGCCTCGATGTCCTCCAGGACCCCAATCCTCTTTTCCAGTTCCTCTAGAGCCATCATAACCTCCTTAGCGGTTACTAACCCGCTCAGAATAATGTTTAAGCGCCCAGATTTGGCTCTCAGCGCGTCATTTTTAGAAGGGTTTTAGACAGGCTGCATGGCACGGCTCAAAGTACGGCCGATAAGCTCTAAAAGGTTCTTCAACCCCCAGCCTTTTTCCGCCGAAACCAGCACCGTACTTTTGTCGTCGGGCTGGCACTCATCGGAGAGATAAGCCAATGCCGATTTCTCGTCCCACTGTCGGCTGTCGTCCAAAAGCATATCAATCTTGTTCAGCGCCGTGATGCGCGGCTTCTCAGCTAGCTTCAGGTCGGCCAAGATGTCCTCAACCGTCTGGCACTGCTCCGGAGCGTTGTGGCTGGTCAGGTCAACGATGTGCAGCAAGAT
>CAYPBF010000031.1:0-12131 GCA_964408935.1 uncultured Dehalococcoidales bacterium | reverse complement strand
CAGTTCCTTATAAAGAGCGGCATCGGTCAGGAAGGCAACCCTTTCCTGAAGACTATAGTTACCGAGGGCAACTTCCTCATCATCAAGATGTGCGGGGCTATCGTTTGCGTGCTGGTACTCTGGAACATGGCTAGGAGGGTGCCCCGACTCATCTTCATCGTCAGTGTGAGCCTTGTTTCCCTATATACCGCCATCTTGTTCTGGAACATAGCCTTGTACTTGATTTTCGGGATTTAGCCGGCTGATTGGAGGAGTACAGATGGATACCAAAACCGCCGTCAAAAAGAGAAAGAGCATAAGGGCCTTCAGGCCCGACCCCGTTCCCGAAGAGGTCTTAAAGGAGATAATGGAGCTGGCGCTTTGGTCGCCTTCCTGGGCCAACACCCAGCCCTGGGAGTTCGTCATCGCCGCCGGCGCTAAGCTGGAGGCGATAAAAAAGCGCCTCGCGGAAAAGGCGGACGAGCCGCCTGAACTCGATATCGCCCGACCTTGGGCCTTCATCGAACCCTACGCCAGCCGCACCGGTAAGCTGATGGCCACCGAGCAGAAAATTAAGGGGGTGAAGCGGGAGGACCGGGAGGGGAGGGGCTGGTGGCGTATGCAGGGCCTGAAAAACTACGGCGCGCCCTGCGTCATCTATATCCTCATCGACCGCGACTTCTACTTCCAGAAAGAGGCCACCAACGCCTGGCTCCTCTTCGATTGCGGCCTGGTTGCTCAGAACATCATGCTTTTGGCCACCGATTACGGCCTGGGCACGGTGGCGCAGGCGCAGGCGGTGTCAAGCTCCGATATCTTAAGAGAGGTGCTGGGCGTACCCGATTCCAAGCTCTTCGTTATCGGCATCGCCATCGGCTATCCAGATGAGAAAGACCCGATAAACAGTTTCCGCTCGGAGAGGGAAAAATTAGATAGTATGGCGAAGTGGTATGGGTTTGAGTAATATGGGGAAGCTGGCTTAGAGTGCTATCTATTTGGCCAGGAATTCGAGCACGAGCTTATTGAACTCTTCGGGGCGTTCGAATTGCGGTAGGTGTCCACAGGGGTCAAGGATGTGGAGCTCCGAGTTGGGGATTTTCTCCTTGGCGACGTGGGCATGGGCTACAGGCCGATAGCTATCCTGCTGACCCCAGATAATTAGAGTCGGTGCGGTGATAGTCGGCAGGTTATCTGTTAGATAGCGGGTTATATCAGCACGGATGCCACGAAAGTCCTCGACAGCACGAAGCATAGTCAGAGCGGATTTGGCCGCACCGGGCAGTGAAGCCATCTGGTAATACATCTCGACCATCTCGTCTGTTATCAAGGCTGGGTCGTATACCATGGATTTCCAAACCCTGGCAGTTAACCTCCGGTTAGGTCGCATTATGAGTTCACCAATGATGGGGAGTTTAATAAATCGAAAAATTAAAGGAGTATCACTACCAAATCCCCAACTGGTCACCAGCACCAGCTTCTCCAGCTTATCGGGAAACCTCAGGGTAAAGTACAGCGAAAGATAACCTGAGATACAGTTACCCACCAGGCTGGCCCGTTCCAGGTGCTGGGTTTCCATGAAGTCGCTGATGAATTGAGCTGTGTAGTCTGAAAAATCTTTCCAATTGGAAGGTAGTTTGGGCTTATCGGAGCGACCAGCGCCGACCAGGTCGATAGCGTAAACGCGATGACGCTGTGCCAGGGCATTGATGTTGTGAACCCAATCTTCTACAGAACCGCCTCCCAAATGCAGCAAGATAACCGCCGTTCCTTTATCCCCAGCTGCCCAGAAGCGAGTGTTAATGCCACCGGCCATGACATACTGGTCTTGTGGTTTCTGTGCCGACATATTCACCCCCTTGACCATCGCTTTGCTCAGCTGGTCTTCCGATGTAGCCAAGTGTATTGCCAATATGTCAGCTTGTCAATATTGAGACTACGCCCGCAGCTTCGAATAGCTTACTTGGCCACCACCAGCTTGCCCACGGCCTGTTCCAGCCCCGAGAGCGTTAGCTGGTACATGGGGAAGAGCTTGCCGATCATCTGCACCGTGGTGTGAATCCAGAAGCGCGGGTCGTCGGGGTTGAGCCAGACGCTGTGGTCGAAGTGGTCGCGGATTCGCTTCAGCCAGAGTATGCCCGGTATCTCGTTGCGCTCGTAATAATTGATGGCCCCGTAGCGCTCGGTCAGCTCCCAGGGACCCATTCTAGCGTCGCCCACCAGCAAAAGCTTGTAGTCGGAATCTAGCGTGCGCAGCAGGTGCACCGTGCTCACCGCGTCCACGCGCTCGACGTCTTTGTAGAGATAATCATAGATGCAATTGTGGAAATAGTAATACTGAAAGTCGCGGAAGTGGGTGCTGGAGTGCGCCGCCGAAAAAAGGCGGCTGCAGAGTTGAGCGAAGGGCTCCATGGAACCGCCCACGTCCATGAGCAAGAGCAGCTTCACCGTGTTCTTGCGGCTGCGCTGCCAGATAAAGTCGAGGTCGCCCGCGTTCTTGGCGGTGGCCTTAATCGTCCCTTCCAGGTCTAGTTCGTCTTCTAAACCTGTCCGGCGCAATTGCCTCAGCTTTTTCAGAGCCACGCCTATCTGGCGCACGTCCAGGGTCAAATCGCTGCGGTAGTTCTTGAATCGGCGCTCTCCAGCAATCTGCACGGCGTGCCGCCCCCCCGCCTGCCCCCCGATTCTGATTCCCTGCGGGTGATAGCCAGAGTGGCCGAAGGGTGAGGTGCCTCCCCGTCCTATCCAGTGGCCGCCCCCGTCGTGCTGCTCGGTCTGTTCTTTAAGCCGTTTCTCCAGCTCCTCGATAAGCTTTTCGAAGTCCATGCTCTCGAACTTGGCCCTTTCCTCCTCGCTCATGAAAAAGCGGTTTAAGGGGTCTTTAAGCCAGTCCAGCACCTGCTCGGTAATCTCTTCGGGGGCTTCCACGCCCTGGAAGTACTGCTGGAAGGCGACGTCGTACTGGTCGTAGTAGGCTTCGCTCTTGACCAGGATGGCTCTAGCCAAAAAGTAGAAATCATCCAGGTCCTTGATGTGCCCCTTGGCCAGCGCCTCCATGAGGGTCATCCACTCCACCAGAGAGACGGGCACCTTGTTTTGCCTTAAGGTATAGAAAAAATCGGTGAACATCTAGCGCCGCCGCATGATGAAGTTGTTGGTGAAGTAGTCGTAGTCGTTCTCTTTCTTGAGCAGGGTGCCGACGAAGGGCATCTGCTTGGTGACGTGCTCGTGGGGGATGCCGCCGGCGATGAGCGCCCGAATCCAGTCGATAAGCTCGCTTGTCGAAGGCTTCTTGCGGAAGTTATCCACCTCCCTCAGCGCGTAGAAGGCCTTCAGCGCCTCGCTGAGCAGGTTGTCCTTGATGTCGGGGAAGTGGACTCTAACGATTTCCTCCATCAATTCTGGGGTGGGAAACTCTATGTAGTGAAAGATACAGCGCCGCAAGAAGGCATCGGGCAATTCCTTTTCGGCATTACTGGTGATGACGGTGATGGGCCTGTGCACGGCGCTGATGGTCTCGTTGGTCTCGGGGATGTAAAAGCTCATCTCGTCCAGCTCGTTGAGCAGGTCGTTGGGGAACTCGATGTCGGCCTTGTCCACCTCGTCAATGAGCAGCACTACCTGTTCTGGGGCGACGAAGGCCTGCCCCAGCTTGCCCAGCTTGATGTACTGCTTGATGTCGGAGATATCTTTATCGCCGAAGCGGCTGTCGTTTAAGCGTTGCACGGTATCGTAGACGTAAAGCCCCTCCTGGGCCTTGGTCGTCGACTTCACGTTCCAGGTAATCAGCTCCTTGCCTAAACCTTCAGCGATGCTGTGGGCCAGTAGCGTCTTTCCCGTCCCCGCCTCCCCCCTGATTAAAAGCGGCCTGCCTAAGGCTATAGAAACATTGACCGCATTCTCTAGCGGTTCCGAGGTAACGTAGTCCTCCGAGCCGCTGAATTGGGCAAAACTATCCTTTTCCACTAATATCCTCCTGAAAGATTGGCCGCGGACTGGTGTCGCGGCTGTACTGTCGTTTCTAGAGGGTTTTATCACACCCAGGTTAAATTATACTCGAGAGTGGGCGTGGGAAGCAAACTTGGGGGGTGGGGGATAGCACTCACTACTATTAGCCAATGTCTACGTCTACACCCCTGTTCTCTAAGGCTCTGACATTCACCATGTCAATCGAGTCTTCCCACGGGTCCAGGGGGTTGCCTTTAAGCCGTACCGTATCGCCTGTGCCAAGTCCGCTGTTCGCCACCAGTGACGAGATATCACTTATCTGGTTCATTCTAAGGTCGAGCACTTTCAGGTTGATGAGGCTGGAAAGGTGTGAAATATCGCTTATCTGGTTACTGCTAAGGTAGAGTTCAGTCAGGCTGGTGAGGAAGAAAAGTGATGAGATATCGCTTATCTGGTTACTGCTAAGGTCGAGCCAAGTCAGGCTGGTGAGGAAGGTAAGTGGCGAGATATCGCTTATCTGGTTCTTGTTAAGCCAGAGCGAAGTCAGGCTGGTGAGGCTGGAAAGGGGAGAAATGTCGCTTATCTGGTTCTCAGCAAGGATGAGATCAGTGAGGCTTGTGAGGTTTGAGAGGGGTGAGATGTCGCTTATCTGGTTCCGCAAAAGGTTGAGTAGAGTCAGACTGGTGAGATTTTCAACCGGAGATATATCACTTATCTGGTTCTCCCAAAGGCCGAGCCAAGTCAGGCTGGTGAGATTTTCAACCGGAGATATATCACTTATCTGGTTCGTACCAAGAGCGAGATCAGTGAGGTTAGTGAGTTTGGAAAGGGGTGAGATGTCGCTTATCTGGTTCTCGCCGAGGTTGAGCACAGTCAGGTTAGTGAGTTTGGAAAGGGGAGAAATGTCGCTTATCCGGTTCCCAGAAAGGTCGAGCCAAGTCAGGCTGGTGAGGTTTTCGACTGGAGATATATTGTCTATCCGGTTCCCCCAAAGTACGAGCCTAGTCAGGTTGGTGCAGTGTTCCAGACCGGAGAGGTCGGCGATATCGGACTCTACGGCCGTCAGCGTGGTAATCTCAGTAAGCTTGCTCTTATTAGCGTATGTTATCTTGCCCTCTGGCAAGTCGGGGAACTTCTTTATGAGTTCAGCCCGTACGGCGGAATCTAGGTTATCATCAGGGAAGATAGGTTTAGACTCCTCCGGTTCTTGCTGTTCCTGGCAAGCCGCCAACGGCACCGTAACTAGGGCAATTAAGGCAATGGCGATAAAGACTTTTCTTAACATTTTACCCTCCCTTGCTGAGACTACCCCAGTCGGCAAAAAATTAACACTCATTTTGCCTTTTGTCAATACCCCCGAATTGAAGGTATGCCTCTTTGTGCGGTTGGGTGAGCCAGTGACCTCCCCCCGACCCGATTTCACGCCTGAAATTTGAATGTTAAAGCTGGAATCTCGTAAAATATAGTTATATACACCTGTGGGAGTGGAATTGATGAAGATGAGACTGTTTAAAGTCAGTTTACCCTGGCTGGTACTGGCGGTGCTGCTGCCCGTATTGGCGTTGCTATTCACAGCCGGTCCGGTGGGAGCCGGCTGCTGCGACAACCCTGTCCCTCACCCCACCGCCATCTTACGCGTGCATGTCAACCCCGTTGGCGGCGGCGGGGTCGAGTTCAACGGGCTGCTGTACTCCAGCTACCCCTTCTTCCGTATTTTGGATGAAGGAGAGAGCTTCTCTATTGAGGCCATCCCCGCTGATGGCTATTACTTCGTCGGCTGGAGCGGAGACCTGAGCGGCGACCAAAACCCGCTGGACCTGGAAATATTCGAGGAAACCGACGTCACCGCCCAATTTTTTCCCGAAGAGATTGTCTCCGAAGATAACAGGCTGCAACTCCTCTTCCCGGTGGGCACCATCGTCCGTGATAAAGACAGCGCCCCGCTCTCCGGCATAGAGATGGCCATCGCCGCGGTGCCCCCCTCCCTGCCCCCCGAGGCGGATATCGTCGGGCGGCTCTACGAGCTGGGACCCCACGGGACGACCTTCGACAATCCCGTCACCCTGAACTTGAGCTTTGACCCCGACGAAATCCCGGAGGGGATAGACGAAGACAACCTGGCCTTGGGCTACTACGATGATGAATACGACCAGTGGCAGGTCTTGCCGTCGTCGGTCAATCTAACCAGCCACACCGTTTCCACGCGGGTCGACCACCTCAGCACCTTCACCGTCATTGCCCCCCTGCCCCCCGCACCGGCAGCGGCTGTCTTCAGCACCAGCGCCCTGAGCGTTTCACCACTGCAGACCGGTGTCGGTGAGACGGTAACGGTGAGCGTCCTGGTGACCAACACGGGCGAGTTGGAGGGCAGCTACAGCCTGAGCCTGGCCATAAACGGGGCGATAGTCGAGACCAGGGAAATAACGATGGCTGACGGCAGCCAGACAGTAACCTTCAGCACCACCGTGGACGAAGCCGGCATCTACTCGGTTGAAGTTAACGGTCTGACGGGCTCGTTCGAGGTCATGGGCTCGTTGGCGTCCTCATCCGGTGGCTTCCCCATGGTGGTTGTTTGGGTGTTGGTGGGGCTGGTCCTGTTGGCCTTAGTGCTCGTTGGCGTTGTCCGCCCCATTATCCGAATGCGCCAAGGATACGACGACTATTACTACTAGACACCGACTCCCGATAAGCTCAGCGGCATCATAGTTCCCCGTTCCTCAGCTCGTCTATAAAGGGCTGGTACGCCCGATACATGGGGTCTTGCGGCGATCGTCCCTTGGCCACGACCTTATCGTAGAAGTGTTGGGGGATCATGCCCTGCTGTTCTCGGTTATAGTCGCGGAAATGTTTTCCCTTAGCCCAGTCTTTTACCAGTTGCCGCCAGCCTCCGTAGTTGTAACCCTCCGCCGAGCGTTGGGCCTGAAGAGCTTGCCACATGTATATACTACCTACCACTTCAAACTGGTATACATGGGTAAGTTCGTGCACGACGATGGCGAGGCGTGAGCTGGACCGGGCGCCGGCGCCGGAATCGGGCATGTTGATGGTGTGGAAGGTGACGAAGGACCTCCTTCTGTTGAAGCGGAAGATGAGCCCGAGAATCCCGCCGTCGGCGACTCTTACGGCACTGTAGCTGATGGCGCTGGCGCCCAGCACCTTTGAGGCCGCCTCCAGTTCGGTGGCGCTTAAGGCCCTGTCACTGGTAAAGAGACGCCAGAAAAACTCGAAGATTATCGGCCCGCGGAGAGTATCAAAGACCCGACAAATCCATGTCATAATCCACCTCCTCCACCTGTTTTTTTGGCTCGTCTAGCGCCTGGCCGCCCCGACAAGCTCGGCGATGTCCTCGACCCCCTCTTTGGTCATAAAAGCCTCTATCCCCTCCAAGACCTCAAGGGGGGCCTGGGGGTTGGTGAAGTTGGCCGTGCCCACCTGGACGGCGCTGGCTCCAGCCATAATAAACTCCAGGGCGTCGCTGGCGGTAGAGATACCACCGATGCCCACCACGGGCACTGAGACGGCGCCAGCCACCTCGTAGACCATAGCTAGGGCGACGGGCTTTATCGCTGGCCCCGAAAGACCCCCGCTGACGTTGCCCAGCAGCGGTTTGCGCTTGGCTATATCTATAGCCACGCCCTTAAGGGTGTTAATCAGGGAAATAGCGTCGGCGCCGGCTGCGGCCACGGCTCTGGCCACCCCGCCGATATCGCCCGTGTTGGGCGTCAGCTTGACCACCACCGGTAAAGTCGTCACCCGCTTAACCGCCGCCGTCACCTTGGCCGCTGGCTTGGGCTTAGCTCCAAACTCGGCGCCCCCCGCCTCAACATTGGGGCAGCCGATATTGACTTCGAGGCCGCTTATGCCGACTACCCCCTCCAGTTTCTTGGCCAGCTCACCGTACTCTTCGACGGTCTCCCCCAGTATGTTAACGATGACGGGCACCCGCCAGTTCGCCCAGACGGGCGCCTTCTCCTTAATAACGGCGGCGACGCCGATATTCTGCATGCCGATGGCGTTGAGCACGCCGCAGGGCGTCTCCGCCAGCCTGGGCTGGGGATTGCCCTCCCTGGGCTTTAAGGTAGTCCCTTTACAGACGATAGCCCCCAGCTTCTGAATATCGAAGAGGTGCTCGTACTCGGTACCCCAGCCGAAGGTCCCCGAGGCCGTCATCACCGGGTTGGCCAGGGCCAGGCCTTTTTTATTTTTGGGCGCCAGTTGTACTGAGAGGTTCATCACCCTCCTTATAAATCGAGCACGGTGCCTGCGTTGTTCACTAAGAAGCGCTCGCCGTACTCCTGGGCCATGACCACCGAGGCCGCCATGCCCGTGCAGTGGCAGACCCCCAACCGCCCCACCCCCAGCTCTTTTAGGTCGGCTAGAGTCCGCCAGATGCGCTCCTCGCTGGCGTTCATCAGGTGGCAGCCGCCAATCACGGTATCTATCTTTTTTACCCCGCTGATTTTCTGGGCGTGGTATAGGGTATTGATAATACCGCGGTGGGCGCAGCCCAGGACAACCACCAGCCCCTTCGGTGTTTTTATAAACAGCGCCTGGTCGTCTCGAAAGACGTCGGGCCTGAAGTCCCCGCCCTCTTTCACCGCCAGATAGGCCTCAATGTCCTCGTAGTCGGTTACCATGGGCACCTCGCCGCTGGTCATTATGCTCTCGCTGATGGCCACTGGTTCCGGGGTGAGGTGAAACTTAGCCCCTAAGCCCTCCAGCTCGCTGCGGGAAAAGGGGATGCCGATGTACCTCGGCTCTTCGCCCTGGCGGACGGCGTATTTGGCCTGCCAGATGTCGGGGTGGGCGATGACCTCTATCTTTTTGCCCATCTCGCTTAAGACGTCCTTAAGGCCACCGGTGTGGTCGAAGTGCCCGTGGCTCAAGACAATTTTATCGACCTGGCTTAGGTCAACGCCCATCAGTTTGGCGTTGTGGAGGGTGGAGGTACTCTGCCCCGTGTCGAAGAGGATTCTGGCTTCATCGCTCTCCACCAGGAAGCTCAAGCCCCACTCCCCCAGAAAGCCGTCCCGGCCCGCCGTATTCTCGCTCAGGGTGGTGATGCGTAAGCCCATTAGCCCCCCTTAGTGGTGGTGATTAGTATAGGCCATCTCCCGCCCGCTGGCAACCTTCCTGATGAAGAGTAGCGGGAAGACGATGTCGCTCAGGCAGCAGGGGAGCCAGACGGCCAGGAAGAGGAAGACGAAAATCAGGGGCAGCAGCGGCACCCAGGAAGCGGTGCCGAAGGCGGTGAAATAGAAGAGCGAGGCCCAGGTGCTTAAGAGCACGTGCCCCGTGTGGGGGATTTTGGTGAACTGCTTCCAGTAGCCGATGGCGATGCCGATAGCCGCCGCGGCGTTTATCACTATCCAGGTGGGCACATTCAGGTAGGGGAAGGCATCAGTCTCGATAAAGGGCAGGTGGAAGCCGATGCCGATGCTCAGGCTGCTCCCTTCTACGAAGGGGATTACGGCATCACTTAAAGTAGCGATGCCCACCGAGCCGCAGTAGCCAATAAGAATAGCCGCCCAGAGCCGACCCTTACTGTAACGCCTATAGATGGCGGTGGTCACCAGCGCGCTCAGGACGACGTGCAGGGGGTGCAGGGTATAGAAAATAGTCTCGGAGATAGAGGCGGGCATATCGGTAATCAGGATAATGGCCATGACGATAATGCCCGTCACCGCCCCCAGTGCCGTGAAGGGGGCGTGGGCTCTAAGTTCGTGCCATATCCGTCTAAGCATTTCGCTGACAGCTCCGGCAGCGTCCGATAAACTCGAGCAGGTGCCCCTCAATCTTAAAACCGGTCTCGCGGCCCAGCTTATCCTGTAGCTCGGTGAGGTAGTGGCCGTTGAAATCAATGACCTCGCCGCATTCGGCGCAAATCAGGTGATGGTGGTGTCCCGCGGCGGCTATGGTGTAACTGCGGGTCTCCCCCGCGTGCAACTGGCAGATGAGCTCCAGTCTGGCCAGTATCTCCAGGGTTCGGTAGACGGTCGTCAGGCCGATGGTAGGGTGGCCTTGACGTACCTTCTGGAAGAGGGCGGTGGGGGTTAGGTGGTCGGGGCTGGAGGCGATGGCGCCGATTACGGCGCGGCGCTGTGGGGTGAGCTTGTAGCCGTTACGCTTGAGGGTGGCTGTTATCTTTTTCTCGCTCAGTTTCATCTCTAGCCTCTAAATGAAAAGCATTATCATTTACACCTATAATTCTATCACAGTTGTCAAGGCCCTGGTTCTTTCTTCCCACCCGATACCCCCCACCTTTGTTAGCGAACGTTGTTCTGACCCACCCTACCCACCCTTAGAGGGGTTTACCCTCTAGAATTCCTTCGGGTTACGTGCTTCCCTATCCCCCCTACTTTGGGGGTTTTAAGGGGGCGAAGCCCCCCTTAGAAAGACATTTATAGGGCGGGCTGGTGTGGGTAAGAATACTTGGGGTGGGGGGAGAAACCTATAGGCGTAGCACCCTATCGCAGTTTACCCCCTAAAAATCCCCAGAATGTGTCTGGGGGCATTGACCTAACACAATAATTGAGATACACTTGAGGTATAGTAGCGCTATAAGCCTCTGGCGAATAGCGCTAACCCTTCTGCCTAATCAGCTTTCACGCTAAGTCGTCAACCATAGCAGCTTATCTGCCAGCGCAGCTAAGCAGGGGGAGGGAAAGATGGCGAAGAAGAAGAGGGAACAAACGAACGTAGGCTTCAATCTGCTGCGTGCCCGCCTGGAGAGCGAGCATAAGCGGCTTAATGGAGAATTAGAACAGCTTAAATCCACCGTCCGTCCCGCTGACGAACGGCGCGAGGGTAGCCCCTTCGGTAAACGGGAAGAGGAGGCCACCGAGAGCTTTGAGCTGGAGAGGCGGCTGACCCTGGAGAAGAGGCTCAGGGCGCAGCTGGCCGATGTAGAGCACGCCCTGCAGAAGTTCAAAGACAAGACCTACGGCCTTTGCGATAACTGCGGTAAACCGATATCCCCCGAGCGCCTGGAGGCGCTGCCCCAGGCCAGCCTTTGCCTGGACTGTAAGGCGCGCCTGGCCAAGGAGGGGAAAGGTAAGTAAGCTGCGGGAGGGGCATTGGCGGCTGTACTTCTTCCTTATCGCCTTCGGCGTGCTGGCCGCCGACCATCTCACCAAGCTCTGGATAAGGTCCACCCTTGATGTTGGTGAGGTGCTCTGGGAGGCGGGCATCTTCAGCATCGTCCGCACCAAGAACACCGGTTCCGCCTTCGGCCTGTTTCAGGGTCATGCCTTCGTCATCGCCATAATCGCCTGTGTCGTTATCGCCTTGGCGCTTTTCTACGTCCTCTGGGTTCACCGCCGCTACCCCCTCTTCTCCGGGCGCTTGGGTTGGGTGGGGCTGGGCTTAATCTTGGGCGGCATCGTCGGCAACCTCATAGAAAGGGTGTTAAATCTCATCGACCCTTCGCGCTTCGTCGGTGTCACCGACTTCATCAGCGTCGGCTGGTGGCCCGCCTTCAACATTGCCGATTCGTCGCTGGTGGTGGGCACCATTATTCTGGCCTTGGCCCTGCTGCTCATGATGTTTAAGCCAGAAAAATCGTGAGGAGTCATGGACAAGTTATACCGCCTTACCGTTGACGGGGAAGACCGCCTCGACAAGTACGTCTGCAGTCAGCATCCGGAGCTTTCCCGCACCCAGGTGCAAAGGCTCATCGCGGCAGGCAAAATAACCGTCAACGGCCAAAAAGCCAAGCCCGGGCATAGGCTCAGTCCCGGCGATAGGATTGACATCTATATTCCCCCCACCCCGCCCCAGGAATTGAAACCGGAGGCCATTCCCTTAAAGGTTATCTACGAGGACGATGACCTGCTCGTCGTCGATAAGCCGCCTGGCCTTACTGTCCACCCCGCCCCGGGCCACCCCGCCCACACCCTGGTTAACGCCATACTGGCCCACTTCCCGCATCTAGCTGACATGAGCGATTCGCTACGCCCCGGTGTCGTCCACCGCCTGGACAAAGACACCTCAGGAGTGATGCTGGTGGCCAAGAACCAAGCCGCCCAAGCTAATCTCGCCAAGCAGTTCAAGTCCCACTCGGTGACCAAGGCCTATCTGGCGCTGGTCAAGGGGAAGCTGGAGCCCGAAGAGGGTATTATCGAGGCCGACATTGGCCGCGACCCCCGTCACCGTCAGAAGATGGCGGTGGTGGCTCAAGGTAGGGAGGCTCGCACCGAATACCGCGT
>CAYPBF010000030.1:0-12430 GCA_964408935.1 uncultured Dehalococcoidales bacterium | reverse complement strand
TCCCATGGTAGAAGCCAGCGTTGTTGACCAGGGCGTCGATGCTGCCGAAGGCCTTGATCGTCTCTTCGGCCATTTTTTTGGTGTTGGCCTCCGAGGTGACGTCGGTATGGAGGGCGATGGCCTGGCCCCCTGCCGCCTTGATTTCGTCGACTACCGCCTGCGCCTCCTTATCGGCTATGTCGGCTACCACCACCTTGGCGCCTTCCTGGGCCATCTTCAGGGAGTAGGCCTTGCCCAGCCCGTTGGCGCCTCCGGTAACTATAGCTACCTTGTTGTCTAATATTCCCATTTTACACCTCTTTCTAAACGATAATCATACGGCCAGAAAACCCCCGTCGATGGGGAGGGAGACTCCGGTGATGCTCGAGGCCTTATCCGAGACCAGGAAGAGGGCGGCGTCGGCCACCTCTTCTTCGGTGATGAACCGCCCCAACGGTATACGCTTTTTGTCCCGCCTTTCCCATTCCTCAGCGCTGATGCCCAGCGCCTTGGACCTCTCCGCGGAGATTTCGGGCCTCATCCCGGTCTGCACCCGCCCCGGGCAGAGGCAGTTGACCCGGATTTTATCCTTAGCTAAATCCACAGCCAGTTTGCGGGTGAGCATGACCAGTCCGCTCTTGGTCAGCGAGTAGGTCAGCGAAAAGCCCGACTGCTTTAGGCCCGCCACCGAACTGGTGAAGAGAACGGCCCCGCCCCCCGCTTTCCTCAGCATGGGCAGGGCGGCCTGGACGCCGAAGACGGCAGCCTTTAGGTGGGTGTTCATCATGGCGTCGTATCTCTCCGAGCTTAAATTCTCCACGTCGTCGGGTCCGACAATGCCGGCGTTGTGCCAGAAGATATCCAAACGCCCGTAGGCTGCCACCGTCTCTTTGACCAGCCGCTCGATATCGGCCATAACCATCACGTCGGCGGCGATAAAGCGCGCTTGGCCTCCCTGCTTCTCTATCGTCGCCACCACCTTCCCGCCCCGTTCCTTATTGCGGCCGCTGACGACGACGCTGGCGCCTTCTTTAGCGAAGGCGATAGCCCCCGCTCGACCGATGCCCGAGGTCGAGCCAGTAATAACGGCCACCTTCCCCTTGAGTAACATCTTTCCCTCTCCGTTTTATTTATAGGTGCTGGACGGCCCCGCGGTGAAGTGGAAGATGGGTCTGTCCACCCTCTTAATATGCAGCGGGCAGTGTTTCATCCCCTTGGGCACGAAGATGAGGCAGCTCTTGGTCAGCGTAATCTTCTCGTCCTCCAGCCATATCTCAACCTCGCCGCAGAGGTCTTCGGGGTCGTCGGGGTTGGAGCCGAAGAAGGTGATGACCTCATCGAAGGGATGGGTGTGGGCTTCTACTTCCGGTTTTTCCATGCCCTTCCAGAACCAGACGCACTCGCAATAGAAGGCCCCCTTGAAGACATCGTCGTCGAGATAGGCCATGGCGGTTCGGGTGTCGCCGGCGGTTTTCAGAGCCTCGCGGCGGAAGTCGGGGAGTGTCAGGTCGGACTTGGTCTTGGTGATAATGTGTTTACTGTGCTTGTATTGCTCGTAGTCGGCCATTTTTCTCCTCTCTTTAGCTAAAGATAGCATACCTGCGGTGGCTAATGCCACAGCTTTATATCCTAAGGGGCCTTATTTTCCCAGTAAGTAGATGGCCCCGTTGGTGGCGTCTATCTCTACCCTTTGCCCCGTCTTAACCTTCTCGGTGGCGCCTTGAGCGTTGACGATGGTGGGTACGCCGTACTCCCGCCCGATGATGGCGGCGTGGCAGAGGGTGCCGCCGGTATCGGTGATGACACCATTGACCAGCCCGAAGACGGGCGTCCAGGTAGGGTTGGTGCTGGGGCAAACCAGGATGTCGCCCGGTTGCACCTTCTTCAGCTCTTCGTACTTAGTCACCACGCGGGCGGTGCCTTCGGCCTGACCCGGGCAGCCGCAGATGCCCCAGAGGTCGGCCTTGAGCTGGGGTTTGGGCTGGGGCATATCACCGACGACAATCTTGATGGCGATGGCGTCCCGCGAGGGCAAAAGGTCCAGGTTAACCGCTTCCTCCAGGCTGGCGCGTTTGGTTATCACCGGGGGGTTGGCCGATTTATGCGCCTTTTCCCAGTCCGCCCGCCGCCGCTTGGTTATCCAGCGCAGGTCGTGCGCCTCGGGCACCATAATGACGCGGTCAATTTCATCGGGGCTGAGCATGAAGATGTCGTTGGGGTTATCCATGGTGCCGTTTTCGGCCAGCCTTCTACCCATGGCCAGGTAGCCGCGGCGCATCAGGGCATGGATGCTCAATTCGCAGTACACATCGTGCTCCTCGCTGTAGGAGCTGGACTTGCCCGCCAGCGCAATCAGCCCCTTGAAAAGCCCCTTCTCTTCGGGGGGCACCCTCTTTAAGAAGGCACTGATGGCGGCCTTCCTCTTTTTGGCGATCTCAGCCCGCGTGGCCTCCAGGTCGTAGCTGGCACCCCTTTCGATGTTGTCCTTGACCAGCCCGATGGGGGTGGCGGGGTCTTCCAGCCAGTAGGGCTCGTTGAAGTCGGTGAAGCTCTGCATGCGCCAGCCCCCGATATCGTCCTTGGTCATGTAGTCCATGAAGGCTTTTAGCCACTCCTTGCCTTTATCCGACTTTTTAAGCTTGGCCAGGATATCGGGGGGCTTGTTTTCCTTGAAGGTGTCGGCCAGCTTCATCTCGACGGCCAGCTGCCCGAATTCCCAGAGCTTCTTGTCCATCTGGTATATTTTGTTGTCGAAGCCCCGCATCATATCCTGGAACTCGGCTTCCTGGTCGCTTAAGCCGAAGCGCTCCTTGGTCATGGCTTCCAGCAGCAGCCAGGTGTTGAAGGACGTGTACATGCCGATGAAGTGTATCTCCCACATCCGCATGTAGGCTTCCATCAGGTCATAGTTGTGATGGTAAAGCTCCAGGTTGCTGGCGCTGTCGACATCGAGCTCTTTGAGCTTATCATATATGCCCAGCAGCTCTTTTTTGTAGTTATCCCAGTGGCCGTCGAAGTCCTCGAGCCAGGGCCGCAGCGCCTGGCGGAACTTTACCTCGCGCTGGGCAATCTCTTCCTGGTCTCGGACGATATGCAGGCCGCAGTAGAGCCCGCCGTTAAGGACGCGAATCTCCCAGCCCTTGCAGGTGGGTATGCTGAGCTCCTCGCAGGCCGCCTTGAAGCCGTGGCTGCAGAAGCGCGCCCACTGGTAGCAGAAGAGGGGCGTCAGCGGCGGTATGCTGTGCGTGCCGTCGAGGAACCACGAGGGCATGGCGGCCAGGTCGACCTCCTCGTTGAAGTCGTAGCCGGGAACGGCATCCCAGATTCTATCCACCGGCTTTTTCTTAGGCACCTTTCCTCTCTCCGCTTTAGGGTCTATAGAACTTCTGCACAATCAGGTCAATCATACGGTCGGTGACCGATTCCGGCTTTCTGACGGTAAGGCGGGCGGGGCGGGTCTGGAGGAGAACAATGTTGTCGGGCGGGGTGGCGTCGGCATCGATAGCCCACTCCACGTCCTGCGCTCCGCCCATTTTTTCCTCGAGCAGTAAGGCTAGTTTGGCGATGGCCAAAACCTCTTTTTTGCTCAAAGAAGGCGCCGACTGCTGCCGTGTCGGCACTTCCTGCCGCTCCACCCCCCGCTTCTTTTTGACCACCTTTTTCGTCTTCTTACCCGTGGTGCTTTCGATTATCTTTAAGCTCTTCTTGTCCACCACGAAATGGTCAACGTCTTGGTCGCCGCTGACCACCCCCTCGCCTAGCCCCCAACTTGCATCAATGACCACCCTGGAGGTGTCGCCCGTGATCGGGTCCAGGGTAAAGCTGATGCCCGCCGAGCGGGCGTTTACCATTCGGGAGACGGCCACCCCCAGCTCGTCGCCGGTGACGGCTATGTCCTTGTTGACGCGCAGGGCGATGGCGCGGGCGGTATAGGCGCTAGACCAGACCCTCTTTATCTTGTCGAGCACGTCTTCGAGGCCGACCACGTTAAGATAGGTCTCAAACATTCCCGGACGGCTCTCCGTTCCCGATGAGCGCACCGAAACGGCGCTGTCGGGGGCTCCCTTTTTCTCCAGTTCCTTGTAATGGGAGGCTATCATCTTGGTTAGGGTGGGGGGCATCTCCTTACTCTCGATGATGCCCCTGATTTTGCGGCTCATCTCGTCGAAGACAGAGATGTTCCTGTCCTTTAGCTGGCCCATCTGCTTGACGTAGGTGGCGATTTCAGCGGCCGCCCCCGTTTCCTTGGCGAAGCGGCGGTACATGGCGATGGAGGTGGCGAATCCGGGGGGTACGGCTAGACCCAGACGTATCATTTCACCCAGGTTGGCGCACTTCTTGCCCACCAGCGGCTTGTGCTCTCGCCCCAACTCCTCGAACCTGAATATTAGCTTCTCCGGGCTCATTTACCCCCTCTCGGCAATAAAGACCCCCGGTTGCGGTTAGGGGAGAGAGAATCTTTATCGGCCTATCGGCTTAATGCACCCGCCGGCCGCCGTCGATTATCAGTACCTGGCCGCTGATAAAGTCGCAATCGTCGCTGGCGAAGAAGACAACGGCCCCGGTCATGTCCTCGGGCTTGCCGACCCGCCCCAGGGGGGTGTCGCTGGTATTGAACTTAGACACGTCGCCGATGGTCCAACTGGCGGGGGTATCGGTGTAGCCGGGGGCGATGGCGTTGACGCATATGTTGTACTGCCCCAGCTCTCCGGCCAGGACGCGGGTGATGCCGACAACGGCCGCCTTGGAGGTAATATAGTTAATCATCCCCTTGGTCGGGGCGAAGACGGTATCCGAGGAGAGATTAATAATTTTGCCTTTTCCTTGCTCCTTCATGTAGGGGAATACGGCCTTGGCGCAGAGCCAGGCGCCCTTAGCCCCCACCTCCAGCGCCTTATCCCAATCATCCGGCTTAACCTCGTGGAAGGCGTTTCTCCCCACCCCGTAGTAGAAGGCGGCGTTGTTTACCAGGATATCAATCCGCCCGTACTTCTTGAAGGCCGTCTCGGCCATGGCTATGGTGCTAGCCTCGTCGGTAACGTCAACCTCTACCGTCATGCCGCCCTTGGCCTCTATATCCTTAGCCGCCTGCTTGGCTTCGTCGGTATCGAGGCGGTGCGCTGCCATCACTACCTTAGCCCCTTCTTTGGCCAGGGCGAAGCAGAAGGCCTTGCCCAGACCCTTGGCGCCGCCGGTAACGATGGCCACTTTTCTGTCTAACCTGCCCATGTTTGCCTCCTTCGTTTCTGGATAATTTACCCACCCCCTTTTAGGCTAATCGGAGGCGGGCAAAATGCATTGAATCGACCCCTATGATAGCACAGAAGCCAGGCTATTGCCAGCCTGTCGGCCTCTATTGCTGGGCTTGCTCCTGCTGGCGCCGGCGGAAGTCTTCTACGTAGCGTCGCGCATAGTTGTCGTGGCCCATCACCAGGTCGGCGGCTAGGACGGCGGGGCGTATCTTCTTGACGTCGACGATGACGCAGGTCACCCCCGCGGAGATGCAGGCGGCCACGAAGGCGTTGTTGAGCAGGGCGCGGTCGGGCAGGCCGAAGGACATGTTGCTCACCGCCAGCGTCATGTTCAGCCCCAGCTCCTCCTTAATCAGGCGTATCGTCCCCAGGGCCGTCGTCCCCGAGGCGCTTTCAGCGCCCACCGCCAGGCTCAGGCAATCAATGACGATATCCTCGCGGGGGATGCCCAGCTTTTCGGCGCGCTCGACTATCTTCTTGGCCACGGCCAGCCGGGCTTCGGGGGTCTTGGGGATGCCGTTGTCGTCCTGCACCAGCCCGATGACGGCGGTGCCGTGCTTCTTGACGACGGGCAGTATCTTCTCCATGGAGTGTTCCTCGCCGGTGACGGAGTTAATCAGCGGCTTGCCCTTATAGACCTTAATGGCCGCCTCCAGGGCTTCGGGTACGGCGCTATCAATGCAGAGGGGCAGGTCCGAGCTCTCCATTACCGCCTTGACCGCTTTGGGCAGCAGGTCAGGCTCATCGATGCCGAAGACGTTGACGTTGACGTCGAGGATGTCGGCGCCGGCCTCGGTCTGCTCCTTGGCCTCCTTACGCACGATGTCCAGATTACCCTCCTTGAGGGCTTCGCCCAGCTTCTTCTTACCCGAAGGGTTGATGCGCTCGCCGATGAGCACGGTGGGTCTGTCACCGCCGATGATGACCTCTTTGGTGGCGCTGGTTATTTTAGTTTCCATTTCTTTCTCTCCTTTGGCTTGCCTTAGTTCCAGCTGTATTTGACCATGGGCGCTTTGGGGTCGGCGGTCCACTCCTGGGCGGCGCCCTCGTATATCTTAACATTGGTGTAGCCCAATAGCTCCCGCAGCAGGAAGCACCAGGTGCTGGAATAGCCCCCCACCCCGCAGTAGATAATGATTTCCCGGGACTTGTCGGGCCCGACCACCCCCGCGGCCAACGCCCTGATTTCCTTAACGCTTCGGTAGGTCCCGGCTTCGGTCCAGACCCAGGGGGCGGGCAAACAGCTGGCGCCGGGAATGTGCCCCGGTCGGTCGGTAAAGAGGTCCTGCGTTATGCCGAAGAACTCATCGGGGGCTCTGGTATCGACAATAGCCGCTTTACCCAGTTTCTTTTCTACATACGCCTTATCGACGAAAAGCGCCTTATTAAGCTCGCCCTTGTAGGCCAGCGGTTTGGGTTTGACCGTTTTATCGGAGAGCGGTTTTTTCTCTTTGAGCCACTTGTTGTAGCCCCCGTCGAAGACAGCCACGTTATCAACCCCGGCGTACAGCAGCGTGCAGGCCGTCCGGGTGGCATCGGCGATGTCGTGATGGATATCCACCTTGTTAGCTACCACCACCCTGGAATCACTCTTTATCCCCGCCCCGCCGATAACCTTAAAGAGCGCCTCGACTTCGGGCAACTCCAGCATGAGCCCTTTTCTGGTGGTGACCCAAGAGCGGAAGGGGACGTTTACGGCGCCGGGAATATGCCCGTCCCGGTATGTGTCGCTGGTCCTGATATCAATAATGACCAGTGTCGGCTCTTCTAGGTTCTTGGCTAGCCAATTAGTGGAAACAAGAGGCGGTATCGCTCTCATTTCAGCCAATTTTCTGCCTCTTACCTTCCTTCAAGCGGAACTTCCCCAGGTAGCTGGCCTGCATAAAGGTCTGGTTAAAGCCGGGGATGCCAGCCAGCTCGATATATTTTACTCCGGATACAATCTTCTGGGCGGCGGCGCGCTTAGCTTTGGAGATTAGAGCCAATCTAGCACCGGTGCCGGCGGCGTTGCCCACCTGCTGGAAACGCTCCGGGGGAAGTACGGGTAGCATGCCGATGGCCATGGCGTTGGTGACGTCGATATAGGTGCCGAAGGCGCCGGCGATTATCACCTTTTCTATTCTCTCCTCACCGTAGCCGTTGGCTTCGAGCAGCGCCTGGATACCGGTGCGGATGGCCGCCTTGGCCAGCTGTATCTCGCGCACGTCCTGCTGGGTGATGACGATGGCCCGCTTGACATCCTTCTTCTCCTTAGCGTCGACGATGACAAACTCCAGGTGCTTATCGCCGTGGCGCACGCGTTGGTGTTTCTCGTCCATCTTGCCCCCCTCCTCCAGCACCCCCGCCAGATAGAGCTGGGCCACTGTGTCCAGAATGCCCGAGCCGCAGATGCCGATGGCGGGCTTATCGTCAATGGTCTGGTATTCTACCTTATTATTCACGATACGCAGCCGCTCTATAGCGCCGCTGGCGGCGCGCATGCCGTCCTTGATGTGCCAGCCTTCGAAGGCGGGTCCGGAGGCGCAGGACGTGGTCGTTATCCCGTCCTTATCAATCAGCGAGACCTCGGTGTTGGTGCCGATGTCAATGGCCACCGTCGTTTCCTGGGGCAGGCCGTTGAGCGTGGCCACCAGCACGGCGGTGTGGTCGGCGCCGACAAAGGCGGCGATGTTGGGCAGTAGATGCAGGTAAGCGCCCGGGGCGAATTTCAGCCCCAGGCGGCTGGCCTTTATGTCTATGGCCCGACTCACGGCGGGGACGAAGGGGGCCAGCGCCAGCTGCTTCACGGGCAGCAACACCAGCAGGTGGTGCATGGCGGTGTTGCCCACCAGCACGGCGTCAACGATTTCACCGACCTTGGCCTTGACTTCGGCGCAAAGGTCAGCGGCCAGCTTGTTCAGGGCCTTGACCACCAGCTTTTGCAGCTGCGTGGCCTTGGCCGCCGACTGCGTGGCGTAGGCGATGCGGCTGATGATGTCCTCACCGTAGCTTATCTGGGGGTTGCTTACACCTTTAGCGGCCAGCGTCCGGCCGCTATCGAGCTCGACCAGGTAGCCCGATATCTTGGAGGTGCCCAAATCCACGGCCAGACCCAGCTGGCGACTGGGCCAGGGGCCGAAGGCTATTACCTCTTTTTCTCTTACCGAGGCAAGACACTCCCAGCCCCAGGAGCGTAACTGCGGCGATAGCTGGCTTAGAGCCCCGATATCAACCTTATCGCAGCGCAGCTTGTGTTGGCGGTTTAGGGCCTGGAGTACGCGGCTAGCGTCAGCCTGCGCGTCGCTCAGCGAGGGCGTTTTTAGCTTAAGCCGATAGGGCTTGACAACTGGCTCTGGTTCAACGCCCACCTCCTGGCCCTCGGTCTGCACGCGCTGGCTGGTGGTCAGGGAGGTGGGGGGTATGCCCACCTTGCCGTCGCTGGTGGGGTGGGTCTGGCAGGCCAGGCGCCAGCCTTCCTTAATCTCCTGGCGGGAGAAGGCCTTGAGCTCGCTGTCGGTGGGTGGGGAGAAGGTGCCCTCCAGCACCTGTATCTTGCAGGACTGGCAGTGACCCTGACCGCCGCAGAGGCTGATGATGCCGACGCCGGCGCTCTGGGCGCAGGCGAGGAGGGACTCGTCGGCGCGGCAGCGCCCGCTCAAGCCCAGGGGCTCAAACCTTATCTTATGGCTTTCCATCTCCCCACTCTATAGAGGTGCCGTGTCAGCGTTTCTTGTCTTTTTGGGTCCCCTTCCAGTACTTGTCCCTCAGCTCGCGCTTCAGAATCTTACCGGCGGGGTTCTTGGGCAGGGCGTCGACGAACTCAATCGATTTCGGTGTCTTGTAGCCAGCGATGTTCTTCTTGCAGAAGGCGACAATCTCCTCGGCGGTGGTCTCCTTGCCTTTTTTGAAGGCGATGACGGCGTGGACCTTTTCCACCCAGTATTCGTCGGGGATGCCGATGACGGCCGCTTCCATGACGGCGGGGTGGCGGTAGAGGACCTCCTCCACCTCTCTGGGGTAGACGTTTTCGCCACCGCTGATGATCATGTCCTTCTTGCGGTCAGCGATGTAGATATAGCCTTCCTCATCGTAAAAGCCCATGTCACCGGTGTGGAGCCAGCCGTCAATCAGGGTGGCCTTGGTCTCCTTAGGCTTCTTCCAGTACTCGACCATGGTCTGCTTGCTGCGCACCGTTATCTCGCCCACTTCGTCGGGGCCGACGTCGTCTCCCTTTTCGTCGAGGATTCTGACGTGCACCCCGATATCGGGCCGTCCCGCCGAGGCCAGCTTCTTCTGCTCCTTTACGGGTTTATCGAGCACGTCGTGGTCTTCCTTGGAGAGGTGAGAAATTGCGGGGCCGCTTTCGCTCTGGCCGTAGCCCTGGGCAAAGATGGGCCCGAAGACCTTCATCCCGTTTTTGAGCACCTCCTGGGGCATGGGCGAGGCGCCGTACCAGAAGAACTGCAGCGAGCTGATATCGTATTTATTAAGGTCGGGCAGGTTGAGTATGGCCGCCAGGTGGGTGGGTACGGAGTCCATGTGGGTGGCCTTCTCCCGATGGATAGTCTTCAGCGTTTCGGCGGCGTCGAAGAACTTGACGATGACGTTACAGCCGGCGGTGAAGAGTGAGGAGCGGAAGTGGGTGTTGCCGGCGATGTGGAAAAGGGGCGTTATCTGGATACGCTTGTGGCCTGTCGGCAGGCTCATATCAATGGACAGTATCTTGGAGTCTTCAATAAAGCGGCGCTGGTTATAGAGCGCGCCGCGGGGGACACCGGTGGTGCCGCTGGTATAGATAATGCAGCAGGGGTCGTCCTCGGTGGGGTTTATGTCGGGCTCTTCATCGGAGTTGGCCTTGATGATGTCGTCGTAGTGGGTCATGCCTTCGGCAGCCGTCTCCAGCGAGATGAAGTTCTTGACCTGGGGCAGGCGCTCTTTGAGGGCGTTGGCTGTCTCAATCAGCTCCTTGCCGACGAAGAGGGTTTCGGTCTCTGAGTATTTGATGAGGTACTCCAGCTCGTCCAGGCCCAGCCGCGGGTTGAAGGGCGAGGCGATGTAGCTCGCCTTCATGGTCAGGCCGTAAAGCTCGGCAAACTCAAGGCAACTCCAGGACAGGATGCCGAGCACGTCCCCCTTCTTGATCCCCATCTTTTCCAGCCCGTGGATTACCTTGTTGATGTGGCTGTTGTATTCGGCAAAGGTTATCCTGGTGTTTTCGTAGACGAAGGCCTCGTCGTTGGCGTGGAGGAGCGCGTTCCTATAGATTATATCGGCCCAGGTGCCGACATTGTACCTTGAAAGCTCCTTGAGTAAAAGGCGTTTCGGCATGACCTGTTTCCTCCTAAATAAAACTTCAGTTCCAGTGTCGCTGAATAGTTATAAAATCGCAGCGTAAAATGGACGTATACCACCTTCGGGGTCGGGCATCCACGCCCTTCCCGAAGACTAGCAACATACTAACCCCTATGGCGTTTAGCTGTCAATCTCCGAAGGCGTCAGAGTCTTGAAATGAAGTTTGGATTAAAGTATAATCCTGCACTAGTGTTAAGGGTTGTTTAGCTTCGAGAGATGATTATTCAGAGCGATTTTGACGGTACCATCACTGAGGAAGACGTCAGCTTTGCCATGCTCGACGCCTTCGCTGAAGGCGACTGGCGTGAGCTCTACCAGCGCTACCGCCAGAATAAGATGTCGGTGGGCGATTTTAACACCAAGGCCTTCGCCATGGTCAGGGCCAGCCGCGACCAGCTGCTCGAAGTCGTCCACGCCCAGGTCAAGCTGCGCGATGGGCTGCGCAACCTGGCCAACTACTGCCAGGAGAAGGGTTTTCGCTTCATGGTGGTCAGTAACGGGCTCGATTTCTACATAAAAGAGATTCTGGGGAATGTGGGTTTGGGTAACATCGAGGTCTATGCCGCCCACACCGAGTTCGGCCCTGACTCAGTTGGGGTGCAGTATATCGGCCCCGAGGGCAAGGTGCTGAAAAAAGGGTTTAAGGAGGCCTACACCAAGCTCTTCCTCAATCAGGGCTACCAGGTGGTGTATGTCGGCAACGGCCCTTCCGATTATTCTCCCGCGGCGCTGGCCCAGCACGTCTTCGCCCGTGACGCGCTGATGGATATGTGTAAAGAGAAAAAGCTGAAGTGCCAGCCCTACGAAGACCTCAATGACGTCGTCCGCGGCCTGGAGCAGCTCTAGAGAAGAGCCTCTATTCCCACAGTTTTTCTAAGTCCTCTTTTGTCCCCGCTTTGCCGCTTTCGGACATTATGCTTTCTTTCTCCAGAGTTACCTTATTACATGGCCAATAGTGCCATCACAACTCCTGCTGCCAGCAGAGCGACCCCGATGCCTATCAACCAGATTCTTAGCCTCTTCTCTTTTTCGGTCAGTTCCGACCAGGGCTTTTGTTTACCTCGCGTGATAATAAAACCAATGGCCAAACCGACAATGATACCCGCGATAAAACCGTACCAGAAATTGCTCATTATAACTCCATTCTTGAGCTAGCTCACTTGGGCAGCGCTTTCTTGCCCACCAGCTTTTGCTTGGTGTACCAGCTCTGGACAGCCTCGACCACCTCTTCGGGTTGGTCACAGACAATAAGCAGGTCGAGGTCTTCCTCGGAGATACAGCCCTTGCTCAGCACCATGCTCTCCAGCCAGTCGAGAAAGCCCTTCCAGTATTGGCTATTGAATATTATCACCGGGAAGGGCTTTATCTTTATGGTCTGCATCAGCGTTAAGACCTCGGTCAGTTCGTCGAGCGTGCCCAGGCCACCGGGGATGATGACGAAGGCGGTGGCGTACTTTACCAGCATCACCTTGCGGACGAAGAAGTGGTGGAAGACGATGGACTTGGTGGTGTAGTCGTTACAGGCCTGCTCCTCGGGCAGTTCGATGTTAAGCCCCACCGATTCCACCCCCGCCTTAAGCGCGCCCTTGTTGGCCGCCTCCATCGCCCCCGGCCCCCCGCCGGTGACGATGGAAAAGCCCATCTTGCCCAGCTGGTAGGCGATTTCCTCGGTCTGGGCGTAGAGGGGGTCGGTCTCTTTTAGGCGGGACGAGCCGTAGAAGGTTACCGCGGGCTCGATGCCGGTGAGGGTGTCGAAGCCCTCCACCAGCTCGCCGATGATGCGGAACATCCGCCACGATTCTTCCTTGGCCAGCTCATTGATTTCATATTCGTTAGCCATAGCGTCCTCCACCAAGGTTTTACGATTT
>CAYPBF010000029.1:0-12631 GCA_964408935.1 uncultured Dehalococcoidales bacterium | reverse complement strand
CTGACCAGCTTGAAGGCCTTAATCTCTTTGGTGGAGCTTACGTGAGGTCCCCGACACAAATCAACGAAAGCCCCCTGCCGGTAGACCCCCACCTTTTCGTCCTCTATCTCCTCAATTAGCTCCAGCTTGTAGGGCTGTTTGGCGAAGAGAGTACGAGCCTCTTTCTTGGATAGCTCTTCACGCTGGAAAGGCAGGTCGGCCTTGACCAGTTCCTTCATCTTGGCCTCGATGACGGGCAGGTCGTCGGGGGTCAGGGGACGAGGTAATTCGAAGTCATAGTAAAAGCCGTCCTGTGTGGCCGGGCCGATGCCGAACTTGGCGTCGGGGAACATGGAAAGCACCGCCTCAGCCAAAACGTGCGAGGCGGAGTGGCGCATTATCTCCAGTTTTTGACTATCGTCCTGTGATTTCTTAGCGGGAACCATAGCTGTTTGATTATATCAGCTAGGGACGCTTATGCGCAATGAAAGCACGATGGACTAGCTATGGTTTAGCAGGCTGACTAAACGGTAACCTTCCAGGTCTTCTTCTGGTAGTTGCGCGGCGGTCTGTATTCCTTGAGTTTGTCCAGCTGGCCCAGCTTCTCCAGGCGCTTATAGATAAGCTCCCAGGCGCAGTCCCGCTCCGGGTCAAGCTCGCACATGCCCTCCCGCGCCCCACCACAGGCACCGTTGAGCAGCCCCTTGGCGCAGCGCGTAATCGGGCAGACGGCTCCGGTAGTGGCCAGAATACAGTCCCCGCAGGAAAGGCAGCTGTCGAACATGGCGCCCCCCTCCCTATCGTCGATGCCGACGAAATGGGAGTTCTGGGCGGGTATAACGGGCAGGTCGGAGAAAATCTCGGCAACCGTTTGCGGCCCTGCCCCACAGGCCAGGGATAGCACCGCATCTATATCTTCTACGTATGGTTTAATGGTCGATTTGGTGAGCACTGAGTCGCACTGCTTGACCACCGAGGTCAGCTTGAACTCGAACTTCTTGTTCTGAAGCTTGCCCGCCAGTTCCAGCAGTTGCTTTAAGGTCTTGGCTTCTCGCATTCCCCGCGGCGGCTGGGTGCAGCCATCACAGCCCGCAATTAGAATCTTCTTGTAGGGAGCTATGGATCCCATTATTTCGTCCAGAGGCTTTAGTACGGTTACAATCATTAGCTTTTCCCCTTCTTACCTATGGCTTCTATTTGCTGGCGGAACTGCTTGATAGCCTCTTCCGCCTTGCCTTCGTAGCGCGGTGACACCGAGCTGAAGCCCAACCTCTCCCCCAGCCCGATTTGTTCCAGTTGGCCTTTGATTTTGGCTATCGCGTGCTCGGCCTTGCCGCTTACCCCTTCCTGCTTGCAGTCGTCCTCGGCGCAGGCGATGACCATGACCCCGTCGGCGCCGTTTTGCAGCGCCTCCAGGACGTGGATGGCCTCGACCCGCCCCGAGCAGGGCATCTCGATGGCGCGCACGTTGGGGCCGACATCACCGTCCAGGGGAGGATAGAGCGCCCACTGACAGCGGAAGACGAGAATCTTGGGCGGCTTCATCTCGGCGATGAGCTCAGGCATTAGCTTAGAGATTCGGTCCCTCTCCCAATTTTCCAGGTCGAGGGCGAAGGCGGGGCAGAGGGAAACGCATAAGCCGCAGCCGCGGCAGGCGTCCAGGTCGAAGCTGATGCCACCCTGGCTCTCGAGCTTGGGGGCGTCGTAGGGGCAATAGAATACGCAGTTGCCGCAGGCGATACAGAGGTCTTTATCCACCTTCACCTTGAGGCTGTTGCGCTCCATGGTTATGGCGTCAGGGCCATAGCCCAATTGCTCCAGCATACGGTTTAAGGCCATAACGCGCCGCGCCGTGAGCGGGCTGCCCCGGTGGAAGCGGCAGTAGTCCTCGTCGCAGGCGAGTATATTTATTTTATTCATCCCCTCCGCCAGCATCCCTAAAAGCAGTTCTTCGGAGATGCGCCCGACGCAGGGCACTGAAAGCGGTACGAAATCCTTGACCCCAAAGAGCTTGCCCACCTGGCTGAAGTCGGGGGCGCTGCCCTTGCACATCACCACCAGCGTGTCGCTCTTATACTGCGGCATTACCTTTCGCAGATAGCTGAGTAGAGAGTCGCGGTCATAGTAGATGGTATCAATGGCCCGCGCCGGACAGGCCGAGGCGCAGATACCGCAGACCTGGCACTTCTCTATGTCCAGGATGATTTTCTTGTTCTCATGGTCTTGGGTTATAGCGTCGTAGGGGCAAAGTGAGCCGCATATAGAGCAGCGGCTGCAATAGTCCTCGTTGATATTGACGGCTGGCTTGGCTTCGGTGACCTGGGTCAATATAGTCCCCCTTTCTTAAGTCCAACGGGCTGCCTCTAAAGGGCAAGCGTCAACGACAAAAATCAAATCGTTGGCTCAACAATTTTAGCGCCAGACGCCCAGTTCTGTCAATTTTTGGCTATTTATCCCCTCCAACACACCTTTGTTATCGAACGTGTTTCTGACCCACCCTACCCACCCTTAGAGGGGATTCTCTCTCTAGAATGCCTTCTTGTTTATAGCCCCCACCCCCATTTTGTATCTCTTCCCACCCACCGCCCTTTTAAGGAATTAAGAGGGGTTTCACCCCTCTTAAACACCCCATATTTTAGGGGTTCTAAAGGGGGCGAAGCCCCCTTTTAAAAGACTTCTGTTGGGTGGGCAGGGTGGGAAGACAAGACATTCGTACAACAAGGTGAGGTGGGGAGGCATAATCCCAAATAAGGAATTTATAGAGGTTTAACCTTTATAGGGTGGGCATTGGGTGGGAAATTCCTACGTACGCAAAACAAGGCGGGGTGGTCAAAATCCTAGCCCACTTGACAAACCCAAATCCCTATGATACACTTGTTTTCAGAACAAATGTTCAAAGGAGAAAGCAATGGGCTCGCCTACCCGTGAGCGTATCCTAAACTATATCCGCCAGTTCCTCGACGAAAAGGGCTATGCCCCCACCGTCAGGGACATCGCCAAGGGCTGCGACATCAGCACGCCCTCCGTCGTCCAGCACCACCTCAACAAGCTCGAAGACGAAGGGCACATCCGCCGCGACCCCACGGTCTTCCGCAGCATCCAGCTCACCGACAGAAAAATGGAGTCCGTCACCCTGGTGCCGCTCTTGGGCACCATCGCCGCCGGCAAGCCCATACCCGTGCCCACCGCCGACACCTGGAACTCCGTGCCCGAGGAAACCTTGCAGCTTACCGACGAGGTCACCAGGGGCAAAAAGGGCATCTACGCCCTCAGGGTGAAGGGCTTCTCCATGATTGACGCCCTCGTCGGTGACGGCGATATCGTCTTAATCCAGCAGATGTCCAGCGTGGAAGAGGGCGAGATGGCAGCCGTCTGGCTTAAGGTAGAGCAGGAAGTGACGCTGAAAAAGGTCTACCACGAAGGCAACCGCATCCGCCTACAACCGGCCAACAAAGAGATGCAGCCCATGTACTATCCGTCCGAGGACGTCGAGATTCAGGGCAAGGTAATCGGAGTATTACGCAAGCTATAGTCAAGGGGGATTTTTGAGCATTGGCTAAGGTACTGGAGAAACCGGAAGAGCTGAAGGTTACGGTGAACGTGCAGGGCATACCCTTATCCCTGGCCCGCAACGGCGATAAGCAGCGTATCACCCGCGTCTACGAAAAGTGGCGCACCGACGAGGAGTGGTCCGGGCGGGAGATGTCCCGCCACTACTTCCGCGTCAAGACCAACAAGGGCCTGGTCTGTGACATCTATCGGGATATGCCCGACGGTAACTGGTATCTGCTCCGCATCCACGACTAGACTTACATCACCGTGTAGTCCTTCATAGCTCATTTTTTAATTAAACTAGCCAGAATAACGACTAACGCTATAAGCCCAAGAATGGCTACTACAGCATCGGTATCACCTGATTCCCGTGCTTTCTTTTCTTCCGCCCTCAGTTGATTAGCTAACTCCTGAGACTCTTCATAGCTTATCGTACCTGCTTCCAGTCTATCAATTAAATACTGCTTACGTGGTGTTAAACTAGGATTAGGTAAAATACCTTTTTCAAGATAGTACTTAATCAGTTCCTCTTTGTGCAGTATTATTAGAGGCGTTAGCTTATCATCTAGCCTGGTTAGTTTACTCTTGATACGGTAAAACCAGATACCAAAGCCAAAGGCTAAACAGCCTACAGTGATTATAATGGCTAAGTCCATAATACACCTCCCAAATTACGGACTGCCGTAGTCCACCTACGTAGCAGAGCCAGTATAACACTTTTCAATGAGAGCTTCACGACCTTGCATTACCTACGACTAGCCAAACTAAATTGACAGCCCCGTTACCGTCAATGGTAAACTGTCTATACCATGACCGACATTGGGGAAGTCAGCCGCCAGCTAGCCGAAGCGCTTAAGAAACAAAACGCCGACTATATAGAAGCCCGCCTTGAGGAAAGCCAGCTAAGCCACATCACCTACCGGGGCAGGGAACTGGAATCAGCGGGGCAGTCCACCGCCGTCGGCGGCAACATCCGCGCCCTGGTAAAAGGCGGCTGGGGCTTCGTCAGCTTTAACGACCTCAACGACCTACCCCAAAGAATCGAGCGCGCCGTTGCGCAGGCCAGACTGGTCGGCAAGGAGAAAAGCCAGCTTGCACCCGTCGAGCCCGTCGTTGACACAGTATCCAACGGAAAAGACGTTCCCCTCACCGTCTCCTTAGCCGAGAAGAAGAAGCTACTCGACGAATATAACGAGCTCATCTGGCGCACACCCCACCTCCAGACCTCCGTTATCGGCTACGCCGACAGCCACAAGAGGACCATTTTCGTCAACTCGGCGGGCAGCTACATTGAGCAGCCTAGGACGGATATAACCCTGCGCATCAGCGCCGTAGCCGCTGGCGACGGCGAGGTACAGCAGGCGGGTTTGAGCCTGGGCAGCCGCGGCGACTTCAACGCCATACGTAATCTGCACAAACAGGTAGCGGAGACAGCCAGACACGCTGTAGAACTGCTCTCCGCACCGCAGGTAAAGGGCGGCGAGTATACCGTTGTTTTAGACCCGGTGCTGGCCGGCGTCTTCGTCCACGAGGCCTTCGGGCATCTCTCCGAAGCCGACCATATCTACGAAAACGAGCGCCTGCGGGAAATAATGGTCTTGGGAAAGCAGTTCGGCGGCAGGGAGCTTAATATCATCGACAGCGCCGCTGTCCCCGACCTGCGCGGCAGCTATAAGTATGACGACGAGGGCGTACCCGCCACTAAGACATACCTTATTAAGGAAGGCAGGCTGGTGGGGCGACTGCATTCGCGGGAGACGGCGGCCATCATGGGTGAAAAGCCCACCGGCAACGCCCGCGCCATGAATTATAGGTTCCCGCCCATCGTGCGCATGACCAACACCTACATCGAGCCAGTTAAAGGCTCTTTTGATGATATAATCGCCGACATCAAGGAGGGCGTCTACGCCAAGAACTGGTTCGGCGGCACCACCTCCATGGAGATGTTCACCTTCTCCGCCGGCGAGGCCTACATGATACGCAACGGCAAGGTGGCCGAGGCCCTGAGGCCCGTGGTGCTCACCGGTAATGTCTTCAGCACCCTGAACAATATAGACGCCATCGGCGACGACCTGGACATGAACCAAGGCGGTGGCTGCGGCAAGGGCGGCCAGTATCCCCTCCCCGTCTCCAACGGCAGTCCCCACATCCGAATCCGCAAGTGTCTGGTGGGAGGTGGCTAGTGGAGAGGATACTGGAAAAAGCACTGAAGGTCGCTGAAGCCGCCGAAGTCTTTTATGTCTCCGCCGAGGAGACCCCCGTGCATTTCGAGGCCAACCGCCTCAAGCACGTTCAGGGCAAGCAGAGCACTTCCGTCGCTTTACGCATCATCAAGGACGGGCGAATCGGCTACGCCACCGCCACCGACGTTAGCGACATTCAAAGCCTGGTGGACAATGCCGTGGAGACAGCCAAGTTCGGCACCAAAGCGCAGTTCGAGCTTCCCCCCACCACCCCCTATCCCCCCGTTGATATCTTTGACGCTGAGGTGGATTCCATCGCCGTCGAGCAAATGGCCAGCTTGGGCGAGGAGCTTATCGCCCTCATCACCAACCACACGCCCGAGATTATCTGTGAGGCGGGGGTGGAGAAGGAGACCGTTGTCCTCAAGATTATCAACTCACGCGGCGGGCAGGCCGAATACAAAAAAAGCGTTTTCGGCATCGGTGTCGTCGGCAACCTAGTCAGGGGCACCGATATGCTTTTCGTTGGCGAGGGCCAAAGCTCCTGCCACCCTCTGACCGAGGTCAGCGGGATAGCCAAGGTAGTGCTCAGGCAGCTAGACCTGGCCAAAAACCAGGCCTCGGCGCCGACCAAGCATCTCCCCGTAATATTTACCCCCGAAGGCGTCGTCAGCGCCCTCATTTCCCCGCTGATGGCCGCCTTCAACGGCAAGACCGTCCTCCAGGGCGCCTCCCCCATCGGCCAGAAACTGGGCGAGCAGGTCTTTGACAGCAAGCTATCGCTGGTTGACGACCCCACCACCCCCTACCGCCCCCACAGCCGTCCCGGCGATGATGAAGGTGTTCCCAGCCAGCGCACGCCTTTGATAGAGAAGGGCGTCGTTTCCAGCTTCCTCTATGACTTGCAGACGGCGGCCCTGGCCAAAACTAAGAGCACCGGCAATGCCAGCCGCGGCGGCGGACTACCCGTCCCCGCCCCCAGCACCCTGGTCATCGAAGCCGACGAGGTCAGCTTTGATGATATGGTCAGCGACATTAAGGAAGGCCTGGTCATTGAGCATCTCATGGGCGCTGAGCAGGGCAATATCTTGGGCGGCGACTTCAGCGGCAACGTGCTATTAGGTTATAAAGTGGAAAGTGGTAAAATAGTAGGTAGGGTGAAGGATACCATGGTCTCGGGCAACGTTTATCAACTCTTGAAGGAGATAAACGCTATCGGCAGCCAGCCCAAGTGGGTCGGCGGCGTGCTCAGCACCCCGCCCATCTACTGCCCCAGACTATCGGTGGCGAGCAAATAGGGGGGATGGGCGTAGCCTGCAGATTAAGGAGTTTACTCATTAGGGCGGGCTGGGTTGGGACAGAAAGACGTACGCTAACAAAGTGGGGAGGGGATGTAGAAAATCCCCCTTTTCCAAAGGGGGAAAGGAGGTGGGGCGAAGCCCCAACGGGAGGATATAAAAGGGGTACCACCCTTATAGGGTGGGCAGGGTGGGACAGAAGGACGTACGCTGACAGAGCGGGGAGAGGGGGGAGAAGGAAACTGGATTCCCGCCTTCGCGGGAATGACATAGACAGGGTAAGGTAAAAAAATGAAAAGCCCAATCAAAATATACGCCCGCCCCAAACTCAAAAACCCGGTCATGCTCGCTTCCTGGCCCGGCATCGGCGACGTCTCCATCATCGTGGCCACCTACCTCCGCAAAAAGCTCGACTTCAAAGAGCTGGGCGAAATCGAACCCTCCTACTTTTTTGACGCCACCGGTGTGGTCGCCCGTGACAATGTCGTTGAGGAACCCCACTTCCCCCAGAGCCACTTCTACTACCTGAAAAACCCCGACGGCAACGATATTATCCTCTTCATCGGCGAAGACCAGCCCATCACCAAGGGCTATGAGCTGGCCAACTGCGTTGTAGATGTCGCCGTCAAGTTTCAGGTAAAGCGCATCTACACCTGCGCCGCCGCCCTGAGCCGCATACACCACACCGAACAGCCCCGCGTTTGGGGCGTGGTCACCAGCCCCCACATGGCCGCCGAGCTGGACAAATACGAGCTGGTGCAGCGGGGCAACCTCCAGATAGCCGGCTTAAACGGTCTGCTTTTGGGCGTCACCAAAGAGAGGAACATCGAGGGCATCTGCCTCCTGGGCGAGGTGCCCGTGCACGCCACCCGCCTCCAGAACCCGGTGGCGGCACTGGCCGTGCTCCAGGTGCTGTCTAAGATGCTGAACATAGAGGTCGATATCGGTGAGCTCACCCAGATTGCCAACGAGGCCGCCGACAGGCTCAAACAGGTCGCCGCCGAGGCCATGGGCGAATACATAGATAACTTCACCCGCCCCATCTGGGAATTCGGCCAGGAAGAATACGACGAATACGACGAGGAGGACTAGTGTGCCGCTGCCCGTCGAAGAAGCCATCGCCGCCTTAAGCGATAGCGACAAGCCACTGCTTAGCTCCAGTCTGACCGAGCTATCCAACCTCAACGCGCCGGAACTGGCCCTCTTCGAAAAGGCCTGGAAGGCCATCGAGCCCAAACGGCGGCGCCAGATTATATACCGCCTCGTCGAACTGGCCGAGGATAACTTCGAGCTCGACTTCGACAGCATCTTTAAGCGCCGCCTCAAGGACGAAGATGCTGAAGTACAGAGCAAGGCCATCGAGGGCCTCTGGGAAAGCGAGGAGACCAGCCTCATCGAGCCCTTCATCGAGCTGCTCAAGCCAGAAAACGCTGAAAAAGTCCAGTCGGCGGCGGCCACAGCGTTGGGCAAGTTCGCCATGCTCGCTGAACTGGACAAGCTGCGCCCCAAACACAAATCGAGCGTCTGCCGCGCCTTGCTCGGCGTCATCGAGGATGCCAACCGCCCCCTGGGGGTCAAGCGCCGCGCCCTGGAAGCCGCCGCCCCCTTAAGCCTCCCCCAGATGGAAAAGGCCATAGCCCGCGCCTACCAGAGCGGCCTGCCTAAACTCAAGACCAGCGCCATCTTCGCCATGGGCAAGAACTGCGACCCGCGCTGGCTGCCCATACTAATCAGGGAGCTGAGCAACGCCGACGCCGAGATACGCTACGAAGCCGCCAACGCCTGCGGCGAGCTGGGAGAAAAGGAAGCTACCCCCTACCTGAGTGAGCTTACCAGTGACCCCGATATCGATGTCCAGCTGGCCGCCATCCAGGCGCTGGGCAAGATAGGCGGCCCCGATGCCAAAGATAGCCTGGAAAGATGCCTCACTGATGATAGCCAGGTCATCCAGCAGGCGGCGGAATTGGCGCTTGATGAGCTGGAAGCGGGCGAAGACCCCCTATCCTTCCGAATATGAAGGTGTTGAATAATGGTAACGGTTTCTGGCAAAAGGGTTAAGCTCAGGGGAAAAAGACTGGCCGACGCCGCTGACGACTATGCCTGGCTCACCGATACCGAGCTGGCCGAGCTCGATGCCGCCTCCCCCTCCACCACCACCTTTCCCCAGTACCTGGCGGCCTACACCAGCGACCTGCGCTATCCACCAACCGTCCGCCATCAGTTCGCTATCGAGACCAGGGAAGGCAAGCACATCGGCAACTGCACCTACTACGGTATTGATAACGAAAAGGGCGAAGCCGAGCTGGGCATTATGATTGGCGACCGTGACTACTGGGACCAGGGCTACGGCACCGAAGCCGTATCCGCCCTCCTCGAATATGTATTCGGGAAAACGAAGCTCAACCGCCTTTACCTGAAGACGCTCGTCACCAACAAGCGAGCGCAAAAGTGCTTTAGCCGCTGCGGCTTTACCCCTTACGGCCACCTCCAAAAGGACGGCTATAGCTTTATCCTTATGGAGCTAAAGCGCGAAGATTGGCAGAAAAGGCAGACCTGACCACCCCACTCTGTGAGCGAGCGTGTGAATTTCCCACCCAATACCCACCCTACAGAGGTGTAACCTCTGTATACTTCTCTCCCCACCACCCTTTGAGGCTATTCTCAACCCCATTTTAGGGGGTTCTTAAGGGGGCGAAGCCCCCCTTTAAAAGACTTCTGTTGGGCGGGCTGGGTGGGACGACAATACGTTCGCTAAATAAGGTGGGGTGGAGCGACGAGAAAGAGGGGGCCTTTGCCCCCTCTTTAAACACTCAAAAGAGTCTACTCTCTACTTATCCGCCTTGGGCGGCGCCGGGTTCTTATAACCCTCCAGCAAGACCTTAGGCACCTGCTCGATAAGCTCCTCCACCGTCCACATACCTTCTTTGACGATAGACTTCTTCTTCACCGGCTCGGAGTAGAGCGCGATATCGCCACCGGTGACATCGAAGACCTGCCCGTTTATGTCGGCGGCCTCGTCGGTGCAGAGGTAAACGATAAAGGGCCCCACCGTCTCCGGTTTGGGCGGGTGTGTCAGCTCCTCATAGCGCTTCTTGGTCATCAGACCCGCCTCATACCTCTTTTTGAAGCCAGCCACAATCTCATCGCTCAAGGTGAAGCGGGTGGCAGCGGTGGGCGCATAGGCGTTGCAGGTAATCCCGTAGCGCCCCACCTCCCGCGCCACCGCCCGGGTCAGGCCGACGATGCCGGCCTTGGCGGCGCCGTAGTTACAGTGGCCCACCGTGCCCAGCCAGGCGGTGGAGGTGGTGTTGATAATCCGACCCCACTTCTGCTCCCTCATCACGGCCGCGGCGAAGCGCGTGCAGTTGAAAGAGCCTTTAAGGAAGGAGTCGACGCACCGGTCCCACTCCTCCTCGCTCATGTTCCAGACCATGCGCGGGGCGTCGGCGCCAGCGTTGTTAACCACTATGTCCAGCCGACCGAATTTCTCCACGGCCAGCTTGACAATCATCTCGGCATCGTTGAAATCGTTGACGCTGCCGAAGAAGGGCATCCCCTCCCCACCCATCGCCTCGATTTCCTTGACCACGGTCTCGGCGTCACCGCCCTTGGAACCGGGGCGGCGGTTATTGGTCACCACCTTAGCCCCTTCTTTGGCCAGGGCGAGGGCGATGGCCCGGCCGATGCCCTGACCCGAACCGGTAACGATAGCTACCTTTCCTTCCAGTCTTTTACTCATTTCTCAATCCTCCTTTTCTCTATTCTATAAATCAGCCCGCGGCCGGCAGCGTCACCACTGCCCGCCCCGAAGCCGTTTTCTCACCCTTGGGGTTTTCCACCCAGACCTTGCAATCAACGAAGTGCTCTCCACCTTCTTCGTATTTCCGGGTCACCTCGCCCTTACAGGATAGCTTCTCACCGGGGTAGCTCATCCCTTTGTAGCTGCAGCTCAGCTTCTTAATCTCGCCCTTCTCCCCCATCCAGTCGGTCAGCATCTGCCCCAGGAAGGCCCCCGAAAGCTGCCCGTGGACGATGACCCCGGAAAGCCCGCGGGCCTGAGCGAAGTCCTTATCGTAGTGGATGGGCGTATAGTCGCCCACCGCCCCCGCCCACACCACCAGCTGCTTCTTGGTCGGCTCCTTGACCAGCGTGGTCACCTTGTCGCCGACATTGACATCGTTGTAGAAAAGCTGTTTTGGCATCAGTAACCGATAACCATCTGGCGGCACTTGACCGCCAGCTCCCCTTTTTGGTTTTTACAGGTGCTTTCGAAGGTCAGAAAGGCCATCTGGCCGTTCTCGCCCTCACGCTCGCGCAGGCCGGTGATGGCAAAAACGGCGGTGATAACGTCGCCCGTCTTCACGGGCTGGTAGCATTCGATATCGGTGCCGGCCATGAGCACGGTGTTGAAGGCGACCATAGCCAGCAAATCGTCGACGAACTGTTCGAAGCCGATGGCAAGGACGAAGGTCGGCGGGGCGACCAGACCGTCCTGCCACTTGGGGTTGGTGTCGTCCACGGCGCGGCAAAAGCGCCGCACCATCTCCCGCTCGATGGGGTATTCTCGGGGCTCCCACGCCACCCCAACCATCTTTTTGAGCTTTTCGATACCGGCCAAAGCCTCAGTCATATAAAAAAGTTTACTTTGCCCCGACTGATACTGTCAACTCAACCCCTCCCCAGGTTTTTCTTCTCACCCCCCACTCTGCCAGCGTGCGTCGTTATATCCCACCCTACCCACCCAACAGAAGTCTTTCAAAGGGGGACTTCGTCCCCCTTAAGAACCCCCTAATATAGGGGGCGGGGAGGCACAAAACCCACAGGTTAAGGAGTTTACTCATTAGGGCGGGCTGGGTTGGGACGAAAAACCAACGTTCGCCAAGGTGGGGGGTTGTGTGCCCCCCAAAACCTGTAATCCAACCCCTGCCCCTTGACGACTACCTAAAAGCTGGGCTACATTTAGCCTATGAAAGCTATTGAATGGCTGGGCGACCGTGTAAAGCTCCTCGACCAGACCCAATTACCCTTAAAAACTGCCTATCTGGAGCTAAAAGACTACCAGGAAATAGCCTCAGCCATCACAGAATTGAAAATACGGGGTGCTCCCGCTATAGGCATAGCTGGAGGCTATGGGTTAGCCTTGGGAGCCCTTAAAATCAAGGCTCAAGACGCCGAAATTTTCAGGCGTGAGCTAAAGGTCGTCAGCCGCGCTTTAGCCGCCACCCGCCCCACCGCCCGCAACCTCTTCCGCGCACTGGAGAGGATGGAGAAAGTAGCTGGAAAAGGCACGGATGTCGAGCGGATTAAGCAGGCTTTGGTTGACGAGGCCATCGCCATCCACAATGAGGAAGCCGAAGCCACCCTGAAATTGAGCCAGCTCGGCGCCGAGCTGCTTAAAAGTGGCTCGACGGTGCTGACCCACTGCAACACAGGCCCCCTGGCCACGGGCGGCTACGGCACCGCTTTGGGTGTTATCCGCAAGGCGCACGAGGAGGGCAAGAAGCTGAAGGTCATCGCTACCGAGACCCGCCCCCTCCTCCAGGGCGCGCGCCTCACCGCCTGGGAGCTTAAGGAGCTGGGCATCCCCTTCACCCTCATCACCGACTCCATGGCGGGCTA
>CAYPBF010000028.1:0-13556 GCA_964408935.1 uncultured Dehalococcoidales bacterium | reverse complement strand
ACGGGCAACATGGAGTTGCACCTGGACCGCCGCCTGGCCGAGCGGCGCATCTTCCCCGCCATGGATATCCCACGCAGCGGCACGCGGCGGGAGGAGCTGTTGCTGGGCGAAGAAACGATAAAGCAGGTCTGGCTGCTGAGGCGGATGGTTTCCATGATTGCCTCCGACGCCGTCAACTTTAGCGAGACCACGGAACGGGTGCTTGACCGCATGCGCAAGACCAAGTCCAACGCTGAGTTTTTAGCCACCCTGACCAAAGAGGTCTAGGGGTTGACAAGGTATATCGCTGTACCTATTATTAGGGATTAGAAATAGCGAAAGAACGCCCCGGAGGTGCTATGAGGAAAAGGCCGAGAAGGAAACTCAAAGATATCCCTGAAATCTGTTCTAAGGAGTAACCGATGAAGAAAATAGGGGCAATAATTGCCTTTCTGATAGTTGTTTCTCTGCTTATAGTACCGCTGGCGGCCTGCGAGGGACCGACGGGACCGACAGGACCGACGGGACCTCAAGGACCAGCCGGGCCACAGGGCGACCAGGGGCCGGCAGGACCGCGGGGTGCGGGCGGAGGTGCCACGGGTCCGCAGGGCCTACAGGGCGAACAGGGTCTGCAGGGCGAACAGGGTCCGCAGGGCGAGAAGGGCGAACGAGGCCTAACCGGACCAGCGGGGCCAATGGGGATGACGGGGCCGCAGGGGCCAGCCGGACAAAACGCCACCATAGTGGTTATGGACGCTGGTAGTTCCGATGTTTTTTGCTACCTCTGGACCTCCCAACAGGATTACGATATCGTTGTCTTTGGCTCCAACTTTGTCCCCGGTGATTCGGTGCACCTGACCATCTGCGAAAACGACACCGTTCTGGTCGAGGATATAACAGTCAACGCCTGCGGGGCGTTCGCGCAGGCTCTGACAGTAGCCACTCCCGCTCCGCCGCATAATACTCCGGTTTCGATAAAAGCCTGGGTTGACGACCCCCTTGGTGCTGACCCTGACGACTGGGACGCTGGTGATGAGCTCTGGGCCTGCTGGCCGATACAAATCTACTGGGAATAGCGACTTGACACTTAGAGAAGAATGCACTAAGGAGGGGTAATGAAAATGAAGAGATTAGGCATAATTATTGCCTTTCTGATGGTCGTTTCTCTGCTGGTAGTGCCGCTGGCGGCCTGCCAGGGACCCCAGGGGCCAGCCGGACCGCAGGGGCCGGAGGGGCCGATGGGGGCCAAGGGCGAGGACGGACCGCCGGGACCGCCAGGCACTAACGCGGGCGACACGGGGCCGCAGGGTGAAACGGGACCGCAGGGTGAAACGGGACCGCAGGGTGAGCAGGGTGAACAGGGTGACGTAGGCCTAGCCGGGCCGTCAGGGCCGATTGGACCAATGGGACCAGTAGGACCAAGCGCCACGCTAGTGGTCTGTAGTGGAGAAGGTGAAAATCTTGGCGAAGCCATCACCTATTTTGATGATGTCACCGGTGATTTCGATATTCTCGTGTTCGGCTCTAACTTTACCCCCGGTAGTCATGTGAACATCACCATCTGCGAAAACGACACCGTTCTGGCCGAGGACGTAACAGTCAACGTCTGCGGGGCGTTCGTGGTTTCGGTAACTTTCTGTGAAGTGGAAGATACCACCGACGTGGTTGTGCCCGAAGGGACACATTCGGTGAAGGCCTATGTTGACGATGGCGACGGCTCATTTGATACCGGAGAAGAACGATGGGCCTGCTGGCCGCTGGAAGTTCAATGGACGACACCCGGTTGATAACCAGGCACAATAGGGACTTAACACTGGGTATTGCCGTACCTATTATTAGGGACTAGAAGTTAATGTAATAACGCCCCGGAGGTGCTATGGAAAAAGCCGAGAAGAAAACCAAAGAGATACCCTTAAAATTTGTTCTAAGGAGTAAATAATGAAGAAAATAGGGGCAATAATTGCCTTTCTTATAGTTGTCTCTTTACTGATAGTGCCGCTAGCGGCCTGCGAGGGACCGCAGGGCGACACGGGACCGACAGGACCGACGGGGCCACAGGGACTACAAGGCGAGCAGGGGCCGCCCGGACCTCCAGGTCAACCCGGAGGCGCCACGGGGCCGCAGGGACCAGCCGGACCAGCGGGTCCAGCGGGGCCAGCGGGGCCGCAGGGCGAGGAGGGGCCGATAGGGCCGCAGGGACCAACAGGGCCGATGGGGATGACGGGACCCCAGGGACTGGTGGGGCCCAACGCCACCATAGTGGTTGTTGACCCTACTTTTGGTTATTCGGATCCGTTTGGCGCTTATGCTATTAGCTACACTTTTCTAGGCACTGGTGCGGGGCCGCATACTAGGGATGTTGCTGTGTACGGCTCCAACTTTCCCGCCGGTAGCTACGTGAGCATTACCCTCTGTGAAACGAATGAAATTCTGGCCGAGGATGTGCTGGTCAACGCCTGTGGTGCCTTCAAAGACGGGACACCGCTGACGGTAACCATATCATCAAACTTTGTGCCTGAGAACACCATCACGGTATGCTCGGTGAAAGCCTGGATTGATCACGAGGAAGATGGCTTTGATGGTGATGACGAGCTCTATGCCTGCTGGCCACTGGCGATTTACTGGGAAACGGAATAGTATTAGCGCCTAAAGAGGACTTAACATCGGCTATTGCCGTGCTATATTAATTTCTAGTCCTTAATATAATAACGGGGGAGGTGCTATGAAAAAAATAGGGGCGATAATTGCCTTTCTTATAGTTGTTTCTCTGCTTCTGGTACCGCTGGCGGCCTGCGAGGGACCGCAGGGACCGACAGGACAGACGGGACCACAGGGGCCACAGGGCCCGCAGGGCGACCAGGGGCCGACGGGACCGCGGGGTGCGGGCGGAGGCGCCACGGGTCCGCAGGGCCCACAGGGCGACCAGGGACCCCAGGGCGACCAGGGACCCCAGGGTGAACAGGGCGAACGAGGCATAACCGGACCGGCGGGGCCGGCGGGGCCACCGGGACAGACGGGGCCGACCACCCAGCTAACTATCTGTTTAGCCAGCGACATTAACTGGAACGCGATTTCAAGAACTAACATCGATTACTATGACGACGATGGCAACTACTATATCTCTCCAGAAAGCAGCGAATTCCTCGTGCTTCTGGGAGCCTGCTTCCCGCCCGACACACTGGTCACCGTATCCCTCTGCGACCAAGACCACTTTTGGTTCACGGTGTCGACTAATGATTGCGGAGCCTTCTATTACGTGACAAAACTGGAGGATTTATCGAACGCCGCGCAGAACTATCTTATCTTGAATTATTGGCTGCAAGGCTCCCCCGAGACTGTTTCAGTGAGAGCCTGGGTTAACGCCACGGTAATGGGGGGAGTGGTTACTGCCGGCGAGCCGATGGGCAACTGGCCGCTACGCGTCTTTGGAACTGATGTGACACAAGTATAACCTGATAGGCGCATTAGCGTACTATAAGGAGGAGAAATGAAGAAAATAGTCATAATTCTTGCCTTGCTGATGGTCGTTTCTCTGTTCATAGTGCCGCTGGCGGCCTGCGAGGGAACGCAGGGACCGCAAGGACCGACGGGACCGCAGGGGCCAGCCGGACCACAGGGCGAACAGGGACCAGTGGGACCGCGGGGTGCCGGCGGAGGCGCCACGGGTCCGCAGGGCCCGCAGGGCGACCCGGGCCCGCAGGGCGACCCGGGCCCGCAGGGTGAGAAGGGCGAACGAGGTCTAACCGGACCAGCGGGGCCAATGGGACCGCCGGGACCAGCAGGGCCGACTACCCAGCTGGTTATCGGTTTATCCAGCGACGCTAACTGGAACGCGATTTCGAGAACTTACATCGATTACGTTGACACCGGGGAAACCTACGAAATCGACGGCAGTGAAACCCTCGTAATTTTGGGGGCCAGCTTCCCGGTCGACACACTGGTCACCGTATCCATCTGCGACCTGGACCACTGCTGGTTCGAGGTCGCGACTAATGATTGCGGAGCCTTCCTCTACACCACAAACCTAGCTACATTATCAGCGGCAGCGGAGGACTATCTTATCACGAATTACATGCTGGAAGGCAATTCCGAGCCCGTTTCGGTAAGAGCCTGGATTAACGCCATGGTATCGGGAGGAATTGTTACGGCCGGCACACTGATGGGCAACTGGCCGCTATACGTCATAGGAAGTGACGTATCATAATAACCTGGTAGGCGCATTAGCGTATTAAGGAGGGAAAATGAAGAAACTAGCTATAATTATTGCCTTGCTGATGGTCGTTTCTCTGCTTATGGTGCCGCTGGCGGCCTGCCAGGGACCCCAGGGGCCAGAGGGGCCGCAGGGACCGGAGGGGCCGATGGGGGCCAAGGGCGAGGACGGACCGCCGGGACCGCCAGGCACTAACGCGGGCGACACGGGGCCGCAGGGTGAGCCGGGACCACAGGGTGACCCGGGGCCGCAGGGGCCGCAGGGTGAACAGGGCGACGTAGGCATAGCCGGACCGTCGGGGCCGATGGGGATGCCCGGAGCACACGGCCCGACCGCCCAGATCAGTATCGGCTTATACTATGACGCCAACTGGAACGAAATTTTGAAGACTTATATCGAATATTCCCAAAACGGCAGCTACGTAATCACCGCCAGCGAGACCCTCGCCATTCAGGGGGCCTGCTTCCCAGCCAACACAACGGTCACCGTATCCATCTGCGATATGGATTACGTTTGGTTCACAGTGACGACTAATGATTGCGGAGCCTTCTACTTCGGGACAAATCTGGAGTATTTAGACGCAGTAGAAGAGGACTATCTTGTCGCGAACTATGTAGTCGCCGGACCCACCCCCATTTCGGTAAGGGCCTGGATTAACGCCACGGTAGCGGGGGGAGTGGTTACAGGTGGCGAACACCTGGCTGACTGGCCACTATATATCGTGGAACAACCGACCTGATAACTAGGCACAAAGGGGACTTGACAAAGGGTAAATGTGTGTTATAGTGTTTTATGATAACATCAGGGGGAAATCCGTGATGTTAGCTAAATTTATATGTAAGGAGGTGGTTTTATAGGCAGGACCCGCAAGGGAAGCGCTTAACGTGAAAGCAACCGAAAAGACTAGAAAACCTTGTCTCCACGAGAGGAGAGGCATCGTTTTGCATCTTTATTTTGTGGAGATATCAAGACCTAAGGAGGAATTTTAAAGGTCGATGAAAAATAAACTATCTAAAATAATGGGGATAGGCTTCGCTATCGTGCTGATAGCCAGCTTGGCGCTGTTTGCCATTCCGGCCTCGGCGGGTCCTTTCAATCCGCTAGCCCCAGCGCTGCCCAACATGTGGTGGGGCTTCCCGGATACACCAAGTTCCCCCGGCAGCTGGTTCTTTGACCCAGCTATCACCCAGGTAGGCCCGATGGACATGGCCATTAACGGTGATATCTACGCCTACGTGGCCGGCACCGCTGCCACTGCTGCTAACCCCGGCACCAACGATGTCTTCAAGTCCATAGACGCCGGGCGTACCTGGACGGTGTCATCAATCCCCAACTACCTTGTCAACACGGCGGCCACACCTGCGGCTATCTCGCCGGTTGTTGACATTGTCTGCTCCGCACAGAGCGAGGACGTGGTTTACCTCACCGACGGTAACTATGTCTACAAGTCGGTTAATGGAGGCGCGAGCTTCACCATAGTCGCCGAAGACTCCCTAGAGACGGTTCTTGTGGGGAGTTGCGGCCCTGCCGTTGTTCTTACTGGCGGCAACTACATCACCTGCCTCGATATCGGCTATAACGCCGCTGGCGAATCCATTATCTTCATAGGTACCCGCGGCAGCTACGTGGGTGGCATATACAATGTAGGCTACCCCACCGTTTTCTACCTAAACGAGGCGGGCTACCCCGCGGCCTGGGATGACCTAGGGCTGCACTGCTTCATGGCTAGTGGTGACATTCCGGGCGCTTACATACCATACGCCGTAGGCGCCGCTCCGGACTTCAGCCTCAGCAAGAAGCTGTACGTGACAGTCTCTATTCCCGACTATTTTGCCACTTTAACACTCGATGGAGGTGCTTATACTGACTGTGTACCCACCGACATCGGCAAGCCTGTAGTGGGCGGTACCACTTCCGACTCAGGAACACTGCTCGCCTACGACAATGCCACCCAAGTGTGGCTGGTTGCGATGGACAACAGTGGCGACCTGTTTGACAATGGGGGAGGTGAGGCCATCACCATCACCGGCGGCACCGGCGCGGGCTCAACGTCTGGGGTTGCTACGATTTCTAATGACGACCCCCACACCTTCGTTATCAGCAGCGTAGGCGTCTTCTGCAGCTGGGCCGTGGTTGACGAGCTATTCTGGGATTGCGACGCGACAACACCCAAGGACTTCCAGATTATGCACGCTTCCCGGTTCGCCTTCACCTCTGAGTACGCCACTGTAGGCAACATGTTTGTCGGCGTGACGGCCTGGAACGGCACTACCACCAATACCGCGGGCGGCGACGTTTATGTCGCCTACGACACCATGGTGCCGGCTCAGGATGCCCTCGACCTGAACGTCCAGGGCTACACCGCCGCCTGTCTCGGGCTTTACCACGCCAACATCTGCAGCCTGGATGTCAGTGAGGACGACGAGCTGGCAGCCGGCGCCTGGGATAGCTACCAGTTACAGACCCCCACCCGCGTTTACTACAGCGGTGATGGTGGCTGGACCTGGTCACCCAGCATCAAAGACCCCACCGGCAACAGCCGCTGCTACGTCATGTTTGGCAATTCCATCTTTGCCGGCACCAGGAGATGCAACTGCGCCCTATCCCTCGATTGTGGTCCTAACCCCGGCCAGTACTTTAATCAGATTTCACTGATTAACATGGCTATTGACCAGGTTCTGGACCTGACCCACGCACCGGGATACGTTATTGACAGCCAAACCATGTACGTCCTGACCAGGGATGAGGATGCCTGTGTTTATTCCTTGTCGACGGCCGCCCACAGCCTGTTGCGCTTTGACGGCACCTATTGGGAGAGGGTGCATAGCAGCATCTCCTACAATGCCATCAGTCAGGCATGGGTCACGGCGCCACTCTATGATTGGGTTGAGGTCTCTCCGGACTTCAACAGCACCGGCTGTCTGTACATGGCCAACACCCTCTTCGAGATGACCCGGTCGACAGACACGGGTTGCAGCTGGAGACCTCTGGCTTACCCCTGCTCTCCGCGACCGACCATATCCGCTTGGATAGTGGTTGACGAAGAGACAGTGCTGGCGGCGGGCGCTAGTAGCAACTCGGGCTACATATACAAGACCACCCGACACGGAACCCGACCGTGGACTTACGCTATGACCCTGAACTCCCCCACCGGCACCCTGAGTGCCCACCAGGGCGTAGACTTTGACCTATCGCCGAACATCGCTAACGATAGCAGCGTCCTATTCGGCAACGACTACGGTGAGGTGTTCCTATCCACAGACATAGGTACCACCTGGTCTGAGCTTACCGACAAACCACCTACCTTCTACGATTTCGGAGCCGTTGTTAACACCTACGTCGTCTTCGACCCCGGATACGGCACTGTAGGAGACCCGGGTGAGTTCATGGTATACGCCGCGGGTGGAACCCTTGTTGGCCGCCAGGCTATTGGTAGCAGTGACTGGGTGTACATCTCCAGCGCCGCATCAACCTGTGACCCGTTCGCCTTGGTTCTAGCCACTGGCATAGACGCCGCGGGCGATACCGCCCTCTACGTGTCTGACGCCGGCGAGCCGCCAAGCGGCAGCTACGTCCTGCAAGCCAGCGGCACGATAGGCGTGAGGTACACTTGCGATGCCAGCGCACCATACACCGACCTGTGCACCTGCGACATCACTGTCCCGCTGACTAACATCACACCGATAAGCGGCACTGGCACCTTCCAGAATGGCGAGCCGCTGAACGTCATCAGCTACAACCTGGTGTGTGATAACACGCCGGGTAATGGTATCGTTGGTATTCTCACCGTCCAAGGCTTCGTTTCCAGCGCTATGGGCACAGTGTCCATAGACCTGGATGAGACTTGCACCGAGTGCGAACCGGAAGACAGCGGCGTCGAGATTCTCTACGCCAACCTGATGGTAACCTCATCGGGCATTGACTACGGAGCACCGACCGGAGTCTGGCGCACGCTGAACCCGATGGACCTGATGCCACCGGTATGGCCGGTACCTCTGGTCGAGTGGGAGTTCCTGTCGACTAGCTCTGCTTACAGCTTCATACATCCTCAAGCAGGCATTGCCGGCTACCTGGGTGTATACCCCGATGACCTGTGGCTGACCTTAACCGCCAACAGCAACGTGCTGTGGTGCCTGGAAGACATGCCAGGGGAATCCCCCACCGACTACATCTGGATTTGGGATGACCCGCTGGCACGGCCAGTAATCCAGATCCAACCGGCTGACGGTACCCTACTGCCGACCACCACCATGGTTACCCTCGAGTGGGAGGCTCTGGACAAAGCCACCCTGTATGAAGTCTTAATCTACAGCTACTGCGAGGCCTGTCCGGACAATATGGTCGTCTTCGACGACTTCGAGACAGCACTTACCTGTATCCAAGTTACCGGCCTTACTCCGGGCATGACCTACTACTGGAAGGTCAGAGTCGCCTGTGACTCACCGTTCGTGAGCAAGTGGTCCGACCTGCGCACTTTCAAGACTGCTTTGGGCGCGGTTCCGTACCTCTGCGCACCGTGGTGCGGTCAGAATGACGTCATCCTTACCACCAACTTCGCCTGGGATGCCGTTACCGGCGCTACTGGCTATGAAGTCCAAGTAGCTACCGATGAGGCCTTCAGCAACATCGTTGCTAGCGGCAGTCCAACATCCAATGCTTGGGCACCTGCCGATCCTCTAACGTACTCCACCGTCTACTACTGGAGAGTACGCTCAGTCAAGGACGGCATCGTCTCAGCATGGGCTGTCTGCATCTTCACCACCTTGGATGAACCGACTGAACCGCCAGAACCGCCTCCGGCGGTAGTGGTGGAACAGACCGAGATTACACCCACATGGATTTGGGTGATAATCGGCATTGGTGGTGCGCTAACGATTGCAGTGGTTATCCTGATAGTGACGACCAGGAAGGTACCCTGATCTGAACTAAAGGATTAACGCTTCAAACGGAAGCAAGGGACCCCTCCTCTTAAAGAGGAGGGGTCCTCCTTTTTACGAACAGGGGCTATTGACTTCACTTTAAGTTAAGGCTAAAATGGAAGTCCCCAATTCGCCAAATGGCAAAATTAACAGCTCTGGGCATACTGCTTGTCGTGGGACTGCTCGGCTCGGCAATCGTCGTTACCGCTGAGACGGATATGGCCGCGTGGTCAGAAGTCAAGATACCCGCCGCGGGGAGGGCCGGGGGGTGGGAGCTGGCACCGGGCTCGGATTTGACCCATTTAAGCCTGGGGGCGGGGGGCCTCTACACCAATAAGCTGGAGGATGGCGACAGCCGTCTGATGCTCTCGGAGGACGGGGGACTAACCTGGACGGAGACGGATTACAAGGGAGAGGCGGTGGTGGATATCGTTTGCCCCGACGCCGAGACCATCTACCTCACCGACGGTCACCACGTCTATAAGTCGAGCGACGGCGTCTTTAGCTGGGTGAGCGAGGGGACGTTGCCCGCTTTTGACGATAACGAGATTATCACCTGCTTGGACGTTGGCTACAACGGCGCCGACCGCCCCATAGTCTTTATCGGCACCGCCGATAGCGAACCGGGGCAGTACGGCGGCGTCTATTACATCGCCGAGGAGGATTTCGGGGCGGGGTGGACGGATATGATGGCTGGGGGCTACGACATCTACGCCATCGCCGCCTCGCCGCAATTCCACTACAGCTCCCGGCTGGTGGCGCTGGCCAGCGACGAGTCTTCCAGCTATATTATCAATAACGAGGGCGTCATCGGTGGCTGGTCGGAGCGCACCGAGCTGCTCGAGGATAACACCACCAGCTTCTCCCTAAGCTCGGCCAGCCGTATCTGTTTCCCCAGCGGCCTCGACATGTTCTACGAGCTTTTTGTGGGCGTAAGCGCGGGGGGTGAGGGCGGGGTCTACCGCATCAACGAGGGGGGCGCCTACGACCTGGGGCCGGAGGCCGATATTATCAGCTTGGCCATAGCCGGCGAGGGCGGGCTGGTGGCGGGGGGGAAAGGGCAACTCTGGTACTGCCCCAGCGTGGGGGGTAACTGGCAGCCGAGCCGCAAAGCGCCGACGGGGGAGAATATCTACGTAGCCGTCCCCGCCGATTTCGACGATAGCGGGCTTGCCTACTCCATCACCAGCGGCGCCGAGAGCGCCTTTTCCGTCAGTCGGGACCGCGGCCTGACCTGGAACCAGACCAGCCTGATTGACACCGAAATCAACACTATTATCGACCTGGCGCCTTCGCCCCAATACGGTCAGGATAATACTATCTTTATGCTCACTCACCGGGACGGGAGCGGCCACAGCCTCTGGCGCTGTCGGGAGGGGGTCTGGGAGAGGGTCTATAACAGCGCCCTACCCGATGCGCTGGCACGGGTAGTGCTTTCCCCGCAATATGGCGGCGCAAAACAGGTGGTTTTATTGACTGGCGTAGCTAACGGCAGCCCCTCGGTATGGAAATCGGACGATGACGGGCAGAGCTTTAGCCGCCGCCCCTCCCCGCTACCCGTAGACGCCTGGGCGGTGGCCGATGACGACAGCTGGTTTATCGGCGGCTTCGACGGGGATAACGGGGTGGTCTACCTCACCAATAACGGCGGGCTGAGCTATTCCCCGGGGGTGGTAGTCGGCGAGCAGCCCTTAAGCTCCGTATCTCTGTCGCCCGATGGAGCCGTCCTAGTGAGCAACAGCGACGGCTGGGTCTACTGGTCGGGGGATGGAGGGCAGTCTTTTGAGACATTGCCCTTGGACGCCGTTTCAGCGCCTCTGAGCGGTACGATAACTGTCGCCTTCGACCCCCAATACGACAACAGCACCGTCTATGCCGCCAGCGATAGTGCCGGCGAGGGCATCTACCGCTTCGTCATCGGCAGCAGCCAAGACTGGAAAAATATAGACAGCCCCGCCGAGGGCATGATAGGGCAAATGGTATTGTCAGCGGAGGGGGTGCTCTACGCCGCCAACTTCGATGCCGACGGGGGCGTGGAGCGCTGCCTGAACCCGACCTTTCCGCTGGGGCTGAGCTTCGAAAGCGTCACCCGGGGTCTGGATGATGGAGCTAAGCTGGTGGGGCTATGGTGCCAGGGGAACCAGCTCTGGTCGGTGGACAGCGCCCATATCAGCCTGGTGAGCTATACCGACAGCCTGACCGCGCCCGTAACCTTGAGCTTGCCGCCGGACGGGGCACCGGGGGTAGGTACGCTCATCGAGAGCGCGGTCATGAACATAAGCCTCGACTGGGAAACGTTGCCTGGGGCCACCGCCTACCAGTGGCAGCTCAACTATGAGACCGATTTTTCCGAGCTCCCCGAGGGCTTCGAGGGCACCACTGAGAGCAGCTCGGTGCACCTGGCCGACCTAGAGCCCGCCACGGGCTATTACTGGCGGGTGAGGGCCATCGCGCCTACCTTAAGCCCCTGGTCGGAGAAGTGGTCGTTTTATACCCCCATGGGCACCGAGGCGCCCGCCCCCCACCTGGAAAGCCCTATCGCCGGCGCCACCGACGTATCCGCCGAGCCGATTTTCCAGTGGAGCGCCATTGACGGCGCCGACGGCTACGAGCTGATGGTCTCCACTATCGCCACCTTCGATAACCCCACCATCTTGAAGACCAACAGCTACGCCCTGCCCTCTACGGCCTGGCAGTGCAACGTATCGCTGAACTACGATACGACTTATTACTGGAAGGTGAGGGCGATAAGCGCCGACAGCTGCAGCGCCTGGAGCGCCGTCAGCGCTTTTACTACCGAGCTCGAGCCTAACCTTGAGACGGGCATGGTGGCCGAGGTGGCCCAGACCAATGACCCGCCGGAACCGACCTGGACGGAGTGGTCGGATTGGCTGCTGCCCGTGGGCGGTGTGGTGGTGATGGTCTTCCTGCTGACCATGATTGCCATGGTCATCGTCATGATTGTGCTGGTGATTAAGGTTTCGAAGTTGTAGGGATTTAATGCGGGTAGTCGAGGAGGATGACCTGGGTGGTGGGGGGCAGGCTCGACTTGGAAACGGAGAACTTGGCCAACGGCTCGACCTGCCTGGCGCCAATCTCCTTAAGGAATTTGTCCACGGGGTCCAGCTCTCTCTTGAGTGCTGGTGTCTTGTAGTGCATGGGGATGACCACCTTGGGCTCAATCAGCCGCACCAAGGCGGCGGCGGTAGAGGCGTTTATGGTGGAAACTCCACCGACGGGGAGCAGGAGGACATCGACATCGTCAATCTCCTCGACCTGCTCGTCGGTGAGGACATGCCCCAGGTCACCGAGGTGACAGATGGTGACCTCGTCTATCTCCAGCAGGTAGACGGTGTTCTTACCCAGCTTCTTGCCCCCTTCTTTGTCGTGGAAGGTGGCGATGCCGATAATGAGCACACCGCCAATTTCGTATTCACCGGGGCGTTCCACTATCTTGGGCTTGGGATCGCCACCAACGGCCTCAGTGTAGCTGTGACCAGGGTGTTGGTGGGAAACAGTGACGGCGCGGGCCTTGGGCTTGCCTATAGAGTAGCCGATTTCGGGTGCGTAAGGGTCGGTGATAACGGTGGCATGGCTGCCCCTGAGTTTGAAGCAGGAATGACCGAGCCAGGTGATATCCATTGGTCTAAATATAGCACAGCGGAGGGCTGGGATTCAAATTCGGGGGTGGGTATTTAGCTAGTAAAATACCCTACCCCAGCGGGTGTAGTTTTTATCCCCCTCCCCACCTTGTTTAGCGCACGTCTTTCTTTCCCACCCAATACCCACCCTATAAGGGATTAGACCCCTATAAACCCCTTATTTTGGGGGGTTTTAAAGGGGGCTTTGCCCCCTTTTGAAAGACTTCTGTTGGGCGGGCAGGGTGGGACGATATCACGTTCGCTAGATAAAGTGGGGGGTAGTGGGTAGGGGAAAAACACCCTTGGAACGCCTTTCCTATTGACAATTTCACTCCAAAGTGGTAATTTAGATATGATTAGCAGTCTAAGCCTTAGACTGCTAACTCAAAAACAGGGAGGCTTTAAGGTGTTATCACCCAGAAGCGAGACCATACTGAAATCAATAGTGGGACAGTACATCACGCGGGCGGTGCCCGTGCCCTCCCAGAGCATCATCAACGACTACGAGCTGGCGGTAAGCCCAGCCACCATCCGCAACGAGATGGCGCACCTGGAACAGGATGGCTATATCACCCGCCCCCACCCCTCCGCAGGCAGCGTGCCCTCGGACAAGGGTTACCGCTTCTACGTGGAGACCCTGAGCGATATCGAGCTGCCCCTCACCGAGCAGTTCTTAATCAGCCACCTCTTCCATCAGGTAGAAAGGGAGATGGATGAGTGGCTGAGCCTGGCGGCAACGCTGACCGCCCAGTTGGCGCAGAACGTGGCTATCGTGGCCACGCCCAAGACGGCCAAATGCCGCTTCAA
>CAYPBF010000027.1:0-13741 GCA_964408935.1 uncultured Dehalococcoidales bacterium | reverse complement strand
GGCCTCGGTATAGCGCATGGCGGCGGGGGGGTCGTTATCGATGCTGCCGAAGTTACCCTGCCCGCTAATCAGGGGATAGCGCATGGAGAAGTCCTGGGCCAGGCGCACCATGGCGTCGTAGACGGGGGCGTCACCGTGAGGGTGATATTTACCAAGCACATCCCCAACGATACGGGCGCTCTTCCGGTGCGGGCTGTTGGCTGCCAGCCCCATATCGTCCATGGCGTAAAGGATGCGCCGCTGCACGGGCTTGAGCCCGTCGCGCACATCGGGCAGGGCGCGGGCGACGATAACGCTCATGGCGTAATCGAGGTAAGAGTCGCTCATCTCTTTTTCGATATCAACTGGTCTGACCTTGCCTAAAACCATATCGGGTTAAAACCTCCTAATCCTAGCCGCTGTTATCCGTATCAACCGACTCGTCGGCCATTGTCTCGATACTCTCCAGCTCGCGCCGCAGCATCTTGTCGCTTAAGTAAGGGCGCAGGCTGTCCATGCCCTTAGGGGGGAAGGAAAGCTGCCCCGCCTGGGAGGGGTCCTGGAATATCTCGCGGATGAGCACCATTACTCTTTCCTCGCTGACGCTGACCAGGGCGGCGCTGTAGCGGTTGCCGCCCTCCATCAGCTTTATCAGCCGCTGCCCGTGCTTGGGCTCGACCTGCCCCACGTACTCGCCACGCCCGTTCTCCACGTTCAGGCCCGCCCCGTCCACCTTAAGATAGACGCGGTCGCCCGCCCCTATCTTGGCCAGCACCGACAGCGGCGCCAGTTTGTAGAGGTTGACCAACCCTGTCTTGCCCGTCTCCTCGATGAAGTGCTGGGGCTCGACGTGGTCGGAATCGTCCTCTTCGCCCGCCCCCTCCCCCAGATAGGCAAGGCGCTGCAGGTTCTTCTGGGCGATGATGTTATAGGGGTCGAGCTCGGTAGCTCTGGTGTAGGCTTCCTTGGCCAGGGCGTAGTCCCCCAGCTCGATATGGGCTCGGCCCAAGCGGTTGTAGGCGTCAACGTCACCGGGGAAGCTGGCGATTATGTCCTCGTTGGCCACCACTGCCTCCCGCCACCGCCCCTGCATGGCCAGGGCTATAGCCTGCTTGCTGCGCTGCCGTCTCAGCCTTACCTGTTCCTCTTCCTGATAGGCCATCGGCATCACCTTAAAATATCTAGAACATACTATTTTACTCTAGTCAGCGCGGCAACACAAGCCAGGTCAGGGCTGAAAAAGGCGACTTTCAGCCCTTTAGCTAACTCATTCTTCTTTTTCCAACTCAAAGGCTCGGTGCAAGGCTCGGACAGCGTCCTTGACCCTATCTTCGTCGATGATACAGGTGATTCTTATCTCCGAGGTGGAGATGAGCTGGATATTAATCCCCTCATCGCTTAAGGCGGTGAACATGCGGGAGGCGAAACCGGGATTATTCTGCATACCGGTGCCGATAATGCTGACCTTGCCCATCTTGGGGTCGCTGGTGTACTCCTTGGCGCCGATTGACTGGCAGACGGGCCCCACCACCTTCATCGCCTTTTCCAGTTGGGTCTTGGCCACGGTAAAGGTCAGGTCGGTGATTTTATCAATGCTGGCGTTCTGCACGATGGTATCGACGTTGATGTTGGCTTCGGCCAAGGGGACGAAGATAGAGGCGGCGACACCGGGTCGGTCGGGCACGCCGACCACCGTTATCTTGGCCACATCCAGGTCGTGGGCGATACCCCGTACCTTATTTCGTATTTCCATAGACCCCCCTCCATGAATTAGTGTCCCCGGGTTCTGGCTGAAGCTGGAAGCTACTCTTATCGGGATATGGAAGAGCTCTCCCAGTTCCACCGCCCGGGGGTGCATTATCTTGGCGCCGTAGCTGGCCATCTCCAGCATCTCTTCGTAGCTGATTTCGTCCACCTTATGCGCCTCGGGAACGAGCCTGGGGTCGGCGGTATAGACCCCCTCGACGTCGGTGTATATCTCACAAACCTCAGCGGCCAGGCTGGCCGCCAGCGCCACGGCGGTGGTGTCGGAACCACCCCGCCCCAGCGTGGTGATATCCATGCCTTCGGTAATCCCCTGAAAGCCAGCCACGATGACGATGTTTCCCTTGTCCAGTTCGTTGACAATCCGCTCCGGGTCGACGCCCACGATGCGCGCCTGGCTGTAGACGGCGGTGGTCCTGATTCCCGCCTGCCCACCGGTGAGGCTGATGGCCTTGTAGCCCATCTCCTCCAGCGCCAGGGCCAGCAGCGTGCTGGAAACGACCTCGCCCGTGGAGAGCAGGAGGTCGAGCTCGCGGTCGGCGGGGTGGCTGGTCAGCTCGTAGGCCAGTTTGAGCAGGTTGTCGGTGTTTTTACCCATCGCTGAGACGACGACGACGACTTCATTACCCTTATCTTTAGTAGCCGCGATGCGCCGCGCCACGCTTTTAATCTTCTCGGCGTCGGCGACAGAAGAGCCGCCGTATTTCTGCACGATTAGCGCCATTTAACCATCCCCCAAAAACTTACCCATTATTTTATACCCATCGGGCATAAAAAGGCCAGTTCCTTTTGCCGCCGCCTCGGAGTATTCCTTGGCTCCGTTAGGCTCGAAACCCTTTCCCCAGAGCAAAAAGGGTACCGGTTCAGGGCTGTGTGTTCTGATGGCGATGGGGGTGGGGTGGTCGGGCATGGCCAGTATCCTCAAGTCACCTGCATACGAGCGCAGGCGGCTGATGACTTCTTTATCTATTCGCTCGATGGCCTTAATCTTATCATTGATTGAGCCAGCGTGGGCGGCTTCGTCGGGCGCCTCGATGTGGATAACCACCAGGTCGTTGTCTTCAAGAGCTTTTAGAGCACCCTCGGCCTGGGCCTTATAATCGTTATCGGGACCGTCGGTGACCCCGGGAATCTCCAGTATTTTCATCCTCACCATCTTGCCCAGCCCCTTGAGCAGGTCGACGCCCGAGGTCAGCGCGGCCCTAAGGCCGTAGCTCTCCTCAAACGAAGGCATCTCCGGCAGCTGTCCGCTGCCCCAGAAGAGCCAGATGGTGATAGCAGGGATGTCACCGCGAGCGGCGCGGCCAACGTTTATCGGGTGACTCTCGAGCACTCCTTCGGAGCGCTGCATTAAATCTCTTAGAATCTCGCTGCCCTTACCTTTGGGCAGGTAGTCGGCCACGGGTCTATCGGGGATGTCGTGGGGTGGGGTGCATTGGGCCGATAGAGCGTCTTCGTGACCCTTAAGCTTTAAGATGTTTCGGTAGCTTACGCCCGGGTAGAAACGGACGCTGTCGTTGCCTAAGCTATCGTTCAACGCCGAAATAAGCTCTTTCGATTCCTCGCTGCCTATATAGCCGGCGCTGTAGCTCTTCATTTTGCCGTCGGCGACCCCCACTAAATTGCAGCGAAAGACGACCTCCCTCTCACCGATGGGTATGTCCATGGCCCTGGCCTCGATGGCGCTCCGCCCCCGGTAGTAGACCTTGGGGTCGTAGCCCAGCACCGACATACAGGCACAGGCACTGGAAGGCTCCATACCCGCGGGCACGGTGCGCGCCAGCCCCACCACCCCTTCTCCCGCCAGGGCGTCGAGGTTGGGAATGTTAGCCAGCTCCAGGCAGGTCTTATTGTCCCTTTCGGGTAGGGGCAAGCCCGCGGCGCCGTCTATGATAACTACGGAGTATTTCATCTCTCTCCCGTTTTGCAATAGAAGCCAAATCCCCCTATAATATGGCGGACGGGGCGTAGCGCAGTCTGGTTAGCGCGCAGCGTTCGGGACGCTGAGGTCGGAGGTTCAAATCCTCTCGCCCCGATTTTTTTGCGGCTATTCTTGCCGCTGATTGATGCCCATTATAGCACAAATAGATAGCTTAAGGAGGGTTTCTAGATGGAAAAAACGGCTAACCCGGGTGCTCTGGGACTGGGGGCGTTCGCCCTGACCACCTTTCTCTTGAGCATGGTGAACGCCGAGTTCATCGCCCCCGAATCCATCGGCATGGTTTTGCCCATGGCCTTCTTCTACGGGGGGCTGGCCCAGGTGCTGGCGGGGATGTGGGAGTTCAAGGTCGGCAATATCTTCGGCGCCACCTGTTTCACCTCTTTCGGCGCCTTCTGGCTGGGTCTGGCCTTGATGATAGTCCTGGAGGCAGTCGGCGTAGTCTCGGCGGTACCGCCGGCGGGATTAGCCGTTTTCCTGGCGGCCTGGGGCTTCTTCACCTTCTACGCCACCTTCGCCTCCATCAAGGCCCCGCGCGGTCTGCTCGTCCTCTTCATCGCCTTGACCATAACCTTTTTCCTGCTGGCCGGCGGTGAGTACGTGAATGGTTTAAAACTAGCGGGGGGTTACCTGGGGATTGCCGTGGCCCTCATCGCCTGGTACGACTCGGCGGCGATTCTGATAAACAATACCTGGGACCGGAAGGTATTACCCTTTTAGAGGATTAGCGTAGTCGGAGGCCAAGACAGGCTATTTTGCCTGCTTCTTAGCCTCCTCCCAGAGCTTGTTCTGCTCGTCGAAGGAAAGCTCGCTGAACTTCAGCCCCCGCTTCCGGCAAAGCGCCTCCATAGCGCTGAAGCGTTGGTAGAAGCGCCGGTTGGCCTCCCGGAGTGCCGACTCAGCGTCAATGCCCAGTTTGAGCGCGATGTTGGCCAGCGTAAATAACAGGTCACCGAACTCGGCAGCCTTTTCCTCTTCGGTCTCCGCCCGCTGGAATTCACTCACCTCCTCGACCAGCTTCTCGATAACGCCCCTTGTATCCTCCCAGTCAAAGCCGACGTGGGCGGCGCGGCGCTGCACCTCCTGGCTGTAACCGAGGGCGGGCATCTCCCCGGGAACGCTCTGCATTATTGAAACCCCGGGTTCCCGTTCCGCCTCTTTTAGCTCCTCCCAGTTATGCATCACCTCTTCGGCATCCTTAACGTCTTTGGAGCCGAAGACGTGGGGATGGCGGTGGATGAGCTTCTTATTGATGTTCTCGATGACCTCGCCCAGCTCGAACTCGCCCGCCTCACGGGCAATCTGGGCGTGGAGAACGATCTGCATGAGCAGGTCGCCCAACTCGTCGCGCAGCTTGTCGGCATCGCCCTCGTCCAGCGCCTCCAAGACCTCGTAACACTCCGAGAGCAAATTTTTGCGCAGCGAGGCGTGGGTCTGCTTGCGGTCCCAGGGACAGCCGTCGGGCGCCCGCAAGGTGGCGATAATCTCGACCAGGGCGTCGAAGCGGCTTAAATCCTCAGGTTGGGACAAGGTCTCCTCCTTACTAGCTCGAGGGCAGCACCGCCCCGATAAAGCCACGCTGGCCCCTCAAGAAATCGGCCGCGGCCAGCGCCTGTTTACCCTCCAGTTGCACCTTTAGGATGTTTAGTATTCCCTCGCCAGCGCCAACACCAAAGCCTCCCGAGTCCAAGGCGACCACCTCCCCCGCTTTAGCGGGCGTCTTCGGAGACAAAGGCATAGCTTCGACAACTTTCAGCGTCTTGCCCCGCCATTTCGTGTAGCTGCCTGGCCAGGGGTAAAAGGCGCGCACCTGGCGCCAGAGCTCTACGGCCGGCAAGTGCCAGTCGATTTCGCCCTCGTCTTTAGTTATGGGCTGGCAGAAGGTCGCTTTAGCGTCGTCCTGGGGCTGGGGCTTAAGCTCCCCCCTCGACCACCCCACCAACACCTCCCCCAAAAGCCCCGCCCCGACCAGGGATAGTTTATCGCTCAGCGAGGCGGTGGTGTCGCTGTCAGCCACGGACACCTGCGCCCGCGCCAGTATGGGCCCGCTGTCCATGCCCTCGTCGAGGAGCATGATGCTGACGCCAGTGAACTCGTCGCCGGCCAGAATGGCTGCCGCCACCGGTGACGCCCCGCGGTAGTTGGGCAGGAGGGAGGGGTGGACGTTAACACAGCCCAGCCGCGGCAGTTCCAGGACGGCTTTAGGCAAAAGCTGGCCGAAGGCGGCCACCACGATAACGTCGGCTTTAAAGCCAGCCAGTTCCTTGACCGCCGCCGCGTCCTTCAGACTCTCGGGCTGCACCACCGTCAGTCCCAACGCTTCCGCTGCCGGCTTTACCGGGGATACCGCCAGGCCACGTCCTCTTCCCCCCGCCCGGTCGGGCTGGGTATAGACCGCGGCCACTTCGTAACCAGCGGACACCAGGTATTCCAGGGAGGGGACGGCGAAGCGGGGACTGCCCATAAAAACAACTCTCAACTTCAGGCCTCCACGGGCTAAAATTTTAACACTAATTATTTTCCACAACAAGTTCCCGATTTATGGCTATTTCGCCAATATCAAGCGAAAAAACAAGCCTGACAGACCTTTTAAGGGAAACTAAGCCCCCCAATTTCCCCCCAACCACCCCTAAAAAGTTTGCCACCGCCTGCCCCCACCCGTTATTCTATATAACGCACCCCCGACCTTCTCCCTCACCTTCTATTGGACTACAATCGGCCTGCCCGAACTGCAGGCTTCTTTAAGACAAACCTGAAGCGACTAACCTTAACGAGAGAAGGAACCCTATGGGAGCCAGTTCAGCTCAGGAAATCTGGAAAGCCGCTTTGGGTGAGCTGCAGGTCCAGGTGACACGCTCATATTACCGCACCTGGCTGGAAAAGACCACCGGTTTAAGCTACGAAGACGACCAGTTCGTCGTCGGCGTACCCAACGCCTTCGTCGCCGAATACCTCAACCAGAACCAGCGTTCCCTCATCGAAAAGACCCTCATCGGGCTTACCCACCCCGATATCAAGCTGAGCTTTCGCGTAGCCTCGGCGCGGGAGACCACAGCCGCCGCCCCCACCGCCCGCCCCAAAGGCCAGGCCCGCTATACCTTCGATTCCTTCGTCGTCAGCAACAGCAACCGCCTGGCCTACGCCGCCGCCTTAGGCGCCGCCGAAAACCCCGGTCGCGGCTATAACCCCCTCTTCCTTTACGGCGGGGTGGGGCTGGGCAAGACCCACCTGCTGCACGCCGTCTACCACGCCGCCCGCGCCAACAAGTTCCGCGCCCTCTACGTCAGCGCCGAACAGTTCACCAACGAGTTCGTCAGCGCCGTCAGGGAGAAGAGCACCGAGGAGTTCCGCAGCAAGTTCCGCAGCGTTGATATCTTGTTGATAGACGACATCCAGTTCATCAGCGGCAAGGAGCAGACCGAGGAGAGCTTTTTCCACACCTTCAACGAGCTGCACAACGCCAACCGCCAGATAGTAATGACCAGCGATTGCCCACCCAAGGCCATGCCCCGCCTGGGCGCCCGCCTCTGCTCACGCTTCGAGTGGGGGCTGGTGGCCGACATACAGCCCCCCGACTTCGACACCCGCCTGGCCATCCTGCAGGCCAAGGCCGAGCAGGAAAAGACCGAGGTGCCCATCGAGGTGCTTGAGTTCATCGCCCAGCGCATCCAGCAGAACATCCGCGAACTGGAAGGCTCGCTGCACCGCGCCATCGCCTACGCCAAGCTCTTCCGGGCCCTGCTCACCCCCGAGCTGGCGGCCCGGGCGCTGGAGGACATCGCCGTCAAGGGGCCTCAAGGGGCAGCCCTCACCCCCGAGGCCGTCATCAAGGCCGTGGCCCACAACTTCCAGCTCGACCCCGCAGACCTCAAGGGGCGCAAGCGCGACCGCAACACCGCCCTGGCCCGTCAGCTGGCCATGTACCTGCTTAAAGAGGGCAGTGCCTGCTCGCTGGCCCAGATAGGCTTAGAGTTCGGCCAGCGCGACCACTCCACGGTAACCCACGCTGTGCAGAAGATAGCCGCCGCTGTAGATAACGACCCTTACCTGAGGCGTAAGGTCAGTGACATCCGCCACGACCTTTCCCCCAAGAAATAACCGCCTCCCCACCACCTCCTCACCAATGATAAACAACGTCTCTGGCTAGAGAGAATGCTTCCGTGGACAAGTCGACCTTTCTTGTGGAAACTGCCACCACCACCCAGCCGTGATTTTACCCCTTTTGCACCCGACCTGAGCCTCAAAGCTGGTCACCAGCTTTAAGTGGTATTATAATTAGTGTTATTAAACCTATATCCCTTTTTTTAAATAATCATAGTCTTAATAAGTCTGTTGAGGTGTTGATAAGGTTCTTTTGAGGTTAAGATGTTCGACCGAGCCGAGATAACGGTTAAGGCGGGTGACGGCGGTGATGGCGTTGTCAGCTTCCGTCACGAGAAGTTTGTCCCCTACGGTGGCCCCGACGGTGGCGATGGCGGTGACGGTGGCGATGTTATCATCGTTGCTGACCGTTCCGCGCCCAGCCTGAAGGCCTTTCAGAGAAGGCGATATTATAAGGCGGCCAGCGGTCAGCGGGGTCGGGGCAAGGACCGCCACGGTAAGAAGGGGGCAAACCTGACGCTGACCGTGCCCTTGGGTACCGTGGTCAGCCATAAGTCTCAAGTGGGCGATAGCCTTATCGTCGACCTGGACCAGCCCGGTCAGTCGGTCGTTGTCGCCAAGGGGGGCAAGGGGGGGCGGGGCAACGCCCGCTTCGCCACCTCGACCAACCAGGCGCCCCAGACCGCCGAAGCAGGGACGGAGGGTGAGGAGGGATCTTTGATTCTGGAGCTGAAGCTCATTGCCGATGTCGGCGTTATTGGTTATCCTAATGTGGGCAAGTCGACGCTGCTGGCGGCGGTCTCGGCGGCTAAGCCCCGCATCGCCAGCTACCCCTTCACCACGCTGGAACCGGTGCTGGGGATGGTAGAGGTGGGACGGCAGAGCTTTGTCCTGGCCGAGATTCCGGGCTTAATCGAGGGCGCCCACCTGGGCAAGGGGCTGGGGCACGATTTCCTGCGCCACATCGTGCGCACGCGGGTGCTCATCCACCTGCTCGACGGCGGCTCGGGCTCGCCCGCTGAGGACATGGCCCAGGTGAACACCGAGCTCGGCCTCTTCGACTCAGCGCTGGCTAAGAAACCGCAGCTGGTGGCGGTCAATAAGATAGATGTGCCCGTAGTCGAGGCGCGGCGGGAGGAGCTTGAGGAGAGCTTCAGGGCCATCGGCACCGATGTCTTCTTCGTCTCGGCGGCCAGCGGCGAAGGTATACCCGAGCTGCTGGCAGCGGCGGCCAAGATACTGGAGTCGGCACCCAGGCCCGAGCCAGCCAAGAGAAAAAAGGTCTTTCGACCTAGACCCAAGCGTTAGTCGTTATAGAAAGGGACTGGACAATGAATATCGGGGTACTGGGGGGCACCTTTGACCCCATCCATATCGGGCACATCAGGGTTGCCGAAGAAGTCGTGGCTAGGCTCGACCTACCCCGTATCCTCTTTATGCCCGCCGGCCAGCCCTGGCTCAAGCTCAATAACGCCAACGCCATCTCGCCGATACAGCACAGGCTGGAGATGGTGCGTCTGGCTATTGCTGATAACCCCCGCTTCGAACTCTCCACTATGGAGATAGAGCGCGAGGGCCCCACCTATTCCGTTGATACGGTGGCCCAGCTTCAGTCCCAGCTAAGCGAGGGCGACGAGCTCTTCTTTATCCTGGGCTGGGATAACCTGATGCAGCTCCCCCAGTGGCACGAACCTCAGAAACTGATTGAACTCTGCCGCCTGGCGGCCGTCCCCCGCGTCGATTTCCCCCTCCCCGCCCTCCCCGCCCTGGAAAAGGAGCTGCCGGGTATTACGCAAAGGGTCATCCTCTTCGACAAGCCGAGGATAGACGTCAACGCCTCGCAGATAAGGCAAAGGACGGCGGAAGGTAAATCAATCAGCGACTTTGTGCCCAAAGCGGTGGAGAGATATATCAAAGAGCATGGGCTTTATAAGAAGCCCTAGATATCCAGGTTCTTGACGCTCTTGGCGTGCGCCTGGATAAAGGCTTTCCTGGGCGGTACCTCGTCCCCCATCAAGACGTGGAAGATGCGGTCGGCCTTGGCGGCGTCCTCCACCTCTACCTGTAGCAGGGTGCGGGTCTCGGGGTTCATGGTGGTGTCCCAGAGCTGCTCAGCGGTCATCTCGCCCAGGCCCTTGTAGCGCTGCACCTCCACCCTCTTGTCCTTGAGCTGGGCGAGCACCCCCTCCTTCTCCGGGTCGGAGTAGACCCACTGGTGCTGCTTGCCCGCCTTGATGCGGTAGAGGGGTGGCTGGGCGATGTAGAGATACCCGTTGTTGATGAGCTCGGCCATGTGGCGGAAGAAGAAGGTGAGCAGCAGGGTGCGGATGTGAGAGCCGTCGACGTCGGCGTCCGTCATCAGGATGACGCGGTGGTAGCGCAGCTTGGCGGGGTCGAACTCGTCGTCGATGCCCGCCCCCAGCGCGGTGATGATGGCCCTGATTTCTTCGTGGGAGAGCATCTTTTCGGCTGGTGCCTTCTCCACGTTTAAAATTTTGCCCCTTAAGGGCAGGATGGCCTGAAAGCGGCGGTTGCGACCCTCTTTGGCCGAGCCCCCCGCCGAGGGCCCCTCCACGATATAGAGCTCGCAGTGGGCGGGCTCCCTCTCCGAGCAGTCGGCCAGCTTACCGGGCAGGGTGGCCGTTTCCAGGCTGCCCCGCTTAACGATTAGGTCTCTCGCCTTGCGGGCGGCTTCCCGGCCCTTGGCGGCGAGCAGGCACTTCTCGATGATTCTCTTGGCGTCGTCGGGGTGTTCTTCAAGGTGCAGGGTCAAGCCCTCGCCCACGGCGCTCTCCACGTGGCTCTTGACGTCGGGGTTGCCCAGTTTGCCCTTGGTCTGCCCCTCGAACTGGGGCTCGGCCAGCTTGACGCTGATAATGGCGGTCAGCCCCTCCCTGACGTCCTCCCCGATTAGGTTGTTTTCGTCCTCTTTGAGCATTTTGTTCTTGCGGGCATAGTCGTTCAGGACCCGCGTCAAAGCCGAGCGGAAACCGGTAAGATGCGTCCCGCCGTCGATGGTGTTGACGCAGTTGGCGAAGCTGAAAGAGTTCTCGGAAAAGCCGTCGTTATACTGCAGGGCGGCCTCGACGATGGTGCCGTTGACGGTGCTGGAGATATAGATGGGCTGGCGGTGGCGCACCACCCGGTTGCGGTTGAGGTGGCGCACGAAACCGGTGATGCCCCCCTCGAAGTAAAAAGTCCTCTCCTCGTCCCGCCGCTCGTCGCTGATGCATATCTCCAGACCTTTATTTAAGTAGGCCAGCTCGCGCAGGTGCTCGCTGACGGTATTAAAGTCGCACTTGGCCTCGCCGAAGATGGCCTTATCGGGCAGGAAGGTGATGATGGTGCCGGTATCTGGGGCTTTGCCCACCACCTCCACCTTGCCAGTAGGTATGCCCTGCTTGTATTCCTGCTGGTGGACCTTGCCGTCGCGGCGGACGCTGGCGGTAAGCCAGGAGGAAAGGGCATTGACCACCGAGGCCCCCACCCCGTGCAGACCGCCCGAAACGACGTAGGTGTGCCCGCCGAACTTGGCCCCCGCGTGGAGGACGGTCATTACCGTCTCTAGGGCGGTGAGCTTGGTCGAGGGGTGAATGTCGATGGGGATGCCCCGCCCGTTATCCTCCACCTTTATGGTGTCGTCCTTACAGAGGGTGACCCAGATATTGCTGCAAAAGCCGGCCATGGCTTCGTCGATGCTGTTGTAGGTGATTTCGTAGACCAGGTGGTGCAAGCCGCGCTGGTCGGTGCTGCCGATGTACATGCCAGGGCGGCGGCGCACCGCCTCCCGCCCCTCCAGTACCTGGATGTCCTTCGCTTTGTATTCGTTCTTTTTGGGCTTGGCTTCGGCCTTAGTCGCTTTCGGTTTAGCCTTGGTCTTGGCCTCAGCAGCCTTAGCCTTGGTCTTGGCTTTCGGCTTGGCTTTTAGTGATTTATCCTTGGGCATAGACGTTTTTACTCCGTTATCGTTGACGAGAAGGCTGTAGAGCCGGATGGCTTAAAGGAGAAGAGGCCACCCAACTAGAGGCTATTACTGATGATTGCAAGGCAGCCATACGTATATATTATAGCATAATTCAGTCGTGAAGTGAAGCTAAAAAGGCTATTTGAGCAGCTTGGCCAGCTCCCCAGCCGCCACGCTCTTCTGCTCGGCGCTGGCCATGTCGCGCAGCGTTACCGTCCCCGCTTTGACCTCCTCCTCCCCGATAATGACGGCATAGCGCACGCCCAGGCTGTTGGCCTGCCTGAGCTGTGCCTTGAGGCTCTTATCCCCCATAGCTAGGATTACCCCCACCCCCGCCCCTCTTAAGCTCGACGCTAGCCTTGTCGCGGTGACCTTGGCTTCGTCGCCCAGGGAAGCGATAAAGACCTGGGGCTTGGGTAATGGCGGTATCTCTACGCCCTGCTCCTTGAGGTTCAATATCAACCGTTCCATGCCGGCGGCGAAGCCGATAGCGGGAGTGGGCTTGCCCCCCAACTCCTCGATGAGGTCGTCGTAGCGCCCCCCGCCGGCCAGCGTGCTCTGGGAGCCCGCCGCTTCGGGCTGAATCTCGAAGACGGTACGCGTATAGTAGTCCAGTCCCCGCACCAGGCGGTGATTGAGGTTATAGGGCAGTTTAAGCAACTCCAGGTATCGTTTCAATTGCTTGAAGTGCTCGGCGCACTCGTCACAGAGATAGTCAACGCTCCTGGGCGCGGCGTCGGCCACCTTCTGGCAGGAAGGCTGCTTGCAATCCAAAAGCCGTAGCGGGTTTCGCTTCAGTCGGGTCTGGCATTCGGGGCAAAGCTCCAGGGCGTGGTCCACGTAGTAGCTCTTTAGCTTCTCCACATAGTCTGGGCGGCACTGTTTGCAGCCGATGCTGTTCAGCTCCAGCGTCAGCTTGCTCAAATTCATGTCGGCAAAAAAGCGCCAGGCCATATCAATAACCTCGCCGTCGAGGGCGGGGTCGCCATCACCGATGGCCTCGTAGCCGAACTGGTAGTGCTGGCGGAAGCGTCCCGCCTGGGGCCTCTCGTATCTAAAAATGGAGGCGATGTAATACAATTTCACCGGCTGGGGCTGGTTGTGCAGGCCGTGCTCTATGTAGGCGCGGCCCACCGAGGCTGTGCCCTCGGGCCTCAAGGTCAGCGAACTGCTGCCGCGGTCTTCGAAGGTGTACATCTCCTTGCTGACGATGTCGGTGTCCTCGCCCACGCTGCGGGCAAAGAGCTTGGTGTCCTCAAAGGCGGGGGTGTCGATGCGCTCGTAGCCGTAGAGCTGGGCGCTTATGGCTACCTTTTGCTCGATAAAGCGCCAGTAGGCCTGTTCTTCAGGCAGGATATCCGAGGTCCCGCGCGGTGCCTGATAAATCATTTTCTCAAAGCTAGAATACAGTATTAACTTTAGGTTGTAAAGGGAGGTTTTTCTCCCCACCCCGATTTATATCTATTCCCACCCGCCGCCCTTTAAGGTAGAAAGGGGGCAAAGCCCCCTTTCAATCCCCCGGAATAAGGAGTCTATAGAGGTCTAACCTCTATAGGGTGGGTATTGGGTGGGAAAATAACACGTGCGCTAAATAAGGTGGGGTGGATGGGAATCCACCCCTTTTTTGCACGCCTCGCCCCCTTGCGCTATACTTTAACCATGAGTCTGGATGAACTTATCGAGAAGGCGAAAAAATACCTGCCGCCAGAGAAATTGCCGTTGGTGGAGGATGCCTACGCCTTCGCCGCCGAGGCGCACAAAGGGCAGGTGCGCAAGTCGGGCGACGCCTATATCGAGCACCCGCTGCAGGTGGCGTTCATCCTGGCCGAGCAGCAGTTCGACGCCTCCACGCTGGCGGCAGCGCTGCTCCACGACGTCCCCGAAAACTGCGACATACCCATCTCCGAGATTGAGGCCAGGTTCGGCGCTGAGGTGGCCAAGCTGGTCGACGGCACCACCAAGCTGGGTAAACTCTCCCTGCACGCCCCCCGCAC
>CAYPBF010000026.1:0-13993 GCA_964408935.1 uncultured Dehalococcoidales bacterium | reverse complement strand
CCCCTGTTATTATGAGGAATTTCCCCCTTTTGTAAATGGGGATTTCGTACTCCTCTACTCTACCCCAACCCCAGCTTATCAATCAACACCTTTATGCCCGCGGCGGAGTCGTACAATTGCTTTTTTTCCTCGGCGCTTAAGTTCAGCTCGATTATCTCCTCGATGCCGTTCTTGCCCAGCCTTAGGGGCGCGCCGATGACGCTGCCCTTGATGCCGTACTCGCCGTCGAGGACAGCGGCGCAGGGGAGTACTTCTTTTGTGTCCTTGATTATGGCCTCGGCCATGCGGGCGATGCCCGCCGAAGGGGCGTAGAAGGCGCTGCCGGTTTTAAGCAGGTCGACGATTTCCCTACCGCCGTGCACGGCGCGTTCCACCAGCTTATCAATAGTCTCCTTGGACAAAAGCTCGGTGAGGGGCTTGCCCTTGACCGTAGTCAGGCGGGGGATAATGACCATGTCCATCCGGTGCGCCCCCAGCACCCAAGGGGAGACGTCCTTGGCCGAGACCTTAAGCTCGGCGGCGACGAAGGCGCCCAGGCGGCCGGAATCGAGCAGCCCCGACATGCCGACGACGCGGTTCCGGGGAAAGCCGCTGATTTTGTAGGCGAGATAGGTCATGACATCCAAGGGGTTAGTGACCATGAGGATAACGCACTGTGGCGTATGCTTGACGATTTTCTTGACGATGCCGCTGACGATTTCGGTGTTAGCGACCTGAAGCTGGTCGCGGGTCATGCCCGGCTTGCGGAAGAGCCCCGCAGTGACGATGACCAGCTCGGAACCGGCGGTGTCCTTGTAATCATTGGTGCCCGATATCTTTATATCGGTTTGGAGGACGGGCGCCGACTGCAGGATGTCCAAGGCCTTGCCCTCGGCCAGCCCCTCGACGATATCGAGCAGGACGACCTCGGCGTAGCCCCTCTCGGCGATGCGCTGGGCCGTGGATGAGCCCACATTCCCCGCCCCGATAATGGTAATCTTGGCTATTTTAGTGCCCCTTAATCTTTCTGATTACGGCGTCGGCGACCTGGGAGGTGCCCACGGCCTCGGCGCCGTTGGGTTTCATATCATAGGTGACGTCCTTGCCCTCAGCGATGACGGCAGCGATGGCGCTCTCCAGCCTGTCGGCGGCCTTATTCTCCTCCAAATATTTCAGCATCATCACCCCCGAAAGCATCATCGACATCGGGTTGACCTTGTTCAGGCCCTTGTACTTGGGGGCGCTGCCGTGGGTGGCTTCGAAGATGGCCATGTCGTCGCCTAGGTTAGCCCCAGGGGCTAGGCCCAGTCCCCCCACCAGCCCCGCGCAGAGGTCGGAGATAAGGTCGCCGTAGAGGTTGGGCAGCACCAGCACGTCGAACTGCTGCGGCCTTTTCACTAGCTGCATGCAGGTGTTATCCACGATTCTATCCTCGAACTCGATGAAGGGGTATTCCTCGGCCACCTTGCGGGCGGCGGCTAAGAAAAGCCCATCGGAGAACTTCATGATGTTGGCCTTGTGGACGGCGGTGACCTTCTTTCTCTGGTGGGTGCGGGCGTATTCGAAGGCAAACCTGACGATGCGGCGGCTGGCTATCTCCGAGATGACCTTCAGGCTGATGCCCGAACCCTCCCTGACCTCGCTGTCGGTGGCCTCGGCCACCAGATGCCGCAATCGCTCCGTCTCGGGCTTGCTCTCCTCGAACTCGATGCCCGAGTAGAGGCCCTCGGTGTTCTCCCTGACGACGACGATATCGACATCCTTAAATACCGTCGGTGCCCCCGGATATATCTTGCAGGGGCGCAGGCAGGCGTAGAGGTCGAGCTTCTTGCGCAGGGCGACGTTGACGCTGCGGAAGCCCGTGCCTACTGGCGTGGTCACCGGCCCCTTAATGGCGACGTGGTTCTTCCTGATAGAGGCCAGCGTGGCTTCGGGCAGTACCGAGCCGAACTCATCCAGCGCTTCGGCACCAGCGTAGGCCAGCTCCCACTTAAAGCGGGCGCCGCTGGCTTCGAGGACTCGCCTCGTCGCCAGGCTTACCTCGGGCCCGATGCCGTCGCCAGGGATAAGGGTGACGTTATGAATCATGTCTGTTCCTTAAAGCTCTATTTCCCCGCCCCAGGGTTTATCTTCCCACCCGTCCTGCCCAGAAACGTCTTTCAAAGGGGGGCTACGCCCCCCTTAGTAAACCCCCCTTATAGGGTAGGGTGGGGTACCTAAGTTAAGGAGTAGAACTCCTTAGGGTGGGTCGGGTGGGACTCAAAAGTTACGCCTTTTAAGTCCCCCTCTCAATTCCCCACCTCTATTATAGCTTAAAGTCGCCGTGCTTCTGGATATAGGGGAGGAGCCCGCCTTCGTCCAATATCTTCAACATGGCCTCGGGCAGCTTGCCGAAGGTCAGCTGCTGGGCGTTGGTTATATCCTTAATCGTGCCTTTGGCCAGGTCGACCTCAAGCTCATCCCCGTCGCTAATGGCGTCGGTATCACATATTAGCACGGGCAGCCCCAGATTGATAGCGTTTCTAAAGAATATGCGCGCTACCGACTTGGCCAGTATGGCGCTGACCCCAGCCATTTTGATAACCAGCGGGGCGTGCTCGCGGCTGGAACCGAGTCCGAAGTTGCTGCCGGCGACGACGAAGTCTCCCTTCTTCACCCGCGAGGCGAAGGTGGGGTCGGCGTCCTCGAGGACGTGCTTGGCCAGTTCGGGCAGGTTGCTCCTGAGGTGGGCCAACCGCCCCGGGGTAATGTGGTCGGTGGAGATGCCGTCGCCAAACTTAAAGGCCTTCCCTTTTAACACTAGAGCACCTCTCTGGGGTCGCTAATCTCGCCCGTAATAGCGCTCGCCGCCGCCGTGGCCGGGCTGGCCAGGTAGATGAATGCCTCGGGGTTGCCCATCCGCCCCTTGAAGTTTCTGTTGGCGGTGGAGAGGCAGGATTCCCCCTCGGCCAGCACCCCCTGGTGCAGTCCCAGGCAGGCGCCGCAGCCGGGAGGTAAAATCACCGCCCCCGCCTCCAGCAGCGTCTTTATATAACCGGCGGCGATAGCCTCCAAAAGTACTTTAGGCGAGGCTGGCGCCACGATAAGGCGGGTGTCGGGGTGGCGTTTCTTGCCCTTTAGTATACCGGCGGCAATGGCTAAGTCCTCCAGTCGCCCGTTGGTGCAGGTGCCGATAAAGACCTGCTGAATCTTGGTCCCTTTAAGTTCGCTGGCTTTGACTACATTATCCACCTGGTGGGGCTTGGCCACCATCGGCTGCACGACACCTAAATCTACGCCAATCGTCTTTTCATAGCTGGCGTCTTTATCCGCCGAAAGGGGCTGGAAATCATTGGGGCGCCCCTGCGCCTTGAGGTAGTCCTGGGTAATCTTATCCGTGGGGAAAAGCCCCACCTTGGCCCCCGCCTCCACCGCCATGTTAGCTACGGTAAAGCGGTCGGACATGGTCATATTGGCCAAACCGTCGCCGCCGAACTCCAGCGCCTTGTAGGTAGCCCCGTCGGCGCCGACCATACCGATAAGGTATAGGACTAAATCTTTAGCCCCGACGCCCTTACCGAACCGGCCGCTGATGTCTATCTTAAAGCTCTCGGGCACCCTGAGCCAGGTCTTGCCCAGGGCGAAGACGATGGCCACGTCCGTCGAGCCCATGCCGGTGGCGAAGGCGCCTAAGGCACCGGCGGTCACGGTGTGGGAATCGGCGCCAATAACGACGTCACCCGGCCGGGCCAGGGCCTCGGCCACAACCTGGTGGCAGACGCCGCTACCGACGTCGTACTTGAGGCAGCCCATACTATCGGCGAACTGCCGCAAAAGCTGGTGGTCGTTGGAGAGTTGGCGGTTGGGACTGGGGGCGGCGTGGTCGAAAAAGAGCGCCGTCCTTTGGGGGTTGGCCAATTGCTTGAACTTGCCCGACTGGAATTGCCTCACCGTCAGCGGCCCGGTGGTGTCCTGCACAAAGGCCAGGTCCACCTGGGATATGACGATATCTCCGGCGCAGGCGTCGCCCGCCGACTTTTTCGTCAGAATTTTTTCAGCTAATGTTTTGCCCACGTAAATTCTATCTCTAGCCGATTATGGCCAAAACCTCGTCTCTGGCGACCTTATCGCCGTCGGCGAAGTTAATCGCTTTGATTTTACCCGCCACCGGCGCGGTGATGGCGTTGGCCATCTTCATCGCCTCCAGGATGAGCACCACGTCGTTGGCCTTTACGGTGTCGCCCACCTTTACCTCGTAGCGGATGATAATGCCGGGCATGGGGGCGCTGATGGCCGTCTCGCCCGCCTTGGGCGGCGCCGCTTTGGGCTCGGCCTTCTTAGCCTCGGGGGTTGGGGTGGGTGGGGCAGCGGCTTTGGCCGCTGTCGGCGGTGGTGCCGCTGGCGTCGGCCTTGGCGCTGTCGGCAGTGGTGTCCCAGCACCGGTGGCTTCCAGCCCGATATTGAAGACCTGGTCACCGAAATAAAGTCGGTAGTTCTGGACGCCGCCGCTGGTTGGGGTTGGGGCGGCTTGGGCGGCCTCGGTAATCTCGCCCGACCTTACCTTGGCGATAATTTCGTCCTCGCGCTTGATTTCCTCCACGGTCTTCATCTTGAGGTCGGCGGGCGGCTCCTCCAGCCCGTATTTCCAGCGCAAAAAGCGCATCCCCGTGGTCGGGTAAAGGGCGTAAATCAATACGTCCCCGATATCCTTGGCGATGTCCTTGGTGTCTTCCTTGGCCTTCTCCAGCTCGGGCTCCAGCATATCGGCAGCGCGGCAGGTGATAGGCTTCTCCCCCCGCGGGTAGCCCTTGAGGGCCAGCTTTTGTACCTTGGGGTCGATGGCGACGGGGGGCCTTCCGTAGAGGCCGTAGCAGTAGTCCTTTACCTGGTCGGAAATCATCTTGTAGCGCCCGAAGAGGACGTTCTGCACCGCCTGGATGCCCACAATCTGGCTGGTGGGCGTTACCAAGGGCGGGTAGCCTAGCTCCTTCCTCACTCGTGGCAGCTCGGCGTAGACCTCCTCTATCTTATCCAGCGCTCCCGCCTCTCTTAGCTGCGCCACCAGGTTGGTTATCATGCCTCCGGGAACCTGGTGCATGAGCACGGCGGTGTCGATGACGGACATCTTGGTCGTGTCCAGAAAGTCGCGGTATTTGGGGGCGATGGATTCGAAATACTGCCCCAGCTTTAGTAAATGGGCTAGGTCGAGCCCAGTATCTCGGTCCGTACCCTGGAGGGCGACCACGATGGGCTCGACGGCGGGGTGGGAGGAGCGCAGGGCGAAGGGGGCCAGCGCCGTATCAATAATATCCACCCCGGCCTCAATAGCCTTGAGACAGCTCATGGAGGCCATGCCGCTGGTGTAGTGGGTGTGCAGGTGAACGGGTATCTTTATCGCCTTTTTCAGCGCCGAAATCAGCTTAAAGGCATCGTCGGGCGCAATCAGCCCGGCCATGTCCTTGATGCAGAGGCTATCGGCGCCCATCTTCTCCAGAATCCTGGCCTTGTTGACATAATAATCAATGTTATAGACCGGGCCGCCCAGCTTTTTCTCGGTCAGCGAATACGATAACGATAGCTGGGCGTGCTTACCGCACTCCTTGATGGCCTTGAGGCTGGCCTCGAAGTTACGCTCGTCGTTGAGGGCGTCGAAGACCCGGAAGACGTCAATGCCCACCTCGGCGGCGTGGTGGACGAAGGCGTTGACCACGTCGTCGGCATAGTTGCGGTAGCCCACCAGGTTCTGCCCCCGCAAGAGCATCTGCAGGGGGGTATCGGGCATTAGTTTTTTCAATATTCTGGGTCTATCCCAGGGGTCCTCGTTCAAGAAGCGGGTAGGGACGTCAAAGGTGGCCCCACCCCACACCTCCATGGAATAGTAGCCCGTTTTGTTCATCTCGGCGGCGATTCCGGCCATGTCCTCGGTGACCATCCTCGTCGCCAGCGAGGACTGGTGTCCGTCGCGCAGGGTAACGTCGGTTATCTTTAATGGGTTCTTGGCTATAGTCTTCTTAGCTGTCGGCATCATTTCACTCCTCTCTGGGCTTTTTGCCCCTTACTGGCCCCGGGGTGGGGTTATTCGTTCGCTTCTCCTAAAGCGGGATGTTGCCGTGTTTCTTCTTGGGGCGGGCGGTTTCGCCCGAGTTCTTCAGCGACTCCAGCGCCCTGATGAGCTTGGGGCGGGTCACCTTGGGGTCGATGACGTTGTCTATATAGCCGCGGGCGGCGGCCTGGTAGGGGTTGGCGAAGCTCTCCTTATACTGCTCGACCAGCTCATGCCGGGTCTTTTCGCCGTCCTTGGCCTTGGCGATTTCCTCTCTATAGATTATATTAACTGCCCCCTCCGGCCCCATCACCGCGATTTCGGCGCTGGGCCAGGCGTAGTTGATGTCGCCCCGCAGGTGCTTAGAGCTCATCACGATGTAGGCCCCGCCATAGGCCTTGCGCGTAATCACCGTCAGCTTAGGCACGGTGGCCTCGGCGTAGGCGAAGATAAACTTGGCCCCGTGGCGGATAATGCCCCCCTGTTCCTCCTTGGGTCCGGGCATAAAGCCCGGCACATCAACAAAGCTGACCAGCGGTATGTTAAAGGCATCACAGAAGCGCACGAAGCGCGCCCCCTTGACCGAGGCGTTGATATCGATAATCCCGGCCATACTAATCGGCTGCTGGGCGACGATGCCCACCACCTGACCATTGAGCCGGGCGAAGCCCGTGAGCAGGTTGGGGGCAAAGCTCTGGTGCACCTCCATAAAGTCGCCGTTGTCGGCGATACTGTTAATAATCTGCTTCATGTCGTAGACCTTGTTGGGCTCGTCGGGGATAACGGTGCGCAGCTTCTCGTCCGTCCTCTCCGGGTCGTCCGTCGGCTTTAGCTTGGGCACTGCCTCCTTATAGCTCTGGGGCAGGAAGCCCAATAATCGCCGCACGCTCTTGAGGCAATCCTTCTCGTTCTCGGAGATAAAGTGGGCCACACCGCTCTTCTCGGCGTGGGTCTTGGCGCCACCCAGTTCCTCGTGAGTGATATCAATGCTGATGACGGCTTTGACCACGTCGGGCCCGGTGATATACATCTGGCTGGTGCCCTTGACCATGAAGACGAAATCGGTGATGGCCGGCGAATAGACGGCGCCCCCCGCCGAGGGCCCCATCACTACCGAAATCTGTGGCACCACCCCCGAATAAAGACTGTTGCGCAGCAGTATCTCGCCCACACCGTAGAGGCTCCTCACCCCTTCCTGGATGCGGGCGCCCCCCGAGTCCCAGATGGCGATGATGGGTGCCCCGTTCTCGACGGCCAGGTCCATTACCTTGCACACCTTTTGCGCCGATACCTCGGAGATGGTCCCCCCGAGCACGGTGAAGTCCTGGGCATAGACGAAGACCGTGCGCCCGTCAATCTTACCGAAACCGGTGACGACGGAGTCGCCTGGGTATTGCTTGTCGGCCAGCCCGAACTCGGTGGAGCGGTGGCTGACGAAGGGGTCCAGCTCTTCAAAGCTGCCCTTGTCGAGGAGAAGGTCAAGCCTCTCCCTGGCCGTCAGCTTACCCTTGTCGTGCTGCTGCTTGACGCGCTTTTCCCCGCCCCCCGCCCTGGACTTCTTCTCTAGTTCAGACAATTTGGCCAGCTTATCTTTCATCTAATCAGGGCTCCCAGTCGTGAGGAATTTAGGGTGTAATCGTCAATAATCATATCATAATACAATTCAGATAGGCAATAGCTTGCCGCTTTTGGTTCTGTTCAGTGAAAGTTGATGGTTTGCGGAAAATTGCTTATTCTCTTGCTAAAACAGGTGAGAGGTATAGGCAATGGGCGAGACAAAGCTACGGAGGATACTTAGACAAATGGTAATAGACGGGGTTAGGGCTGGTGCTAAAGTAGTCAAAGACATACCAGAGTGCTGTAAGTTCTGCGGGTCAAAGCGCATAGTCCGCTATGGGCACTACCAGAATGTCCAGCGCTGGTGGTGCAAGGACTGTAAGCGGAAGTTCGTGCATAATGACGCCTTACCTAGAATGAAAACTCCCATAATTCAGGTGGCATCTGCTCTTAGTATGTTTTATGAAGGACTTTCGCTACACGGCATAAGGCGCAATATCGAGCAAACCTACAGGAACTACCCCTCTAATTCAACTATATACGATTGGGTCAAGAAGTTTACTCAAGTAGCCGTGAAAACCGCTAGAGTTTATAAGCCACTTGTCGGGGACACTTGGGTAGCTGATGAAACCGTATTGAAGATTGAGGGAAGGAACATCTGGTTTTGGGACATAATTGACGAAAAGACTAGGTTTCTACTAGCAACCCACATATCTATCAACAGGGCTACCAGAGACGCCAAGATACTGGTAGAAAGAGCCAGAGACAGGGCGGGCAAAACCCCAAAGGTAGTTGTTACAGATAAGCTCTGGGCGTATCTCGACGGCATAGAGCTTGCCTTCGGCGCTGAAACAAAGCACATACTCATAAAGGGGCTGACCGGCAATAAGAACATCATAGAGCGTTTTCACGGCTCGCTGAAGGCTCGGACAAAGGTAATGCGGGGTCTCAAGACCCGTCAGAGCGCCAAGCTCATTACAGACGGCTGGCTAGTCCACTACAACTTCTTTAGAGGACACGAAGGGCTGGGCGGTAAGACACCAGCACAAAAGGCGGGGATTAAGTTCCCGTATAGAGACTGGCTGGATGTGGTGGCGAAAGGTGGTAGTGGTAAATGAATAGAGAATATCTGGGCATTTATTCACTTAGAGAAGAAGCCCGTAAATCTTGGCAATACGGAATCTCTAATATATTGGTATATCTTGGGAAGTTCCTTAATGCTGATAACCAATCCATCAACCTCGCTACCGAGAACTATATCGGGAATCGGCTTTGGTTGGAACTGCATCTGTGCCTTATAGGAAATAGGCATACTCACTACGTATGCATTATCGAGTTCCCCAAACGTCAAATCTTCGGCTTTGATACTCTTGGGGATTTTAAAGTCTATAGCAGTCCCGTGAGCAGGGATGACCCTATGCTTATCAATATTGCACAACTTATCGAGCTTCCAAAGGAAGTCATCTTTGTAAGATGTCCCTCTGTGATATGGTTGAAGAAAATTGATTTCATTGATAGCATCTATGGGGATATCTCGTGTAATGCTCTTAAATGTCCCCATCTTTTCAGAGGTATTTTTGTCGATAATAGGAAAACAGGTGCGGACGAGGGGACTTTTTGTCGTAGTCAGTGCGAGTTGCCAGGCGATATGGTCAAGGGCGGAGCGAAGGTTGTATACGGCATCGCTTGCAATAATGGCAAGGCGGGAGTCGATAATCGGGATTTGACAATTCATGATGTAGAGCTTTTTTTGCGGGTATTCCTTATAGGAAACTCGAAATGGTTTCGAATCTTGGAACTTAGCCAATTCAACATCCAAAATATCGAGGTGTTCTTTCGCCCGTTCGACCTTCAACAGAGGGTTTTTAAGACTAGGAATCATGATGCGAGTATAGATAGGGAGCGAAGCTATGTCAACCCAAATCGAACAGAACCCCGCTTTTTCCACACCACCCCACCTTGTTGAGAGTACGTTTGTCGTCCCACCCAATACCCACCCTGTAAGGGATTAGACCCTTATATATCTCTTATTTAGGGATGCGCCCCACCCCAGGTCTTTCTTCCCACCCTGCCCACCCAACAGAAGTCTTTCAAAAGGGGGGCGAAGCCCCCCCTTTAAAACCCCCCAAATGGTGGGGTGGAGTGGCTGTCACCCGGAAGGAATTCTAGAGGGAGAATCCCCTCTAAGGGTGGGTAGGGTGGGTCTGAACAACGTTCGGTAACAAAGGTGGGGTGGGGAAGCCCTCGAAGGCAACGCTAAAAATCCACCCCTCCCTAGTCACCCCGCCCAAAGAGTGCTAAAATATAGACAAGGTTTTTGTTATGGAAAGCCAGTCCGTTTTAGCCACTACTTGCGGTGAACTAGAGCTGCGCTGGGGCGAGCGCACCTACGTCATGGGCATCTTAAACGTTACCCCCGATTCCTTCTCCGGTGACGGTCTGGCCGACGATGTCAAGGCGGCGGTTAGGCGGGCCAGACAAATGGTCCAAGAGGGCGCTGACATTATCGACATCGGCGGCGAGTCCACCCGTCCCAACGCCCAGCCCGTAACGGTAGAAGAAGAGCTGCGCCGCGTCATCCCCGTCATCGAAAGGCTGGCCAGCGAGCTGACCGTACCCATGAGCATCGACACCACCAAGTCCGAAGTAGCGCAGAAAGCACTGGAAGCTGGCGCCAGGATGCTCAACGACCAGTGGGGACTGAAGACCGACCCGCACCTGGCCGAGCTAGCCGCCGAATGGAAGGTGCCCATCATCATGATGAGCAACCAGCGCGACAAAGGTAGTTATGACGCTGACCTTGGGCGCGATACCGCTGACTATGACGACCCCATCGCCGAGGTAATAAACTCCCTTAAAGGGAGTCTGAAGATAGCCGCCGAGGCTGGCGTGCCCGAGGAAAACGTAATCATCGACCCCGGTATCGGCTTCGGCAAGAGCTGGCAGCACGACCTGGAGATAGTCCGTCGCCTGGACGAGCTTACCGAGCTGGGCAGGCCCATCCTGCTCGGCCCCTCGGGTAAGTCCTTCATCGGTAAGGTGCTCGACCTGCCCGTCAACGAAAGGTTGCAGGGCACCGCCGCCGCCGTGGCCATCGGTATCGCTCACGGTGCCGACATGGTGCGCGTCCACGACGTTGAGCCCATCGTCCGGGTCTGCCGCATGAGCGACGCTATCGTGCGAAGGAGGCAAATTGGCAACTGAAGCGGCAACCGCCTATCTCGGCCTGGGCTCCAATCTGGGGAATCGCCAGGCCAACCTCGACCGGGCCCTGGAGTTTCTGAGCCAGAGGCTGAGGATAAAAAAGATTTCCTCGATATACGATTCCGAGCCCGTGGGCAACGTCGAGCAGCCCCGGTTCCTCAATCTGGTCTGTGAGGTCCTCACCAATCTCCCCCCCATGGCGCTTTTGGCTTTGGGTAAGGGCATCGAGAACAAGCTGGGGCGGTGGGGAGGCCCTTCTGGTTCCCCGCGCACCATCGACATCGATATCCTGCTCTATGGCGACGAGGTCATGGAAACACCCGAGCTTACCATTCCCCACCCCCGCATGACCAAGCGCGCCTTCGTCCTCATGCCTCTGGTGGAGATTGCCCCCAACGTGAAGCACCCCGTCACCGGGCAGACGGCCAAGGAGATGCTCAAGGCGGCCAAGGAGGTGCAGGGTGTCTTTAAGTGGGAGGGGGAATAGTGTACCGCATCTCGGTGGAACAGCACTTCGATGCCGCCCACGCTTTGCGAGGCTATAAGGGCAAGTGCGAGGCGTTGCACGGCCACCGTTTTCGGGTGGTGGCCAAGATAGAGGCCAAAGCCCTCGACGACATCGGGCTGGCCTACGACTTCACCGAACTGAAACGCCACCTGGCCGAGGCTATCGCCCGCTTCGACCACACCAACCTCAACGATGTTCCCCCCTTCGATAAGCTCAACCCCTCCTCCGAGAACATCGCGGCTAATATCTTTAATGATTTGACATCCCGGCTGTCTGGGAATAAAATCACCCTCACTGCTGTGGAAGTCTGGGAATCCCCCCAGACCGGGGTAAGCTATAGCCCCGATTAGGCCCCAAGGAGGCATATTATGGCAAAGGCAACACTAACCGAGGAAGTTAAAAAAATAATCGCTGAGGCTGGCCCCGCCCTCATCGCCACCTCCAGCATGAACGGCAAGTCTCATGTCCAGGTCAAAGGCTCGTTCCGCGTCGTTGACGACGAGACTCTGGTCTTCATCGATATCGATTCCCCGCGCACGATGGCTAACCTGAGGGATAACCCCCAGCTTTCGACACTGGTCTTCGACCCCGAAAGCGGTAAAAGCTGTCGGGTCTGGGGCAAGGCGGAGGTTCTAACCAAGGGCGAGCTTTTCGACTCGATATCGGCCGAGCTTGCTGGGAAGATGAAGGTGCGGCACCTGGTTCTGATGAAGGTGGGCGAAGTAGAGGTTTTTTAGGTTCCTCTTACCTAAAAAGTTGCTTTTGTAATTCTTCTTCAGCCCATCTTTTCTTCGGCGATGCTCGGTAAATAAATATCATCGAGGTTGTTTCTTAGTTTGTACCCAAATTATGCTGAAGATGCTACTCAAGATAACCGCAGCTGGAACGATTAAAGCAAAATCAAAAGTACATCCGAAAGGAATGCCATCGGGCACGACGAGAGCCCTTAAAGATAGAATGCTGAGTAATAATGCCACATTAGATACAAGAGAGATTTCATTACTTGTTTTCCGATAAAACGAAAGGTCAAGCACCCAGCAGGCGTATATTAGCAGTATAAATAGGGATGCAAAAGGGATTATCTGACTTGTTAGATTACGATCCAATCTAATATTCTCAATATTTGAATCTCCTCTAATCGCATACAGTTCGTAATCTTTTAGGTGATTTTCCGTATTGAAACGAAAAGGTAATTCTTCTCGTATTTCTTCGGTCCAGTCATTTTGTGTGCCTATGCTTGCTGAATATACGTCAAAGGGGAATCTGCGAGGTTCACCAATCATAATACCTGAAATAATAACAGAAGGCTCTCCAATTTTAGGAACTGGGGTCCCAAAAAGTGGAGTAACTGTTATTGTTACAGTTGCCTGTGCGCCATCTTGGGAGTTGCTTTGAGAAACATTTGAGGCTGTGGTTTCTTCAACTGGTTCGCTTATCCAGGCACGTAATTCCCAGCCTTGCTCAGGTATGGGTAAATCAGGGTCAATCGAATAATTTGCCTCTATTTGTAGCAATCTATCGGGTAAAGAAAGGCCATTGAGTGTCACATATAGAACAGACTTTTCATTTTCGTTGACTACTTGAGGCTCAGGATATTCGGTTGGAAAGCAATAATAACCAACAATCACAAGTATTGCTGTTAATGCAATAATTGAAAAAAATATTAGAAGTAATTTCTTTACAGAAATCTCCTTTTAATCCTCTATTCTCCAATCTCCTCTATAACCATCTCCCAGTCCATCGGCGCATCGAAGAATACCTTAATCTCAACGTCCACCGGTGGCTCGTGCCCCTCGGCCAGGGGCCTTTCTTTAGTACGAGTCACCGTCTCGGCATCCATAGTGAAGAGCTGGTCGTAGGCATAGCCCTTCGCCGGCCCGCCCTCCAGCTTAATCGAGGTGTAGACCTCGAAATTGGTGTCCACCTCACCGCTGGCGGTGATGGTAAACTGCCAGCTATCATTGACGGTGAACTTGAAGGACTGCATCAGCGGGCGTTCCTCGAACCAATAGGTGTTATAGAACCCGCCGGCGGGGACCGTTTCTGCGGGCTCCAACTCGTCGGAGCTGACGGTCAGTGTTCCGTCATCCCATTCCACTTTATCCGAGCCACCGAAAAGGTCACAGGCGGCAAATCCCATCAGCAAAACGGCGGCTAACACCAGTATAGCTATCCTTTTCATGGTCATACCTCCCTTACCTCCCTGTGATTATAACACAGCCCTTTGGCTTACTCCTCCTCCCACCGGTATAGCTTCTTCTTGGTTTTTAATAGTTCCGACCCGCACTCAAAGCAGATGCCGTTGTGACAGCAGATTACGCCCCCGCAATTAGGGCAGCGCCACTTTTCCGCCTCTCTTTCCAGAAATTTTTCCATCCCGTTATCGCGGATAAACTCCAGGTTTTCAATCATGCTCATCCGGTAGTTGGTCCGGTAGCGCTTATCTATGTGCTCCAGGTTGCGGCAGGGGAAGTCAGGGCACTCGTAGCAATAATTCACCTGCCCCTGGCCCAAAAGCTCGCACCGCTTCTTTAGAAAGGCGCAGTTCTTGCCGCGCGGGCGGCAGCCGGCGCAGTAGGGCATTCCCACCCCCTGGCTCTTGACGTCGTGCTTAGAGGCCAGATAGCCGCTGCAGAGCGCGCAGTTCATACCGCAAGGGGCGATGAGCAATTCTTCCATTTCAAAGCTCCAAAAGACCTTTCTTTAGTTCTCCTCCCACCGAT
>CAYPBF010000025.1:0-15270 GCA_964408935.1 uncultured Dehalococcoidales bacterium | reverse complement strand
TGTGCTCCGCCAGCATCTGCTCCTTGGTCTCTTTACCGATGACGGACTGGAAGTCCCGCACCATGGTGGGGTAGGGGGCGGGGCCGACCACCGAGCCCAAGAGATAGTAGGTATCGGGGTTGGTCACCCAGTCGCGGATGGCTTCATTGATGGCGTCCTTGAGGGTACGGCTGCCGCTGGCCACGGGCAAGACCTTGGCACCCATGAGTCTCATGCGGAAGACGTTGAGGGACTGGCGCTGGACGTCTTCCTCGCCCATGTAGACGAGGCAGTCCAGGCCGAGCATGGCGCAGACGGCGGCTACGGCCACGCCGTGCTGCCCGGCGCCCGTTTCGGCGATAATTCTCCGCTTGCCCATCTTCTTGGCGAGAAGCCCTTGACCCAGAGCGTTATTGATTTTGTGGGCGCCCGTGTGGGCCAGGTCTTCCCTTTTGAGCAGGATTTTGGCGCCGCCGCAGTGCTCGGTCAGGCCTTTGGCGAAATAGAGGGGCGTCGGCCTCCCTGAATAGTCGCGGGAGAGTGCCTCGAACTCACTCCAGAATCCCTTATCGTCCTTGGCCTTTTCATAGGCGTCGGTCAGCTCGTCGAGGACGGGCATCAGCGTTTCGGGGACGAACTGGCCGCCGTAGTCTCCAAAGTATCCTCTTTCGTCGCTCATAGGCTCTTCTCCTTAAGGTAGGCGCTATAGTTGCGCTTCATTTCCTTGATGCTGTCGCCGCCGAACTTCTCCATCATGGCTTCGGCCAGCACCAGTGCCAGCATGGCCTCGGCGATGACGCCTGCCCTGGGCACGGCGCAGATGTCGGAACGCTCCACTGTCGCTCTGGCTGGCTTGCCCGTGGCGATATCCACCGTCTCCAGTGGCTCGCCCAGCGTGGAGATGGGCTTGTGGTAGACGCGGCAGATGATGTCCTGGCCGTTGCTCATGCCGCCCTCAATGCCCCCGGCATTGTTGGTGGGGCGGTCGTTGGGGCGAATGGGGTCGTGAAACTGGGAGCCGAACCGGGTCGACCCGCTAACCGCGTTGCCTATCTCCACAGCCTTGGCTGAGGGAATGCTCATCAGGGCCTGGGCGATTCTGCCGTCGAGGCGGCGGTCGTAGTGCATGACGCTGCCCAAACCGACGGGGACACCCCTGGCCATGACCTCGACGACACCGCCCAGCGTGTCTTTCCTGGCGGCGGCCTCCTCAATGGCCTTTTTCATCTTGGCTGAGGTCGCCCGGTCAATACAGCGAATACCGGGGTCGCTATCGAATACCTTAGCCACCTCGTTAAAGCCGTAGTCGCTTTTGTCAAGCTTCACCTTACCAATGCGGACGGTGTGACTGGCAATTTTGATGGAGAACTCGGCCAGCATTTTTCTGACCACGGCCCCCACCATGACGCGGGAAACCGTCTCGCGGGCGGAGGCCCTCTCCGATACGTTCCTGATATCGTCCTGGCCGTACTTGATGGCCCCCGCCAGGTCGGCATGACCGGGGCGGGGCTTGGTCACTTTTGGCGCCGGGGTTTTGGCCTCTTCAATACTCATCGCCTCCCGCCAGTTGGCGAAGTCCAGGTTCTTGACCATGAGGGCGACGGGGCTGCCCAGCGTCTTCCCGTAGCGAACGCCAGCCAGGATTTCGGCCTTGTCTTTTTCGATTTGCTTTCTGCCTCCCCGACCGAAGTCGGTGCGGCGTCTTTCAAGGTCTCTATCGATGTCGGCAACCTTGACCTTAACCCCCGCGGGCAGGCCCTCAATGATGGACAGGCAGGCGGGGCCGTGGGATTCTCCAGCGGTTAGAATGCGTAACATAACTAGCCTCCTCCCAGAGCCTTAATCAATGTCGACTCCATGACTTCGAGGGGGGCGGGGTGACCAGTGAAGAGCTGGAACTGGGCGGCGGCCTGGTGCAGCAGCATCTTGTAGCCGTAGACGATGTTACAGCCCCTCTCCCTGGCGTCCTGGAGTAGCTTGGTCTCTTTGGGATTGTAAACTATATCAAAGACGGTGAGGCGCGGGTGCAGGAACTGGCGGGGGACGGGGGTCTCCGCGGTTACGGGGGCCATGCCCACCGTGGTGGCGTTGATGAGGATGTCGGCTTTAGCCACCAGCGATAGCTTGTCCAGACTGCCGAAGTCCTGAGCACCGACCTTTTCCGCTAGCACTTTGGCCTTGGCCCCGGTGCGGTTCAGGATAATGAGGTTGACCTTCTTCTCTTTAAGCGCGGCGGCGATAGCCAGGGCGCCTCCTCCGGCTCCGATAAGGACGACCTTCTTGCCGTCGAGGTCGGTTATTTCCTCCAGGGCTTTGAGGGCGCCGATGCCGTCGGTGTTATAGCCCGTCAACGTCCCGTTGTCGTTGACGATGGTGTTGACGGCACCTATGGCTTTGGCGGCGGGGTCGATACGGTCTAAATGCTTCAGGACGCTGACCTTATGGGGGGTGGTAATGCTGACGCCGCGAAAGCCGTTTTTCCTGATGTCGGTAATCGTCTGCTTAATGTCGCTGGCGCAGATGGCGATGTAGGCGAAGTTGAGCCCTAGCGCCTTGTAAGCGGCGTTGTGAATGGCTGGCGAAAGGGAGTGGGCGATGGGGTCGCCAACGAGGCAGCAGACCTTGACGGCGGCGACGGTTTCGGCCACCGCTTCGGGCGTCCTGTTTTCGGTATCAATGGTGATGTCGGCTGCCTTTTGATACAAGGGCTGGCGCTCGGTTAAGGCTATCTCCAGGTCCTCGCGGCGGGTTTTGGCCTTGAGCAGGGGGCGGTTTTTGTCGTCACCGATGCGCTGCAGCAGGCTATCGATGCCAGCGGTGAGCCAGACCAGCAGGCCGTTTTCTTTTAGATTGGCGATGTTCGACTCCCTGGTGACCACGCCACCGCCCGTGGCAATAATGATGTTATCGCGTTGGCTTACCTCGGCGGTTACCGCCTCCTCGATGTCACGGAACTTTTCCCAGCCCTGTCGGGCCACGATTTTGGGTATGCTTTTGCCCGCTTTCCGGGCGACCAGCTCGTCAAGCTCCACCATCTCGCGCCCCAGCCTTTGGGACAGGATTTTGCCCACCGCCGTTTTGCCCGAGCCCCTCATGCCGATAAGAACGATGTTCATGATAGCTCCTCGACCTTGGCCCCCAGTTTCTGCAGGTCGCTGAAGAAGGCGGGGTAGGACTTGTTGACGGCCTCGGCGCCGTTGATAATAGATTCGCCTGAGGTGAAGAGGGCGGCTACGGCCAAGCTCATGGCCAAGCGGTGGTCGTTGTGGCTATCGATTTCGGCGCCCGCAGGCTTGCCGCCGTAAATGGTCATTTTGTCATCAGTGACCTTGGTCCTGACGCCCATCTTGGCCAGTTCGGCGGCGGTGTCGTTTATGCGGTCGCTTTCCTTGAACCTGAGGTGGGCGATGTTGGTTATCTCGGTCTTACCTTCAGCGAAGGCGGCAACCACGGCCAGGGTGGGGACAAGGTCGGGGTAGTCGCCCAAATCTATATTAATACCTTTGAGGGCACCACGACGCTGGACGGTCACCGACTCTTTATCATAGTCAACGGCGGCGCCCATCCCTTCTAGGATTTTAAGCAGCTGGCGGTCGCCCTGCACCGAATCGTTTTTAAGGTTGGATACGGTCAGGGGGCTGCCGCCGATAGCGCCTGCGGCCAAAAAATAGGCGGCGGAGGAATAATCGCCCTCTATAATATATTTTCTGGCTTTGTAATGCCGATCGCCTTCGACCAGAAACTCTTTATAATCCCGGTTGACGGCCTCAATGCCGAAGGCCCTCATAGTATCCAGGGTGATATCAATGTATGGTTTGGAGCGCAGCCCATCAGCGATTTTAATGATTAGACCCTCTTTGGTGCAGGGGGCAACCATTAACAGGCCGCTAACGGGCTGGGAGCTTACCGCCCCCGATAGTGAGACCTGGTTGGTCTTAAAACCTCCACCACTAATTTCAAGCGGGGGGCGGTCGTTACTATTCAGGGAACGGGCCTTAATCCCCAGACCCTGCAGTGCCTTTAGCAAATCGCCCATAGGGCGCTGGCGCAGTCTTTCATCGCCGTCGAGGACGACCCTGGTCGGGGATAGGGCGGCGAGGGGGGCCATCATCCGGATGGTGCTGCCCGAGTTGCCGACGAATATCCTCGGCTCTCCGACAGGCTTGATGACGCCGCCCGTGCCCTTGACCACGAGCCTATCTTCCCGCAGCTCAATTTCCGCACCCAGGCTGCGGCAGGCGTTCATGGTGTAGAGGGTGTCATCGGAGAGCAGGGGGTTTTCAATAGTGCTTTCCCCATCGGCCAGCGAGGCCAGTATGGCCGCCCGATGGGTGTAGCTCTTGGAGGGCGGGGCGGCAACCTCACCCTTTAGCGATGACGGCGTTATCTTCAGTCTCACTTCTACTTCCCTCTGATATGCTCCACCAGGGCTTCCAGCCCCAGTAGGTAGCTCTGTTTTTTGAGTCCGCTGATTTGCTTGATGGCGACGTCTTCTATAACCGAAACCTGGCGCCATTTCTCTCTGGATTTGATATCGGAAAGGTGCACCTCGACCACAGGCAATCCTGTATCTACCAAGGCGTCGTGGAGTGAATAGCCGTAGTGGGTGAGGGCGGCGGGGTTGATGAGAATGCCGTCGGCTCCCTCCGAGTTCTCTTGGATGAAGTCGATGATGGCACCTTCGTGGTTGGACTGGAAGAAGCTAATCTGACAGCCCAGCGCTTTGGCCTTCTGGTTAAGCTCGCGCTCTATGGCGGGCAGGGTGTCGGCGCCGTAGTGCTCAGTGTCGCGCCTCCCCAGCATATTGAGGTTGGGGCCATTAATAACCAGTATCTTCATCGGCACAAATCCTCCAGCACTTTACTGACCACCTCTTCCTCTACGATTTGGTTGGTTATAGCTTTACCAATACCTTCGAGCAAAACCCAGCGGGTCCGGCGCAAGGTCGTTTTCTTGTCGTAGCGGATGGCGCTAATCAAAGCGTTGGGGCTGACACCGCTGCAGGCGGTGGGCAGCTCGAATTTCTGCAAAAGGCTCTCGATGCTATCGACGTCGTTGGTGTTGAGCTTGCCCAGGCGTCGGCTTATCCTGGCGGCGGCGACCATACCCACCGCCACCGCCTCACCGTGGCTTCCCTTGAAGCCAGAGGCAGCTTCCAGCGCGTGGCCCAGTGTGTGGCCGAAGTTCAGGATGTGGCGCTCGCCCGTCTTCTCCATCTCGTCAACCTCGATTACGTCGGCTTTGAGGCGGCAGCAGCGCATCACGATGTCCTTGAGCTCGTCGGCACTGAAACTACGGCACTCCTTCTGCTCCAGTGTGTGATAAAGCTCCTCATCCATAGCCACGGCGTACTTGATGACCTCGGCCAGGCCGTGGCGCATCTCGGTGGGGGGCAGGGAGCGCAGCAGGGTGACATCGGTGATAATGGCCGCGGGCTGGTAGAAGCTGCCCACCATGTTCTTCTTGCCCTCATAGTTAACGCCGACCTTGCCGCCGATGCTGCTGTCCACCTGAGCGAGGAGGGTGGTGGGTAGCTGGATATAGTCAATGCCGCGCAGGTAGCTGGCGGCGATAAAGCCAGCCGTGTCGCCGACGACACCGCCGCCCAGGGCGCAGATTAACCCTTTTCGGTCGACCCTGTTGGCCAGAAGGAAGCTGTAGCCGCGCTCGACGGTGCTCAGCGACTTGGCCCTCTCGCCCGTGGGCAGGGTAAACATATGCACCTTACGGCCCGGTGCCTGGAACTGCTGGACGATGCCCTGCCCGTAGAGGCGCTGGACGGTGATGTCGGTGATGAAGATAATGCTGGAGTAGCCGCTGAAATCGAAGTGCTTCTCCAAGTGCTCAAGCAGGCCTTCGCCGACAGTGATTGGGCACTGGCGGCTGGCTTCCAGTTTTATGACATGGTCGGATTTCATGGCGCTAAATCCTTTATCTCCTTTACCAGTTCATCAAACTGGTCGGGGTATAACGACTGCGCCCCGTCGGAGAGGGCGTGGGGCGGGTCGTGGTGCACCTCTACCAGCAGGCCGTCGGCGCCGACGGCAATGGCCCCCTTGGAGAGGGGGATGACGTAGTCGCGCTTGCCCGCGGCGTGGCTGGGGTCAACGATGATGGGGAGGTGGCTGACCTGCTTCACTGAGGGGATGGCGCTCAAGTCCAGGGTGTTTCTGGTGTTGTCGGAGAAGGTGCGGATGCCGCGCTCACACAGGATAACGCGGTTGTTGCCCTCCGAGCTGATGTATTCCGCCGCCATGAGCCACTCATCGATGGTGGCGGCGAAGCTGCGCTTGAGCAGCACCGGTTTCGAAGCGTGGCCGACCTGGCGCAACAGCGAGTAGTTGTGCATGTTGCGGGCGCCTATCTGAATGATGTCGGCGTATTTATCGACCAGTTCCAGGCTGCTTTCGTCGATGGCCTCGGTCACGATCAATAGTCCCGTTTCATCGCGCACCTTGGCCAGAATCTTAAGCCCTTTCTCCCCCAGCCCCTGGAAGCTGTAGGGGGAGGTGCGGGGCTTGAAGGCACCGCCGCGAAAGACCCTGGCGCCACTCTTCTTGACCAGGCGGGCGATAGTCAGCGCCTGCTCCTCGCTCTCCACGGCGCAGGGGCCGGCCATGAGCACCGGTTTACCGGCGCCGATATCAATATCGCCCACGGTGATGGTGGTGGGCTGGGGGTGGGTCTCGCGGCTGACCAGCTTGTACTGCTTGGTCACCCTGACCGTCTCCTTAACGCCTTCCAATATTATCAACCCCGAGTCGTCGACGGGACCGGTGTTGCCCACGATACAGATGGCCGTGCGCTGGGCGCCGGGCATGGGTACGCCGCGGTAGCCTAGCCGCTCTATTTCCTTAATGACCGCTTTCACCTGGGTCTCGGTGGCGTCGTTTTTCATTACTACTAACATCTTACTGTCCTCCTTCAACCTGCCTGACGGCGGTGATAAAAGCCTTTATTTTCTTGGTGTCTTTGGTGCCTTCGCTCTCCACGCCGCTGGAGACATCGACTCCCCAGGGCTTGAGCTCAGCGACCACTTCTCCCACGTTTTTAGGGTCGAGGCCGCCGGCGATAATCACCGGGTATCTTTCCACCGCCCGACGGGCGATATCCCAGGAGAAGCTCTGGCCCGTGCCCCCGTATTTGTCCTCGACGTGGGTGTCGAGCAGATAAATAGGGGGGTGGTGGCGCAACTGCCTCTGATAGCTTTCCAGGTAGTACAAAAGCTGCTCCTCGTCCCAGTCGGGGGCTATATGGACCGCCTTGATGAGGGGATGGTGTAGCTGGCGGCAGGAATTCGTGTCTTCGTGACCGCTGAGCTGAACCCAGTCCAGCTTGCAACTGTCCGCCAGGCGGTTGACCTCGGCGGCGGGCGCGTTGACGAAGACACCGACCACGGGCAGCCCCTCTTTCTTGGCTGCACTAGCTATCACCTTCGCCTTTTCCGGGGTGAGCTGGCGGGGGGAGGGGGCGAAGACGACGCCGATAAGGTCGGCGCCGGCCTCGGCGGCGACCTTGACTTGGGCGACGTCGGTTATGCCGCATATCTTGACCCGAATCATAGCAACTCCTTTATTCGGGCGGGGATGTCCTCGGCGGTGACCAGGGCTTCGCCAATGAGCACCGCATCGACTCCCCAGCTCTTTAGTTTCTCCATGTCCTCCCAAACCTTGATGCCGCTTTCGCTGACAACAATACGTCCGGGGGGGACGAGGGGGCGGATTTCCTTGGTGACGTTTATATCCACCACCAAGTTATGCAAATTGCGATTGTTGATGCCGATGAGACGGGCGTCGCATTCCAGCGCCCGCTTCAACTCGGATTCGTTGTGCACCTCGAGCAGGCATTGCATTCCCAGCTTTTGGCTCAAGGCAATCAGCTCTTTAAGGGCGCCGTCGTCCAGGATGGCCAGGATCAAAAGCACGGCGTCGGCGCCCCAGGCACGCGCTTCCACGATGTGATAGGGGTCCAGGATGAAGTCCTTTCTCAATACGGGGACTTCGGGCAGGGCGTCCTTGACCGCGGCCAGGTCCTGGCCGCTGCCCATGAAGTAGTTGGGCTCGGTGACCACCGATATGGCCGCCGCACCACTGCGCGCGTAGGTCTTGGCCAGCGCCACCGCGTCCAGCCCTGGATTCAAAGTCCCCCGCGAGGGGGAGGCGCGCTTGACCTCAGCGATGAGGCTGACGCCCTCGGCGCTCAGGGCCGCCGCCAAATCGACGGGCGCCGCTTTACGCTCGGCGATGGCCTCAAGCTCGGCCAGGGGCATTACCTTTTGCCTCGGCTCCAGCTCTTTTCGTTTCAGGGCGACAATTTTATCCAAAAACATTTTCCTATCCGTAGCTCTGGCTCAAATTCGCCAGTCTTGTTAGTTTTTCCAGCGCCTGGCCGCTGTCGATGGTCTCCATAGCCAGCACCGCCGCCTCCTTCAGGGCGGGTAGGCCTTTAGCATCGCGGCCAAGGGCGATGGCGGCGGCAGAGTTCATCACTACCGCATCCCGCCTCGGTCCTTTCTCTCCCTCAAGCACCGAACGCAGTATCGAGGCGTTTTCCTCGGGCGTACCGCCCACCAGCGTCTCCACATCGGCCTCGGCCATACCGAAGTCCTGGGGCGCTATCTCGTAGACGTTTATATCACCGTCGCTTAATTCCCAGACGCGGGACTGGCCCGACACCGTGATTTCATCCATGCCGTTGAGGCCATAGACGACGAACGCCCGCCTGGCCCCCAGGCGCTTTAGTACCTGGGACATCTTTTCACCCAACTCCGCGCTGGCTACTCCTAAGACTTGCGCCTCGACCAGGGCGGGGTTGGTCAACGGGCCTAAGATATTAAAGACGGTGCGCACGCCCAGCTCACGGCGGGGAGCAGCGGCGAACTTCATCGAGGGGTGGAACATGGGGGCGAACATAAAGCCGATGCCGACCCGCTCGATGCAATCCTTGACCTGACTGGCATCAAGCTCAATCTTCAGGCCCAGCGCCTCCAGGACATCGGCACTGCCGCACTTACTGGTCATGGCGCGGTTGTTGTGCTTGGCCACTTTGAACCCGGCGCCGGCAGCAACAAAAGCGGCGGCGGTGGAGATGTTAAAGCTGTGGGAGTTATCGCCGCCCGTGCCCACGATATCAATGGCGGGTGCGGACGTCTCCACCCTCACCGATTTAGCCCGCATGACGCTGGCCAGGCCGGCAATCTCGTCGGCGCTCTCGCCCTTCACCCTCAGAGCGGTGACGAAGGCACCGAACTGGGCAGGGGTAACCTTACCCGACGTTATCTCCTCCATGACCTCGGACGCCTGTTCCATAGTCAGCGACTTGCCGTCTATCAGTAAGGCTATAGCTTCTTTAATCATGTTCTGCCTCCCAAAAAGTTCCTCAGTATATCCTTGCCGTTATGGGTCATAAACGATTCGGGGTGAAACTGCACGCCTTCCACAGGAAACTGGCGGTGTTTCAGGCCCATAATCGTTTCGTCTTCCGTCCAGGCGGTTACCTCCAGACTGTCGGGGAGGCCTTGGCGGGCGACCATCAGAGAATGATAGCGGATGGCGGGGAAGGGATTGGGCAAACCCTGAAAGACACCGCTGTCGTTGTGGTAAATCAGCGAGTACTTGCCGTGCATAATCGTCTTGGCTGGGCCGAAGACGCCACCGTAGCTGTGGCCGACGCACTGGTGGCCCAGGCAAACGCCTAATACGGGCAGCTTTTCTCCGAAGTGCTTTATGACGTCATTGGATATGCCAGCGTGGAGGGGGGTGGAAGGGCCGGGAGATATGACGATACGCTCCGGTGCCATAGCCTCAATCTCCTCTAGTGTTATTTTATCATTACGTGCAACCCTTACTTCCTGGCCCAGCTCGCTCAGGTACTGGAAGAGGTTGTAGGTGAAGCTATCGTAGTTATCAATGATTAAAAGCATTTTACGCCTCGTTGGCCTCCGCTTGCTCAATAGCCTTTAATAAGGCCCTTGCCTTGCTCATCGTTTCTTCGTATTCGCGTGACGGGATGCTGTCATAGACGATGCCCGCCCCCGCCTGAACGTGGGCGGTGCCGTCGACCATAACTATCGTCCTTATGGTAATGGCGGTGTCCATAGCGCCCGAAAAGCTGAAATAGCCGACGCAGCCGGCATAGGGGCCCCTTTTATCGGGCTCAAGCTCAGCGATGACCTCCATGGCGCGTATCTTGGGCGCCCCCGATACCGTGCCCGCGGGGAAGCAGGCGGCCAGAGCGTTCACGGGGGTGAGATCGGGCCTGAGCCGGCCGTCGACGTTGGTCACCAGGTGCATGACGTGGGAATACTTTTCCACGTCCATAAGCTCGCTGACGACGACACTACCGGGCAGGCTCACCCGCCCGATGTCATTACGCCCCAAATCAACCAGCATGATGTGCTCGGCGCGCTCCTTTTCGTCGGCGCGCAATTCCTCCTCAAGCCTCTTGTCCTCCGTTGGCGTCTTGCCCCGCGGCCTTGTCCCCGCCAGAGGGCGGGTGGTCACCTTGCCGTCGATGGCCCTGACCAAGATTTCGGGGGAGGAGCCGATGACCTGAAAGCCCTTGATGTCCAGATAGAACATATAAGGTGAGGGATTAATGCCCCGTAGGGCCTTATAGATTTCTAACGGTTGCGCCGTGGTGCGCTTACTCAGGCGCTGTGAGAGCACAATCTGGATGGCCTCGCCCTCGATGATGTATTCCCTGGCTTTGGCCACATTGGCCTCAAATTCGGTTCTGGTGAGGTTTGAGACGACCTCTGTAGTGCCGCCAGGCTCAGGCTGGGGTGGCGTGGGGTGGGGTTGTTCTAGAGGTTTCTTTAGCCTTGCCGCCAGCTCGTCTATCCGAGCGGTGGCTTTTCTATAGGCTTCATCGCCATCGGGGCGGGCCAGGGCGACGATTTTAATCTGGCTCCGTGCGTGGTCGAAGACGAGCAGGCTGTCGACGAACATAAAGAGCGCTTCGGGGAGGGAAAGGGGGTCGGAGTCGGGAGAAGGCAGTTCCTCTAATCTACGCACCGTCTCGTAACCAAGGTAGCCCACGGCGCCGCCGCAGAAATCGGGCAGGCCCTCGATGTCCACCAGCCTGTTTTTAGCCATCTCTTCGGCGATGGTGCGCAAAGGGTCAGTACTGTCGTTCTCCCTGGTTCTGAGCACGCGGTAGGGCTCGGTGCCGACAAAGCTGTAGCCGCCGGCGTGACGACTGCTCTCAGCACTATCTAAAAGAAAGGCGTAGTCACCGCGCTTTATCTTCAAAAGCGCTGAGACCGGGGTCAAGCCGTCAGCGTCAACCTCAGCGTAGACGGGTACCAGCCTGCCTGGCTTTTTCAGTTCTCCATATTCTTTTAGGTCGGGATGGTACATATTTTTCTCCAAAAACAAAACCCCTCGCCCATAGGGACGAGAGGTCAGTTCTTTCGCGGTGCCACCCTAATTGATTGCTTTATGGCAACCATCTCTTTTCGGGTACGGCTTCAATGTTCTGGAGCGATACCCTGGGCTTCGTTAACGGTGCCCTCTCCGGCAAAGCCTACTCAGATAACCTTTCGGTTTGCAGCTCCCGAGTCCATTCAAACCCCTGCGCCAGCGCCAGTTTTCACCAAATCCCGGCTCTCTGCTAGCCTCGCTGGGGGCCTACTACTCTCGTTCCCAGCCTTTACAGTATTCAGTTAGGGGGAGTGTAGCCTATCGTACTCCTTTTGTCAAGTCGAAAGTAAGATTGACTTTAGGGGGGAAATAATGATATATCTAGCTCAAAGCCAAAAGGGGGCGTTTAAAGCTGGCTAAAGCAAAAGGTAAAACGGGCACTGGCCTGGAGCCGAATCTGGCCGGCTTGCTCTGCTATGTGCTGGGCTGGTTAAGCGGGCTGATTTTTCTGCTCCGAGAGAGGGAAGACAAGTTCGTGCGCTTTCACGCTATACAATCCATAGTCGTCTTCGGCGTGCTCAACCTGGCCTTCTGCCTTATCCTGATACCGATTACGGGCTGGGTGTTCGGCTGGGTCATAATCCTGCTCGCTTTTATCCTCTGGGTGGTTTTGATGGCCAGGGCCTACCAGGGCTTTAAGACCAAAGTGCCCCTGGCCGGCAGTTTCGCCGAGAAACAGGCTTAAAAAGAAGCAAGGAGGGGAGAAATGAAAAAGATTGTTTCGCTATTACTGGTGCTGGTGGTGGTATTGGGCTGTGTGGGGCTGGCTGCCTGTGGTGGTGCTGGTGGTGGGGCGGTGGTCGATGATGGCGGCAGCCCTCCCGCCGACGGCAACGGAGGTGGCAACGGAGACGGTAACGGAGACGGCAATGGAGGCGGGAACGGGGGTGGGGAGAGTCTGACCGACATCGTGGGGCAGGTGGGTGGCATAGATTCGGTTAGCTACACCATGGAGGCAAGCGGACCGGGAATGCCGTTGATTACCACTAAGATATGGATGGAGGGGAACAAGTTCAGGTCCGAGTCGGGCGACCAAGAGACTATGATTTTCATAGTGGACTATGATATCGGAAAGGCGTACATGTATATGCCCGACTTGAACATGGCTTACGAGGTGGACATTAGCACGGTGTCCCCACCCGATTACGAATACGTTCAGGATATCCCCGGCTATAACCCGACGATTATCGGCACCGCTACCATGGACGGCAAGGAGTGCCTGGTGGTGGAGTATAGCCAAGGAGGGGCGACGGTAAAGATATGGATATGGAAGCAGCACGGCTTCCCCGTCCGCACGGAGACAACGACCGCCGAAGGCACCATGGTAGTCGAATTTAAGGACATAGACTTCAGCGATATCCCCGACAGCATGTTCGAGGTAGACCCGGGTGTCACGATAATGGAGATTTAAGGCAATAGCTTAAGCAAAGAGTTACGAGCGAGAGTAAGGAGAGAACGACATGAGAAAGATTATTGCGTTATGGCTGGCGTTGGCGATGGTGCTGGGTTGTATGGGGTTGGCCGCCTGTAACGGTGCAGGGGAGAACGGTGTAGGGGAGTTGGAAGAGGTCCTGGCACGGGGGGCGGATATAGCTTCACTGCACTATGATACCGTGATTACCGAGCCCGACTCGTCCCCGGAGACGGTAGAGGTCTGGCTCGAGGGGGACAAGATTAGAACCGAGACCGATGACCCGGCCCTGGCGGCTTCGGGTATGATAGTGGACTTTGCCACTGGCGTCCAGTACACATTCACGCCCGGAATGGAAGCGGTTTACCGGACGACCTATGAAGGCCCGGTAGTAACCATTATAACTCAGACTCAGTCCCTCCCTTACTATGAGCTGTCCATTCTCGACACGGAGACCATGGACGGCAAGGAGTGCCTGGTGATAGAGTTTGACGACGGGGAGGCGATGATAAAGATGTGGCTGTGGAAAGAGCACGGCCTTCCCGTCCGCACCGAGAGAACGACCGACGAAGGTCTCATCGTATACGAGTTTAAGAACATGGACTTCAGCGATATCCCCGACGACACGTTCGAGATACCGCCGGGCATCGAAATAATAGATATGGACTCTCAGATACCCGGGCTTGATTTATAGCGCCTATCCGAAAAAAGGCTTTAAAGATAGGACTTTAATAAGATTATGAGTAAATTCATCGATAAGTTGAAGCAGCTTGCCACGGGCGGGACGACACCTATGGGCTTTCGGGCGGCCAACGCCAAACCCAGACCTAAAATGCTGCTGGTGGCGCATACCACGGCTAGCGCTAAAGCCACTGGCGCCGACGCCTGGCTGCTCACCATCCCGAAAACGGGGGCCAGACTCCCCAAGGCCAAGTCCACTCTCCCTTGGGGGGGTTGGCTTAAGGATGTCAGCGCTCCTGTGCTCAAAAAGCTGGGGGAGGGGGGCGCCGACTTCGTCGTCTTTCCCGCCGGCAGCGCCTCCAAACCTATCCTCGAAGATGAGAAGTTAGGCAAGGTGGTTGAGGTCGAGGCTGATATCGAAGCTGGCTTGCTCAAGTCCGTTGACGGATTGCCCGTGGACGCGGTGCTCGTCAAGGGGGAAAAGGCCTCGCTGACCTGGCAGGACCTTATGCTCTTCCGACGCGCCGCCAACATACTGACCAAACCACTGCTGGTGGCGGTTTCGCCCGACATCACCGCTAGCGAGCTTCAGGCCTTGTGCGAGGCAGGTATAGATGGGGTGGTGGTGGGGGCTAACCTAGATAAGCTGCGTAAGGCGATTGACAAGCTGCCGTCTCCGAAAGCGGATAAACATCACGCTGAACCTTTGGTACCGCGGGTGGGGGGTGTAGTAGAGTCTGCTGCTGAAGAAGAGGAGGAGGACTAGGAACCGCCCTGCGTCATCTGCCAGAACTTGCCTTCGGTGGTTATGGCCGGGGCGATGATCATCTCCGCTTTGTGCATCTCAGTGATGTTCATGGCGCCACAGACGCCTAGAGCCGTGCGTAAAGCCCCCATCAGGTTCTGGCTGCCGTCGGTGACCGAGGTCGGGCCAAAGAGAATCTGCTCCATCGTCCCTGTCGTGCCTACTTTTATCCTCGTCCCACGGGGCAGGGCGGGGTGGGGGTTGGCCATGCCCCAGTGATAGCCCAGTCCGGGGGCTTCCTCGGCCTGAGCCAGAATCGAGCCGAGCATGACGCCGTCGGCGCCGGCGGCAATAGCCTTGCAGATGTCGCCGCCATTGCGGAAGCCGCCGTCGGTGATGATGGGGACATATCTTCCCGACTGGCGCTGGTAATCGTCTCTGGCTTGGGCGCAGTCCATGGTGGCCGTTATCTGGGGGACACCGACGCCCAATACCTGCCTCGTCGTGCAGGCGGCACCAGGCCCAACACCGATAAGAACGGCGGAGATGCCCGTTTCCATAAGCTCCAAACAAGCTGAGTAGCTGACGCAGTTGCCGACGACAACGGGTATGGAAACCAACTTGCGTAGCTTGGTGAAGATGAGTCCTTCATAGCTCTTGGAGGTGTGGCGGGCGGTGGTTACAGTGGAGGCGACGACCAGTATGTCGGCGCCAGCTTCAGCAATGAGGGGGGCGAAGCGCTTGGTGTTGGCTGGGGTGACCGAGGCGGCGCAGACGGCGCCCGCTTTTTTGATGGCCTGAATCCTCTCACCGATGAGGTTTTCCTTTATTGGGGCGGAGTAGACCTTCTGCAATAGCGCCGTGACCTTGTCGGCGGGGGCGCGGGCGATTTCGATGAGCATTTCTTCGGAGTCTTCGTAGCGGGTCTGGACGCCTTCCAGGTGAATGACACCCAATCCGCCTAATTTGCTCAAGGTGATGGCCGTCTTGACGTCGGTGACGCCATCCATGGCCGAGGCCAGAACGGGGAT
>CAYPBF010000024.1:0-15341 GCA_964408935.1 uncultured Dehalococcoidales bacterium | reverse complement strand
AAAGCCACCCCCGCCGAGGTGATGGAAAAGTTCAATTTTTCTCAGCGCGAGCTGGAGAACGCGGTGGCCACGCTGCGGCACTGCGAGCTGGTGAGAGGGCAGAAAGAGGGGGACAAGGTTTACCTGGTGCCGTTTTAGCTGATAGAGAGGCAGGAATCGCCTTGCCAAGCAGTGAAGCCTATCTGGATATCGAAACGACGGGGCTTTCGCCCCGGCACTGCCAGATAACGGTGGTGGGGATTCACCTCTGCTGGGGAAGTAACAGCCGCTTCGTGCAGCTGGTGGGCGATGACATCTCGGCGGAGAGCCTGCTCGAAGTTTTGCAGGGGGTGGGGGTTATCTATACCTACAACGGCAGCCGCTTCGACCTGCCCTTCATCCAGAGCCATCTGGGGGTAGACCTGACCGAAAGCTTTGAGCACTGCGACCTTATGTACGACTGCTGGCGGAACAACCTGCGCGGCGGTTTCAAGGCGGTGGAGCGCCAGCTGGGCATACCCCGGCGGTTGAGGGAGGTCAACGGCCGTGAAGCGGTGAGGCTTTGGTGGCGCTACGTTAATGATTACGACCGCCGCGCGCTGAACGTTTTGCTGGAGTATAACCGGGAGGACGTCATCAACCTCAAGGCGCTGCGGGAAAAGCTGAGCTGGCTTTAGGCAGTTATCGCCCTTTTCACCACCGTTTTGGTTATCTCGACCTTGTAGGCATTAGCGCCTAGGGGTATGGCGTCTTTGACGGCGACTTTAGCGGCGGCTTCAGCCGTCTTGGCGTCGAGGGCCTTGCCCTTGATGGCCTTTTCCACCTCGGTGGCGCGGAAGGGCACGGGGGCAACGGCACCCAGGGCTATCTGGGCGTCCTTACAGAGCTTGCCGTCCATGGTTATGAGCGAGGCGGCGCTGACGATGGGGAAGTCGACGGACTCGCGCAGCCTGAACTTAACGAATGACTGCTTAGCGCTGCTTGGGGGCTTGGGGACCTGAATCTCGGTCACCATCTCGTTGGCTTCAAGGGTGTTCCTCAAAGCACCGAAGAACTCAGCGATGGGCACTGTCCGCTCGCCCCTGGGGCCGGCAACCTTGAGCTTGGCTCCTAAAGCCAGCAGCACCACGCCCATGTCCGAGGCGCTGGCGGAGACGCAGCCGCAGTTGAAGCAGCGGTCGGCCTCGCCCTCGATATCGCTCGGCTTGAGACCTAAGGCGTCCTCGGTATCCAGGTCTCGCTTGGCCACTGGCAGATGAGGCATCTCGACTCTCTTTGTCTTCTGGAGGCAGTCGTTATTGAACCTGAGGAAAGACGCTTCTTCTTCCTTGTCCTCGACTTTTCCACCAAGGTATTTATCCATAGCCACGGCGGCTCTCTTCCCCGCGGCAATGGCTTCGATAACCGTCGCTGGGCCGTGCACGGCGGCCCCGCCCGCGAAGACACCGTCGACGGGCGTTGCCTGGGTTTCGGCATCAGCGACAATCAGCCCCCGCTCGACCTTGAGTGACTTCAGGGACTTGACGAAATCGAGGTCGGTGCCGTAGCCCACCGCCATCATGATGCGGTCGGCCTCAACCGTCTCTTTGACGCTGTCGTCAAGGGTGGGGGAGAAGCGACCTTCCTTGTCGAAGACCGAGGTGCACCTGACCAGTTCCATACCCGTGACATTGCCGCCCTCTTTGAGCACGCGCTTGGGCCCCCAGGAGTTCATTATCTTGACGCCGTGCTCCTTAGCCAGCGCAACCTCCCAGGGAAGGGCGGGCATCTCTTCGGGGGATTCCAGGCAGGCCATAACGGCTTCCTTAGCGCCCAGGCGCATGGCGCTGACGGCCACATCGACGGCAGCGTTACCGCCACCAATGACCAGGACCTTCTGGCCAGGGACTTCCCTGGCGCCGCGGTTGATATCGATGAGAAAGTCCAGGCCGAAACCAGCCGCTTCCTCGCCCTCAAGGCCGATGGAGACGGGGTTCCAGGCGCCGCTGGCGATGAAAACGCCGTCGTAGTCTTTTTTCAGGCTCTCCAGCGTTACGTCCTTACCAACGTCCACCTTGCACCTGAACTCGACGCCCGTGTTCTCGATGGTCTTGACCACGCGCCGGACAGTGTCCTTGGGTAACCGGTAGGCGGGTATGACGTAGGTTAGCATGCCCCCCGCCTCCTCCCGACGCTCGAAAACGGTGACGCGGTGGCCAGCCATCCTCAGATAATAGGCGGCGGCCAGACCACCGGGGCCGGAGCCGACGATGGCCACGCTCTGGTCGCTGTCCTTCTTCGGCGCTTTGACGATTTTATCGGCATTGTCCAGGATATAGTCGCCGACGAAGCGCTCGATGTCCCGCACCGATACCGCTTCGTCGAAGTCACCGCGGTTGCAGAGCTGCTCGCAGAAATGGGGGCAGACCCGCCCCGTTATGGAAGGGATGGGGTTGCTTTCGAGCAGCGTTCTGGCCGCGCCGTCCAGGTCGCCTTCTCTAATCCGACTCAGGTAAGTGGGGATGTCAACGCCACCCGGGCAGGCCGAGGCGCAGGGCGGGCTGGCGTCGCGCAGACCCCCGAATATGGAGTGGTTCTGGTTCTCTCTGGTTAAGGCGTAGCAGCCCTTGCCCCCTTTTAGGTAGCAGAGGATGCGCCCGCCCACGCTGTGGGGGTAGCGGTAGTACCAGCAGCGCACGTCCTGACAGAGGTTACCCCCGATGGTGCCCATTCTCCGTATCTGGGGGGTGGCCACGGCCTCAGCGGCCTCAGCCAGGATTTTATAGTTCTTCTTAACGACCGGGGACTTAGCGATAGCCTGCAGCTTGGCCGTAGCCCCTATCTTCAGGCCTCCCGCCCCCTCTTTAATGTCGTCCATGCCTGGTATGCTCTTGATGTTGACCACGGTCTCGGGGTAGTCAGGGAGAATTTTGTCTTTAAGCGTGCTGAGGAGGTCGGTGCCGCCAGCCATGAGCCTGCTCTTGCCCTCTTGCAGCGACTTGACGGCTTCGTTTACGCTTTTGGCATCAACGTGCTTGAATGGTTTCATGGCTCTCTCCTATATCTTGCCCAGGGCCTTGAGTATCTTCTGGGGCGTGGCCGGATAGGTCATTATCTTCTTGCCGATGGCGTTATTAACCGCCATGAGCACGGCGGCGGCGCCGGGGGCGGGGGCGATTTCGCCGACGCCTATCGCCTTGAAACGGTGGCTATCAACCGGCGTCTCCAGCATCAGGCTCTGGAAGGGGGGCAGGTCGACGAAGGTGCGCCACTTGTAGTCAATCATGTTGCAGTTGACGATATGCCCCGTATCCTTGTCCAGCACCGTCTCCTCGAAGACGGCGGTGTCAATGCCCGCCGAACCTATAGAGCCGTGAAGCTGGCCCTCCAGGACGAGGGGGTCGATAATCTGGCCGCAGTCGGTGGAGGCGACGATGCGCTTTAAGTCCACTTTTCCGGTATCGGTATCTATCTCGACCTCGGCGAAGATAATCAGACAGTTGCAAAGGGAGAAATCGGTATCAAAGCGTCCCTGACCGGTTATGGTGCGGGCAATGCCCATCGCCTTGTACCAGGCAATCCTCTTGTCGGGGTTATTCTTTATGAAGATAGCGCCGTCCTTGGTGTCCAAATCTTCGGGCTTGGCCCCGAGTATGGGGGCGGCCCTTTCCAAGAGCTGTCGCCGGGCGTCCTCGGCGGCCTGAATCACCGCCGAGCCCACGGTATAGGTCCCGCGCGAGCCGACCAGCCCGAACTCGAAGGGGTTGACCAGGGTGTCGGCGGGGGTAATGTTGACCCGTTCCAGGGGAAGGTTCAAGACCTCAGCGGCCATCTTGCACAGTGATGAGCGCTCGCCCATACCAGATTCGGAGACGCAGGCGTGCACCACGGCTCTGGCATCGGGGCTGAGCTTGACGTTGGCCTCGGACTCGTCCTCACCGATGTCGGCGTTGCCGTGCAGGCCGACGCCGACGCCCGTTATCTTGCTACCGTTAACTGATGTGGGCTTGTTCCAGCCCTTCCACTTGTCCTTCCAGCCGAAGAGCTCAGCGCCCTTATCTATCGCCTTAGAGAAATCAATCCCCCGGTAGTCCCGCCAGATGCCGTCGCGCCAGAAGAAGCCGGCGCCGGGGGCCATGTAGTTTTTCTTAAAGAATTCGATGGGGTTGAGGTCGGCCTTCTCCATAACCACCGTTAAGAGCGGCAGAAGGGCGCAGTTAAGCTCCTGGCCGCCGAAGCCCCGAACCACGCCCGAAGGGCTGCGGTTGGTGCAGACCAGCGTGGGCTGCAGGTTCCAGTTGGGGCAGCGTATCAAAAGCTGCGTCTCGCCCAGGCCCACAGCCACCTGTACCTGGGCCATCTCGGAGGCGGCGCCGGTATCAACATACCATTCGCCCTCCACCGCCGTTATCGTCCCGTCCTTCTTCATGCCGATGCGGGCGTGAATGCGGGAGCCTAATCTCAATGTGTAGGCGTTGAAGTGTTCCTCCTTGCTGAAATATACCTTGACCGGTTTGCCCGCCGCCTTGGCCAAAGCCGCGGCGTGGGCCATGGGTATGAAGTTGGCGTTCTTGGTGCCATAGCTGCCGCCGCACTGCATACCGATGACCCTGATATCAACCAGTCCCAGGGCGGGCATGGCGAAGTTGCGGTTCATCGGCGCCGACTGCGAGGCTACGTAAAGGGTCAGGTGCTCGTTGTCTTCCCAGAGGGCGACTACGCCGGGGGGTTCGGGGGGGAGGGGGTTGGGGATGTTTTCGTAGGCGCAGGTGGCCTCCTCGATGATATCGGCTTCGGCGAAGCCTTTCTTGACATCGCCCATGACCAGTTCCTGCAGCGCCTTTTCGCCGATGGCGCGGAAGCCGCGCGGGAAGATATTATTGGGGATTCTCTCGTGGAGCTGAGGCGCGCCGGGTTTGGCCGCGGCCTCCATGTCATAGACGGCCTCGAGTAATTCGTATTCCACCTCTATCAGCTCCAGAGCCTCGTTGGCCGCCTCCTCGGCCTCTGCTGCCACCAGGGCCACAGCATCGCCGACGAAGCGCACCGTGCTGTCCAGAACGGGGCGGTGGTAAGGGACGCCCGCCATCCACTCGGGGACGTTCTTGTAGGTGAGCACGGCCTCGACACCGGGGTAGGCCTCCGCCTTGGCGGTATCAATGTGCTTGATGCGGGCGTGGGAGTAAGGGCTCCTTAAGACCTTGCCGTAGAGCATCCCCGCCAGCTTGAGGTCGTCGATATACTCAGCCCTGCCGGTGACGATGGCCCGGGCGTCTTTACGGGGGGTTGCCTTGCCTAAATGCCGGTAGTTTCCGCCCATTGACCTCACCTACCTTTCTCGGCCAGCGACTGGATGGCTCTAAGAACCAGGTACTGACTGCCGCAGCGGCAGTAGTGCCCCGCCAGCTCTTGCTTTATCTCGGCTTCGGTGGGGGAGGGGTTTTTGTCCAGCAGCGCCTTGGTGCTCATGATAATACCCGGCGTGCAGAAGCCGCACTGAAAAGCGGTGTAATCGATAAAGGCCTGCTGTACCGGGTGCAGTTGGCCTGTCTTGAGGTCTTCCAGACCCTCAATGGTGGTTATATCCTTGCCGTCGCACTCCACCGTCAGTATCGTGCAGGAAAGGACCGCCTCGCCGTCCATGATGACGGTGCAGGCCCCGCAGCCGCCGTGGTCGCAGGCAATCTTGGTTCCGGTGAAGCCCAGCGTTTCGCGCAGGGTGTGGACCAGAGTGTCTTCGGGTTGGATGTCCTTGCCCACCATGAGTTCATGTAGCTTACCGTTCACGGTGAGGCTGATGATACGCTCCTTGTTCATGGCATCTCCTAGATTGGTAATCGGGACTTCTTAAATAACGCTTTTACGGTTTTAAAAAAACAAGCGGTAAAGCCCGCAAACTCAAAGCGGGCGTAACCCATTATAGTATTTTGGGGAACATTACTCAAACGGGGGGTGGGTAGTGTAGAGGTAGAGTCGAAAGGCCCTTTTCTGTATACCAGACCTGTTGACAAGAGGGGAATTATGTAGCATACCTATTGACAAAAGGAAAAAGGCGGAGTATTTTAGAGGGGGTTCGTGGCTGTTGACCTTTGGGTCAAAATAACTTTAAGGAGGGCGAGATGGTACGAAGAGTGATTACCTCGGGGGATGCCATGGCAGCCGCACCGGTGGGGGCTGAAGCCGTCAAGGCGGCGGCACCCGCGCCGACGGCGGTAGCTAAACCGGATGATTACACGACCAGACTGCTAAAGTATATCCCAGCGGAGATTGTGGCCGCCTTTCTGGCGATTTCGGCTATATTCAATGAGGCCGACGTGGCGGAGGTGGTGCCCTGGGTAGTCTTTGGCGTCTTGTTGGTGATGACGCCGTTTTATTTGTGGCGGGTCACCCGTGACCCGGAGAAACCGCTGGCGATGTCCCAACTCGTTGTCGGCACCATCGCCTTCGCTATCTGGGTCTTTGCTCTGGGCGGGCCGTTCGCCGAGCTGGGTTGGTACGAGCCCATCTATGGCCCGATATTGCTGATAGTTTATACGCTGGCCATCCCGATCTTTATCGGCAGGTAGCGGCGCAGAAGTTCTTTAATGAATAGCTGGCGTTGGTTGCCAGGCTGGCGGAAGCTAACGCCAGGATAGGTTGTCTTTTAGGAAGGGGAGCCGAAGGGCTCCCCTTTTCTATGTGGGTGTCTTGACAGAACCAATGAGCGGGTGCAAATATTCGAGAAACGGCTGAGGAGGTAAAACGTGATTAAGAGTTTTAAGGCGTTCATAATGCGCGGTAGTGTGGTCGACCTGGCGGTGGGTATAGTCGTCGGCGTCGCCTTCGGTACCATTATCAGCTCGCTGGTCAAGGATGTTATCATGCCGCCGATAGGTTTGCTGCTGGGTAAGGTGGATTTCGGCAACCTGTTTGTCGTCCTCCGCGAGGGGACGGTGGCGGGACCCTATGCTTCCTTGGCGGCGGCGCAGGAGGCGGGGGCGGTTACTATCAACTACGGCGCTTTCATCAATACGGTGGTCAGTTTCCTCATTGTCGCCGCCGTTATCTTTTTCCTGGTCGTTCGCCCTATCGCCAGAATGACCGCCAGACAAAAGGCGGCTGAGGTGCCTAAAACCAAAGAGTGCCCTTACTGCCTTAGCTCAATACCGGTTAAGGCGACGCGTTGCCCGAGCTGCACGTCACAATTGAAGTTGAAAAAGGCGTGAGGTTATCTCCCCTCCGCCCGCTGCTTGACGTGACCGCCGGGGTCGGCCTCGGCTAAAGTACCCGCGCCGAGGACGATGGCTATTTGCAGGTGGGGGCGGGAAAGCCTTTTCCAGATAAGCGGGCCGTGCTTTACCCCGCCCGGTATGAAAATCCCCGAGGTGGTATCAAAGACCACCGGCTGGCCATCGACGGTAAACTCTATCTCAGCACCGAGGTCTTCGGGGTTTTTGGGGTCGGAGCCGATGTGGAGAACAATCTCGCCATAGCCTTCCTTGTGGTTATGCTCAAAGATATGGGGGTTGGGCTTGGGTATGTCCCAGACCCAGCCGGCTTCTATATAGGTGTTGCTGCCCGGCACTTGGTCGTTGCTCATCAGGGTCATGGTGGGGTACTGCCGGCCCTTGATGTCGCCGGCGGTTACTTCGTAGCGGGGTTTTCGGGCTAGATTCTTTTCCCAGTTTGGCATTAGCTCCTTGCCTCCTGAACTTTGTTATGGCTTTAAGAATTAAAGCTACAACTAAAGGAGTGTTGATGTCAAGTGGGGGAGGGGGTTTTTTGGAGTTACGCCGCCCCACCCCGTTTAATATCTTTTCCCACCCGCCACCCTTTAGGGTAGAAAGGGGGCAAGCCCCCTTTCAAACCCCCATGTTTTGTCTCTGAATCAACAGGGGGTGGGGTGGAGTGGTCGTAACCCAGAAGGAATTCTAGAGGGAGAATACCCTCTAAGGGTGGGCAGGGTGGGCCTTAACAACGTTCGCTAAACAAGGGGGGGGGGAAGAGTGACAACGAGTTTTTTGAAATTGCTCCTCAGACCCCTTGACAAGGGGATAAAGTACTATTATAATATATCAAGATATATCGTGATACTATTTGATATATCAAAGGGGAAAGGAGGTTGGAATGTTTAGAGGTATGTTTAAAGACCGAGTCCGAGACCGGTTCTTCAAAGGACCTTGGCGGGAGAGCTCCTTCCAGAAGGGGGACCTGAAGTACGTCATCCTGGACCTGCTCAAAGAAAAGCCGAGGCACGGCTACGAGATTATCCGCGAGCTGGAGGATATGTCCCACGGACTCTATACCCCCAGCCCGGGGGCGGTCTATCCCACGCTGCAGATGCTGGAGGAAATGGGCTATGCCGAGGCCGACGAGAGAGACGGCAAGAAGATATACACCATCACCGAAGCGGGCTTGAAGTTCCTCGAAGAGCGCAAGGACTCCGCCGACGAGGTCAGGAGTCACATGAAGAGCAAGTGGAGCTTTAAGAACATCGGCAAAATGGCCATGATGATGAAGGAGTACCACGCACTGGAGCACCTGTTGAGTCAGGTCTTGCGCAGCCGTGACGCCGAAAAGATGCAGCGGGCGCGCGAGATTCTGGGTGATGCCTATAAGGCCATTGAGGCCATTATGGCTGAGTAATAAGGGGTGAGTTGTGGTCAATAACGACATCAAGTTAGACTACGACCAGGAAAACGGAGAATATTACATCGTCTGGGAGCCCATAATCTTAAGCGCGGGGAGGACGGAACATGAGGCGTTGGAGGAGCTACGGGGGGCGGCGCACTCAGGCGTTGATACCTTAATCGACCAAAGACTGCAAAAAATAAAAAAGGAGGACTAAGATGGGTTACTTTCGTATCTTTGCCGCAATACCGGGGTTTTTCTTGAGTTCGCTTTTCGTCATGCTGCTGTGGGGGGTTATTGCGCCCGAGGTTGGGTGGCAGACCATCAACTATCCCTGGGCGATGCTGGTGACGCTGATGCTGTGGCTGGGGGTAGCGCCGCTGGCGGCGGTGGGGTCCAAGACCCACTTCTGGCACAAGCGGATAGACTAAACTCACTATCGACTGGAAAGGGGACTCAAAACCTCTATGGATGTCTCGATAAACTCAATTGAACAGACCAAGGGCTATCGCAATCGGTGGATAGCCCTGGCTTTTATGGCCATTTCGCTGCTTATCATATCCCTGGACAATACCGTTTTGAGCCTGGCCTTACCCTCCATTGCCGAGGGGTTGGGCTCCAGCGCCAGCCAGCTGCAGTGGGTGGTTGATGCCTATATCCTGGCTATCGCCGGACTGCTGTTGACCATGGGCTACCTGGGGGACAGGCTGGGGCGCAAGCCGACGCTGATGGTGGGGCTGGGGCTTTTCGCCCTCTTCTCGCTGGGGGCGGCGCTTTCCAACTCCACAGGTATGCTCATCGGGATGCGAGCCATGATGGGGGTGGGGGCGGCCATCATCCTGCCGGCCACCCTTTCCATCCTGACGGCCACCTTCCGCGACCCCAAGGAGCGCGCCCAGGCCATCGCCCTCTGGGCGGCCACCTTCGCCCTGGGCATGGGTATAGGGCCGCTTATCGGCGGCTGGCTGCTGGAGACTTTTAGCTGGCACTCGGTTTTCTACGTCAATATCCCCGTCATCGCCATAGGACTGGTGGGGGGCGGCTATTTCATCGAGAACTCGAAGACGGAACACCCGCAGCGCCTCGATATCTTCGGGGCCATTCTTTCCGTGGCCGGGCTTTTCGCCCTGGTCTACGCCATAATCCAGGCGGGGATGGAGGGGTGGGGGGCGACCCACGTCCTCTACGCCTTCGGCGGGGCGGCGGTGTTGCTGGGGGCCTTCCTCCTCTGGGAATTGAAGTTTAAGGGGGCCATGCTGCCTTTGCGCTTCTTCAAGAACATGTCCTTCACCGGCGCCAACGTCGCCCTGACGCTGGTCGCCTTCGGCCTGATGGGAGCCTTCTTCTTCCTGGGGCAGTTCCTGCAGTCGGTGCTGGGCTACAGCCCCTTCCAGGCCGGGATACGGCTTTTGCCCATGGCGTTGGTGTCCTTTTTCTCGGCGGCGCTTTCGGCCAAGGTCGCCGAGCGCATCGGCACCAAGCTGACGGTAGCCATCGGTATCTTCATCGCCGCCATCGGCTTCTTCTATTTATATCAGGTCGCTGCCGTCGATACCGCCTACCTCAATATCGCCCTCGCCATGAGCATTACCTCGCTGGGGATAGGTATGACCATGAGCCCAGCCACCAACTCGGTGATGGGCTCGATACCGGTGGGGCAGTCGGGCGTCGGCTCGGCCATGAACAACACCACCCGGCAGGTGGGGGCGGCGCTGGGGGTGGCCATACTGGGCAGTATCCTCAACGCCACCTACCTGGCCCAGATCAACGCCGTGAGCTGGCCGGCCCAGCTGCCCGCCCAGGCGTTGGAGGCTATCCGCAGCAGCGTCCAGGGCGCCCATATCGTCGCCCAACAGGTGCCTGTGCCTCAGCTATCACAGATGATTATTGACCGCTCCAGCGAGGCCTTTACCGCCGGCGCGGCCGATGCCCTGCTGGTGGCTACCATAGTTTTGGCGGTTACGGCCGTCATTACTTTCTTCATCCTGCCTTCGAGGGTAAGGGGACCGAAAGAATGAAAACACACCGGAGCCAATCCGGTTTGATATCCTGAGAAAAGAGAGGTAGAACGCCTATGGACTTAATCGTGACCGATAAGCTGACTAAGGTCTATAACAAGAAAATCGTCGCCGTCGACCATATCAACCTCGCCATAAAAGAGGGGGAGATATTCGGGCTGCTGGGCCCCAACGGGGCGGGTAAGACGACCACTATCCGCATGCTTTCCACGCTGACGCGGCCCACCTCGGGGACGGCCAAAGTGGCCGGCTACGACATCCTCAAGGACTCGCGGAAGGTGAGGCAGCTAATCGGCTATTCGGCGCAGGCGGCGGGGCTGATGGAGAACGCCACCGGCCGCGAGAACCTGGACCTCTTCGGGCGGTACCACCACATGGAGGGGAGCACGCTGAAGAAGAGGACTGGGGAGCTGCTGGCGCTGGTGAGCCTGACCGAGGACGCCAACCGCCTGGTGAAGACCTATTCGGGGGGGATGCGCAAGCGGCTCGAAATCGCAACGGCGCTGGTGCACCAGCCGAGGCTGCTCTTCCTCGACGAGCCGACGCTGGGGCTGGATATTCAGATAAGGGTGAATATCTGGGACTACGTGCGCAAGCTTTCGGGGGAGGGGATTACCATACTGCTGACCACACACTACCTTGAGGAAGCCGACAGGTTGAGCCACCGCGTGGCTATTATCGACAAGGGTAAGATCATGGCCACCGGCGCCCCCGAGGAACTTAAAAGCGCCATTGAGGGCGACGCTGTTTCGCTGCGGATGCCCTCGGCCAGCGCCGAGGAACGGAAGGCGACCTTTAACAAGACGGAAAAGGTACTAGTGGGGCAGCCCTTCATCAAGAAGATAATGGCCACCCACGACGGGGTCAACGTCTACGTGGACCGTGCCGACGAAGCCATGCCCAAGATACTGCGCCTGCTGGAAAAAGAGGGCGTGGAGACGGCCAGCACCACGGTATCGCGGCCGTCGCTGGACGACGTCTTCATCCGCTACACGGGGAGGACGATAACCGAGGAAGCCACCGGCAATAACGCGGGGAAGGGGGGCAAGTAGATGGATTTCTTAAGCGATGTCTGGTTTACATTGGCCAGGCGCTTCCGTATCGGGCTGCGGGAGCCAGTATGGATATTCTTCAGCTTGGCGCAACCGCTGATATGGCTGCTGCTCTTTACCCAGCTCTTCAAGAATCTGGCCCTGATGCCCGGTTTCCCCACCTCGGATTACCTGCTCTTCTTTGCTCCAGGGCTAATCGTGATGATGTCCGTGTTTTCTTCGGCCTACACGGGATTTGATATCCTGCAGGATATCCAGTTCGGCGTGGTCGATAAGATGCTGATTACTCCCGCCAACCGCTACGCCCTGATAATCGGCAACATCCTCAATGCCCTGGTCAGCTTGACCATACAGATATTGATAATCTTCATCATGGTCTACATCATGGGGGTTAGCGTGGCCACGGGGGCAGCGGGCATTATTTTAACGCTAGTTATTATCTGGCTCATTGGGCTTGCCTTTTGCAGCCTGTCCTACGCCCTGGTAATCGCCACCCGCAGCCAGACAGCACTGGTGGTTCTTGCCAACCTGCTCTCGCTGCCGCTGATGTTCCTTTCCAGCGTCATGATGCCCGCCGAGCTGGTGCCGGACTGGGTGAGAACGGCCATGATGTTCAACCCGGTCAACTACGCTATAGAAGCGGTGAGGCCGCTTTTCGTCAGCGGTTACGACTGGGGTAGCTATGGCATGGCGTTGCTCGTGCTGGGGATTTTCGCGGCGGTGGGGGTGGTTACGGCGGTGCTGGCTTTTAGGAATTTTGGGAAGTAGGGTGGGGTATTAAAAATGCTTGAGGGGGGCAGAGATGCCCCCCTTTTTTATCCCCCCACCTTGTTTTACGTAAGTGAGATTTTCCCACCCAATACCCACCCTATAAAGGTTAAACCTTTATAGTTTCCTTATTTGGGGGGTTCTCTCCCCCTCCCTAGGCTGTTTTTCCCACCCTACCCGCCCAGAAACGTCTTTCAAAAGGGGACTGCGCCCCCTCTTGGACTCCCCCCAGGTATATAGAGCTGACGTCCCTTTTGGGGGTGTTTTTAAGAGGGGGTGAAACCCCCTCTTTACCTTAAAAGGGTGGCGGGTGGGTATAGATAAAATCGGGGTGGGGCTAAAGAATCAGCTCGACCTGTCTTTCTTGGCCCTAATCAGGGCGATGTGGAGAGTGACGCCAATGGCGACAATCAGGAGGACTATGGTTATCACCAGTTTGTCTACCGCCCAGATGGATATACCCATTGTTATCCATAAGAGGGCGATGGTGAAGAGCTTTACCTTTAGCGGTATGCCCCTGCCCTCTGTGTAGTTCCTGATATAACTACCGAAGACCCGGTTGTTCATCAGCCAATGGTGAAATCGTTGTGAACTTCTCAGGTAACAGGCAGCGGCCAGCAGGAGGAAGGGGGTGGTGGGCAGTATGGGGGTAAAGATGCCCACTATCCCTATGCCCAGGAGTATCGTCCCTAAGACGATGAGCAGGTATCTCTTTAGCGCCGCTGACATGCTCCCGTCTATAATATCAGATTCAACAGGCCGCCGACAGCCAGGGCGGTGACCAGCATTATGCCCGCCGCCTTGAGCATGTTGAGGATGCCCAGTTCCCTGAGCAAAACGACGAAGGTGGCGATGCAGGGGAAGAACATGGCCAGCACCACACTGCCTACCACCAGCTGCCCCGCGGTCAGCGCCAGGGGCGCCAGCAGCCCCAGGGCCACGTCCTTGCGCATAAAGCCGATGGCGATGGCGACGACGGCTTCCTTGGGTAGGCCCAAAAGCCCGGTGACCACGGGCGCGGTGAAGTTGGCGATGGCATCAAAGACACCGAAGAAGTATAGGATATTGATGGCCGCCACCGCCCCCAGTATGATGGGAATGGCCTCGGCCAGAAAACCGCGGGTGCGCATCCAGAGCTTCTGGAAAAGCGTGCGCCAGGGGGGGAGGCGGTAGGGGGGTATCTCAATCAATAGCTCGGGACTGAAACCCCTCACTGTACGGTTGAGGATAAGGCCGAGCAGAATCCAGACGACGAAGAGCGTGCCGTAGACCATGAGCAGGTACTGCCAGCCCTCGGCGCCGACGAGGCCGATTATCATCGCCTGCAGCGCAGCGCAGGGCACGGCAATTGAAATCAGCGTGGCGGCGATAAACCGCTCCCTTTTGCTTTCCAGAACGCGTGTACCCAAAACGGCGGGCACGTTGCAGCCCAAGCCGAGCAGGGTAGGTATGATGGCGTAGCCGTGCAGGCCCAGGCGGTGCATGACGTTATCCATGAGCACGGCCAACCGGGGCAGGTAGCCCGTGTCTTCCATGAGGCCGAGCACGAAATAGAAAGAGACGATATAGGGCAGCACCATGGCGAAGGGGACGTAGAGGCCGCTGGTGAGCAGCCCGAAGGATTCGACGAAGTGGATTTCCCCGCCGACGAGCTGGCCGATTAAGATGTTATGTAGGAAGCCATCCCCTAAAAGCGGGCTCAGTTTCATCAGGACAGGCGCCCAGAGGTTTTCGAAGAGGGGGTCGAAGACATAGCCGATGAGCGCTTCACCGATGAAGCGGACGACCAGAAACGAGGCGGCCAGCACCACCAGGGCGATGATGGTGCCGGTGATTGGACGAGCGCTGGCGTCGGCCAGGCGCTCACGCCAGGTGTGGTGGCGGTGGCTGATACGCTGCACCGCTTCCACGATTTTGCCCACCCTGGCCCAGCGCTGGCTGGAGCTGATGGGGGTGCGGTGGGGGGAGACGGCGCGGGGGATGGTCTCCACCAGCTCTTTGATGCCCTCACCGGTGACGGCTACCGTAGGGATGACGGGGACACCCAGCCGCTGGCGCAGCTTATCGACATCAATGTCAATACCCAGGTGCTTGGTGTCGTCCCAGATATTGAGAGCGATTACGATGGGGATGCCCTTTTCCAGCAGCTGCAACGTCAGGTATAGGTTTCGCTCTAGGTTGGTGGCGTTGACCACGTTGATGACGACGTCGCCCTCGGAGAGCATCTTGAGGGCGATTTCCTCGGCCTGGGAGGTAGGCTCCAAAGTATAGGTGCCAGGGACGTCGATGACCTTAGCGGTTTTCCCGCCCAGCTTCATCTCCCCGCGGGTATAGCTGACCGTGGTACCAGGGTAGTTGGAGACAATCGCCTTAACCCCGGTGAGACGGCTAAAGACGGCGCTCTTGCCTACGTTGGGGTTGCCCATGAGGAGGATCTTGGTCATTTTGTTTTGCTTTCTAGTCCGGTTTGACGATTATCTTCCTGGCCATGCCGAAGCCGATGGCGAGCTGGGCGCGGTCTACCTCGACGGTGACCGGCCCCCTCATAAGCATGGCGCTGACCTTGGTTATCTTCTTGCCCGGGAGTATGCCCAGGGCGTTAAGCCTGTTGACCAGCCCGCGGCCGCCCTCAAGCTGGAGGACGGTGGCGCGCTGTCCCCTTTCCAGGTTTGTCAGTGTCGTCGCTTCTTTTTCCATTTCAGTCCTTGGTTAGCTCTAACTTTCTTGGGCGAAAATTACTCTTCGAGGCACCTTTCCGGGCAGCCCTCGGGGATTTCGCCGTGGTTGACGTAGCGCTCGAACATCTTGAGCCAGTAGGGGTGGACGTTGGGACGGCTCAAGACGAAGTCGATGAAATCGGCCAGCCTTTGCTGGGTGAGAGGGCTGATGGCGTGTTCCATCTTGCAGGCGTCGTCAGCGGCCGTTTCGGCATCGA
>CAYPBF010000023.1:0-15370 GCA_964408935.1 uncultured Dehalococcoidales bacterium | reverse complement strand
CGCCGTAGACAATCTCGCCGTCCTTGACGAATTTGTCGGTGATGACCTGCGGGTTACGGATGTATTTGCCGTCCTTTTTGAGCACGGGCACTACCTTGCTCAGGTAGTTCTTGCGGTGCATCTTATAGGCACTCCACATCTCGCAGGAGATGCAGTTCCACATAGCGTCCTCGATGGTCAGCGCCCAGGGCAAGAAGTCAGATGAACCCCCCACCGGGGCCGAGCCGTGCCGCGGGCCCGCCTGCCCGAAGATAGCCAAGTCGGAGGCCACGGCGATGTCGCAGGCCCCACCGATTTCCTGACCACCAGCCACGCTCATGCCGTTGACGCGGCGGATAACCGGTTTCTGGCACATCAGGATGGAGTCGACCATGCCGTTAAAGAGATCCATATATTGGCCGTACTCCGTCGGTTTGGTCGAATAGTATTCCGAGTATTCCTTGGTGTTGCCGCCAGTGCAAAAGGCGTTGTGGCCGGCGCCGGTAAAGACCACCGCCACCACGGCGCGGTTCTCCTGGGCGCGGTGAAAGCCAGCGATAACCCCCTTCACCATCTCGGTAGTGTAGGAGTTATACTGGGCGGGGTTGTTCAGCGTAATCCAGGCGCTGTAAAGCCCCTCCACCGGCTTGCCGCTGGGGTCGATGATGGGTTTCTCCTCGTACATGGTGCAGGGCGGCTCGGTGCCGAAATGCTCCATGCCCCAGATGTTGTGGTCCTTGACACCACCTTCTCTAGGCATCCAGTCTAGAGCCATTGCTAATACCTCCTCTTTTGTTTTTTGGTTTTAAAAATCAGGGGTCAGGACTATTCTCTTGGTCAGCCCGCCCTTGTGGGCTTCCTCGTAAGATTTCTCGATAGTGCTCATCGGCCTCGTCTCAATGAAGGACTCTATCTGAACCTTGCCCTCCATGACCATCTTGAGGACCTCGGGGTAGTACTTGGGCAGACAGCCCCAGGAGCCCAAAATGTCGGCGTCGAAGGCCATTAACCTTGACAAAGCGTACTCGTTCTTCTGCATGCCGAAGCCGCAGATGATGAGTTTACCCACGAAAGACAATAATTCCAGGCCAATAGCCTGGCCGTCGCCCGTGCCCGTCCACTCGAAAATCTTCCAGCCGTAGTTGCCCGGCACGCCCTTTTCTTTGCAGTAGGCGCGGAACTCGTCGCGGATATCGCGCGGGCTCTTATCCACCGAGCTGATGACATGGGTGGCGCCGTAGTTAAGCGCCCTCTTCAGCTTTTCCGGGTTGCGGGCGATGCCGATGACCTCTTTGGCCCCCAGCGCCTTGCATATCTGGGCGGCGTAGACACCCAGCCCCCCCGTAACCCCGACAACGATGCAAAGGTCGCCCGCTTTGACCTCGGCTCGCATCGCGGCCTGGTAGGGCGAGGTCACCGCGTCGGCGATGACGGCGAAATGGGCCAAGGGAACGCCCTTGCGGTCAGGGATGACGCAGAGGTCTTCGGAGGGGACGACGATGTGGCTGGAGTTGCCGCCGTAGATATCCATGCTGTTGCCCGGCATCTTTTGTGCCAGACAGCGGTTGCCCCTGCCCGCAGCGCAAATAGGGCATTTGTTACAGGGCATCACCGCGGGGATGATTACCTCTTTGCCTACCCAGTTACTGTCACCAGCGATCACGGTGCCGCTGATTTCGTGCCCCAGTGTCAGCGGCGGTTTATTTACGGTGGGCACGCCGTCGTAGAAATAACCCAGGTCGGTATGGCAAACGCCACAGCCGGCAATCTCCACCAGCACCTCACCGGGCTTGAGTTCGGGGACGTCGATAGCCGTCTTGGCCAGCTTGCCCGCCTCCACCATCTGCCAGGTTTGAATCTTGTCCGGTATTTTCGCCATATTTATCTCCTCCCTCTAATAATAAAATACGAGGGGCGAATCTCAACCTTGAAACTTTGAGCTATCACCTCCTCGCTAGAGACCAAAAAGCCGTAAAAAACGGGGAAAGGCAACAAATAGTTTATCGTTTGAGGCTACCTCATGTCAACAATTTAACGGAAGTGCCCTCAAACGCCATGACTAAGTCGGGCGACCAGGCGCATGGGCAGCTTCTGCTCCACCATGCGGGACTGGGTCTCGGTAACGTCGTAGGGGACGCGGTAGAGCCAGAAGCGTTTCTTGTCGCTGTCGTAGATGGCGTAGCTCGCCCTGGGGTCACCGTCCCGCGGCTGCCCCACCGCCCCCGGGTTGATAATCAGCCGCGCCTTGTCAGCGTCCACCTCTTTCTCCGGGCTAAACTGGCGGAAGGAACAATCGCCCATCGCGTCGTAGGCAAAGGCGGCGGGCACATGGGTGTGCGCCAAAAGACAAAACTGGGTCTTGAAGTGGGCGAAGTTTTCCCGGGCGCCGCTGATGGAAAGCACGTATTCCCAGATAGGCTCACGGGGGCTGCCATGCACCAAGGTACAATCTTCTCTATCAACCACCCGCGGCAACTCCTTTATGTATTTCACATCCTGAGAGGTTAATTTATCCGCCGTCCACTCCACAGCCGCCACGGCATCGGGGTTAAAATCAGAGGTATCTACCTGCCCCACCGCCGCCAGGTCGTGGTTGCCCACCACGCAGACGTGGTTGGTGCGACGTAAAAGCTCGATGCAATCGTGCGGGTCGGGGCCGTAGCCCACAATATCACCCAGACACCATATCTCCTCCACCCCTCCCCGCTGCTTAACATCGACCAGTACCGCCGTCAGAGCCGCCAGATTGGCGTGTATATCAGCAATAATGGCGCAACGCATCTACAACCAATAATATAGCAGCTTTTGTACCATATGGCTAGAGGCGAAACTATATAGGGACTTCCAGCGTCACCGTGGTGCCCTTACCCGGCGCGGACTGCAAGCTCAGCTTCCCCCCGATTAGCTGGGCCCTCTCCTGCATACCCGCCAGACCCAGTTTACCAGCCAGGGTCAGTTCGTCCGTCCTCGACGGCATTTCGAAGCCCTTGCCCTCGTCCTCTACGGTGAGGACGGTTGCCTCCTTGCCGAACTTGAGTGTGACCATCGCCTTTTTCGCCCCCGAGTGCTTCCAGACGTTGCGCAGCGCCTCCTGGGCGATACGGAAGACCACCAGCTCGGTCTCGGGCGAAAAACGGTGCACCTTGCCCTCCACCTTCATCTCCACGACGATGCCAAGGTTATTGGTCAGGTCGGAGGTCAGCCACTCCAGCGCCGGCAGCAGCCCCAGGTCGTCTAGCACCGATGGCCGCAGGTCCTGGCTGAAGCGGTGCACCCCATCCATTATCTTACTGGCTTGCCTGCGTAGTTCCTCCAGAAGCTCGATATTCTGAGGCGATAATTTATCGGCCGCCGAGGCAAACTCATCCACCTGACGCAGTAGAATGACCAAATCCTGAGCGGTATCATCGTGAAGCTCGCGGGCGATGCGCCGACGCTCCTCCTCCTGGGCCCTGGTGACCTGCTGGAGGTAGAACCTCAACCTCTCCTGCATCTGTTCTTGCCTCATGGCATCTCTGCGGCGCTTCTCAAACCACAGGTTGACCAGTCCGCCGATGACGATAATCCCCACGCTCTCGAAGATGGCGTCGGGCGGGCTTGTGGAGACCCCGATAGCCCGCGGCAGCATGATGGCCAGCGCCACCCCCAGGCTGACCAACCCCGCTTTGAGCCCAAAGACGAGCCCCACGTAGCTTATGGGCAACAGCAGGAAAACGCGCTCCACGGCGTGACGGGTCAAACCCAGAGAGGCCAGCAGCGAAGTCGAATCCGTGCCCAAGAGCTGCTGCGGGTAGTGCAAAACCACACCCAGGGCGAACAGCGCCACCACCACCCAGAAACGATAGCTGGCCATGACCCTTGACAACCGATTAAACGGAGACATAGCTAAGACCCCCAGCTGGCTAAGTTCAGGGCAATTCCTCCAGACTAAGCCAGCCCTTGCGCAAGGCGTAAAGTACTGCTTCCGTGCGCGAAGCCACCCCCAGCTTATTAAAGATATTCCCCAAGTGCACCTGAACCGTGCGCGGGCTGAGGAAAAGCTGCTGGGCGATATCCTTATTGCTCACGCCGGTGGCGGCTAATTTCAATACCTCCATCTCGCGCTCGCTTAAGGGCTCGATGGACGGGGTTTCACCCTGGTCGGGGGATACCAAGCGGTTTACCACCCTGCGGGCGACCACGGGGTGCAACACCGATTCGCCGGCATAGACCGCCCGGATGGCGTCGATAAGCTCCCCCACCTTCACTCCCTTGAGCAGATAGCCCGCCGCCCCTGCTTCCAGAAGGGCGAAGATATACTGGTCGTAGTCGTAGGCGGTCAATATCAGCACGGCTATAGCCGGATTCAGCTTCTTTATCTTCTTGGTGGCTTCCACCCCGTTGAGCTTGGGCATGGCGATATCCATCACCACCACGTCCGGCTTAAGTTCGGTAGCCAGTTTCACCGCCTCTTCGCCGTTGTCGGCCTCCCCCACCACCTCCATGTCCGGCTCACGCTGCAAAAACTCGCGGGTGCCTTCGCGCACCATCACGTGGTCCTCGGCCAGCAAAACCCTAATCTTATCCATGCCCTATCCCGAATCGCCTCCATCGCCATTATAGACCACACCACCCCCCACTTCAATAAAATCAATAGTACAAAATGCTTATTAAAAAGCGCTTCAGATTAAGCATTTCCCACAGTCTAAAATAAGCCCCGTAACCGATGGCAGCCGACGAGAGGTAGGTTAAGCTATAAGAGGATGAGAAACCAGACAAGGAGGCGAAAAATGAAGACAATAGAGAAGGGAAAGGTTGAAGCCAAGGTCAAGACAGGGGAAGAGCTGATTGTCGTCGCCCCGCAAGAAATCCAGGACCACCTGAAGTGGGGTAAGGCTCTCTTCGAGAAGGGCCACTACGAGGAAGCTCTGGCCGAATTTGAGGCCGTGCTGCTGACGGCTCCGGGCAGCATCGAGACTCGTATCCTGATACGCAAGGCCGAGGAGGCAATCGCCCAGACCGCGGTCGAGGTCACAGCCGGCGAGGAAACCACTTCCGAAGCCATCAAGCCCAAGGAATGCGTCTGGATGAAGCTGGGCATGGTTTCCTACCGCCTCTGCACCAAAAACTACGACTGCCTCACCTGCGAGTTCGACCAGGAGATGCAGGAAAGGATGGGCAAGGAGGACACGGAGTTCGACGCCGTCTTGGAGAGATTCAAAGAGCTACCCGGCAGTCAGAGGGTCTGCCGCTACGCCCTCAAGGGCAACATCTCCTACAGACTCTGCACCCGCCTCTTCCAGTGCGAGAGCTGCGAGTTCGGGCAGAACATGGAAGAAGCCACCCAGCGCAAGCTGGCCAAGCTGGCCGTCCGACGCAAAGCCTTGACTAAGAAGACCGCCTAACCATCGAAAACCGATATCAACAGAGGCAGGCGCTCTAAAAAGCGCCTGCCCTTTTGTTTGTTTTTCCCCCACCCCATCTTGGCGAACGTGGGTTTTTCGTCCCAACCCAGCCCGCCCTAATGAGTAAACTCCTTAACCTGAAGGATACGCCTCTCCACCCCACCCTAGATTTCGGGGGTTTGAAAGGGGGCTTGCCCCCTTTCTACCTTAAAGGGCGGCGGGCGGGAATAGATAGAATCAGGGTGGGGAAGGCGTAACCCAGAAGGAATTCTAGAGGGAGAATCCCCTCTAAGGGTGGGTAGGGTGGGTCAGAAAAACGTCCGCACAACAAGGTGGGGTGGAGGGGCATAACTCCCAACAAGAAGTCCATAGAGGTAAAACCTCTATTGCCCCTTCCCTTGTGACCCTAAATCCAGCCGTGCTATAATTTTTCCGTGAAGGTATCCGAACTGGGCGAATTTAAGCTCATCGACCTGCTGGCCAAAATGGTGGGCGGTGGCGACGAGCGCCTGCTCATCGGCATTGGCGACGATGCCGCCGTTTGGAAGGGCGACGAATCAATACAGCTGGCCACCGTCGACTCTTTCATTGAAGGCGTCCACTTCACCCCCCAAACCCACCCCTGGCCCGACGTTGGCGCCAAGGCGCTGGCGGTCAACATCTCCGACATCGCGGCTATGGGCGGCATTCCCCGCTACGCCTTGGTTTCGCTGGCCCTGCCCGATAGCACCGAGGTCGAGGACATTCAAGACCTCTACTCAGGGATGCTAAAGCTGGCAAAGCAGTTCGGCGTGACTGTTGTCGGTGGTGACATCAGCCGAGCCCCGCTGGTCGCTATCACCATTACCGTGCTGGGCAGCAGTCCGCTACAGAAGATACTGACGCGCTCCTCGGCCAAGGTCGGAGATATCGTGGCCGTCACCGGTTACCTGGGGGCAGCGGCCGCCGGCATGGAGGTGCTCAAGAGCCAGCGCAAGCTCGACAAAGAAGCCGAAAGCCACCTTAAAAAAGCCTTTCTCCACCCCACCCCCCACGTCGTCGAGGGGGTCATGCTGGTCGAGCATGGCGTAAAGACGGCCATAGACATCAGCGACGGGCTGGTCGCCGACCTGGGACAAATCTGCAAGGCCAGTGGTGTTGGCGCCCGAGTTGAGGTCGGGCGCATCCCCGTCGAGCCCGCTGCCAGAACGGCCTTCGACAAAAGAGCGCTGGAATTGGCCCTATCGGGCGGTGAGGACTACGAACTATTATTTACCGCCCCTAAAGAGACCGTGGACAGATTAATAAAGGCAGCGGCTTCCCGCCCGATAACCGCCATCGGTAAAATCGTGGCCGATAAAGGCGTCACCGTGGTCGATAACGAGGGCAAACCCATCGCTCTGCAAAAGGCGGGCTGGGAGCACTTTTAGCCGAATGAGCACTCTGGAGGTAATCACCATCAGCCCCGAAAAGACCCAGGATTTCGGCAAACGCCTCGGCAATCTGGCCCTCTCTGGTGACGTTATCCTGCTGGTGGGTAAGCTGGGGGCGGGCAAGACCTGCCTGACGCAGGGCATCGCCCGCGGCCTGGACATCGATGACTACACCGCCAGCCCCTCCTTCGTGCTAGTCAGGGAGCTTTACGGAAGGTTACCCCTCTATCATATAGACCTCTACCGCCTGGAAAACCTGACCGAGATTGGCGAGCTGGGCTTAGACGAATATTTTTACGGAAAGGGCGTCTCGGTGGTGGAGTGGGCGGATAGGGCGCTGGAGCTTTTGCCCCCCGACAACCTACTTATTGAGATGGAATACCTGGCCGATAACGAGCGCCGCTTGCGGCTCAAGGCCTCAGGCAAGCGCTACCGCCAGATGCTAGAGCAGCTGAAATGATAGTCGCCATTGACAGCTCAACCGATACCGCCAGCCTGGCCCTGGCCCAGGACGGCGAGGTGCTGGCCGAAACCAGCTGGCGCTGCGGCCAGAACCACAGCGTTGAGCTTTTACCCCGCCTCACCCAGCTTCTGGAGGAGACCAGACTTAGCCTGCGGGATACCAGACTCGTTATCGTGGCCAAGGGCCCCGGCAGCTTTAACGGCCTGCGCGTGGGCTTGGCCACGGCCAAGGGCCTGGCCTTCAGCCTGGATGTCCCTATCATCGGCATCAGCAGCCTGGAGATGGAAGCCTACGGCCACGCCGATACAGGCCTGCCCGTCTGCCCCGTCTTCAACGCGGGCCGGGGCGAGATTGCCATCGCTCTTTATCAAAAAACGAATAGCGGATGGCAGATGCTTACCCCCGAACACATTACTACCGTCGACGCCTTGGCTGACGAAATCGGCGAAAGGACGCTATTCTGCGGTGAATACGTAGCCACCATCGCCAAAGAACTTAAAAAAGTGCTCAAAGAAAAAACGGTTATCGCCCCCGACGAGCTGCGCTCGGCCGTCTCGTTGATTGAGCTGGCCATACCCAGGATTGAAGCCGATGACTACGACGACCCCGCCACCCTGCAGCCTATATATCTGCGGCGCCCTCACATCACCAAACCCAAGCGCCGCCAGAAATACACCGACGGAGGCTCAAAATGACGAACTGGCCCCGACCACCCACCGACACCGTAAAGGAATGCGACTACTGCTTTGCCTGCGGCCCCAAGAACCCCATCGGCCTCAAGCTCAAGTTTGACTGGGACGGCCATGAGGTCAGGGCCAAGTTCACCCCCGGTAAGTATCACCAGGGCTGGGCGGGACTAGTGCACGGCGGCATTATCAGCTGCCTCCTCGACGAGGCGATGAGCTACGCTGCCCTCTACAACGGAGTCAATAGCCTCACCGCCCGAATGCAGACCCGCTTCAAGCGCCCCCTACCCATTGACGAGCCGCTGACCGTCACCGGTGCCGTGACCAAGAAAACGCGACGGCTGGTGGAAGCCAAGGCGGAGCTAAAGCTTGCCGACGGTACCCTGGTTGCCGAAAGCACGGCTACCATGTTTATCTTTATGATAGGGAAGGAGACCAGGGTCAATGCCTGAGCTCAAAGCCGTTATCTGGGACATGGACGGCGTCCTCACCGACACCGCCTCCTACCATTTTCTCGCCTGGCAGGAGACCTTCGCCAAAAGGAGTATTAATTTCACCGAGGCCGACTTCATGCGCGGCTTCGGTACCAGGAACGACGCCATCATCAGGAACATAATGGGCGAGCAGACAACCGCCGACGAGATAGCGACCGTCGCCCGCGAAAAAGAAGCCACCTTCCGCCACCTCATCGGCAAGGAGATAAAGCCCATCCCCGGTGCCCTGGAGCTGATTCGGGCGCTTCACGACAAGGGCATCGGGATGGCCATCGCCTCCTCGACGGTGATAGAAAACATCCACCTAATTGTCGGCAGCCTGGGCATCGAAAACTACTTCGAGGCCATTGTCACTGGCCACGACGTCACCGAAGGCAAGCCCCACCCCCAGGTCTTTTTAGTAGCTGCGGAAAGATTGGGTGCCGACCCCAGGCGCTGCATCGTCTTTGAGGACGCGGTGGCGGGGGTCAAAGCGGCCAAGAGCGCGGGTATGTACTGCGTGGCCATAACCAGCACCCATCCCAAAGAAAAGCTTAAAGAAGCCGACCTTATCGTGAACTCACTGGAAAAGGTCACTGTCAAAGACCTGGAAAAGCTGGTAAAATCGAACGGATAGGAGCTTACCTATGGAACGTTCTTTAGTCCTGGTCAAACCCGACGCCATGAAAAGAGAACTGGCCGGCGCCATCATCGCCCGCCTGCAAGCGCTGGGCCTGAAGCTGGTGGCGGCCAAAATGCTCCACGCCGATAAGGCCCTGGCTCGTAAGCACTACGCCGTCCACAAAGATAAGCCCTTCTACGAAGACCTGGTCGACTATATCACCTCCGCCCCCATCGTCGCCTGCGTCTTCGAGGGCAAGGATGCCGTAGCCGTCATCAGGAAGGCGATGGGCGCCACTGACCCCGCCAAGGCCGAAAAGGGCACCATACGCGGTGATTACGGGGAAAGTCTGGAGAGAAACAGCGTCCACGGCTCGGACTCGCCCGACAACGCTGAGATAGAGATAAGCCTCTTCTTCCACCCCGACGAAATATACAGCTACTGAATCCTTAGCACCGGTTTCGCCTCTCCCCAGAGCTCATCGAGCTGGTAGTAGTCGCGCTCAAAAGGGGCAAAGATGTGGACGATAACGGGGCCGAAATCGAGCAAAAGCCACCCCGACTCTATCGTCCCCTCGCGGTGGTCGGGCAGAACCCCCGCCTTCTTCAAGCGGTGCCCCACCTCGTCATATATGGTTGAAAGCTGCCTCTCGGAATCGCCGCTGCACATCACGAAATAATCGGCAAAGCTGCAGACCTCGCGGGCATCCAGCAAAACAATATCAATCGCCTGCTTGTCGGCGGCGGCCTCCACCGCCTGGCGCGCCACTTCTAACGATTCCAGAAGTCAAGCCTCCCTACTAAAATTATTATAGCATACCTCCCCCCAGGTTTTATTACCCACCCAACCCACCCAGAAACGTCTCTCAAAGGGGGGCTTCGCCCCCCTTAAGAACCCCCAAAATGCGCAGGCTGGTGTCCCTATGGGGGTTTGAAAGGGGGCAAAGCCCCCTTTCTACCTTAAAGGGCGGCGGGTGGGTATAGATAAAATCGGGGTGGGGAGAAACCCCACCTTACCCCCCTCTTAACACCCCTCTAACAATTCTATGTTATAATTATGTTAAGCAATAAGGAAAGGTAAAATGAAAGAGCTCCTCTTTGGCACCGGGGGCACCCCCCACAGCGCCAAGACCAACTCGGCCATAGACGGCATCAAGCGCATCGCCGAGCTGGGGCTGGGCTGCATGGAGCTTGAGTTCGTCTACGGCGTCCGCATGGCCGAAAACAGCGCCCGAATGGTGGCCGAAACCGCCAAAAGCGAGGGCGTCAAGCTCTCCGCCCACGGCCCCTACTACATCAACCTCAACGCCCGCGAGCCGGAAAAGGTAGCCGCCAGCCAGCAAAGAATCCTCCAGACCGCCCGCATCGGAGCCTTATGCGGCGCCCGCAGCATCGTCTTTCACGCTGCCTTCTACCTGGGCGACCCTCCGCAGAAAGTCTACGAGACAGTCAAGAAAAACCTGGCTGAGGTCATGAAAACGCTTAAAAAAGAGGAGAATGACATCTGGGTCAGGCCCGAGGTCATGGGCAAGGCCACCCAGTTCGGCGACCTCGACGAAATCATCAAACTGGCCAACGAGCTAGATGGCGTCAGCATATGCATGGATTTTGCCCACTGGCACGCCCGCATCGGACGGGCTAACTCATATCCCGAGTTCGTGGCCGTGCTGGAGCAGATAAAAAATGGCCTCGGCGAAAAGGCCATTGCCAACATGCACATCCACGTCTCCGGCATCGACTACGGCCAGAAGGGAGAACGCAAGCACCTCGACCTGGAAGACTCCGACCTCAACTACACCGAACTCCTCCAGGCGCTCAAGGACTACGGAGCGGCGGGGCTGGTCATCTGTGAAAGCCCCAGCCTGGAAGCCGACGCCCTGCTCCTCCAGGAAAGATACCACAGTCTCTGAAAATGACTATTTCACTATTGACAACGCCTTTTGGTATAATATAGGGTAAGGGTCTGAAAATGAAATCTAACTGGATGCGCAACAGCTTAATATACATCATCATTCTGGTGGCGGCAGTCATCCTCCTCTACCAGCTCTTCCCGACCGGGTCCTCACCTACCGAAATCGGCCTGGACGAGGCTATTGCCATGTCCCAGGAAGGCGAAATAGCCTCCATAACCGTGGATGACGAAGAGCTGCTCATCACCTCCCTCGACGGACAGGAGCTGAAAACCGCCATCGGCAACCTGACCCTGGTCGAGCTCCAGGAGCTGGGCCTGAACCTGGAAGGCGTGGACTATAACGTCGAGCCTTCGGGCTTCGACTGGAGCAGCTTGCTCATAGGCTTCCTGCCCCTCATTCTCTTCGGCGCACTCATCTTCTTCTTATTCCGTTCGGCGCGGGGGGCCAACTCTCAAGCGATGAACTTCGGCCGCAGCAAGGCCCGCCTGACGCAGGGCAACACCCCCACCGTCACCTTTGAAGACGTCGCCGGCGTGGAAGAGGCCAAACAGGAGCTGCACGAAGTGGTCGACTTCCTCAAATCAAGAGAGAAATTCCAGAGCTTGGGGGCACGCATACCCAAGGGCATCCTGCTCATCGGCCCTCCGGGCACGGGTAAAACGCTCTTGGCCCGAGCCGTGGCCGGCGAAGCCAGCGTTCCCTTCTTCTCCATCAGCGGCAGCGAGTTCGTCGAGATGTTCGTTGGCGTCGGTGCCTCCCGAGTGCGCGACCTATTCGACCAGGCCAAGCGTAATACCCCCTGCATCATCTTTATCGACGAGATTGACGCCGTCGGCCGCCATCGCGGTGCCGGTCTTGGCGGCGGCCACGACGAAAGGGAGCAGACCCTCAATCAGATTCTGGTGGAAATGGACGGCTTCGACACCAACACCAGCGTTATCATACTGGCGGCCACCAACCGCCCCGATATCCTGGACCCCGCCCTACTCCGCCCCGGTCGCTTCGACCGCCGGGTTATCCTGGACCAGCCCGATATCTCTGGCCGCTCGGCTATTCTCAAGGTTCACTCCAAGGGCAAACCCCTGGCCGATGATGTTGACTTAGAGGTTTTGGCCAAGCAGACAGCGGGCTTTTCCGGTGCCGACCTGGCCAACCTGGTCAACGAAGCCGCGATACTGGCAGCACGGCGTAACCAGAAGGTCATCAAGATGAAGGAGCTAGATGAGTCTATAGACCGCGTCATCGCCGGCCCCGAGCGCAAGAGCCGCAAGATAAGCCCGCGGGAGAAAGAAATCGTTGCTTATCACGAAGCCGGTCACGCCCTAGTGGCTCGCCTGCTGCCTCATGCTGACCCGGTACAGAAGATATCCATCGTAGCGCGCGGTATGGCACTGGGCTATACCAAGCAACTCCCCACCGAGGACAGGTATCTGACCACCCGTTCCCAGATGAAGGACATGCTGGCTCATTTGCTAGGGGGACACGCCGCCGAAGACCTCATCTTCAAAGAGAGGTCAACCGGCCCCCACAACGACATTGAGCGGGTAACCGACCTTTCCCGCAAGATGGTCACTTCCTTCGGTATGAGCGATAAGTTAGGCACGCGTACCTTCGGCGAAAAGCAGGAAATGGTCTTCCTGGGGCGCGAGATAGCCGAGCAGAAAGACTACAGCGAACGCACCGCCTTGGAGATAGACCGCGAGATCAGCAAACTCATCAACGATGCCTACGCCGTCGCCAAGAAGCTGCTTACCAAACACAAGAAAGAGCTGCAGCGGCTGGCCGAGAAGCTGATTGCCCAGGAGACCCTGGAGGGCCAGGAGTTGGAGGATACCTTTAACGAGCTGGGCCTGCCTTCGCTGGTGCCGGAGGTTAAAGAGACCAAGATACCCACCCCGGTTAAGCCGGTGGGCGAGAAGGTAAAGACTCCCAATTCCAAGAAGGCCCCCGGCGTGCCGCGGCTGGTACCCAAGCAGGAGCCGGCATCCTCATAGGGTATAGCCATGATAGAGATTACCACCAAGCCCATCTCCCTGGAGTCGCTCATAGGCCGTATTAAGACACCCGGCAGCGGCTGCGTGGCCGTCTATGTGGGCCTGATTCGCGATAACGCCGACGGCAAGCCCGTCGCCTCGGTGGAATACTCCGACCCCAAGGGCACAGCCAAGGCCCAGTTGGAAAAAATAGCTGGCGAAATCCGCCGCCAGTGGCAGGTGGAGGGTATCGCCATCGCCCACCGCATCGGCAAGCTTGAGGTGGGCGACATCAACTTCACCGCCGCCATAGCCGCCGCCCACCGCCAGGAAGCCTTTGCCGCCGGACAGTACGCCGTCGACCGTTTCAAGGAATTGATGCCCACCCGTAAGAAAGAGAGCTACCGCGACGGCAGCAGCCAGGTTTTCGGTGAATAGAGGGACGGGCGTCCCCCTACTTTTTGCGGCTTATCACCAGATCGGCCAGGTCCATTAGCGCCTGTCGGCTGGGCTTATCGGGCAGCTTACCCAAATCGCGGCAGGCCTGAACGCAGTATTTCGAGGCGACATCGTAGCACTGCCTGGCGATTGACGAGCTTTGCACCATTTCGATGGCCTGTTTGATTTTAGACCGCTTATCGGGCGCTTCGGGACTATTAAACAAGTCATTTACCGGGTTATCCTCGGGGTATTGCTCCAGCAGCATCATAGCAGGCAGCGTCAACGTCCCCTGCGCCAGGTCGGAGCCGATGGGCTTACCCAGCTCTTTTTCAGTACCGACGAAATCGAGGATATCGTCCACAATCTGGAAGGCGACACCCAGCTTAAAGCCGTAGTCCTCCAGAATTTTTACCGCGTCTTCGGGCGCCTGGCTTAAGATAGCTCCCGAGATCGTTGACAGCGAAAAGAGCGAGGCGGTCTTGCTGGCGATTCGCTCCAGGTAGTGCTCTCGGCTCTGCTCCAATTTAAAGGCGTCGTTGGTCTGCACGATTTCGCCGCTGGAGATAATCTGCAGCGTGCGGCTGAAGAGCTTAATTACCCGCAGGTTACCCGTGTTGGCGGCGAACTCGCCCGCCCGCGCGAAGACATAGTCCCCCAGTAGCACCGCCCTCTCCTCCCCCCACACCTCGTTGACGGTAGCCTTCCCCCGCCGCACCGCCGACTTATCGATGGCGTCGTCATGTACCAGGGTGGCGTTGTGCATCAGCTCGATACCGACAGCCATGGGCAGCAGCCTGTCGAGGTCGTATTTGTACAGCTTCCCCACCAGCAAGGTCAGCGCGGGGCGGATAGCCTTGCCCCCTTCCAGTACGTGACGCAGCATCTCGGCCAGGGGCGGGTATTCGACCTCGGTCACCGCCTCCAGCTGGCGCCTTACCTTAGCCAGGTCGGCTTCGACCAGTCTGTAGATTTCTTCCAGCTCCAACTCTCTCCTTTATCTGATGGGCAGATTGAAAAGCTCTATCGTATTCTTAGCCGCGGCGTTGGCCACCGTCTCCCTGGGCACCTCTCTGGCCTGGGCCACCTTCTCGGCGATGAGGGCCACGTAGGCGGGCTCGTTGCGCTTACCCCGATAGGCCTGCGGCGCCAGGAAGGGCGCGTCCGTTTCGAGGAGCAATCGGTCCAGCGGTATCTCGCGTGCTACCTGCATCAGGTCGCCGGCCGAGGGGTAGGTTACCGAACCCGCCAGCGAGATGTAGAAGCCGATTTCTATATATTTCAGCGCCATTTCGATATCCCCGCTGAAGCAGTGGATAACCCCCCGCCGCAGCCTCCCCGCCGAGAGCGTCGAGTGTACCCAATCGCTGAGGATGTTGAAAACCTCTTTGTCGGCCTGGCGACAGTGCACCACCACCGGTAAAGATAATTCTATAGCCAGGTCGAGCTGCTTCCTAAAGGCCTCGAGCTGGCTCGGGCGTGGGGACAGGTTACGATAGAAATCGAGCCCGATTTCGCCCACCGCCACCACCCGCTTATCTTTGGCCAGCTCGGCCAGTGTTTCTAGGTCTTCGTCCTTTAGCTCCGAGGCCTCATGGGGGTGAAAGCCCACCGTGCTGAAGACGTCGTCGTATTTCTTGGCCAGTTTCAGCGAGGCGCGGCTCGATTTTACGTCCAGCCCGATGTTGATTATGGCCCTGACCCCACCCTGCTTGGCGCGGGCGAAGACCTGCTCGCGATCCCGGTCGAAGGTGGGCAGATTGATATGAGCGTGCGAATCTATCAGCATCACTCCCCCAGCCGCGCCGTCTCCTCCTCGATGAGTTTTTCGTCGAGCTTGGCAAAGAGGGGTTTGGGCTCAACTAATTTCTGCCCCGGTTCTGGTGGACTTGGCTTCCAACCATAATCTTCTACCTTGCCTTCAAAACCCAGATATTCGTGCAGTTTCTGGGAGCTGAAGGGCAGAAAAGGAATCAGCGCTGTCTTTATACAGGAAATCGCATAAAGAGCCACGTATAAGGAATCGGC
>CAYPBF010000022.1:0-15727 GCA_964408935.1 uncultured Dehalococcoidales bacterium | reverse complement strand
TGGAGTGGAACTACTATAACTTCGAGGCGCTGAACATTCCCTACCACCACCCCGCACGCGACAGGTTTGCCACACTGTGGGTGGACTATAAGAACAAAAAGGGCGAGAGGGACATGCTACTGCGTACCCACAACACGGCGGGGGACATCAGGGCTATGGAGATAATGAAACCGCCGATACGAGTGGTGACCACGGGTAAGGTCTACCGCTATGAGGCTAGTGACGCCACCCACCTGCCCATGTTCTACCAGATTGACGGCTATGCTGTGGACAAGGGTATCACCATGGCCGACTTGAAAGGCACGCTCTACGAGTTCGCCCGCCGTTTCTTCGGTGAGGAAAGAAAGGTGCGCTTCCGCTGCGACTACTTCCCCTTCGTCGAGCCGGGGGTGGAGATGGCTATAGAGTGCGTCTGCGGCGGTAAGGGCTGCCGCCTCTGCGGCAACAGCGGCTGGATTGAGATACTGGGGGCGGGGATGACGCATCCCCATGTCCTTGAGCGTGGCGGCCTTGACCCTAAAGTGTACAGCAGCTTTGCCTTCGGCATGGGCATCGACAGATTACCCATGCTGCGCTACGGCATCGACGATATCAGGCTTTTCTTCGGCGGCGACCTTAGATTTTTGAGGCAGTTCTAAGATGAAGGTATCACTTAGCTGGCTTAAAGAGTACGTAGACATCAAGATACCCGTGGACGAGCTGGCCCACAAGCTGGCTATGGCCGGCACCGAGGTCAAGGCCTGGCAGGTGGTAGGGGAAAGCTGGGAGGGCATCATTGTCGGGCAAATTAAGGCCATAAATCCCCACCCCAACGCCGACAGACTGTTTTTACCTACAATAAACTTAGGCACCGAGGAGAGGGCCGTCGTCTGCGGCGCCCCCAACCTCAAGATAGGAGATAAGGTGGCCTTCGCCCACGTCGGCGCCAAGCTCATCGACGGCCACACCGGTGAGCTGGTCAGCTTGGAGGCGGCCAAGATAAGGGGAGTGGCTTCGGAGGGGATGGTCTGCTCGGAGAAAGAGCTGGGCATCTCCGACAGCCACCAGGAGATAATGGTCCTGCCCGCGGAGGCACCGTTAGGTAAACCTCTCGCTGGCTACATGGGCGATATCATCCTTGACTTGGATATAACACCTAACCGCCCCGATTGCCTTTCGGTAATCGGCATCGCTAGGGAGATTGCCGCCCTAACGGGGCAAAAGGTTCATCTCCCCAAAGACGACTACGCCGAGTCCACCACTACCATCGACAGTCAGGTAGCCGTGGAGATTGCCGACCCCGACCTCTGCCCGCGTTACAGCGCCAGCCTGGTTAAGGGGATAAAGATAGGGACTTCGCCGCCTTGGATGCAACAAAGGCTTATCGCCGCGGGGATGCGCCCCATCAGCAACATCGTCGATATTACCAACTACGTCATGCTGGAGTACGGCGAGCCGCTGCACGCCTTCGACTACGAGCAAATAAGGGGCCAGAAGATAATCGTCCGCCGCGCTAAGAAAAACGAGGTCATGACCACTTTGGACGGGAACAAACGGGCGCTTTTACCCGACATGCTGGTCATCGCTGACACCGAGCGGGCGGTGGCGCTGGCGGGGGTGATGGGCGGCTACGACAGCGAGGTCACCGAGGCAACCACAGACATATTCTTAGAGGCGGCCAGCTTCAACCCGGCCAACATCTACGAGACGGGCAACAGCCTGGGGCTGCCCAGCGAAGCCCGCCTGCGCTTCGAACGGGGGATTAGTGAAGGGGTGACTATTCCCGCGCTGAAAAGGGCCACTCAACTGCTCGTCGAAATCGGCGGCGGCCAGGCCGCCAAGGGCTTTATCGATAACTACCCCGGGAAAAAGAAGGCGACGCCCGTCCGACTGCGTGCTTCCGAGTCAAAGCGACTTTTGGGCGTCGATTTCGGTATAAAGAAGATGAAGGATACGCTGGTGGCTTTAGGCTTCGAGGTCAGGACCGGCGCTTCAAATGCCGAATTGCTGGCTACTGTCCCTTACTGGCGCAGCGATATCTCTTTAGAGGAAGACCTTGTCGAGGAGGTGGCCCGAATCATCGGCTACGACGAGATACCGATTGTTATGCTCAGCCAGTCGCTGCCCCCTCAGAACCCGTCACCGATGCTCAAGCTCAAGCCGCGGGTGAGTCAGGTCCTGGCCGACTACGGCTTTCAGGAAGTCATCACCTTTTCCATGATGGGAGGGGAGGCGTTGAATAAGCTCTCATCCCAATCATCGAATCTGGTGCGCTTGGACAATCCCATGACCGCCGAGCAGGAGTATATGCGCCCGACGCTGCGGGCTAACATTTTGACGGCTTTGGAAGCCAATCTGCGCCACGAGGAGAACGGCGTCAGGCTCTTCGAGCTGGGCAGGGTCTATCTAAGTCGAAAGAACGATTTGCCCAACGAGCCGGAGATAGTCTGTGGAGTGATGGCGGGGCCCAGGTTCGAGCCGTCCTGGCGGGGCGGCAACGAGGCGCTCGATTTCTACGACGCTAAGGGCATCGTCGAAGGGCTTTTCGGGCAGTTGGGCATTGAGGTCAGCTTCGAGGCGGGCTCGGACGAGGACCTTCACCCCTTCAAGCAGGCGGCCATTATCGTTGAGGGGAAAAGGCTGGGGGTGGTCGGCCAGTTGCACCCCAAGGTTGCCGACGCCTTCGAGATTAGCGTTGAGGTCTATCTCTTCGAAATAGATTTGACGGCGCTGCTACCCTTCACTATAAAGCACAAGATGTTCCAGCCGATTTCGCGCTTTCCCGCCGTGGTCAGGGATATGGCGCTGGTCGTCAATACTGACGTTACCAACGCCCAGGTGCAAAAAGTCGTGTGCGGCTTTCCGCTGGTGACCGAGGTCAGCCTCTTCGACCTCTACAGCGGCGAGCAGCTGCCGACGGGCAAGAAGTCTTTGGCCTACCGCATCAGCTACCAGTCGCCAAAGCACACGTTGACCGACGATGAGGTCAACAAGGTGCAGAAGCAGATACTGGATAAGCTGGCCAAGGATTTGGGGGCAACACTAAGGGGTTAGCCGAGGTTCGGCTGGATTTCAGGGTGGTTTATGAAAACGCTCCGGATAGTGTTGGGTGTCCTGAACCTGCTGGCCTGCAGTGTAGTGCTTATCATTGTCTTTGCGATTCTTTCCAGCGGTTGGGACTTTAGTGCACGGTTCACTCTCGTTTGGGGTTCACCACTGTTCATAGCGACGGCGTTTGTTTTGGTGTGCGGCATCCTTACCCTACTGGGGAAGAGTTGGTGGTGGACGGTCTCGGGTTTGGTGGTAGCGACAGCAGCGTTGATGTACCCCTTGATATTGACATTGTGTGTTTTTTAGCGGCAGGATTTCCCCGCCCCGATTTTATCTATTCCCGCCCTCCGCCCTTTTAAGGTAAAGAGGGGTTTCACCCCTCTTAAACACCCCAAAAGGTACGTTAGCCCCGCATATTTTTTGGGGGGTTCTTAAGGGGGCGAAGCCCCCTTTGAAAGACGTTTGTGGGCGGGCTGGTGTGGGTATAAATGCCCAGGGGGTGGAGGGGGTATCGTATAAAGATGTTCGCCAGCGGGATTTAGACGGTTGTTGTCTGAATAGCTAGCCATGCACCATTAGTTGCTTTAAGATGGCCTGTCCGCTATTTCCTCCAGCTTTTCCTCTATGAACATTTCCGCTTTCAGCAGGTCTTTTTCATTGGGCCTGCCCCGTATGTCACCGAGAAACGTCCGGGGTGTTGGGTCATGAAGGTATTCTCCCGGGCAGCAGAAACGCCCGATGCACTGGAATTTCAGGTGTTCCATCTCCAGTGCCAGCAGTTGCAGGGCTGGCTCGGCTTCTTTAGGGCCAAATTCATAGCCGGAGTAGGTAATAAAAACGATCCCCTTTTTGGAATCAGGCCCGAGCACTATTTTCCGGTGTAACTTCAGGATTCGTGGATCTTTGGTAGGCGGAAGGGCCTTCGGTATCGGCTCTTTTATGTAGTTGAGGCTTTCCCCTCTGTCTCTAAGGGGTAATCTGGGGTCTACACCGTATATCTGCTTTCTTATTAAGGCTAGTATTTCGCTGTAGGGGAGATGTGATATGACCCCGGAACCTACGCACAAGAAGTCGTAGTCGGCCAGGTTAAAGGGAGGGTTGAAAATGTCCTCCGCTCTTCGACGGACCTTAAACATATCGCATTTCCAACTGTTCTTTTCGAAGGTGCTCTTAAATTGTTTGGCTACCTTTTCGGTATGACCTGTGTACGATGTGTAAAGAATCAAGCATTTCTTAGCCATTTCTCTCCTATTCTTTTGGCTATTCCCACCAGCGGCACCAACTCCGCATCTTTTTCCGCGCGTTTTTTCAGCTCAACACTGTTTTTCCCAAGAGTGCGGGGGCTGACGGTAAGCCGCAGCGGTATCCCCAAAAGGTCGGCATCGTTGAACTTGACCCCGGGCGATTCCTGACGGTCGTCGAATAGTACTTCAAAGCCAGCTGCCTCCATCTCAGCGTAGAGCTTTTCGGCTGTTTCTTCTACCTTCGTATCTTCTTTATACAATGGGCAGAGATAGACCTGGTAGGGGGCCAGGGTGGGGGGCCAGATAATGCCCTTTTCGTCGTGGTGTTGCTCGATGACGGCCGCCATGAGGCGGCTCAGCCCCAGCCCGTAGCAGCCCATGATTATGGGGTGGAGCTCGCCCTTCTCATCAATAAATGAAGCATCGAACTTCTGGCTGTAGGTGGTGCCCAGCTTGAAGATGTGGCCGACCTCGATGCCCTGTTTCGACACCAGTCCGCCGCCGCATCCGGAGCACTTATCGCCCGCCTTGGCGCTGGCGATATCGGCCACGATATCGGCCTTAAAGTCACGTGGATAGTTGACGTTTTTAAGGTGGGTTTCGGGCTTGTTGCCGCCGGCGACAAAATTGGTGCCTGAGTTCACCGAGTCGTCAGCGATGACCTTAAAGCCCTTCAGTCCCACCGGCGACGCCGCCCCCGCCACCAGCCCCGCCTCGATGACCTCGGCCTCGGTGGCCATACGCAGCTCGCTGGCCTTGAGCTGGTTGTTAAGCTTTACCTCGTTGACGTCGAGGTCACCGCGAATAACGACGAAGACGAGCTTGCCGTCGGCTATATAAAATACGGCCTTAAGGGTATGGCTGCGGGGTATTTTGAGGAAATTAGCCACCTCTTCAATAGAGCCGGCGCCAGGAGTGGCCACTTCCTCGACGGGCAGCGGCTTACCGTTATCAATCTTTTCCTTAACGCTCACCGCTTTTTCGGCGTTGGCAGCGTAACCGCAACCGGGGCAGTGGATAATCTCGTCCTCACCGCTTTCGACGACCACCATGAACTCGCGGGAGTCCTTACCGCCAATGGCGCCGCTGTCGGCTTCGACGAGCATGGTGGGCACCCCGCAGCGCTCGAAGATTTTGCGATAGGCCTCGTCCATCTTCTGGTAGCTGGTATCCAAGCCCGCCTCGTCGACATCAAAGCTGTAGAGGTCTTTCATGAGGAACTCGCGCACCCGAATCAGGCCGCCGCGGGGGCGGGGCTCGTCGCGGAACTTGACCTGTATCTGGTATAGGAGGAGGGGCAGGTCGCGGTAGCTCTGGACGTTGTACTTGGCCAGCTCAGTGATTACCTCTTCGTGGGTGGGTCCTAAAGCCAGTCGGCGCTCTCGGCGGTCGGAGAGGGTGAAGAGCACCTTACCCAGGGCCTGGTCGCGTCCGGACTGCTGCCACATCTCGAAGGGCTGCAACACGGGCAGGTTGACCTCCTGGCCGCCGGCTTTGTCCATCTCGTCGCGGATGATGTTTTCGATTTTCTTGAGCACCCGCCAGCCCAAGGGCAAATAGGAATAGACACCCGCCGCCAGTTGCTGTATCATGCCCGTCCTGAGCAAAAGCTGGTGGCTGGCTGTTTCCGCCTCGGCGGGTATTTCGCGCTGTGTCTTACCGAATAGCTTGGATAGTCGCATAGGCTTTACCAGTTGGTAATAGGTTTACCATCCTTGTCTTTCATAGCTCCGCAAACAGCGATGATGAAATCAATGAGAGCCCAGATGTACAAACCCCCCAGAGTAAAGAGCATCAGAATGGCCGTTCCGTACTTCCCAAGATAGAATCGATGGGCGCCGAACTGGCCCAGAAACCAGGCCAGCAGAGTGACGGCCAGCCTCGATTTCGGGGAAACATTGGTATCCAGCGTTTTTACGCCCAGCTTGGCCCCGCATTTCGTGCAGAATTCGGCGGTGGGACCTGTCTTGGCCCCGCAGTTGTGGCAAAAGCTGCTGCCGCCCAGTGGCTTGGCGCCGCAGCCGAGGCAGATTTCGGGCACCCCTATAAGCTCTTTACCGCAGTTTCGGCAATACATAGTTAGACTCCTTTGGAGGTAGGATTTGACTAAATTCTCCACCCATTAAATCACAATGAGCAGCTTTATTCCAGCCTCTAGCGGGTCATCTTGCGAACAAAGGTTATCAGGAAGAGGGCGATGGTGAAGACACCGATGAACGATTCGAAGGCGCCGATGCCCTTGGTCAGGGCCTCGCTTGCCTCCAGCCAGCTGCCGTAGCCCATCGAGGTGAAGGACATGGCGCTGAAGGCCATTGAGTTGCCGAAGGCGTCAATTTGCCAGTCGGCGCTGATGAGGAAGTAGATGATGCCGAAACCGACGATGACCGAGGCCGCCCAGACGATGGCCCGCAGTGGTCTTTCGCCGTAGCCGCAGGTAAACGAAACGAACAGCGACCACAGCTTGTGGGCGGGTTTGAGGCGCCACTTCATCGCCTTGCGCTTGGCCGTCATCTCGCGGAAGACGAATTCACCGGCCAAATCGTACATGCCCTGGTCGTTGTGCCATTTTCTCAGGTTGCGGTAAACGGCGGCGGCTTCCTTGATTAACTCCTCCTTTTTCTTCTCGTCCACTTCATCTTTGTGTAAAAGCTCTTCGCCCAGTATGTTTTGGGGGCCCCAGTTTACACCTTCAATGTCTGCCTGAAAGAGGTCGGCGCCGTAGAGGCGGGCACCTTCCATATTGGCCTTGATGAGGTTGGTCTCGGGGCCGCGGAGGTTGGCGTATTTGAGGATGGCCTGCCGGAGGTCGGCCCGATGCAGGTTGGCCCCGCGCAGGTCAGCTCGCTCTAGGTTAGCCCCGTTGAGGCGGGCGTTGACCAGTATGGCTCCTGTCAGGTCGGCGTCTTCCAGAAAGGCGCCTTCGAGGTGGGCGCTGCTGAAGTTGGCGCCTTCCAGGTGCGCCCGCATCAGCAGCGTCTTTTCGAGGTTGGCCTTAGAAAGGTCGGCCCATTCCAGGTGGGCGTCCTCCAGCTCGGCTCCATCGAGCTGGGCCCCGGCCATGTTGGCTTTGCTCAGGTTGGCCTTCAGTAGCTCCGCTTTTTTGAGCTGAGACTTGGACAGGTTAGCCCCCTCCATATGGGCGCTCTGCAGGTCAGCGCCGTCGGCATCGGCTCCGGAAAGGTCGGCGCCTTCGAGGTGGGCGCCGCGCAGTATAGCCCTCTCCAGCTTAGCCCCGGAGAGGTTGGCGCCTTCCAGCCTGGCGTACCACAAAGAGGCTTCGTGGAGGTGGATACCGGAAAGGTCGAGCCCGCTTAAGTCCATGTTTTCTTCGAACTCCCGCCTTGATAAGTCCAGGCCCTCGGCCTTACCGTGCCGCTTTATCATCGCCAGTAATTCTTTGCGGGTCAGTGGTTTTGCTTCTGCCATAGCCGTGCCTCCTTTGGGGGTTTTACCTTATCATTTTTCTAGTAAACGTTACCAGAAATAGAGCCATCATGGAAACGCCCAAGACAGCTTCGGCGGCGCCGACACCCTTAGCCCACCCTGTCGGCTGGGGCGCCCAGTTCCCGTATCCCAAAGCGGTAAATGACGCGACGCTATAGTACAGAGTATCCGCAAAAGATGAAGAGCTGAACGAGCCCCAGAGAAAATAGGCTATGGCTAATCCGAAGACAATCGCTGCCGCCGATATGACAACCCTTTCCGGTCTCTCGCCATAGCCACAGAGCATCCTCATGGCCCAGTACCATAGCTTTAGGTGTGGCTTTTCCCTCCACATCTGGGCTTTTCTTCTTGTCTCCATCTCGCGGTAGAAGAATTTACCGGCAATATCATAAAAGCCATGTTGTGTGTGCCACATTTTTAGATTGCGGTAGGTATCTGCTGCCTCCCCAAAAGACTCCACAAAAGTCTCCCCTTTTTCCTCACCTAGGACGTAGTCGCCCCAATCTACACCTTCTAGTTTTGTGGTATGGGAAAGTTCTGCTTCGTGTAAATAAGCCCTTTCGAGATGAGCGCCGGATAAATTAGCCCCTTTGAGGTTGGCGCCTGACAAATCAGCTCCCTCAAGGTGAGCTTTACCCAAAAAAGACCCCTCAAGGTAAGATTTCCTTAGAGTAGCCTTTTCTAGATGGACATCCGATAAACTAGCTTGCTCCAAGTGGGCACCTGTTAAAAAAGCATCTTCAAGATGTGTGTACCATAATGAAGCCCACTTAAGGTTGATACCATATAAATCAGCTCCCTCAAGGTGGGCTCGATCTAAAATAACTCCCTCAAGGTGGACACTTGATAAGTTAATCCCATCAGGATGGATGCCTAAAAGTATAATCTCTGAGGGCGAAGGTTTGTCCAGACTTGGGTCTCTTCTAAACCACTTACGGGATAGGTCTAACCCAATGGCTGTGCCGCCATGTTTCTTTATACGCCGAAGCACATCTTTGCGGGTGTAGGGTTTATCTTTTGTTCCGTCACCCATAGCTAAAATCTCCCCACCTCCCCCATCAACACCCTCACAAAGTCCTTTTCCTTGATGGTCTTAACCTTCTCGCCCTTCTTAAAGAGAACGGCGCGGCCCTTGCCGCAGGCGATGCCGATATCGGCGTCTTTGGCCTCACCGGGGCCGTTGACGATGCAGCCCATGACGGCCACCTTGACGGGCTTGTCAATCTTTAACAGCTCCTGCTCTACCTCTGCGGCTAATTTTACTATATCCACCTCGGCGCGGCCACAGGAGGGGCAGCTAACCAGGATGGGGCCATGCTGGCGCAGATTCAGGCTCTTCAGTATCTCATAGGCGGCGATGACCTCCTCGCGGGGGTGGGCGCTCAAAGAGACGCGGATGGTGTCGCCAATGCCCTCGTAGAGGAGCGTGCTGATGCCCACCGTGCTGCGGATAATTCCCGTGCGGGGTGGGCCCGACTCGGTGACGCCTATGTGCAGCGGATAAGGAATCTTCTGGGCAATACTCTGGTAGGCCTCAATGGTGGTGGGAACATCGAAAGCCTTGACCGAGACCTTGATAAGGTCGAAGTCTAAGTCTTCTAACAGCCTTATTTGCTCCATCGCCGCTTCAACCATCCGCTCGGCGATGGATAGTTTGGGGTGGGGGGATATGGGGAGGCTACCAGCGTTGACTCCGACACGGATGGGTACGCTCCTCTCCTTGGCTGCTTTGGCTACCGCTTTGACCTTATCACGTTCGCTGATGTTCCCTGGATTGAGTCGCAAACCGTCGCAGCCCGATTCCAATGCCATCAGGGCCAGGCGGTGGTCGAAATGAATATCGGCGATGAGCGGTATTGAGATAGCCTTCTTTATATCCTTTATGGCCTGGGCGGATTTGGCGTCGGGAACGGCCACCCGAACGATTTCACAGCCGCAGTCCTCAAGCTCCTTGATTTGCTCCACTGTCGCCTTGACGTCGGCGGTATTCGTTTTGGTCATGGACTGCACCACGATAGGGGCACCGCCGCCAACGGTGACATTGCCGATTCTAACTGGCTTTGAGATTCGTCTGGGTTTCAATCTAACAGGCTCCCTCCGCTTATCCAGCGAGCGATGTCCTGGTAGGTGATGAGCACCAGCAAGCCTAATAATATCACAAATCCAAGGGAGTGCACGATGCCCTCCGTCCTTGCCGAGACGCGCTTGCCCCGTCGAATCCACTCCAGCAGGACGAAGAGCATCCGCCCGCCGTCCAGGGCGGGGAAGGGTATGAGCTGGGTGATGGCGATGGCGATACTGATGAAGGCTGTTAGTTCCAGCACCGGGCTTATGCCGCTGTGGGCCACCTCACCGGTGACCTGAACGATACCCACCGGACCCGCGGGCTGGAAAGGAATGGTGCCCAGAATCATGCCGATGATGCCGTTTTTGTAGAGGACGAGGGCCTCGATGCAGGAGCGCGCCCCGAGGGGTATGGCCTCCCAGAAGGGATAGCTCTCGCTGACGACAACGGCGTCCTCGGTGCTGATTTCCAGTACACCCATAGAGCCCTCACCTTCGGGTGGCCGCCAGCGCGGGGTAAGCGTTACTATCTCAGCAGTGCCATTGCTGTGTTCCACGGCTACGGTCATCTCCTTGCCCAGGTTGAGCTGGACCTGGCGGCTGAGGTCACCGGTGTTTTGCAGCGGCTGGTCGTTGATGCTGATAAGGGCGTCTCCGGGCTCGATGCCCGCCATCTCGGCGGGGGAGTCGGGGGAGACATCGGCTATCACCACCCGCCCGCTGACGATATCATGGGGAATCATATAAGCCACGGCCAGCAGGACGAAGGGCAAGAGCAGGTTCATGATTACGCCGCCGCTTAAGACCAGTATCCTGACACCGTAGCCGCGGCTGGCCAGGCCCTTGGGCACTTTGGGGTCGACCTCGCCAGCAATCTTGTTAAAGCCGCCGAAGGGTATCCAGTTTATGGAATAAACCGTGCCCCGCCACTTCCGTCCGTAGAGACGCGGCGGGAAGCCGATGCCGAACTCCTCCACGGGCACACCCGTAGCCTTGGCGGCGAAGAAATGACCCAGCTCGTGGACGATAATGAGCAGGGAGAGGGCGACGATGCCGACGACGATGGTCAGTATCACGACTTGTCTCCAACGAGCTGCATGACCTTGCCCCGCGCCCAGTCGTCGGCGGCCATTATCTCCTTCAGGGAGGGGCTGGTGATGGCCTTGTGCTCGTTCAGCGCCTGCTCAACCAGCTTTGGTATGTCGGTGAACTTGATTTTCCCCGCTAAGAACTGCTGGACGGCAATCTCGTCGGCGCCACAGAGCGCGGCGGGGTAACTGTTCCCCTGCTTACCCGCCTCTATGGCCAGCCGCAAACAGGGGAAGGCATCAAAGTCAGGGGGCTCGAAGTTTAGCTGCCCCAGGCTCGCCCAGTCGAGTCGGGGGAGGTGGGGGTTGGCTAGTCGTTCGGGGTAGGTCAGGGCGTACTGGATGGGCAGGCGCATATCGGGCTCACCCAGCTGGGCCTTGACCGAGCCGTCAGCGAACTCCACCATGGAGTGCACGATGCTCTGTGGATGAATTAGAACGTTTACACTATCAATATGTATGTCGAAGAGCCAGCGGGCCTCGATGACCTCCAGGCCCTTGTTCATCAGCGTGGCCGAATCGATAGTGACCTTGTTGCCCATCCGCCAGGAAGGATGCTGCAGCGCCTGCTCCGGGGTGACCTTGGCCAGCTCTGATTTGGAATAGTGTAAAAAAGGGCCGCCCGAGGCGGTGAGTATAATCTTAGATGGCTTGCTTTTCTCGCCCTCAAGGCACTGCCAGATGGCGCTGTGCTCGCTATCGACGGGCAGAATATGGGCGCTGTGCTTCTTAGCCTCGGCGGTGATGATATTGCCCGCCATGACCAGAGTTTCCTTATTGGCCAGGGCGACCTGTTTGCCCGCCCGCACCGCCGCCAGTGTCGGTTCCAGCCCCCATTTGCCCGAGGTGGCCACGACCACTAAATCTATCTCATCGTGGCGGGCCATCTCTTCCATAGAGAGAAACTCGTATTCGGCGTTGGTGGGGGGTGGGGTTTTGGTCTCCTGGTGAAAGACGAAGTGGGGCTGGAACTGGGCTATCTGCTCGGCCAGCAGGGCGGTGTTTCTGCCTCCCGCCAGCCCGACGACGCTCAAGTTGCCGGGGAGAGCGTCGATTACTTCCAATGCCTGGCGGCCGATAGAGCCGGTGGAGCCAAGGATAGCCAGTCGCTTTACAACACTACCCATACTACATAATAGTATACCACGACGCCAGCCAAGACAATGCTGTCTATCCTGTCCAGGAAGCCACCGTGACCCGCCAGCCACCCGCCCGAATCCTTGACACCTGTGTTGCGCTTGAGCAGTGACTCGGCTAGGTCGCCGAGCTGCCCGAAGAGGCTAATTAAAAAGCCCAGTAACACCGCTGCCCCGTAGCCGATGGGGAGTTGGAGGGGGGTGGAGAGGGTAAAGAGCAGGGCGATGACGATGGCCCCGATGAAGCCGGCTATCGTCCCCTCCCAGGTCTTACCGGGGGAGATGGTGGGAGCCAGCTTGTGCTTGCCCAGCGCCCTGCCCACGAAATAGGCGGCGGTGTCGGAGGCGAAGGTTACGATTAGAGCCAGGAACACCCAGTTGCGCCCGTCTTCCAGACCTCTCAGGCCCACGAAATAGCTCAAGAGCCAGCCCACGTACAAGATGCCGGCCAGCGTCCAGGCCCAGTCGAGGAAAGCGCCTTCCCTTCGCTGGCGCACCAGCAGCCAGACCAGCGACAGCGCTACACCCGAGGTGACCAGAATGGGCGGGGTGAGATAACGATTGTCGAACTGGGGGCTGATGATAAACAGCAGCGTCCAGAGTAGCCCGAAAAGGGTGAGGGGGACCAGCTTCATCTTCTCCCCCATCTTGTAGAACTCGATAACGGCTAGCAGCCCCCAGAGCGCCACCAGTATGGTGAACCAGGGGAGGGGCTCGTCGAACCAGGCAGCGGCTACCAGTATGGGTATGCCCCAGAGCGCGGTTATCAATCTCTGCTTTAGCATAGCACTAAAGGGCGCCAAAACGCCTTTGCCTCCGACCGTAGGCGAGCAGCGCCTTATCAATCTCCTTACTATCGAAGTCGGGCCAGAATACTTCAGCGAAGTAGTATTCGCTGTAGGCGGTCTGCCAGATCAAAAAGTTGCTGATGCGGAGTTCGCCCGCGGTGCGGATGAGCAGGTCTACCTCGGGCAGGCCCGCCGTATAGAGATAGCCTTCGAACAATTTTTCGTTTATCTTCTCCGGGGGTACGCCTTCTTCGATAATCCTGCGCACGGCGTCTACAATCTCGGCGCGCCCGCCGTAGTCGAAAGCGAAGCTGACCGTCATCCCCTTGTTGTCCTTTGTCAACTCCACCGCCTTCTTTATCGCCCGCTGCAAACCTTCAGGAAGGTTCTCCAGGCGGCCCAGGTGGCGGATTCTAATCCCGTTCTGGTGCAGCTCGGCCGCCTCCTGCTCGATGCTCTCTTCCACAAGGTTGAGCAGGCCGTCGATTTCTTCTTTGGGGCGCTTCCAGTTTTCCGTGGAAAAGCCGTAGAGGGTGAGGTATTTGAGACCGAGCCTGGCGAAGTATTTAATCACCGAGCGCAGGTTTTCCACACCCGCCTCGTGGCCTTCCAGGCGGGGCAGGCCACGCTTTTTCGCCCAGCGGCCGTTACCGTCCATGATGATGGCGATATGGGCGGGGAGGGGAGGGGTCTTCTCCTTAGCTTGGCTGCTCATAACAAATAAAGGTGTGCTTTAACACACCTGCTCTCTACACCAGGCCCTGGCTTAAACCTCCATAAGCTCGGCTTCTTTATCGCGGGCTATCTGCTCGATTTCGGCGATAAAGCTATCGGTGACCTTTTGCAGCTGGTCCTGGGCGCGTTTTTGCTCGTCCTGAGATATCCCCTTGTTTTTCTCCAGCTCTTTAAGCTCGTTCATGGCGTCGCGGCGCTGGTTACGAATGACTATTTTGCGTTCTTCCACGCGCTTGTGCACTATCTTTATCAGCTCCTCGCGGCGCTCTTCGCTCAAAGGAGGGAGGCTGAGGCGGATGAGATTGCCGTCGCTGGTGGGGTTCAGGCCCAGCTCGGACTTTAAGATTGCCTTTTCTATGTTGGGGATGGTACTGCGGTCCCAAGGCTGTATGACCAGCAGCGTGGCGGCGGGAGCAGAGATGCCGGCAATCTGGTTGAGAGGGGTAGGCACGCCAGCGTAGTCTACCTTGATGTGTTCGATGAGGGCGGGGGTGGCGTGACCGGTGCGGATGCTGGCCAGTTCCATCTTCAGGCCATCCACCGAGGCCTTCATCTTCTCTTCCGCTGTCAATAAAACGGGGCTGACCATTTTACGACTCGCTGTAGACCAGGGTGCCTATTGATTCACCAGCTACCGCACGCTCTATGCTGTTGGGTGCCTGTAGGTCGAAAACGATGATGGGCAGCTTGTTTTCCAGGCAGAGGGAGAGGGCGGTGGCGTCCATTACCTCCAGACGCAGGTTTAGCATCTCGAAGTGGGTGAGTTTGTCGAACTTCTTGGCCTTGGGGTCGACGACGGGGTCGGCGCTATAAATGCCGTCGACGTTATTCTTAGTCATCAGTAGGACCTGGGCGTCAATCTCGATAGCGCGCAGGGCGGCGGCGGTGTCGGTGGTCATATAGGGGTTGCCTGTTCCCGCGGCGAAGATAACCACTCGGCCCTTTTCCAGGTGGCGGATGGCGCGGCGCCTGATGTAGGGCTCGGCCACCTGCTGGACGGCTATGGCTGTCTGCATGCGGGTGGGTACTCCCTGGCTTTCCAGTACGTCCTGAAGGGCCAAGGCGTTTATCACCGTGGCCAGCATGCCCGCGTAATCGGCGGTGACGCGGTCCATGCCCTCCTTTTCCGCCTTGGCCCCCCGCCAGATGTTGCCGCCGCCGACGACGACGCCGACGCCAACCTCCATGGCGATTACCTTTTTAATCTGCTGGGCGACCTTGAGCAGGGTGGCAGCGTCAATGCCGTAGTCGGTGCCGCCGCTGAAGGCCTCACCGCTCAGTTTAAGCAGGACCCGCTTGTATTTCGCCTGGCTCATTCTTCTCGTTCTTCGCCCAGCTCGAATCGGGCAAAACGACTCACCTTGATGTTCTCGCCAACCTTGGCGATAGTCTCGGTGATAATGTCCTCGATGGTCTGCTCTTGGTCCTTGATGTAGGGCTGTCGCAGCAGGCAGGCAACGGCAGGTTCCACGTCGGCCTCTTTGGGCATGTCGGCTTCGCTGACGAATTGGGGGTTCATGGCGGCCACCTGCATGGCCAGGTTGTGCGCCAGCTCTTTAAACTCATCGGTGCGGGCGACGAAGTCGGTCTCACAGTTGAGCTCGACCAAGGCTCCGACCCGCCCCCCGATATGAATGTAGGCTTCAATCAGTCCCTCGGCAGCGATGCGCTCCGCTTTCTCCTTGGCCTTGAGCAGGCCCTGCTCCTTGAGAAACTCGAGTGCCTTTTCCCGGTTGCCCTCGTGTTTCTCCAGGGCGTTGCGGCACTGCATGATGCCCGCACCGGACTCTTCTCTCAGTTCTTTTATCAGCTCTAGCGAGATTTTCAAGTTTTTTCTCCTTCGGGTTCAGGCTCTTCTTCGGGGGCTTCAGTGGGGGCGTCGGTGGGGGTATCGTCGGGGCTGAAGATTAGGGGTTCGGTCATTTCGGGGGCGCCTTCCTCAGGGGCGCCGACCAGGGCTGCCCCGCCCGTCTTGCCCTCGATGATGGCGTCGGCAATCTTGCTGCATATCAGCTTGATGGTCCTGATGGCATCGTCATTGGCGGGGATGGGGTAATCAATGTCGTCGGGGTTGCAGTTGGTATCGACGATGGAGACCACGGGTATGCCCACCCGTCTGGCTTCGGCAATGGCGATATTCTCTTTGGTGGGGTCGATGATGAACAGGGCGTCGGGGAGCTTGGTCAGCTCCTTGAAGC
>CAYPBF010000021.1:0-16497 GCA_964408935.1 uncultured Dehalococcoidales bacterium | reverse complement strand
AAACACCCCCAAATAAGGAGTTTGTAGGGGTCTAACCCCTATAGGGTGGGTATTGAGTGGGCAAGTAAGATCTGCGCACGACAAGGTGGGGTGGTCATAACCCTCCAAGTTAAGGGGTTTACCCATTAGGGCGGGCTGGGTTGGGACGAAAAACCAACGTTCGCAAGAGTGGGGGTGGGGAGGAAAGCTAGCTTAGTTCGCCTCCGCCTCGCCAAACCCGTTCCACCTCTTTAGCCAGGGAGGCGTGGGTGGGCTTTTTCAGACCAGGGTCTTGCTCGAAGAGCTTGGTGGCCTCGGCGCGGGCGAGCTCTAAAAGCGCCACGTCAGAGAGTTTAGCCATGCGCAGGTCGGGCAGACCGCTCTGGCGGGTGCCGAAGAACTCACCGGGACCGCGCAGTTTTAAGTCTTCTTCAGCCAACTGGAAGCCGTCTTGGGTCTTCTCGATGATGTCGAGCCGCGCCATGCCGATATCGGAGGGGTTTTCCGCCAGGAGCATGCAGTAGCTCTGGTGGCTGCCCCGCCCCACCCGTCCGCGGAACTGGTGCAACTGGGAAAGCCCGAAGCGGTCGGCGCTCTCCACGAGCATGACGGTGGCATTAGGCACGTCGATGCCCACCTCGACCACGGGCGTCGAGACCAAAACCTGCAGCTCGCCGGAGCGAAAGCGGTGCATTACCTTGTCCTTATCCGCCGCCGACAGCCGCCCGTGAATCAGACCTAACTTAAGGTCGGGGAAGACATCGCCCGAAAGGCGCTCGTATTCAGCGACGGCAGCCTTGGCCTGGATGACCTCGGACTCTTCGACCAGCGGGCAGATGATAAACGCCTGGCGGCCATCGCCCACCTGCTTTCTTAAGAAAGCGTAGGCGCTGTCGCGCTGCTCGGGCTTGAGCCATTTGGTCTTGATCGCCTGCCGCCCCGGGGGCAGCTCGTCGATAACGGAGAGGTCGAGGTCGCCGTAGAGGGTCAAAGCCAGGGTTCGGGGGATGGGGGTGGCCGTCATCACCAGGACATGGGGGTTAAAACCCTTCTGGCGCAGCGCCGAGCGCTGCTCGACACCGAAGCGGTGCTGTTCGTCGACGACGACCAAGCTCAGGTTCTTGAAGCCAACCTCCTTCTGGATGAGGGCGTGGGTGCCGATGACGATGTCTACCTCGCCAGCGGCGATTTTTTGCTGGATTTCCTGTTTTCGCGCCTGTTTCAGGTCACCGATGAGCAGCGCTACCGTAAGCGGGCGGTCAAGGATGCCAGAGTAGGTGCGCAGGTTTTCTTCTTCGGCAATCAGCTCGCCAGCTCTAGACAAAAGCTCGGAGACGTTAGTGAAGTGCTGCTCGGCCAGTATCTCGGTGGGGGCCATGAAAGCGCCCTGGCAGCCGTTGGCAGCGGCCATGAGCAAAGCGGCCGTGGCCACCACCGTCTTGCCGCTGCCGACCTCGCCCTGAAGCAGGCGGGACATGGCTATGTTTCTCTCCAGGTCGGCCAATAGCTCCTTGAGCACCTTTTGCTGGGCAGCGGTAAGCTCGAAGGGCAAAGACTTCAGGAAAACGTCGAGGGGGGCGATCTGGGATTTAAGCGGGTTGCCCGGCTGGCTGGCCTGCCACTCGTGCTTTTTAGCCAGCACCCCCAACTGCAGGATAAAGAGCTCGTCGAAGGCGAGGCGGTAGCGGGCTTTGTTCTTGGCGGCCTCGTCTTCGGGGTAGTGGGCCTGAGCTATAGCCTTGGGTAACGCCAAGAGCTTGCAGCGTTTTATTAATTCCGAAGGCAAAAAGTCCTCGACCTGGCCCGAAAAGCTGTCCACTACCGTCTTCATCAGCTTTCTGACCTGACGGGGCTTGAGTCCCTGGGTCAAAGAGTAGAGGGGCACCAGGCGCCCGGTGTGGACCAGTTCCCTATCTTCCAGAAGTTCCCACTGCGGGGACTCGAAGACGTGCCTGCCGCCGAAGACCCGAACCCGCCCGCTGATTACCACCTGGGCGTTGGTGCGCAGGCTCTTGGCCACGTAGGGGTTGTTGAACCAGACTACCCGTACGTTGCCCGTATCGTCACCGACGATGGCCTCGGTGCTACGCCTGCCCCCCAGCCTGGTCTCCTGGGCCTGCCAGACGTTAGCCACTATGGTCTGCTCCTCGCCCTGGGTAAGCTCGGAGATTTTCTGACGCTGGCTGTAGTCGAGGTGGCGGTGGGGGAAGAAATAGAGCAGGTCGCGGACGGTCTTGACGCCCAGCTTTTCGAATTTGGCCGCCATGGCGGCGCTGACGCCCTTGATGCTGTTGATAGATGCGTCCAGCGAGCCTGTGGCTACCTTGGCTACTTTAGGCACAGCAGAGCGTTTTTGGGGAGGTGGGGCACTAACCCTGGGGTGCTTGGTCTCGACCTCTTCGGCAGGAACTTGGCCGAGTTGGGATAAAAAGGCGGTTATCTCTTCAATCCAGCGCTGGCGGCGGGGTGGAGTCATCTCAGCGTACTTTGAATCGTCCAAACGTAAGCGGCGGAACTCAGTGAGGAGCTGATGGCTGGTGATGGACTCCATGGCTTGCCCCGACCAGCGGTGCAGGAACCTATCCAGACCGCCGATGACGGCGGTATCGTTGTAGCCCCTTTCCCGTTCCAGCTCCAGAATCTTGCGCAGCGACTCTACATTCAGCGCCAAAGTCCCCTCCCCCCAGATTATCACCTATCGCCCAGGATGGCTACCGACAGAACGTGGGGGCCGACATGCGCCCCCACCGCCGCCGTGACCTTGAAGCGGAAGATGCGCTCGGCGGGAAATTTGTCGTTGAGCCGTTCCGCCAGGGCTTCGGCTTCTTCGGGCGTGGTGCCATCGCCTATGGCCATTTCTTCGATATGGGAGTAGCTGTTGACGAATTTATAGAGTTGCTCTATCGCCTTGGAACGGGAGTGCTCGCGGCCCACGGGGTAAATTTCGCCGTCCTTGAGGCCGAGAATGGGGTTTATCTTGAGCACCGAGCCCAGCAGGGCCTGGGCCTTACCGATGCGCCCGCCCCGTTCCAGGTATTTCAGGGTGTCGAAGGCCATGCGCAGGTCGGTGCGGGGGATGTTACGACGGGCAATTTCGAGCACCTCCTCTAGGCTGGCGCCCTCTTTGGCCACCCGCGCCGCCGTGATGACAATCAGCCCTTCGGACATGAGCGCCCAGCCAGTGTCGATAATCTCGACGCGGGATGGTCTCTTTTTAGCCAGCTCCATAGCCTGGCGGGCCACCTCGCCGACGGCGCTTAGCTTCTGGGAGATGGTGATGACGGCAACCTCGTCGGTCTCGTCGGCCAGCTTCTCGTAAGCATCGACAAAGGACTGTGGGGTGGGCACCGAGGTGGTGGGGTGGTTCTTATCAGTGGTTAAGCGCTCGTAGAACTGCTCGGTGGTTAGGTCGATGCCGTCGCGGTATACCTCGTCACCGAAGTGAATCAGTGAGGGGATTATGGTCAGACCCAGCTCCTCGACCACGTCGGCGGGAATGCTCGCTGAGCTGTCGGTGATAATCTTTACCGTCATAGCTACTCCTTATCTCCCATCACCGCCACCAGCAGCAGCCCGGGACCGGTGTGGGTGCCGATGACAGGCGTCATTCGGGAGCGGTGAATGCGTTCTTCGGGATATATGGCGCCGAGCCGTTCCACCAATGCCTCGGCCTCGTCGGGGCAGGCGGTGTTCTCCACCGCCATCTCTTCGATTTTAACATAGCTGGCAGCGAACTTATAGAGGTGGTCTATCGCTTTTGAGCGGGAACGGGTCCGGCCCGCGGGTTCGACCACGCCGTTTTTGAGGGCGATGATGGGGTTTATCCTGAGCATCGAAGCCAGGAAAGCCTGTGCCCGACCGATACGCCCACCCCGCCGCAGGTATTCCAGGGTATCGAAGGCAGCCCGAAAGTCGACGCGGGGGACGGCCTGGCGGGCGACCATTAGCACTTCGTCGAGACTGGCGCCTTCTTTGGCCGCTTTGGCCGCCGCTATGACGATGAAGCCCTCGGACATGGTAGCCGTCTCGGAGTCGAGCAGCTCGACGCGGCACTTTCTTTTCATTTTCTCTATACTCTGGCGCGCTACCTCGTAGGTGGCGCTCAAGCGCGCTGAGACGAGTATGACCAGTATTTCATCCGTCTTTTCGGCCAGTTTGTCGTATACCTTAAGAAAATCTCCCGGAGAGGGCACCGAGGTGTTGGGGAAGACCCGACTCGTTTTGAGCTTGGCGTAGAACTGGTCAGGGGTAAGGTCGATGCCGTCGCGGTAGACCTCCTCGCCGAAGCGGACGCTCAGAGGCACCACCGAGATGCCAAGCTCCTTAACGATTTGGGGGGAGAGGTCGGCCACGCTGTCGGTGACAATGCCGACCGCCACCCTAAACAGCCTCCCCAAGCACAGTCACGCTCAAGACGCGGGGACCGACGTGGGCACCGATAACGGGGCTTACCTTGGAGCGGTAGATTTTCTCCTTGGGGAATACAGCACCGAGCCGTGCCCGCAGCTCTTCGGCTTCGTCGGGGGTGGTGGCGTCCTCCAAGGCCATCTCTTCGATTTTGACGTAGCCTTCGGCAAAATTGACCAGGTAGTCGATGGCCTTGGCGCGGGAGCGTTCGCGGGCGGCGGGATAGACCTCGCCGTCCTTGATGGTGAGGATGGGGTTTACCTTGAGCAGCGAGCCGAAGAAGGCCTGCGCCTTGCCGATACGACCGCCCCGCCTTAAGTATTCCAGGGTGTCGAAGGCAATGCGCATATCCAGGCGGGGAATGTTGTCCTTGGTCAGCGCCAGCACCTCTTTAAGGTCGGCACCTTTGTTGGCCGCCTTGGCGGCAGCGATGGCAATCAGCCCCAGCCCCATCAGCGACAGGCGCGAATCGACCAACTCGACGGGGCACTTGCTTTTCCTCTCCTCCAACCCCTGCTTGGCCGAGTCGTAGGTGGCGCTGAGCTTGCGGGAGATGGTCAAGACCATGATTTCGTCGGTCTCCTTGGCCAGCTTGTCGTAGGCCTCAGCATAAGCCGTCGGGGGCGGCGTCGAGGTGGTGGGGTGGGCCTTGTCGGTGGTCAAACGCTTGTAGAAATCGTCGGTGGCGAGGTCAATGCCGTCGCGGTAGGCGTCGTCGCCGAAGTGGACGTAGAGGGGCACCACCGTGATGCCCAGTTCAGCGGCGACATCGAGGGGAAGGTCGGAGGTGCTGTCGGTGATAATCTTGACTGTCATCGTTACCCCCTGTCCCCGAGCACGGCGACACCGATCACGCGGGGGCCGACATGGGCCCCGATTACCGGGCTCACCGTGGTTCGGTAGATATGAGTCTTAGGGAATTGCGATTTGAGTCTTTTGGCCAGGGCGTCGGCCTCCTTGGGAGTGGTGGCGTCCTCCACCGCCATCTCTTCGATGTGGCTGAAGCTGGTGGCGAAGTAGTAGAGATGGTCGATGGCCCGGGCGCGGGAGTGCTCCCGGGAGAAGGGGAAGACCTCGCCCTCCCTGATGCCGAGTATGGGGGTTATCTTGAGCCTGGAGCCGAGGAAAGCGCGCGCCTTACCGATGCGGCCACCCTCCTCCAGGTATCCCAGCGTGTCGAAGGCCATGCGAATATCGGCGCGGGGGATGTTCTTTTTAGTGAGCGCCATGAGCTCTTCGATACCAGCCCTCTTCTTGGCCGCCTTGGCGGCGGCGATAACGACGAGGCCCTGGGCCATAATCGCCCACTGGGAGTCGATGACCTCGACGCGACAGGGTTTTTTCATCTTGTCGACGGCCTGCACCATGGCTTCGTAACTGGCGCTTATCTTCTTAGAGTTGGCGATGACCAGAATCTCCTGCGTCTCTTCGGCCAGCTTATCGTAGGCCTGGACGAAGACGTCCAGGCTGTCTATCTGGGTGGTGGGTAATTCCTGGCCCTTGCCCAGCTTTTTGTAGAACTGCTCGCTGGTCAGGTCGACCCCATCCCGATAGACGTCCTCGCCAAAAACGACGTTGAGCGGGATAACGGTTATATCCAGCTCTCGAGCGACCTCGGAGGGTATGTCACCCAGGCTGTCGGTAACGATTTTTACCGTCATCTCACTCTCCCCTACTCTACGGAGACTATATAGTTATAGTAAGGCTGACCGCCTTGAACTACCTCAACCTGAAGATTTGGGTGCTGCTTATCGAGGGCGTCACCGACGGCTTCGGCTTCGTCGTCAGTGGTGTCGTCGCCGTAATAGATGGTGACGACCTCGGCCTTGTCCAGCTTCACTCTTTTCAGCACGTCCTGAACGACAGCATCGGGCTTATCGCCCACAGCCACCAGGTCGCCATCGAGGAAGCCAATGGCCTGATGCTTTTTGATGTCCAGCCCACCCAATTTCGTCGAGCGTACCGCCCGGGTAACCTCGATGGACTTGACCGCCGTCCTCGCCTTTTCCATATTCTGGGCGTTGGTTTCCATGTCGGCCTCGTAGTCAAAGGCCAGCAGCGCCGCCACGCCCTGGGGGATGGTGGTGGTGGGGATGACCTGGATGGTCTTTTCGGTGAGTGACTGCACCTGGTTGGCGGTGAGCACAATGTTCTTGTTGTTGGGCAGGATAATAACCTTCTCCGAACCCACCACGTCCACAGCCTGGAGCAGGTCTTTGGTGCTGGGGTTCATCGTCTGGCCTCCGGGGACAATAAAGGTCGTCCCCAGGCTGGTGAAGACGTTGGCCAGGCCATCGCCGACGACCACGGCCACGATGGCCACCTCGACAGCAGGCATTCTCTCTTTTTGCATCTCGATGAAGTCTTGGTACTGCTCGTCCATGTTGCGGATGCTTATCTGGTGCAGCGTGCCCAGGGGCACGACGTAGCTCATAATATCACCGGGGTCGAGGGTATGGATGTGCACCCTGACCGCGGAGTCGTCACCAACGACGATAACCGACTGGCCGCGCTTCTCAAGCCGCTTGCGCAGTTTGTCAGGGTCGAGATCCTCCCCCTTTATGACGAAGTTGGTGCAATAGCCGTAGGGGACCTCCTCCATGCCCACCATCTGGGGGGACTTGGCGGCAAGGGGCACGCTGCTGGCCACCATCCAGGGACGGCGCAGTTTGAGCTGTTCCGTCTCGCCCTTGAGATAGTGGAGGACGCCTTCGAATATGGTATAGAGACCCTGCCCCCCCGCATCCACCACCCCTGCTTCCATGAGCACGGGGAGGAGGGTGGGGGTTTTGGCCACCGATTCCTTGGCGGCATTGGTCGAGGCTTCGACGACGGAGACCACGTCATCGCTGACGGTGGCAGCGTGCTTCTGAGCGGCTTCCGAAGCCTCCCGAATCACGGTGAGGATGGTGCCCTCCACGGGATTGCTCAAGCCCGCGTAGGCCACCGTCGAGGCCTTGGCTAAGGCGTCGGCCAGCTCCTGGCCGCTGACAGTCTCTTTGCCGTCCATTGCCTGCGACAGGCCGCTGAAAATCTGCGAGAGGATGACACCGCTGTTGCCCCGTGCCCCCACCAGCGCCCCTTTGGCCATAGCCTTAGCCACGCCCGAGACGCTGGAGTCGGCAGCCACCTGGGCTTCCTCGATGGTGGAGCGCATGGTGAGCAGCATGTTGGTGCCGGTGTCCCCATCGGGAACGGGAAAGACGTTGAGGGCGTCGATATCGGCCGAACTCTTCTCCAGCCAGCTGGCCGCGGCGGCGAACATCTCCCTTAAGTCCTGGCCGTTGACAGTCTTGGTTGGCGTCATATCCTATCCGTTCTTGCCAGAATTAGCTGGCCTGTGATAGTATATTGTATTGCAATTTATGAGCGAAATTCTACCCTAAATTTCGGTAATAGTCAAAGGAGTCAAGACCTTGAAATGCGACCTTTGCGGTAAAACGCCGATGTTCGGCCATAATATAAGCCACTCCAAGCGCCACACCAAGCGGCAGTGGACTCCCAACATCCACGCCGTCACCCTGATTATAGACGGCAAGAAGAAACGGATGAACCTCTGCACCAGATGTTTGCGCACCCAGCACAAGCTGGCTAAGACACCGCCCGCAGCTCAGCCAGAGACTCCCTGACGGTTCGCCCCGAACTGAAGACGGCCGCCCCCGCCACCAGCACCCTCGCCCCCGCTTTGACCACTTTAGGCACTGTCTGGACGTTGATGCCACCGTCTACCTCCAATTCGGCAGCCAGACCCTTTTTATCCAACTCGGCGCGCAAGCTCGCTATTTTATCGAGCGTGGACTCGATGAAGGTCTGCCCGGCGTAGCCGGGATTGACCGTCATCACCAAGACCAGGTCAAGCGAGGATAATACGTCGGATATGGCCGAAAGTGGTGTCGCTGGATTGAGCGATACGCCTGCCTTTATCCCCAGAGCCTTAATTTGACTAACCAGCTTTTGGGCGTCGGGGCAGGCCTCGACGTGGACGGTGATGATGTTGGCACCAGCCTCAGCGAACTGGCCTACCTGACGCTCCGGTGATTCAATCATTAGGTGGACGTCCAGGGGTAGATTAGTCCACTTTTTAATGGCCGCCACCACGGGGGCGCCGATGGTGATGGGGGGCACGAACTGCCCGTCCATAACGTCGACGTGGATGTAGTCGGCACCAGCCTCGGTGGCCTCGGCTACCTGCTCGCCCAGGCGGGCGAAGTCGGCGGAGAGGATGGAGGGGGCCAGCTTTATCTTAGACTCAGCCACTCTTGACCCCCAGCGCTTTTTTGGTGGCGATTAGTGCTTCGGCCACCCGCTTGGGGGCGGTGCCGCCGGCAACGTCGCGGGCTGCCATAGAGGACGTCACCGTGATGGAGAAGACGTCTTTCTCGAACAAGGGTGAGAACTTCTTATATTCAGCCAGGGTGAGCTTGGAGAGAGTCTTTTTGTTCTCCGCAGCGTAGCTCACCAGCTTGGCTACCGCTTCATGGGCAGTGCGGAAGGCCTTGCCCTTTTTTACCAGATAGTCGGCCAGGTCGGTGGCCAGGATGTAGCCGTGCTCGATGGCCCGCTTGGCCTTTTCGGCGTTTACTTCAAGCGTTTTGAGCATACCGGTAAAGACTTCCAGCGTGGCCAGCAGCGTCTCCACGCTGTCGAAGAGGGCTTCTTTGTCTTCCTGAAGATCACGGTTATAGGCCAGGGGCAGCGCCTTCATCATCGTCAGCAGCGCCATCAGGTCGCCGTAGACGCGGCCTGTTTTGCCGCGCGCTAATTCGGCGACATCGGGGTTCTTTTTCTGGGGCATGATGCTGGAACCGGTGACGTAGGCCTCGTCCAACTCGATGAAGTCGAACTCAGCAGAAGACCAGAGGATAAGCTCCTCGGCTAATCTTGATAGGTGCATCATGCAGAGGCTGGCCGCCGCCAAGTATTCGATGACAAAGTCGCGGTCAGAGACAGCGTCCAGGCTGTTAGCACTCACGCTGTCGAAACCCAATTCTTTAGCCAGAAACTCGCGGTCAATATCGTAGGCGACGCCAGCCAGGGCGCCGCTGCCCAAGGGCATAACGTCGGTGCGCCCCAGGCAGTCGTTGAAGCGTTGGCTATCGCGCTGGAACATCTCGAAATAGGCCAGGAGGTGGTGCGCCAGCAGCACGGGCTGCGCCGTCTGGAGGTGTGTATAACCGGGGATGGCCACCTTCTGGTTGGCCTCGGCCAGGGCGACCAGCGCCCGCTGCAAATCTTTTAGCTGGGACAGCGTGGTGACGATAGCGTCGCGGCTGAATAGGCGCAGGTCCAGCGCCACCTGGTCGTTGCGGGAACGGGCGGTGTGGAGCTTACCCCCCACCTCCCCCACGATTTCAATGAGACGGGCCTCGATGTTCATGTGGATATCTTCCAGCTCCGATTTAAAGGTAAACTCCCCCTGCTCTATCTCACGCTGAATCTTGGTCAGCCCGTTGACGATGGTCTCAGCCTCCTTGTCGGTGATGATGCCCTGCTTGGCCAGCATGCGGGCGTGGGCGATGCTGCCGGCGATGTCGTAGGGATAGAGGCGCCAGTCGAAGGGCACCGAGGTGGTGTAGGCGTTAACCAGTTTATCCGCCTTTTTCTTAAAGCGACCCCTTATATGGCTCATATCAGCCTTCCTTAGTTTTTTTGCCCTGCATCTTGGCCTGGGTGCGGGCGGGCAGCCCCCAGAGGTGAATAAAGCCGGCGGCGGCGCTCTGGTCGAAGATGTCTCCCTTATCGTAGGTGGCCAGGTCGTGGCGGTAGAGGGAGTAGGGGGACTTTCGCCCCACCACCGTCAGGCTTCCTTTATGCAGTTTGAGCCGTACCGTACCGGTGACATAGCGCTGTGAGGACTCGACGTAGGCTGTCAGGTCTTCGCGGAAAGAGGTGAACCAGAGGCCGTTATAGACCAGGTCAGCGTATTCGGCGGAGACGAGTTCCTTAAAGCGCAGTTGTTCTTTGGCCAAGCAGAGCGATTCTAAAGCGCGGTGGGCCTGAATGAGGAGGATGGCGGCGGGGGCCTCGTAGACCTCGCGCGACTTGATGCCGACCACCCTATCCTCGATATGGTCGATTCTACCGATGCCGTGCTTGCCGGCCAGGTCGTTAGCCTTTTGAACGAGCGTTATGCCGCCCATCTTTTTACCGTTGACAGCCACGGGTAGGCCTTTATTAAACTCGATTTCGACGTATTCGGCCTTGTCGGGGGTTTTCTCCACGGGCTGCACCCAGATGAAGGCGTCTTCGGGGGGCTCGGCCCAGGGGTCTTCCATGACGCCACACTCGATGCTGCGCCCCCAGAGGTTCTGGTCTATGGAGTAGGGGCTTTCGGCGGTGACGGGGAGGGGTATACCGTGCTGCTTGGCGTAGGCGATGGTCTCGTCACGGGTCATCTCCCAGTCGCGGGCGGGGGCCAGTATCTTAAGCTCAGGGGCTAAACCCGCCACGCTGACGTCAAAGCGCACCTGGTCGTTGCCCTTGCCCGTGCAGCCGTGGGCGACGGACTTGGCGCCTTCTTTGATGGCGGTTTCGGCCAGCAGCTTGGCCATTAGAGGGCGGGCTAAAGCCGTAGCCAGCGGGTACTGGCCCTGGTACATGGCGTTGGCCTTGAGGGCGGGAAAGACGAAGTCTTCGATGAAAGATTTCTTGGCGTCAGCGACCACCGCCTTGACCGCGCCCAGTTTCAGCGCCTTTTCCCTTATGGCCGGAAAGTCGGGCTCGTTGCCGACATCGACGCTGAAGGCAATTACCTCCATATTGTATTTTTCCTGCAGCCATTTGATGGCTACCGAGGTATCCACGCCGCCGCTATAGGCGAGCACTACTTTATCAGCCACGCCTCACCTCCGTTAGACTAGTATTCTATTTCCTCCGGGGCAAAGTTATCTCTTAAGAATTCGGTGATTTGAGAACGTACCTCGGGATATTGCCACCAGTAGTCGTGCCCCGGGGCGACCACGATGTGGGGTTCGGTTCCGTAGTACGAAGACGGCTTGATGACTCCGAACCACTTTTTGTAACAGCCCCAAAGGTAGGCAAGCCCGCTGCCCTCACTGAGGGTATCGACCTCAATGCCGTTACCAATCATTATCAGCGACCTCACCTCCGTCACCGTTGTGTGCCAGAAGGGGGGACCCATCTGGATGCTATAGACGCGGGGGTTATCGACCATGATGACCATAGCCGCGTCGACGAGAACCGCCCCCGTACTCTCCGTGGCCATGATAACCCTGACATCGGGGAGGTGGTCAGTAAGGAACTCCATACGGGCGGCCAGCACCTCCGCCTTTTCGGGGAAGTCAATCAGCATCTCCCAGAACTCGTCCAACTGCGCCGTAAAGCTGTGCGCCGTCCTCAGGTATTCCAGCGTCAAAGTGGTGTAGCCCCAGTCCGCCAGCTCAGCCTCGATGCCTTCGAAGACGGCGAACAAGCCCGGTGATTCATCGAGCAGACTCCAGCCCCAGCCTCCGGAGTTAAAGACGAGGACGAAGTCGTGGTCTTGAGCTGCGACGTAGCTCGCCACCAGTTGGGCGGCGAAGTCGTCGCCTTTATCTATGTCGTCGCCAAAGATTTCGGCGGCAACCGAATCAGCGTCTTCGATTACCGAGGGCGGCACTGCCGTCGTGTCGTACCTCAGGGGCTGACCCCCAGTGTTGTTTTCGGACATTAGCCCGACTTCAGTATAAGAGGCAACCATCAATGCCATAGCAACCACCAGCGCTGCGAATAGGCCTGAGCCTATCCCCAGCCAGTATCTCTTCTTCAATTTTAGACCCTATTCTTTACCCTTGCACACCCGAAAGGACACCGTCCAGAATGCCCAGCGCCTCGTCTACCTCCCCTTCACCGATAATGAGGGGCGGCATAAAGCGCAGAGCGTTGGGTTTGAGCTGGTTGACCAGCAGACCTTCTTTAAGACAGTCCATCACCAGCGAGGGGGCGATATCGTCCTTGAACTCCACCGCCACCAGCAACCCCCGTCCCCTAACATCGGTGATGAAGGGGTATTTCGCCTTGAACTTAGCCAGCCCCTGAATGAGGTATTCGCCCGTTGCCTTGGCTTTAGCGGGGATATTGTTATCAATAACGAACTTCAGCGTGGCGCAGCCGGCGGCGCAGGCCAGCGGGTTACCGCCGAAAGTAGAGCCGTGCTCGCCGGCGGTGAAGACAGCCGCCTTTTCTTTAGCCAATATAGCCCCGATAGCCACGCCGCTAGCTAACCCCTTGGCCAGCGTCATTATATCGGGTTCGACGCCGTATTGCTCGTAGGCGAAGAGTGTCCCAATGCGGCCGATGCCCGTCTGGATCTCGTCCAGGATAAGCAGTATACCCTTCTGGTCGCACCAGGCGCGCACCTCAGAGAGGTAGCCCTCATCGGGCAGGTTGACCCCACCCTCCCCCTGCACCGGTTCAATCATGACGGCGCAGGTGCGCTTAGTCGTCGCCGACTTGATGGCACCGACGCTGTTGTACTTGACGTTAACGAAACCGGTGGGGAGGGGAGGAAAGGGCTTTTGCATCTTTTCCTGCCCCGTAGCCGCCACTGTGGCCAGTGTTCGCCCGTGAAAGGAGCCCAAAGTAGTGATAATCTCGTTGGCGCCGTCCAGCTTTAATTGTCCGTAGCGGCGGGCCAGCTTGATGGCCGCCTCGTTGGCCTCGGCGCCGCTGTTGCCGAAGAAGACCTTGTCCAGGCAGCTGTTCTCGACGAGTAGCTGGGCCAGACGGAGCTGGGGGACGCTATAGAACTGGTTGGAGGTGTGGATAAGCAGCTGCGCCTGCTCGGTGATAGCCTTGACCACCACCGGGTGGCAGTGCCCCAAACTGTTGACCGCCCAGCCGCCGACGAAGTCTAAATATTCCTTGCCCGCTTCGTCCCAGACGCGCGCCCCCTGGCCCTTGACGATGGTCAGGGGCGTGCGCTCAACGACTTGCATGAAGTATTTAGTTTCCAGCGCTGGCCAGTCGGTCATATCTTTGTCTCCCCTTTTGAGAAAGCCATATTATACACCATCACCAGCTAGATGACCAACGCCCCTCCGTCATTGCGAGCGGAGTGAAGGGTCTCCTATCATTTCTTAATGGTGGTGCCGCCGCCCTTGCCCTCTATTTCCTTAAGAAGGGCGTGCGGCTGCCTGCCGTCTATAATGATACACGCCGAAGCCGCCCCCGACAAGGCTTTGAGGCAGGCCTTAACCTTGGGAATCATCCCTCCCGAGGCCGTGCCCTCGGCCATGAGCGCCTCGGCTTCCCTAGCGGAAAGTTGGGGCACCAGCTTACCCTGCGGATCGCAGACGCCGACGACGTCGGTGAGGAAGATAAGCTTTTCGGCACCGATAGCGGCGGCAATCTCGCCGGCGACAACATCAGCGTTGATGTTAAGCACGCCGCGCTCCCCCTGCGTCTTTTCGCCCGCGTTGAGGCTGACCGGAGCCACCACGGGCACATAGCCCGCCTTTATCAACGCCTGGAGAGGGACGGGGTCCACTTTTACCACCTCACCCATATAGCCCAAGTCTTTATGCTTGACCTTGCCCTGAATAAAAGCCCCGTCCACGCCGCTGATGCCCACCGCCAGCCCGCCCAGGGCGTTGATGTCGGCCACGATTTCCTTGTTGACCACGCCCGCCAGCACCGAGACCACCACCTCCAGCGTGGCTTCGTCGGTGACGCGCTCGCCGTCAATGAACTTGGTGGCGATGCCGCGCGCCGCCAGCCAGTCGGTTATCATCTTGCCGCCACCGTGAACGACAATAATAGACCAGCCCTGCTGTTGGAGAGAGACGATGTCCTGCAGAGTAGTGTCGTGGTTGCCCAGGGTGGCGCCGCCGAGCTTGACTACAATTACCTTGCTCATTTTTGGACCTTTATGTCATATACTGACTATTAATAGTGACATATTCAGGGGACAGGTCGCAACCCCAGGCGGTGGCGCTAGCTTCACCGAGGTTGAGGTTGGCGCTGAAAACCACTTCTTCCTCTTTGAGGAGCTTTATAACCGCCGCTTTATCGAAGGGGACGGCTTTACCCGATTTGACCAGTTGAATCTTACCGACATAGAGGTCGAACTTTGACTCCTTGACCTCGGCGCCACTCCGCCCCACCGCCGCCATGACGCGTCCCCAGTTGGGATCAGCGCCGTAGACCGCCGCCTTGACCAGCGAGGAGCCGACAACGGCTTTAGCCGCCATTCTAGCCTGAGCCAAGTCGGCGGCGCCCGTCACCGTCATCTCGATAAGTTTGGTGGCGCCTTCGCCGTCGCTGGCGAGGAGCTTGGCCAAGTGGATGCAGAGCTTTTCCAAGGCTTTTTCGAAGGCATCGGGGGGGACTTTACCCGCCTTCCCGTTGGCCATCACCAGCACCATGTCGTTGGGGCTGGTATCGCCATCGATGGAAATCATATTGAGGGAGGCGTCCACCGCCTTCTTTAACGCCTTCTGCAGAAAGGCCTTTTCGACGGCGGCGTCGGTGGTGATGAAACAAAGTAGCGTGGCCAGGTCGGGGTGAATCATCCCCGAGCCCTTGGCGCCGCCGCCGATGGTGAACTCGACATTGCCCTCTTTGATGCTGACCGCCGCCGTCTTGGGGAAGCTGTCGGTGGTCATGATGGCCCTAGCCAGCTGTTCACCACCGTCACGTGTCAGGGCGATGTTGACCACGCTGGCCCTTATCTTATCCATGGGCAAAGGCACACCGATGACACCCGTGCTGGACACCAAAACGTCTTCGGGATTAACACCGATGCTGCTGCCGACCAGCGCCGCCAGCTCGGTGGCGTCAAGAAGTCCTTGCTCACCGACATAAGCGTTGGCGCAGCCGCTGTTGACCACCACGGCGCTGAACTTCTCGCGCTCATTTAACCTCTTCTGGGAGAGGAGGACGGAGGCGGCCTTGAGCTTACTGGTGGTAAAAACCGCCGCCGCCAGGCAGGGCGCCTCGGAAAAGAGAACGGCCAGGTCTAATTTATCGGCGGCTCTATGGTTTATTCCCACGCTGGTGGCGCCAGCAAAAAAACCCTGGGGCGACGTAACCGTGCCCTGAGGCAGGAATTCAATCTCAGCGGCCATTATCCAAACTATACCACACTACCTATGGGCAGGCAATGTAGTATAATGTGAAAATCAGCCAAAAAAATCAGGGGGAAAAGCTATGGAAGTTAAGATGGTCTATTTTGAAGAAAAGGGGCCAGTTAACACCGAGGAGACGCTAAAGATTTCTAAAAAGCGGGCGGAGGAGCTAGGTATAAAGACGATAGTGGTCGCCTCGACGGTGGGCGATACCGCCGTCAGGGCGATGGATGTTTTTAAAGGTTTCAGGGTCATCGTGGTGACCCACGTCACCGGCATGCGCCAGCCCGACGACCAAGAGTTCGACGATAATAAGAAGAAAATCGTCGAGGACAAGGGGGGCATTGTCCTCACCACCACCCACGCCCTGGGGGGCTTGAGCAAGGCCATGCGCAAAAGGTACAACACCTTCGTCCTGGGCGAGGTCATCGCCGACGCCCTGCGCGTCTTCGGTCAGGGCATCAAGGTGGTCTGTGAGATAGCCTGCATGGCCGCTGACGCGGGATTGGTGCGCACTGACGAGGACATTATCGCCGTCGCCGGCAGCGGGCGGGGCGCCGACACCGCCGTGGTGATGAAACCCGCCCATACCCATGACTTCTTTGACTTGAGGATTAGAGAGATTATGTGTAAGCCGCGGCTCTAAGTCACGGCTTCGCTATGCAGACAGACCCCCTCCCTTAAAGGAGGGGGTTATTTTCTGGAAAATTCCGTGCTGATAGGGACATTTCATGTACACATAGGTTGACAATTGGGTTATAATAAAAAGAGAGGCGACTTCGAAAAATTGGTTTTTAGGCATTTATATGGACAAATGACTTGAAAAAGGAGGCACCGAGATGGCCTACTACTCTGGGCTACGACCGGAAATTTATCACCTTTTTAAGAACTGTTACATCGGCAATAACATTGACCCCAGAAACCTACGCGAGGGTCAGCCCCGTCAGGCTAGCTTATGCGAGGTCTGCGCCGAGCTACAGAGCGAGGGCAAGGGCGTCCTCGGTGTCCCCTTGCCCGCCAAGAGATTGAGTTTTGACGATTAGGG
>CAYPBF010000020.1:0-16657 GCA_964408935.1 uncultured Dehalococcoidales bacterium | reverse complement strand
AAGATACGGCGGGGCCTTCGCTGCACGTTCTGGTCAAGCTGCTGGCCACCATCACCCTGGTGATGTGCCCGCTCTTTATCGTCGCTTAAGTTTAAGGCAAAAGAAATCCCCCCTTCTCTTTCGGGGAGGGGGGATTTTGTTTTTATGGGGGGTGGGGTCAAGGATAAATCGCCAATGCCTCTATCCCCGTCGTCTCCGGCATCCCCAGCATAAGGTTCATGTTCTGGATGGCCGCCCCGGCCGCCCCCTTCATCAGGTTATCAATACAGCTGACGACAATAAGCCGATTGGCCCTGGGGTCAATAACGGGGTAGACCAGGCAGTGATTGTTGCCCCAGGTGTGCTTGGTGTGGGGTGGGGCCTCGGTAACCCTGACGAAGGGCTCGTCTTTATAAAAGTCCTTATAGAGCTTCCTCAGCTCTTTATCTGATACCCTCTTGGTCAACGGCGCGTAGCAGGTGCTCAAAATCCCCCTGGTCATGGGCACCAGGTGGGGGACAAAGGATATTGAGGGAGGTGTGGGGTTGAGCCCCATCAGCTCCTGGGCGATTTCGGGCATATGGCGGTGCCCCTCCAGGGCGTAGGCGCTGGTGTCCTCGTTGACCTCGGAATAGTGAGTGTCCAGACTCAGGCTGCGCCCGGAGCCGGAGATGCCCGACTTGCTGTCGATAACGATTTCCGGCCCGATGAGCTTGGCCTTGGCCGCCGGCGCCAAAGCCAGTATGGCGCTGGTGGGGTAGCAGCCGGGGTTGGCCACCAGCTTGGCCTTAGCGATTTGAGCGCGGTGCAGCTCGGGCAGGCCGTAGACAGCTTCTTTAAGCAGCTGGGGGGCGGGGTGCTTAAAGCCGTACCATTGCTCGTACAGCGAAGCGTCTTTCAGCCTGAAATCGGCGCTGATATCGACCACCTTGACCCCCTTTTTGAGCAGGGGAATGACTTCTTTAGCACTGTCCTTGTGGGGCATGGCCGAAAAAGCCAAGTCCACTTTGCCCAGCTCGGCCTCAATGGTCAAATCAATGTCGGCCAGGTGGGGGAAGACCTCACCCAGTTTTTTGCCCGCGGCGCTGCGGCCCGTAACTGAAGCCAGCTCTACTTTAGGGTGCTGACAGAGCAGTCGGGCCAGCTCGACGCCCGTATATCCGGTAACGTTGATAATGCCTACTTTCATTTTTTGCCTCTTTTCTTCCCGGTCAGGATTCTTTCCAGAGCCGCCATGCGCCGCTTGGTGCCGATGACGATGAGCCTGTCCTCTTCTTCGATAATGCCTTCGTCGGGCGGGTTAGCGATAAGCGTGCCGTCTTCCTTTCTCATAGCCAGGACGGTGATACCGGCCCTGCTTTTGGCCTGCCCCATGGTCTGGCCGACCAGGGGGGAACCGCTGACGACGTCCACCGTTTCCAACTGCAGTTCGCGGCCGCGGCCTGAGGTGACGGTATCAATGAAATCGACCACGGCGGGACGCAGCGCCAGCATAGCCATGCGGCGGCCACCGATGGCGTGGGGCGATATGACACGGTCGGCGCCCGCCCGGCGCAGCTTGCTCTCGGATTCGGGGTTAGAGGCGCGCGCCTCGATAAACAGGTCGGGGCGCGTTTCGCGGGCGGAGAGGGTGATAAAGGTGTTATCGGTATCGCTGCCCACCGCTGAAACCAGCCCATAGGCCCGCTCGATGCCGGCCTCTTTAAGCACATCGTCGTCGGTGGCGTCACCCAGTATGGCCAGATAGCCCTCCTTCACCGCTTTAGCCACGTGCTCCTCATCATTGCTGATGATGACGAAGGGGGTCCCCTCTTCGCTGAAGGTGAGCGCTATCGCCTCCCCCACCCGGCCGTAGCCGCAGAGGATATAGTGTTTCTTTAGCCTGGCAATCTTGGTCTTCATTCTTCGCCTCCCCAGAGTGATATCGAACTGTACCTCTATAAAGTGCCCCATTATGGTGGTCAGGATATAGAGGGCGCCGCCGACGCCGCCAATAATTAAGAAGATGCTAAAAATCCGCCCGGCATTGCTTAGAGGGTAGACCTCTTTAAAGCCCACCGTGGTGATGGTAGTGATGGTCATGTAGAGAGAGTCGAGAAACGTCCAGTCCTCGATACCCATGTAGCCAATGACGCCTATGGCTACGATGATGATGAAGGCGCATATGGCGAACAGCAGTCTGCGCAAAGAACTCACCCTTACGAGCCTATAATTTCAAGGACATTGTAACATAAAATATGGCCTCCTGCCCTCGGGGCGGCAACCGCTTTCCTTGTCAGCCGTAGCTGATTTATGCTAAAATTATAGTCCCCAAAGGAGGAACTATGCCTAAGATTTACCTACTTGATGTGACTAACCGTGACGGAGTACAGACCGCCCGGCTGGGGCTTTCCAAACTGGAAAAGACGATGGCAAATATCTACCTCAACGAGATTGGGGTATTTCAGTCCGAGTTCGGCTTCCCCACTACCAAGCACGAGACCCGCTACCTTAAGGCCAACATTGAGCTGGCCGAGATGGGGGTGCTTAAGCCCATCCGCCTGGGGGGCTGGATAAGGGCTATCGCCGAAGACGTAGAGCTGGCCTTCAAGCGGGTGCCCACGATAAAGCACCTGAACGTTTCCATATCCACCTCCGACCAGATGATTATGGGTAAGTTCCAGGGCAAGAAGACCAAGCAGGACGTTATCAACGACATGACGGCGGCGGTGGATGCCGCCTGGGCGGCGGGCATCGAGAGCGTCGGTGTTAATGCCGAGGACGCCTCTCGCACCGACCTGGAATACCTGGTCGAGTTCGGGCTGGCGGCTAAGGAGCATAAGGCCACCCGACTGCGCTACTGCGATACCCTGGGCTACGATAATCCCTTCACCATCTATAAGACCAACAAGGCGCTGGCGGAGAGGGTGGGCTTGCCCATCGAGCAGCACTGCCACGGCGACCTGGGGATGGCGGTGGCCAACTCCCTGGCCGGGGCCAAGGGGACGATTGATGGCGGACAGGACGCCTACATAAACACCACCATCAACGGCATCGGGGAGAGGGCGGGCAACGCCGACCTGGTGACCGTTATCCTGGCGGTGACCAAGTCCAAGGACTTTGCCGGCAAGTATCAGCTGGGCGGTAAGGTGGACCTTTCCAAGGCCTGGAAGATAGCCAAGTTCGCTGAGTACGCCTTCGACGTGCCCATCCCCATCAACCAGCCTGGTGTTGGCGCCAATGCCTTCGCCCACGAATCGGGCATCCACGCTGACGGTGTCTTAAAGGACCCGGAGAACTACGAACTCTACGGCTTCGAGGAGCTGGGGAGGGGCGACCCCATCAAGGTGGACACGGGGCGGGAGATTACGGCCGGGCAGTACAGCGGCATATCGGGCTTCAGCCACGTTATGGGGAAGATTAAGGACGTGTCGTTTAAGAGTAAGGAAGAGGCTAACGAGGTGCTGGAACTAGTGCGCTACGCCAACGTCCTCTCGCATAAGCCCCTCGTCGAGGACGAGCTGCTCTTTATCGCCAACTATCCTCAGATTGCCAAGCAGTTGCTCACGGTTACCCCACTGACTATAAAATAGTTCGAGAGAGATTGGGGCTGCCCTTAGGGCAGCCCCTTTTCGTTTAAGGTAATACTATGCCCAACAAACCACCCCAAATGAATCTTAAGGCCATCGGCTTTGTCAGCAACGGCATCAAGGAGCCGATAAGGCACGGCTGGCGAGAGGTCGTCTCCGAAATCACCGTCAACATCGAGCTAACGGAAGCGATGGATGGGCTGGAGGATTTCTCCCACCTCATCATCCTTTACTGGATGCACCAGCTTGACCCGGGGCGTAAGCTGTCTCTAAAGGTCCACCCCATGGGCAATCGGGACTTGCCGCTTACCGGTCGCTTGGCCACCCGTTCCCCCAGCCGCCCCAATCCGGTGGGGCAGGCCACCGTCGAGCTTTTGGAACGGCGGGCCAATGTCCTCAAGGTGAAGGGACTGGACGCCATCGACGGCACACCCGTTATCGATATTAAGCCCTACATTCCCGGCTACGATTCCGCCAATAACGCCAGAGCCGCTAAATGGATGTCCCAACACTAGCCGATATCTATCGGAGGCTGCTTGAGCGCTTCGGCCCCCAGCACTGGTGGCCCGCCGACGAGCCCTTCGAGGTTATCGTCGGGGCCATACTCACCCAGTCTGCCGCCTGGGGCAACGTGGAGAAGGCGATAAAAAACTTGCGGGGGAGGGAGGCGCTATCCCCGCAGGCTTTGCGCAAGCTCCCCAAAGACAAACTGGCCGAGCTGGTCTATCCCTGTGGTTACTACAACGCCAAGGCGCTTAAGCTCAAGGCCTTGGCTGACTGGCTGGGAAATCACTATGACGACGACCTTAAGAGGCTCTTTGCCCTCGATGCCGCTGACCTTCGCCAACAACTTCTTTCGGTGCACGGAATTGGCCCGGAGACGGCCGATTCCATAATTCTCTATGCCGCGTGCAAGCCCGTCTTCGTCATCGACGCCTACACGCGGCGCATTTTTAGCCGATTGGGATTGGCTCCGAAGAAGGATAGCTACACCGCCTACCAGGCGCTTTTTGAGGATACCCTACCGTCTGATACCCAAATGTTCAATGAGTATCACGCCCTGCTGGTTTGTCTGGGCAAGAACGTCTGCCGCCGCCAGCCGCTCTGCGGGGAGTGCCCTTTGAATGATATTTGCCAGTTTTGACCCCACCCCCAGGTTTCTCTTCCCACCCTGCCCGCCCAGAAAAGTCTCTCAAAAGGGGGCTGCGCCCCCTCTTGGACTCCCCCCAGAGCGGGGAGGCAGGGCGTATCCCAGATAAGAGATATATAAGTGTCTAATCCCTTATAGGGTGGGTATTGGGTGGGAAGACATTGCGTACGCTAAACAAGGTGGGGATGTGTGGTGCCCCCCATTTTTATAAGGGGTGAAAACCCCTCTAAATATCTTGACGGCGGGTTGAGGGTTAGTTAATATGGGGGGTGGGGAAGAACATGCCCTATTCCACAGTTAGTTACACCCTTAAAGACCGCGTGGCTTACCTGACCCTGAATCGCCCTGAGGCCGCTAACAGAGTTAACCTTGAGTTGTCCCAGGAGCTGGCCGACGTCTGCGAAAAGGCCAACCAGGACGACGAGGTCTATGTCGTTGTGCTCACTGGGGCGGGTAAGGTCTTTTGCGGGGGTGGGGAAAAGGGGGCGGTCTGCGTCGTGGCTTCGGCTATCGCTGACATCGAAAAACCGGTTATCGCCGCCATCAACGGCGACGCTTTGGGCCAGGGGCTAGAATTAGCTTTAGCTTGCGATATACGTCTGGCTACCGATAACGCCAAACTCGGCTTTCCTCAGTTGGCTCAAGATACCATCCCCGCCGACGGCGGCACCCAGAGGCTGGCGAGGCTGGTGGGGAGGGGCAAGGCGCTGGAGCTAATCCTAACTGCGGAGACTATCACGGCTCCAGAGGCTTTAGAAATCGGACTGGTGGACAAGGTGGTGGGGGATAAGCTGGCCGATGAAGCCAAGGCTCTGGCTACTACCATCGCCAGCAAGGGGCCCATCGCGCTGTGCTTCATCAAGGAGGCGGTGAACAAGGGGCTGGACATGACGCTGGAACAGGGGCTGCGCCTTGAGGGCGACCTCTATTTTCTGCTCCACACCACCGATGACAGGACCGAGGGCATTAATGCCTTTTTGAAGAAGAGACCTCCCAAGTTCAAAAACAAATGAGCGATTTCGAGACCATAATCTACGAAAAGAAGAACGGGCTGGCCTATATTACCCTCAACCGCCCCGAAGCCTTGAACGTCTATAACATCAAGATGCGCGACGAGCTATATGAAGTACTGGGCGCTATTCAAGACGACGCTGATGTTAGGGTCGCCCTTTTTCGGGGGGCTGGGGACAGGGCCTTCTGCGCCGGCGCTGACTTGAGTGAATTCCTTACCGCCCCCACCCCCATCATCGCCCGCCGGGCGCGTTGGGAAAGGGACGTCTGGGGGCTTTTTTTGAGCATCAACAAGCCCATGATTGCCGCCCTGCACGGCTTCGTGCTGGGGTCGGGGGTGGAGATAGCCCTCTGCTGCGATATACGCTTAGCTGCCGAGGACGTCCAGTTCGGGCTGCCCGAACCGGGGCTGGGTATAATCCCGGCGGCGGGGGGCAGCCAGACATTGCCCCGTATAATCGGCGGGGGCAAGGCCTTGGAGATACTATTATCGGGGCGGTGGGTCAAGGCCGAGGAGGCACGGCGACTAAAGCTGGTCAGCAGAGTACTGCCCAAGAAGGAATTACTACCTGCCGCCGAAAAACTGGCGCAGAGAATGGCTGGCTTCAATCCGCTGGCGGTGGCTTATACCAAGCAGGCGGTAACGCGGGGACTCGACATGAGCCTGAGCCAGGGATTGGAGCTTGAGGCCCGGCTGGCGGGCTCTTTGGTATAGAGAGAAATTATGGTAGAAGAAACGCTGGATAGTCTGGCACAAAAAGCGGCCGAGCTTATTGCCGCCGCCAGAAAGCTGGTGGTCTTTACCGGCGCCGGCATCAGTACCGAGTCGGGCATCCCCGATTTCCGCAGCCCCGGGGGTATCTGGAGTCGATTCGACCCTGAGGACTTCACCTATCAGAAATTCACCACCGACATCGGGGCCAGAAGGAAGCAGTGGCGGATGCTGGGGGAGGGGCACCTGACCACCAACGCTGAGCCCAACCTGGCCCACTACGCCATTGCCGACCTGTACAAAATGGGCAAGCTGGACTGCGTCATCACCCAGAACGTGGATAACCTGCACCACAAGGCGGGGGTGCCTGCGGAGAAGGTCTTCGAGCTGCACGGCAACGTGCAGTGGGCGATATGCCTCGACTGCGGACGACGCTATCCTTTCGAGGAGATTAAGGCCAGGATTGACGGCGGCGAGGAGATACCTGACTGCGAAGAGTGCGGGGGGATGCTCAAGCCCGACGCTGTCCTCTTCGGTGAGCAACTGCCGGCCGATGTCCTGGAGGAAGCCAGCCGTCGCTCCTCCGCCAGCGACCTCTTTATCGTGGTCGGCTCAACGCTGGTCGTTTACCCCGCCGCATATATGCCCATCTACGCGGTGCGGGCGGGGGCCAAGCTAATCATCGTCAACCTAAGCGATACCCCCATGGACGATGACGCCGAGGTCCTCATCAGGGCCAGGGCGGGGGAGGCCATGTCCCGAATCGTCGACAAATTCAAGGATAAACAGGAGACAAAATGATTATCAGCGAGTTTCTCGACCTTTCCGCCCTGCTCGTCCCGGAGCGGGCGGCCATAACCTTCGAGGGCAAGCGCTACAGCTACGCTCAACTTAAAAGTCGGGTCAACCGCCTGGCCGACGCCCTGAACCGACTGGGCCTAAAGAAGGGCGACCGCGCCGCCATCCTCGAGGTCAACTGCAACCAGTACGTAGAGGCCTGCTTCGCCACCGTCAAGCTGGGGGCCATCTTCGTCCCGCTAAACTTTCGCGTGCGCCAAGACGAGCTGAGCTACCTGGTGGGCGAGGCCGAGCCCACCGTCCTCTTCGTCGGCAGCCGTTACGTCGACATGGTGCGCCGCGTTCAACTCCAGATGCCCTCGGTGAAGCACTTTATCATAATCGGGGGTGGGGATAAGGGGATGCTCAGCTACGACGAGCTGCTCGAATCGGGCTCGCCTAAGGACAAAACCTTTACCGAGGTCAAGGACGAGGACATCGCCATGCTCATGTTCACCGCGGGCACGACGGGTTTTCCCAAGGGGGTGCCCCAGGAGCATAACGCCTACAGCTCCTACGTACTGAGCAACGTCGACCCGCCCGATGTAGAGGCACCGCCCGAGACCAACCTGCTGGTGGTGCCCCTCTACCACGTTGCGGGGATGCAGGCGTTGATGGCCAGCGTCTACGGCGGGCGTACCATCGCCCTGATGCGCCAGTTCGACGAAAAAGAGTGGTTCGAGACGGTACAGAGAGAAAAGGCGACGCGGGTGATGGTGGTACCCACCATGCTCAAAAGAATTGTGGAGTACCCCGACTTCGCTAAGTACGACCTCTCCAGCGTGAGGGTGGTGACCTACGGCGCCGCCTTCTGCCCCTATGAAGTGCTCAAGGAGACCATCAGGCTCTTCCCGGGGCGGGCGCTGATAAACGCCTTCGGCGGCACCGAGACCTCCTCCACTATTGCCGCCCTCCGCGCCGAGGACCAGATTGTCACCGGTAAGGAATCCGAGGCCGAAAGAGAAAAGAAGCTTAAGCGTCTGTCCAGTTCCATCGGGCTGCCCACGGAGGACGTCGAGATTCAGGTCAGGGATGCTAAGGGGAAGGAGCTACCGACGGGCAAGACCGGGGAGATTGTGGTGCGGGGGCCGCGTATCATGAAGGGCTACTGGAAGAACGAGGAAAAGACCAAAGAAGCCTTTACCGCCGACGGCTGGTACCGCACCGGTGATATGGGCTATAAGGATGAGGAGGGCTATATCTATCTTGGCGGGCGCGCCGACGACGTCATCGTCCGCGGAGGCGAGAACATCGGGCCCAGCGAGGTGGAGAGCGTCCTCACCAGCCACCCTAAAATCGAGGAGGCGGGCGTCATCGGGGTTAAGGATGTGGAGTGGGGACAGCAGGTCAGGGCTATTGTCAGGCTCAAGAAAGGCACCAGCGCCAGTGAGGCGGATATCATCGACTTCTGCCGTCCGCATCTGGCTGGATTCAAGCGCCCGACCTCGGTAGTCTTCGTCGACGCAGAACTGCCCAAGACGAGCACGGGCAAAATCCGGCGCCGTAAGCTCCGCGAAGACTACGGCCAGCCCTAATCCTTGACGCGGCGGAGCTCAAAGACCACCGGGTTATCGGGGTCGGGGCAGACCGCCGTGGTCTTATCGGGGTCCCTTTCCCAGGGGTAGGCGCCGCCGAATATCAGTGGCGTCATAAGGGGGAAAAGGGAAGCGAAAGCATAGAGGCACATGCCCTGGGGCATCTTGTCGCCGACCAGCCACTCGTCGCCCACTTTGTGCCCCGCCTCACAGTGACCCTTCTGGCTTATTACCTTGACGCTGACCTGATAGCTTTCCGCCATACTACTCCTCTATCTGCGCCGCCAAAAGCTCGGCGATGTCCATCACCTTTAAGCTCTCTTCGGCCTCTTTGGTCTTGATGCCGTCATCGAACATCTGCAGGCAGAAGGGGCAGGCGGTAACCACCTTTTGCGCCCCCGTCTCTATCACCTGCTCAGTGCGCATCTCGTTGATGCGGCGGCCTTCCTGTTCTTCCAACCACATGTGCCCCCCGCCCCCGCCGCAGCAAAAGCCCCGCCGCTTGTTCCGTTCCATCTCCTTGAGTTTTAGCTCGGGGACGGCCTTAATGAGCTGGCGCGGCGCCTGGTAGATATCATTATACCGCCCCAGATAGCAGGCGTCGTGGTAGGTGACCGTTTCGCTCAAAGCCTTGTTGACCTTGAGCTTGCCCTCTTTAATCAATTGGGCGATAAACTCGGTGTGGTGGCTGACCTCGAAGTTGCCGCCGAACTGGGGGTACTCGTTCTTTAAGATGTTATAGCCGTGGGGGCAGGCGGTAATAATGCGCTTGACCCCGTAGTTCTTTAAGATTTCAATGTTTTTCTCGGCCTGCATCTGGAAGAGATACTCGTTGCCCAGGCGTCGGGCCGGCTCGCCGCAGCAGCTTTCCTCCGTACCCAAAATGCCAAAGTTTACGCCGGCGCTTTTTAGTAGCTTGGCCACCGACTGTGATATCTTGGTGCTCCTCTCCTCCAGGGCGCCGGTGCAGCCCACCCAGAAGAGGATATCGACGTCGCTGTCATCGGCCAAGACCTTTAGCTCCAGCCCCTCCGCCCAGTCCGTCCGCGAAAGCGTCGTGCCCCGCCAGGGGTGCCCCCTGTCCTCGATGCTCCTTAAGGCTCCCTCCGCCGTTTCGGGCATGGAGGCCTGCTCCATGACCAGGTTTCGCCTCAGGTCGACCACCTTATCAACGTGGTCCACCCAGACCGGGCAGACCTCGTCACAGGCACCACAGGTAGTGCAGGCCCAGATTTCGTCGAGCAGAATGACGTTTTCCACTATGGGCACGTTGGGATTGGCTGGTGTCGCTTCGCCCTTGGCCTTAGCCTTCACCAGCTCGGGGCCGACCTTGAGCAGGTGTTTCTTTAAGTCCTGAATCAGCTTCTTGGGGTTGAGCTTTTTATCGCTTAAAAAGGCCGGGCAAAGCTCCTGGCAGTTGCCGCAGACCACGCAGGAATACAAGTCCAGGTTCTGTTTCCAGGTAAGCTGGTCGATGGTGGCCACGCCCAGGGTTTCCGCTTTCTCCATATCAATGGGCTTGAGGACGCCCCGGGGCTGTTGACGCAGGATGCCGTTGAAGATGGAGGCGATGACGTGCAGGTAGCGGGTGTAGGGGATGATGGCCAGGACGAAGACGACGGTCAGCCAGTGCGCCCAGAGGAAGCCCAGATACCAGCCCTCAGTGCCGGCGCCGGCGCTGAAAATATTACTTATCCAGTTGCTCACCGGGGGCAGCAGGGTATGCCCCAGCCCCGCTGGCGGTAAGCCCAGCGAAATCTTGGTACCGATTTCAAATACGTAGGTCACGGGGTGGGCGAGCACGGAGAGGAGGATAATCATGGCCTCGGTGGTCTGCTCACCTTGGAGACGGTCGGGCCTGATTATATAGCGCCGGATAATGGCCCAGAAGGCGCCGATAAAGACGAAGACGGCGAAGAAGTCCATTACCCAGACCGAGTAGAAGTAGAACTGGGTCTCCTCCAGGCCGATTAGGCCCAGCCCTTCCGTTAAGATAATGAAGAAGAAATAGAAGGCTACGGAGACGAAGAAACCCCATACCATCAGGGCGTGGCCCAAGGGTGCCCGGTCCTTAAGCCGAAAGTTCTTGAGCTGGCAGAGCTGGCTGAAGACATAGACCAGCGTGTCCCACAGCGCCCTGAGCCGGCTTTTCGGCGTGGTCTCCTTCTGGCCTAGGAACATGTACTGCCAGAGCTGACGGAGACGGTAGGCGAAGAGCCCCAGGGTGATTAAGAAAACCCCCCAGAATATGATGTAAAAGTAGCTCGTTCCCGGCGCAAAGATACCGTTTGACATTACACTTCCTATCTAGGTCCGATTCGGACAATCAATTCTAGCGCAAACGAATAACGGCGACAAATACGCCTATGGCTATGGCCAGTATATCGAGCGGGTGGAAGACGGCCTCGTAGCGGAACATCATGTTGAAGGGTATGCTGGCCAGGTAGCTGGCGGGAATGGCCAAACCCCCAATCACGGCCAGCCAGTTACCGCGCTTGCGGTTGATGGCGCGGCTGACCACCTCACCGATGGCAAGGCCGACACCGCCGCCCAGTATCACGTTGACGAAGATATAAGGCAGCAGCGCCCGCAATACCCCCCAGACCAGACCGGTGACTAGAGCCATGCCCAGCGCCGTGCCCGCCGCGATCAGATAGTGCTTGGAGCCAAGACGGTAGGTGGGCAGCTTGGTCACCTTGGCGCAGTCGGGGCACCTGGCCCCGACGGGTGTCTCCACCAGGCACTTGGGGCAAATCGGCTGGCCGCACTTGCCGCACCTCAAGTTGGTTTCAACATCGGGATGAAAAGCGCACTTCATTTGTCCAGATTCATTCCTCGTTCTCTTCGGGCTTGCCCCGCTGCTGGTTTACCCAGGTGTCCCGGTCCTTGATGTCGCGGTCGAGAAGCAGGCGGTTGAGCAAAAGCTCTCCCGTCGGCACCGAGGCCGAAATTGGGGCGCGGCGGGGGGTCAACCGCCTGATTATCATAATGACGAACATAGCCAGAAAGCCCAGCGTCAGGCCCGTCGGCTCGTCTACCGCCCAACTGACGATGGGCATAGAGACCACGGCGATGACCATGCCTATGGGTATGGTGCGCACGGTGAGTACGTTGATTATCATGATGGCCAGGAAGGATATCAGCGACCAGGGAACCATACCGTTTAAAACAGGTACGATAAAGGCCACGCCCATGGTGGTGGCGATGCCCCGGCCGCCATTGAAGCGGAGAAAGACGGGCCAGTTGTGCCCGACGACAGCGGCGATGCCGATAACGACCTGCTGGGTGATATCCAGCCCAATAACATGGGCCACGGCGATGGCGGGCATCGCCTTGCCGAAGTCAAAGATGCTTGCCGGGATAGCTATCCGCTTGGAGGTTACCTTAAACAGGTTGGCACCGCCAACGTTACCGCTGCCGTGTTTTCTGATGTCCAACCGCCGCGACCAGCGGGCGGCCAGATAGGCGGCGGGGACGGCGCCCATAAGGTAGCCACCGATGATGAGCAGGATAAACTCGGTAACCATAGACTCTCCTCAAACTATAAGGTTGGGTTCTCTCTCCTTAGCCAGGGCGATGAGCCTTTCCACCACTTCTAAAGGGACGTCGGCGCCACCGATAGCGGTCTCCTCTTCGGGCGCGATGCCGTGAAAGTCGCTGCCGCCCGTGGCGATAAGATTGTGCTTTTGCGCCAGCGCCAACAGCCCCTCGACTTCCTCGTCATTATATTCGCCGTAGTAGGCCTCTAAGCCCACCAGCCCCGCTGGCTTCAGCACCGTAATCAGCCCCTCGGGGTCTTCGGTGGTGAGGGGGTGGGCCAGTACGGCCAGGCCCCTGGCCTTTATTATGATTTCCACCGCCTCGGCGGGGAGCATCTTGTCCCGCTCGACGTAGGCGGGTTTGCCGTGCCCCAGGTATTCGTCAAAGGCGTCCTTGAAGGAAGGCACGTATTCCTTTTCCAGCATGGCCTGGGCGATGTGGGGGCGGCCGATGGTGCTTGAGCCGGCCAGCTCCAGGACGCGTTCCCATGCCACGGTGACGCCCAAATCGGCCAGTTTGGCCACCATCTTTTCCGCCCGCCTCAGTCGGGAATCCTTAAATTCCTCCAGCCTGGCCAGGAATTCGGGGTCTTTGTAATCAATAAAATAGCCCAGCATGTGCACCTCGCCCTGAGGGATGTCGGTGCTGATTTCAATAGCGGGTATGACCGTCAGGCTGGGGAAGGCTTTAGCTGCCTTTTTAGCGGCGGCGATGCCGTCCACGGTGTCGTGGTCGGCCAGGGCGATATAGTTCAGCCCCTTTTCCGCCGCCTCCCCGACAACTTCAGCGGGGGTGAGCCTGCCGTCGGAGGCGGTGGAGTGGATGTGGAGGTCGACCCGGCTCAAGATTAGTCCACCTCCCGATAGATTCTCTCGATGTTTTTGGCCTTGCCCTTGTCGTCGATATCCACCATCACCGCGTTGAGGACGGGCTTGCCCTTGCCCACCGAGAGGCGGTGGTGGATACCCGTCAGAAAGCGCTGAAGTACGGCCTCGGGGTCGTCGCCAATAATGGAATCGGTGGGGCCGGTCATGCCGATGTCGGAGACGTAGGCGGTGCCTCCGCTTAGAATCTGCGTATCAATAGTGCCCACGTGGGTGTGGGTGCCGAGGACGGCGCTGACGCGCCCGTCCAGATAGCGGCCCATAGCCACCTTCTCCGAGGTGGCCTCGGCGTGAAAGTCGACGATGATTATCGGCTGCTCGATTTCACCGAGCAGCTTGTCCATAGCCTGGAAGGGACAGTCCAGATTGCCGATGAAGGTGCGCCCCATGATATTGACCACGGCCGCCTCACCGACGACGATATGGCCTCTGCCCGGCACACCCGGCGGGTAGTTAAGCGGGCGCACGATGGGCATCTCTCCCTCAAGGTAGGGGAGGATTTCCTTTTGCGCCCAGATGTGATTGCCCGAGGTTATGACGTCGACGCCAGCCTCAATCAGCTCCTGAGCCGTTTCCGGGGTCAGGCCGAGACCGCCAGCCGCGTTTTCGCCGTTGGCCACAACCAGTTCCAGGCCGTATTGCTGGCGGAGGTCGGGCAGAAGGGTGCTTACCGCCCTCCGGCCCGGCTTGCCCACTATATCACCGATAGCTAATATCAGCATTTTCTATTTGGCGTAGTCCACGGCCCGGGTCTCCCGGAGCACGGTGACCTTGATTTGTCCGGGGTATTCCAGGCCCTCTTCTATCTTCTTGACGATGTCCCGCGCCAGCCTCATCGCCCCCAGGTCGTCAATCTCTTCGGGCTTGACCAGGATGCGGATTTCGCGGCCGGCCTGAATGGCGTAGGACTTCTCCACGCCCTTGAAGTCGTTGGCGATGTCCTCAAGCTCCTTGAGGCGCTTGAGGTAGTGGTCCAGCGACTCGCGCCGGGCGCCGGGTCGGGCACTGCTGATGGCGTCGGCGGCGGCCACGATAAAGCCCCAGACGCTGGTGGAATCAGTCTCGAAGTGGTGCTCACCGACGCCCTGGACGACCTCGGGCGACTTGTCCCACTGCTTGACTAGGTCGGCGCCAATGGCGGCGTGGGGGCCTTCTACCTCTCTATCCACCGCCTTGCCGATGTCGTGCAGCAGCCCCGCCTTCTTGGCGGTGGCCACGTTGACGCCCAACTCCCCGGCAATCATGCCCGAAAGGTGGGCGACCTCCGTGGAGTGGTTGAGAACGTTCTGCCCGAAGCTGGTGCGGTACTTGAGCCGCCCCAGCAGCTTGATTAGCTCGGGGCGCAGACCGTGCACGCCCACCTGATAGGCTGCCTGCTCACCTGCGTTCTGGATGGCCGTCTCCACCTCTTCCTTGGTCTTGTTGACCACCTCTTCTATGCGGGCGGGGTGGATGCGCCCGTCCTGAATAAGCTTAGTCAAGGCTAAGCGGGCAATCTCCCGCCGCACCGGGTCGAAGCTGGAGAGCGTTACCGCCTCCGGGGTGTCGTCGACGATGAGGTCAACGCCTGTCGCCTGTTCCAGGGCGCGGATGTTGCGCCCCTCGCGTCCGATAAGCCTCCCCTTCATCTCATCGCTGGGGAGGGGGACAGCAGCTACCGTCGTCTCCGAGACCACGTCGGAGGCGCAGCGCTGTATCGCCTGAGAAAGAATACCTTGGGCTTTCTTTTCGGATTCCTCCCGGAAGTTCTCTTCCCAGGTCCGCATACGCCGCGTGGTCTCCTCCTCCATCTCGGCCTCTATAGCGTCGAGGAAGAGCTTTTTGGCGTCAGCGGTGGACATGCCCGAAATCGTCTCCAGCTGCTTGAGCTGCTTGGTCCTGATTTCCTCCAGTTCCTCGCGGACAGCCGTCGCCTCCTTTTCCTTGTTGGTTAGGTTGCGCTCCCGCTGCTCGGCGCCTTCCAGCTTTCTGTCCAGGGCCTCCGTCTTTTGGGAAAGGCGGTTCTCCTGGCGTTGCAGCTCGGCGCGCCTTTCCCGGTAGTCGGCGTCGGCCGCCGACCTTGTCTTGTCGATTTCCTTTCTGGCTTCGTTTAGCGTTTTCTTGGCTTCTTCGGTGGCTTCAGCCTCAATCTTGGCGGCTCTTCTCTGCGCCAGTCTAATCTGGCGGTTTACCGAAAACCTCCTGAAGAGGAAGATAGCCATGCCGCCGAAGACGACGCCAATGACGAAGGCGAAGAAAACGGCCAGTATTCCCGTCATTGTCATTTTAGTCCCCCCTTATTTTTAGTACCTCCCCCCGGGAATAGGCTTTAAGATAGTACCCAGTTTGTCCCTTTAGGGTCAAGGCAGTTTATCTTTTTACCTACTCCCCCACTTCCTCCCAGACCTTTTTCAAGATATCTTTTATCACTCCGTAGCCGAAGCCACGGCGCTTGAGATATTCACCGAGACGACGGCGGAAGCCGTCATAATCAGCTATGGAAAGGCGGCGCGCTTTGGTTATGGCCGCCTGGTAGGCGCTTTCTGTCTCGTCGAGGTCGGCCAGAACCTTGTCAATGACCTTGGTGGCGACGCCCTTCTGCTTTAGCTCGTGGCGTAGCAGCCACTGGCTGCGCGGGCTGAAAAATTGGCGGTTTTCCTTCCAGAATTGGGCGAAGGCCAGGTCGTTGACCAGCCTTTGCTCTTTGAGGCTGGCCAGGGTCGCTTCAATGGTGTCGCCGTCGAAGCCGCGGCGTCCGAGCCTTTCCCTGAGTTCGGCTTCACTGCGCGGGCGGTAGGCGAGGTAGCGGAAGGCGGCATTGAGGCAGCGCTGGGTCTGCTCGGCAGACGTTAAGGCTTCTATATCGCCCTCAGAAAGCTCCTGGCCGACCTTTAGCCCCTCTTTGAGGGCGACGCCAGCCTCCAGGCTGAAGGCGAACTTATCGTCCAGAAATATATTTACCCGCTTTTTTCGCCGCTTGCCCTCGGCGATGGCGGTGACCCTTTTCATCCTTTGCTTACCCCTTTAAAAGACATAAGGCCAAGGCATTACGCCTCAGCCTTATTTATCCTTTTCGCTTATATTTTATTAAACTAAGAGTTATGGGTGATGACGGCTGAGGCTCTGACCTGCTGCTCGATCTCCTCGGCAAGCTCGGGGTTCTCGCTCAAGTAGTGTTTGGCGTTCTCCCTCCCTTGCCCCAGGCGAACATCACCATAGGAGAAAAAGGCACCGGACTTTTTGATTATCCCCAGATCCGCACCCATGTCGATAAGATTGCCCTCTTTGCTTATGCCGTGGTCGAACATGATGTCGAACTGGGCCGTTTTAAAGGGCGGGGCAATCTTGTTTTTGACCACCTTGGCGCGCACCACGCTGCCGATGGCAGCGTCGGCCTGTTTCAGGGTTTCGATGCGCCTCAGGTCTATCCTCACCGAGCTGTAGAATTTGAGAGCCCTGCC
>CAYPBF010000019.1:17072-18772 GCA_964408935.1 uncultured Dehalococcoidales bacterium | reverse complement strand
GGCATTATCGACCCGACCAAGGTGGTCAGGTCGGCCCTGGAGAACGCCGCCAGCATCGCCGCCATGGTCCTGATTACCGACTCACTGGTGGCCGATATCCCTGAGCCCGAGAAGACACCGGGTATGCCGCCGGGCGGTATGGGTGGTATGGAAGGGATGATGTAATCCCTCTTGATTAGTAAGAGAAGCCGTGGCTTTCGCTGCGGCTTCTCTTTTTATATTACGAGCAGCTCCTCCAGTAGCTCTTTAGCTACAGGCCCCACCACCGCCAGTCTCAGCTGATTGGATACCAACAGTTCTTGAGCCAGCTGCTGTAATTCCTCGGCGGTGATGGCGTCGATGATGTCCAATACCTCGTCGACACTAAGGATGCGTTTAGTTAAAATCTCCTGTCCCCCCATCCACCCCGCCACAGCCCGGCTGTCCTCCATACGCAGCAGCAGGCGCCCTTTGGATAGCTCCTTGGCCTTGGTCAGCTCGGCCCTGGGAATGGGCTCCTTGAGACGGGCAAGCTGCTCTAATATAGCCTTTATAGCCACCGGGACGTTCTTTGGTTCCACCCCCGCGTAGATAGCCACCGAGCCCGTGTCAGCGAAGTGCTCGGCATAGCTGTGGATATTGTAGGCCAGCCCCATCCTATCGCGAATCTCGGTAAAGAGGCGGCTGCTCATGCCCTCGCCCAGGACGACATTAAGCAGGTCGAGGGTGAAGCGCTTGGGGTGGAGCAGCGGCAGCCCGCTTAAGCCCAGGCAGAGGTGGGCCTGCTCGGTCTCTTTATCCTCGATACGTAATTTGGGGAACTTTCGCTCCTTATACGGGGAGTAGGTGGGGTTAGCCTTCGTTTCCTTCCATCCGCCCAAGGCCTGCTCGATGGCCTTTACCATTTCATCGTGCTCGCCAGCGCCGGCGATGCTGACCACGGTGTTGGACGGCAGGTATTGTTTCCCCAGATAGTTGACAATCATCTCCCGCGTCATGGCGGCTACGGATTCCTTACTGCCGGCGATGTCCCTCCCCAGTGGGTGTCGGGGCCAGAGCAGCTCGTCGATGAGCATGTTGACCAGCTGCGATGGAGAGTCATGGCTCATGTTTATCTCTTCGGTGATGACCTGACGCTCGCGCTCGATATCTTCCGGGTCGAAGCGGGAGTGGAGCAATATGTCAGCCAGCACGTCCAGTGCCGGGGGGAGGTGGGGCTGGGCTACCTTGCACCAGTAAACGGTCAACTCCTTATCGGTGCCGGCGTTGATGATGCCCCCCACCCCCTCGATAGCCTCGGAGATTTCGCGGGCGGTGGCGCGTTTGGACGTGCCCCGAAAGCTCAGGTGCTCGATGAAGTGGGAGACGCCCGCCTGGGGCCCGGACTCGTACCTTGAGCCGGCCCCGATGAAGATGCAGGCGGATACCGAGCGGGTTTGGGGCATGGGGGTGGTGATGACCCGCAGGCCGTTTTTCAGAGTAGTCTGCTTGTGCAATGTCTTGCCTTTTCGTCGGAGAGTAGACGATATTCTAACGTTATGGTTTGGGGGGTGTCAATTTTGCTTCCCCACCCCACCTTGTTTTAAATCTTTTCCCGCCCGCCGCCCTTTAATGTAGAAAGGGGGCAAGCCCCCTTTCAAACCCCCAAGGTACGCTTGCCCGCACATATATCAGGGGGTTCTCAAGGGGGACGGAGTCCCCCTTGGAAAGACTTCTGTTGG
>CAYPBF010000019.1:0-17062 GCA_964408935.1 uncultured Dehalococcoidales bacterium | reverse complement strand
ATTAAAACTACTCCCCCCCCCCATTTTGCGGGGGTTTTTTAGGGGGCCCAGCCCCCCCTTTTTAAAAAGCCTTGTTTGGGGGGGGCAGGGTGGGAAAACAAGACGTACGCTAAACAAGGTGGGAAAAGGGGGGCATAAGCCCCCCTTAGGCTAGTCTTCTCTCAGCTTATAGCGCTGTATCTTACCCGTGGTCGTCTTGGGCAGCGCCTTGACGAACTCTATCCAGCGCGGGTATTTGTAGGGCGCTATGCTCTTCTTAACGAAGGCCTTAATGTCCCTCTCCAGCTTCTCGGACGGTTTCCTCCCCTTCTTTAACACCAAGAAGGCCTTGGGCTTGATCAGGTAATGCTCGTCCTTCTTGGCGACGACGGCGGCTTCGAGCACAGCAGGATGAGAGACCAGCGCGTCCTCGACCTCTATAGGCGAGACCCAGATGCCGCCGACCTTGAGCATATCGTCGCCCCGCCCGCGGTAATAGTAATAGCCCTCGGCGTCGCGACGATACTTGTCGCCGGTATTAAACCATTCACCGAGCATTGAGGTCTTGGTTTTCTCGGAATGGCGGTAGTAATAGAGTGCGGTCGATTCGCCATGAACCAGCAGCGTGCCGATTTCACCATCGGGTACTTCCTTTCCCTCGTCGTCGACAATCCTGGCCTGATAGCCGGGGACCAGCCTGCCCGAGCTGCCCGGTTTGACGTCACCGGGGCGGTTGGAGATAAAGATATGCAGCAGCTCGGTGGAGCCGATGCCGTCCAGAATCTCCAGCCCGAACCTCTCCTTCCATTCGTTGAAGATTTCTTTGGGCAGGGCTTCGCCGGCCGAGGTGCAGATGCGCAGCGAGGAAAGGTCGTATTTCTTCTCGTTATCTTTGAACTCCAGCATGTTGGCGTAAAGGGTGGGCACGCCGAAAAAGACGGTGGGACGATATTTGGTGATGGTGGCGAATATCGTCTCGGGGCGGGGGCGGTTGGGGAGCAGCACCACCGAGGCACCCAGGGCTGGGGGATAGAAAAAGCTGTTACCCAACCCGTAGGCAAAGAAAAACTTCGACGCTGAGAAGAGTATGTCGTCTGAGTTAAGATTAAGGACGGCCTTGGCGTAGTTATCGATGCAAAAAAAGACATCGTGTTGCAGGTGGACGGCCGCCTTGGGCACGCCAGTGCTGCCCGAGGTGTAGTTCCAGAAAGCGGTGTCTTCAAAGGTGGTATAAGCCACATCCAGCTTATCGGAGCAGCGGTCGACAATGTCATGGAAGGATATGTGATAGGCCCGGGTCTTCTCGCCGACGATGATGGTATTCTCCAGGTAAAGGAACTTATCCCTGAAGCCTTCGATGGCTTCGATGAAATCGCTGTCGGCGATGAGGGTGCGGGCGCGGCTGTTGTTGAGCAGGTAGCGGTAGTCGTGCATGGTGTACATATAGTTTATCGGAATGGGAATGGCGCCGATTTTTATGGTGCCGAAGAAGCAGGCCATAGCCTCCGGGGAATCGTACATCACCAGCATCACCCGCTCTTCCATGTGCACGCCCAGTATTTTGAGGGCGTTTCCCACCCGGTTTATCATCTTCTGCATCTCGGCGTAGGTGTAGGTCTTGTCCTTGTAGTAAACCAGCACCTTATCCCCCAGCCCCTTTTCCACCGTCTCGTCAATGAGTTTGGTGGTCACGTTGTAATACTGGGAGATAAAAGCCTGGTATTTATATTTCTCCATCGCAATAACCAGTTTACAATAAAAGCCCCTTTTTTACAAAGCTGGCGAGGGTTATCCCACCCCAGGTCTATTGCCCTCCCCACCCCGTTTTATATCTATTCCCGCCCGCCGCCCTTTAAGGTAGAAAGGGGGCAAGCCCCCTTTCAAACCCCCTTAGGGGGGTGGCGTGACCCACAAGTTAAGAAGTTTATCTTATTAGGGTGGGCTGGGTGGGTCTGAAACAACGTACGCCAAACAGAGTGGGGTGGATGAGGAGGAAAACTTGGGGTGGGGTGGTGCAATTTCTGATTGACTTGAACCTCTCTCGCTGCTAACATTGAGGTAAATGACATCAAAGCTGGTTTTATTTCCCTCAACGGCTGAGGTTGACAATAAGGGGCACCTGCTCATCGGCGGCTGCGATACCGTCGAGCTGGCCGCTGAGTTCGGCACGCCCCTCTATGTCTTCGACGAGCTGGGCATACGCCAGCAGTGCGCTGAATTCAAGCAAGAGTTCGGTAAGCGCTATGCCGATACCGCTGTTTTCTACTCGGCCAAGGCCTATATCAACAAGGCCCTGGCTAAGCTCTTCGACGAGGAAGGGCTGGGGCTGGATGTGGTCTCCGCGGGCGAGATGAGCATCGCCCGCTCGGCGGGCTTCCCCATGGAAAGGGTCTATTTCCCGGGCAACAATAAGTCCGTCGAAGAGCTGAAGCTGGCGCTGGAGTGGGGGGTGGGGCGCATCGTGGTGGACAATTTCTACGAGCTTAACCTGCTTAACGAGATTGCTGAGAAGCAGGGCAAAAATCCCGATATACTCTTGAGGCTTTCCCCGGGCGTCGATCCCCATACCCATAAGTATATAGTCACGGGTAACCTAGACAGCAAGTTTGGCGTGCCCATGGTTCAGGGAGAGAAGGCACTGGTGACCATCCTCTCCATGCCTCGGCTTAAGTTGCGGGGGCTACATTTCCACATCGGCTCGCAGATTGCCGAGTTCGAACCCTACCGGCAGGCGATAGATATCTTCCTCGGCTTCGCCGCTGAGATGAAAAAGAAGCACGGCTTCGAGATGGAGGAGTTGAGCATCGGCGGCGGCTTCGCTGTGCAATACACACTGGATTCCCCCGCCCCACCCATCGCCGATTATGCCGAAGCCATGACCTCCAGCCTTATTAAGGGCTGTGAGAAGCTGGGGCTGGCTCAGCCCAGTCTTATTGTCGAACCGGGGCGTTCGGTAGTGGCGCGGTCGGGGGTGGCGCTATACACGGTGGGGGTGGTCAAGGATATTCCCGACGTCAGGCGCTACGTCTCGGTGGACGGTGGCATGGCCGATAATATCCGCCCCGCCCTCTACCAGGCTAAGTACGTGGCGGTGGCGGCCAACAAGATGGCGGAGAAGGAAACGGAAAAGGTGACTATTGCCGGCAAGTTCTGCGAATCGGGGGACATAATCATCAAGGATACAATGCTGCCCCCGCTGGCCGCCGGCGATATTCTGGCGGTGGCCGACTGCGGCGCTTACGGCCTGTCGCTGGCGAGCAACTATAATGCCTCACTCAAACCGGCTGTTGTCATGGTCAAAGAGGGCAAGGCGCGGCTCGTTCGGCGCCGCGAGAGCTTTGATGACCTGACCCGCCATGATTTGGTTTAAGGAGATTCTATGTGGCAGCTAGTCGGACAGGATAGGGCGGTCACCCTGTTCCAGCGCAACCTGGAGCAAGGCTCGGTGGCCCACGCCTATCTGCTGGTCGGGCCACCCCACGTGGGCAAGATGACGCTGGCGATAGAACTAGCCCAGGCGTTAAACTGCCAGGAGGCCGAGCCCCCCTGCGGTGAGTGCGAACCCTGCCGAAGGGTGGCCGCGGGTAATCACGCTGACGTCCAGGTTATCGGCCTGAACTCCAACGGCAACTCCAATGATAAGCCGCAGACGGAAATCAGCATCGCACAGGTCCGCGATATGCAGCATGACGCTAGCCTGCCACCCTTCGAGGGCAGCTATAAGGTTTTTATTATCGACGGCGCTGAGATGATGTCCAACGAGGCGGCCAACTGCCTGCTCAAGACGCTGGAAGAGCCGTCGGCGGAGGTGGTCTTCATCCTGCTTACCGCCAACGATTCGTTCCTGCCTGATACCGTAGTTTCTCGCTGCCAGCGCTTGGAGTTGCGTCCCCTCCCCACCTCCCAGGTCGCGGCCGCCCTGAATGAGCGCCGCAGCTTGGAACCGGCTAAGTCTGAGCTGCTCTCAAGGCTCTGCCACGGGCGGTTGGGCTGGGCGCTGACGGCGGCGGACGACGAAAGCCTGCTGGAACAGCGCTCTCAACTGCTGGAAAGGCTATTGGAGGTTATCCGCGGCGATAACGAGGCGCGCTTCGATTACGCGGCGCAGCTGGCGGCCCAGTTCGGCAAGAACCGGGCTGCCGTCCAAGAGGTGCTCGATTTGTGGCTCGACTGGTGGCGCGATCTGCTTTTGGTCAAGCTCGGCTCAACCGATACCATCACTAACGTCGACCACGAAGCCGAGCTCGTCGAGATAAGCCAAGATTACAGCTTGTCCCAGATAAGAGATTTTATCGGCACTATTCAGTCGGCCGCGGAACAGCTTGAGCAAAACGCCAACCCGCGGCTGGCGCTGGAGGTATTGATGCTGGCTATTCCGGGAAGGAGTGCTTAAATAAGTTATGGCTGAGATTGTAGGTATACGTTTCAAGAGGGCGGGACGACTCTACTACTTCGACCCCGCCGGCATTGAGATGGATGTCGGTGATTGTGTCGTGGTCAAGACGGCGCGCGGTACGGAGTTGGGTTGGGTGGTCATCGCCCCTAGGCAGGTCATGGCCAACGAGGTCGACGAGCCCTTGAAACCGGTGGTGCGCAAGGCGGATGAGGAGGACATCGAGCACGCCCGTGACTTCGAAGCCAGAGAGGGCGAGGCTTTGGCTGAGTGCGGCCGCCTCATCGAAAAGCTGGAACTGCCCATGAAGCTGCTCGGCGCGGAGTATAACCTTGACGGCAGCCGACTCACTTTCTTCTTTAGCGCCACGGAGAGGGTTGATTTCAGGCAATTAGTTCGGGAGCTGAATAAGCGGTTCAGGGTAAGGGTCGAGCTGCGCCAGTTGGGTCCCCGCGACGAAGCCAAGCTGGTGGGCGGCTTCGGGCGCTGCGGGCTGCCCCTGTGCTGTATGAGTTTTCTGACCGAGTTTTCCCCCGTTTCCATCAAGATGGCTAAGGAACAGAACCTGCCGCTGAACCCGCTCAAGATATCGGGCGTTTGTGGCCGCCTGCTTTGCTGCCTGGCCTATGAGACCGACCAGTACCGCGCCATGAAGGATAAGCTGCCCAAGGCGGGCCAGAGGGTAAATACGCCTATGGGGGAGGCCAGCGTGGTGGGCTCTAATCCCCTCAAGGAAACGGTGTTGGTAGAGCTGGACAGCCAGGCAACGGTGGAGATGCCCTTAAGCGATATCACCGTGGAGAAGCAGTCGAATAGGCCCAGGGGCGAAAGGCCGCCCCGGCCTGAGCCCGAGAAGCACTAGCTACTGGGGCAGGTATTTCTGCCAAAGGGTCTGACTCTGACGGTAGCGGTAGGGTATGTAGAAGAAGCGGTCGCCGTGGGGTGGGGCGGGATGATTGAGTAGCTTCATGCCAGCTTCGCGGGGCGTTCGGCCTGCCTTACGTCGATTACAGGGTATGCAGGCGCTGACTACGTTTTCCCAGAGGTGTTCGCCGCCGCGATAGCGGGGTATGACGTGGTCCAGGGTAAGCTGGCTGGTCTGCTGGCCGCAGTACTGGCAGGTAAAGTGGTCGCGGTGGAAAATCTCAAGGCGGGTTAGCTTGCGCTGGGGGCGGGGGCGCTTAATCATGTAGCCTAGGCGTATTACCGAAGGCACGGGGAAGTCGCGGGTAGTGGTGTGGATAAAGCCCGAGCCGTTCTCCAGCATCTCCGCTTTGCCGTGGTCGAGCAGCACTACTGCTCGCCGCACCCGGCAAACATTCAGCGGCTCGTAGTTCTGATTGAGTACCAAAACGGGGAAATTTATCATGTCTCAAAGGTTTCCCGGTTAAATCACCCCCATTGTAGCCAAAAACCGTTTGTAGTGCAAATCAGGGGGACTTCTTCTTACGGGGGGCCTTCTTGCGGCCCTTGGTGGCGTCGGTGCGGTAGTCGGGGGCGGTGATGTTCCAGACGACGCTGATTTTAGGGTCGGCGAACCTTGAGCTGATGGGGCTGCTGATTTCATCCAGTGAGCAGTTGGTGGTGAACACCGTGGGTAGCTGGTGGTTATAGCGGTGGTTGATTATCTGATAGAGCTTCTCCTCGGCCCAGGGGGTGGTCGATTGCTTGCCCAGGTCGTCCAGTATGAGCAGTGGGGCGTTTTTGACCTCTTCGAAGAGCTGGTCGTAACTGACGGGGCTTTCCGGGCTGAAGGTGGAGCGTAGGTGGTCGAGCAGGTCGGGCACGACCACGAACTTGACAGGCTTGCCCTCTTTGAGGCGGTGGTTGGCGATGGCTGCTGCTAGGTGCGTCTTGCCACAGCCGTTGACGCCGGCAAAGACCAGCCAGCCTTCGGGTGCCTTGGCGAAGTCGAGGGCAAGGCGAAAGGCCTCTTTCAGGTTCTCACGCTGCTCCGGCAGGGGGTTAAGCCCTTCGCGGTTAAAGCTTTCGAAGGTCATGTTTTGCAGCAGCTTGGCTTCGAGCCCGCTGTATTTACGCAGGCGGCTCTGGCGTCCCTTTTCCCGCTCTTTTTGCGTACAGCTGCAGGGCACGGTTCGGCTGTAATCGGGCTTGCCCGAAGGCAGCAAGGGATGAACGACCCCCGCCCCATTACAGATAGGGCAGGTCGCTTCCGCCGTTTCTTCGGCTTCTTTAGCGCTGGACAATGTGTCCAAATTTGCCTTTGATGTACTTGTCCGGGTCTGTCTTTTTAGTATCTCCCCGATGTGTTCCATCGTCCCTGCCTTCGGTGTTCCAGCGTTCTAAGATGGCTAGAATATAGCTCTTTTTGCGTATATTTTGGTTGACGGCCTCCCTGATGGCGTCCCTAATCCAGCTCTCGGGATAGAGTTTCAGGGCTTCGCGCAGCTCCTCGGCAATCAGGGGGGTGAGCATACCGATGTTCTGCTCGTAGAGGCTGAAGATATCGGGTGGCTCCTCGGCATCAACCAGGGCGGGCTCTTTCGGCTCCAGGCCCTCCAGCTTAAGCTCACCGCTCTCAATCCTGGCCAGGGCCTGCCGACCCTTGTCGTCGTTGAGCAGGTAAATATCCTCGGTCTGGCCCTCCCGGTCCAGCGCCAGGTGCAGTATCGTCCCGCGCTTGGCCGCCGCTTTCAATGCGTTGCGCAGTACCTCTTCAGGCGCTCCTGCGTCTTTTAGGCCATTCATCAGGCTCTTATTGCTCAAAAGCTCGCCGTAGCTGGTAAAGCGGGGGTGGCCGCGTTTATGGTATAGCGTCTGAAAGATATGGAGGGTGACCTTAAGCTCGGCGATGTCACTTATCTGCGGCAACAGCTCGCTGAAAAAGGCGTTAGGCACGGCGGTAAACTGCGACTTGGCTGGAAAACCCTTAAACTGCTCCATAATAAACCTTACCAATACGGGCTTTATAGTAAGCTCAGCTCTTCGTTGGTGATGTTTTCGAACTTGGCCATCTTGGGCTTGAAGAGCAGCTTTACTCTATCGGTGGGGCCGTTGCGGTTCTTGGCGACGATGATATCGGCCGGCGGCGGGTAGCTTTCCCCGGGGTGTTCCCTTTCCCAGTCCTCTCGGCTGGGGTAATAGTACTCGTCGCGGTAGACGAAGACGACGACATCGGCGTCCTGCTCAATGCTGCCGCTCTCGCGCAGGTCGGACAGCTGGGGTTCGTGGGAGGCCCGCCCCTCCGGGGCGCGGCTGAGCTGCGATACCGCCAGCACGGGCACGTTAAGCTCGCGGGCCAGCCCTTTCAGGTCGCGAGAGATTTCGCTGACCTCCTGGACACGGTTATCGAACCTTCTCCCCCCCTGCATCAGCTGCAAATAGTCAACGATTATCAGGTCAACGCCCTTCTCGAACTGCAGGCGGCGGGCTTTGCTTCTCATCTCGGCCACCCGCAGTTGGGGGGTATCGTCGATGTATATCTTGGCCTCGGAAAGCTGGCCGATGGCGTCCATAATCTTTTTTTCCTGCTCTTCGGTATGCAGCCCCAGTCTGATGCGCCGTGAATCGACGCCCGATTCGCTGGCCAGTATGCGCCAGACCAACGGCTCCCGCGCCATCTCCAGGCTGAACAGGGCCACGCAGGCCCCCTGGTCTACGGCGGAGTTGCGGGCCAGGCTCAGGGCCAGGCTGGTCTTACCCATGCTCGGCCGGCCCCCGACGATAATCAACTCCGAGCGCTGGAACCCGCCCAGCAGCTCGTCCAGGCCGGCAAAGCCAGCCAACACGTAGGGCAGTTTTTCCCGGGCGGCGCCTTCCTCTTCGGGCTCGGTGGTCTCGAAGTAGGAGTCCAGCACCTGCCTGATGTGGGTCAGGTCGCGGCGGCTGCGCTCGTGACGCAGTCGGAAAAGAATGTCCTCGGCATCGTTGAGGCTGCGGTCGACGTCGGGGTCGGCCCGATAGCCGATGGTGTTAATCTGGGCGGCGGCATCAATGAGGCGACGCATTACCGCCAGGCGGTAGACGATCTGGGCATAATCCTCGATATCGAGGGAGGTGGGGGTGTTGGAAATGAGCCGACTGAGGTAGGCGGCGCCGCCGCAGGCCTCCAGTTTCCCCTGGCGGTCGAGCTCCTGGGCCACCGTTATCTGGTTAATGGCTTCGTCGCGTTCGTAGAGCGTAAGGCAGGCGTCGTATATGGCCGCGTTGCGCTCGCTGTAAAAGGTCGATTTGTTATCCAGCGGCAGCAGTATGGGGGATACCTTGAATATGGCCGTCCCGTCGATGAGCAGTGAGCCGATTACGGCTTCCTCGGCATCGACGTCATGCGGCGGCAGCTTCTCGCTGGTCATGCCTTACTTCTCCTCTTTTTTCTTGGTCGTCTTGGCTTTGGTGGTTGTCTTTTTCTTGGGTGTCGCCTTCTTCTCCTTGGTTGCCTTGGTCGCCTTCTTCTTGGTCGCCTTGGGCTTCTCCTCGGTCTTCTCAGGCTTCTTCTTTTCCGCCTTGGTGGTCTTCTTAGCCGCCTTCTTGGCCTTCTTGGGCGGCTCTTCCTTGGCCTCTGCCTCGGTAACGTTGACCGTTATCTTAGGGGTGATGTCTTTACCCAGCTTGACGGTCAGCTCGTAGCTGCCGAGCTGGTGGATGGGCTTTTCCAGCTCTATCTTTCTCTTGTCAACGACCAGCCCGGTGACGCTCTCCAGTTCGGCAGCGATATCAGCGCTGGTAATCGAGCCGTAGAGCCGTTCCTTGGCGCCGGCGTGCGCCTTGAGGTTGACCTCCTTGCCCTCCAATTGACCCGCCAGCTCGATAAGCTCTTCGTTGGTCTTGCCCTCGACCTTTTCGATGGTCACCACCTGGCTCAATGCCTGGGGGCTGGCCAGGGCGGCCATTTTGCGGGGAATAAGAAAGTTACGGGCGTAGCCGTCGGCCACCTCTTTGACCTCGCCGGCACTGGCTACATCGGGAACATCCTGGAGGAAGACAACCTTCATAATCTCTCCCTTGCTTTATTATACTTTAGTTTAAAGCGTACTGGTAAGAGGGACGGTAACCAATTTTGTAAAACTGGTGGGATAACGGCTTTTAGCCCAGGACGGATTCCAGGTCGCGCTTCAGCTCGTTCTTGGGTTTATAGCCCACGATTTGCGACACCGGTTTGCCGTCCTTGAAGATGATGAGGTTAGGTATAGCCATTATGCCGTACTGGGCGGCGGTCTTAGCGTTCTGGTCGACGTCCAGCTTGGCGATGGTCAGCTTACCGGCGTATTCCCCAGCTAGCTCTTCCAGCACCGGTGCGGTCATAATACAGGGTCGGCACCAGGCCGCCCAGAAGTCCACCAGCACCGGTGTCTTGGCTTTTAGCACCTTTTCCTCGAAGTCAGCGTCAGTTACGGCTATCGGTTTGCTCATTATTTCCCTCCCTAATTATTCGACATATGTCTCGTTCTACCGTCTGTACGGCTTGACCTATGGCGTTCTTTATCGCCTTGGCCTGGCTGCGGCCGTGGGCGACGATGATTGTTCCGTTTACCCCCAAAAGACAGGCGCCCCCGTATTCCCGGTAGTCGGCCTTCTTGGCCCAGGAACCCAGCCCTATCCCCTGGAGAAGTTCTCTTCCCCGCATGTGGTAGGCGGTGGCCACGACGTAGCCTACCTGGCGCGCCGCCCCCAGGAAGGTGTCGCCGATGCCCTCTATCGTCTTGAGTACAATATTTCCGGTAAAGCCGTCGGTGACGATGACGTCGGCAGCGGCCTTGGCTATGTCCTGCCCTTCTATGTTACCAACGAAGTTGAGCTGGCTTTTTTTGAGCAGCTCGTAGCTTTCTTGGGTGAGGCGGTTGCCCTTGGTTTCCTCTTCGCCCGTGCTGAGCAGACGGACGCGCGGCTCTTCGATATCCATCAGGTGTTTGACGTAGGTCGAGCCCATCTGAGCGAATTGGAGCAAATGACTGGGCCGACATTCGGCGTTGGCGCCAGCGTCGATGAGCAGGGTGGGGGTGGTGGGGGTGATATCGAGAAAGCTGCCCAGGGCGGGGCGCTCGATACCCTCTATCTTCCTCAGGTTGAGCAGACCCGCGCCCAGCACCGCGCCGGTGTTGCCCGCTGAGACAAAGGCAGAGGCGGTACCGTCCCTCACCATGTTGATGCCGATAACTATCGCCGAGTTGGGCTTACTCCTCACCGCTCTCATCGGGTGCTCGTGGGGGCCGATGACCTCCTTGGCCTCAATAATCTGGAGGTTCAGCTTCTTGATATCGTGACCCGCCAGCACGTGCAAGACGGGCTTATTGCCCACCAGGGCGATATCAATCTCGTATTCCTGGGCGGCCTTTATGGCCCCCTTTACTACCTCTCGCGGCGCGTTTTCGCCGCCAGCGGCATCAACGGCAATCAGCATATCTTCCTCACCAGCCTGGTCAACTCTTCGAACCTTTCTGCCAGAGGTCGCAGCGGCCTCCCCACTGGGCCAGAATCTCTTCCCCATCTGAAAGCTGGGATATCTCACAAAGGGTTGGGCAGGCCCGGCATTCGAAGGATGAGGTCCGATAGTCTATCTCACTGACCCCAAACCCCTTAAACTGGCTCTTGTTCCTCTCGCCCATCATCGCTTCGTGCACCAGCAGGGCGGCACCGATGGCCCCCATCACCTCGTGGTGGGGGGGGACGATGACCTCGGGGCCGAGCTCTTCCTGAAGCGCCTTGACGATACCCTGGTTAAAGGCGACCCCGCCCTGAAACACGATGGGGGGTTGGATATCCTTGCCCAGCCCGACGTTATTGAGATAGTTGCGCACCAACGCCTGGCAGAGACCGTAGACAATGTCTTCGGTGCAGTGCCCGCTTTGCTGTTTGTGTATCATGTCCGATTCGGCGAAGACGGTGCAGCGCCCCGAGATGTGCACCGGTGAGGCGCTCTCCAGCGCCAGTTCACTAAACCGCTCGATGCTCATATCTAGGCGCGTGGCTTGGTGGTCGAGGAAGCTGCCCGTGCCCGCGGCGCAGACGGTATTCATGCCGAAGTCGGTGACGTTACCCTCGCGGATGATAATAATCTTACTGTCCTGCCCGCCGATTTCGATGACGGTCTGGCTTTGGGGGAAATAGTGCAGGGCACCGACGGCGTGGCTGGTAATCTCGTTCTTGACCAGGTCGGCACCGACGATAACCCCAGCCAGGTAGCGGGCGCTGCCCGTGGTGGCCACGCCGCAGATTTCCATGCCCTCAGGCAACTGCTCTTTGATTTGCTTCAGGCCCTGCTGCGTCGTCTCGATGGGCTTGCCCTGGGTGGGTCGATAGAGGTCGGCGACCAGTTCGTCGGCTTCATCAATTATAGCCAGCTTGGTGGTTACCGAGCCGACATCAATTCCCAGATAGGCTTCCATTAATTCTCCTAAACGTTAATATAATCTTAGACTACGGGGCTGGGATTTACAAGGTTTTCAGCCGCCCGACCGGTTAAACTCTTCTTTAACCTTTTTAACCGTTTCCGGGCTGGTGGTCAGGTCGACCACCGTCATCGCCAGCGCCTTGGCGGCATCGAGCATGCCCTTGATGCCGTCTTCGGAGGCGGCGGCTAAAGCGAACTCGGTGGAATGTATGACCACGTTTTCGGGGGCGATGCCGATGGTGGGGTGAATACCGGGTACGAGCTGGCTGACGTTGCCCATATCGGTGCTGCCGACTCTACTGGCGCCGACGAGGGGCATGTCATGCCCCAGGGCGTTTAAGTTCTGCCGAAAAAGCTCGGCCAGCGTCAGGTTGTTAAGTAACGGCGTGTAGACTATATCGCCCCACTTGTATTCCAGTCGGGCACCGGTGGCGGTGGCGGCGCCGACAAAGCAGTTGAGCACCTTCTCTCTAAGCTCCTCCAGGTAGGCGTCGTCCTCGGCACGCACCAGGAAGCTGGCGGCGCTGTGGGCGGGGACGACGTTGGGCGCCTCTCCGCCGTCGGTGATAATGCCGTGGATGCGTGCCTTGTCCAGGACGTGCTGCCGGAGGGCGTTGATGGCGGCAAAAGATAGCAGCATTGCCTCCAGGGCGTTGATGCCCGTTTCGGGGCGGGTGGCGGCGTGGGCTGCCTTACCGAAGAACTCGACCTCCAGGGTGGCGCAGGCCAGGGCCTGGGTGGTGGCACTGTCATGCGCCCCCGGGTGCACCATCATAGCCACGTCTATATCATTAAAGGCCCCCTTCTCGGCCATCATCACCTTGCCGCCGTGGAACTCCTCGGCAGGCGTGCCGATGACAATTACGGTGCCCCCACCCAGCTCGGTGGCCGCTTTAGCGGCTACGGCGGCGCCTATAGCGGCGCCGGCAATCAGGTTATGGCCGCAGGCATGCCCCAGCTGGGGCAGAGCGTCGTACTCGGCCAGGATGGCTATAACTGGTTGGCCCTTACCGTAGCTACCGCGAAAGGCGGTGGGTAGCTCGCAGATGCCCCGTTCTAGGTCGAAGCCGTTCTCCTCTAAGTATTGGGTAAGCAGGGCGGATGCCTTGACCTCTTTAAAACCGAGCTCGGGGTTGGCATGGATTTCGAGGCTGATGTCACGGAGCTGGCGGCGGTGGGCCTCTACTGCTTTGATAGCCGAATCTTTTAGCGCTTTAATATCCAAGCCTTCTCACCTTGGGGCTGTTTTTTCATTATAGCTTAATGACCTTACGATTTCTAGGTGGAGGCTTTATCTAAAAAACCCGAAAAACACGCCCCAGCTATTGCATCTTGACGCCTGTTGTGGTATACTGCCTACGGTACACCAAATTAGATAAGTTCTTGTTAAGTGGGGTCGAAAAACCCACTTTTTTGTTGTAGGGGGTAAAAGCGGGGATGAAAAGCGAATTTATGCTGGCCATAACCCAGCTCTCGGCAGAGAAAAACCTGCCCAAAGAGGTGGTGCTTTCCGCCGTGGAAACGGCGCTGGTATCCGCTTACCGTAAGGATAACTTTGCGCCCAACCAGGAGATTTCGGTAAAAATCGACCCCACGACGGGTCGGGTCAGGGTGTGGGCGGAAAAGACCGTCGTCGAGAAGCCCGCGGATACGCGCCTGGAGATATCGCTGGACGACGCGGTTAAGATAAACCCCGAAGCCAAGCTTGAGGAAACGGTCATGGTGGAGGCTACCCCCAGCAACGCGGGGCGTATCGCCGCCCAAACGGCCAAGCAGGTTATCCTGCAGCGCCTCCACGAGGCGGAGCACAGCGCCATCTTTGAGGAATACTCCGATAAAGAGGGCGATATCATCACCGGTGTCGTGCAGCGCATGGAGCCACGACAGCTCTTCGTCGACCTGGGTAGGGCCGAAGCCATACTCCCCGCCGCCGAGCAGGTGCGCAACGAGAGGTATCGCGTCGGGCAGAGGCTCAGGGTCTATCTATTAGAGGTGGTCAGGACCAGCCGTGGGCCCCAGGTGGTCGTCTCGCGCTCTCACCCCGACCTGCTGCGCCGCCTCTTCGAGCTTGAGGTGCCCGAGGTCTTGAGTGGCGTAGTCGAGATTAAGGCCGTCGCCCGCGAGGCGGGTTACCGCAGTAAGATAGCGGTGGCGGCACGCCAGGAGGGTATCGACCCCGTCGGCTGCTGCGTGGGCCTGCGCGGCATCAGAATACAGAATATTATGCGGGAGCTGAACGGCGAAAAGCTGGACGTGGTCGCCTGGAATGAGGATACCGCCGCCTTCATCGCCAACGCCCTCAGTCCCGCTCAGGTAGTTAGCGTAGAATTGGACGAAGACGAAGGGATAGCCACCGTGGTCGTCCCCGATAAACAGCTCTCCCTGGCCATCGGTAAGGAAGGGCAGAACGCCCGACTGGCGGCTAAGCTCAGCGGCTGGCGGATTGACATCAAGAGCGCCTCCATCGCTGAGGAAGAGAAGCTGGTCAAGGCCGAGGCTGAGCCCAAGGCCAAGGCCAAGGCTAAGGTTAAGGCCAAGGAAGCGGCGCCCGAAGAGCTCGTCCCCGAGGAGCCGCTGGTGCCGGAAGAGGCCGAAGTCCCTGAAGAGGAGGCTGTCCCCGAACCCGAAGCGGAGCCAGAGCCCGTTCTCGAAACCGAGCTGGCTCCTCCCGAAACCATCCTGAAGCCTCCGGTAGAGGTGGGGGCGGAGTCGTCTTCCAAGCTCCGCTTTGCCGAGGACGTTTTGGGCTCCGCCCCGACCAAGGCCACCTCCAAGTCGAAGAAGAAGAAAAAGAAGGGGGCCGCTGAGCGCAGCGCTGATGACGGTGTCAGGGGCCGAAAGCGCCGCGGACGTGAAGTCTATGACGAGGAGAGTGAAGAGTATTAATCCACCTTCGGTGAAACATATACCGCAACGCACCTGTGTAGCCTGTGGTAAGATAAGACCCAAGTGGGAGCTAGTCAGGCTGGTGCGGATTGCGGATGGTGGAGTGGAGGTCGATAGCGACGGCAAAAAGGCGGGGCGCGGTGCCTACCTGTGTCCGGTGGGAGACTGCTGGGAGGTGGGGCTTAAAGAAGGGCGGCTGGAGCACGCCCTTCGCACCGCTATAGCTGCCGACAATCGGGAAGAGCTTATTAAATACGGGCAGGGACTGGGATAAGGAGCGAATTATTGGCTCAGAAGAAATCGGGTGAACCAGAGACTAGGATGATTGAACTGCCTCAATCGATAGCAGTGCGCAATCTGGCTGAACTGTTGCAGGTCAGCGCCGTCGACGTCATCAAACAGCTGATGCGCAACGGCGTTTTCGCTAATATCAACCAGGTTATCGACTTTGAGACGGCGTCAGCGGTGGCGACCAATCTGGGCTACGAAGCCCACCCCGAAGCCCGCACCACCCGTGCCGCCGAGAGCAAGCGCTATCAGCCCCAGGGAGAAGATACCAGCGGGCTTAAATTACGCCCGCCCGTGGTGACTATTATGGGACATGTCAATCACGGCAAGACCCGACTCCTCGACGCCATCCGCCAGACCAACGTTATGGATACCGAGGCGGGAGGCATTACCCAGCATATCGGTGCCTATCAGGTGGAGGTCAACGGACAGAAGATTACCTTCCTCGATACACCGGGTCACGAGGCCTTTACCGTGATGCGAGCGCGCGGCGCCCAGGTGACCGATATCACCATCCTCGTTGTAGCCGCCGACGATGGCGTGATGCCGCAGACGCTGGAGGCCATCGACCACGCCCGCGCCGCGGGGGTGCCCATCGTGGTCGCCATTAATAAAATCGACAAAGCCGAGGCTAACCCCGAGACGGTAAAGCAGCAGCTGGCCGATGCCGGCCTGGTCATTGAGGAGTGGGGTGGGGACGTGGTCAGCGTGCCCATTTCGGCCAAAGAGAAGAAGGGCATCGACGAACTGCTGGAGAACCTGCTGGTGGTGGCCGAGATGGAAGAATTAAAAGCCGACCCCTCCCGCCCCGCCGTGGGGGTGGTCGTCGAGGCCGAGATGGACAAGAACCGTGGCCCGATGGCTACTATCCTCATTCAGACGGGGACGCTTAGGGTCGGTGATACCGTGGCCGTGGGCAGCACCTGGGGCCGCATCAGGGCCATGTTCAACGATGTGGGCAAAAGGGTGCGCAAGGCCGAGCCTTCCATGCCCGTGGCCATACTGGGTCTGGACAGCCTGCCGCAGGTGGGCGAGACCCTCAACGCCGTAGCCAGCGAGCAGCAGGCACGGTCAATGATACAGAAACACCAGCAGGATATGACGCCCCGGGCGGTGAGCCTGGACAACCTCTTCGACCAGATAAGCACCGGAGAGGTCAAGGAACTCAACGTCATACTCAAGGCCGATGTCCAGGGCACTATCGAGCCGATAAGGAGCTCGCTGGAAAGGCTGGGCACGGATAAGGTACAGGTCAGGATTATTCACAGCAGCAGCGGCAACATCACCGAGAGCGATGTCATGCTGGCTATTGCTTCCAAGGGGCTTATTATTGGCTTCGGCACCGATATTGAGGCCGGGGCCAAACGCCTGGCCGAGGTTGAGGGCGTCGATATTCGCTCCTACGACGTCATCTACAACCTGGTGGACGATGTCGAGAAGGCGCTTAAGGGCATGCTGGAGCCTACCTACGTCGAGGTTGTCGAGGGCAGGGCCGAGGTCAAGGCCATCTTCCCCAGCAAGAAGCTGAAGGTGGCCGGTGTCGCCGTCAGCGACGGCAAGGTGAGCCGCGGCGCTTCGGTGAGGGTGCGGCGCGGCGACCAGGTTCTAGTCGAGTCTGAGGTCGCCAGCCTGAAGCGTTTTAAGGACGACGTCAAGGAGGTGACTTCCGGCTACGAGTGTGGGGTGGGGCTTAAGGACTTCGAAGACTTCGAGGTCGGTGATATACTGGAGTTCTACCGCAAGGAGAGGTCCAGCTAGAGGACTGGTCATGTCACACCGTATCGAGCGGGTCGATAGCCTCATGCGCCATGAAATCAGCGAGTTGCTGCAGCGCCAGGTTAAAGACCCCAGACTGAGCCAGTTCGTGGCCGTGACCGAGGTCTCCACCTCCGCTGACCTGCGCTACGCCAAGGTATTCGTCAGCTGCATAGGTAGCGAGGAAGAAAAACAGGAGATGCTCAAGGGGTTAGAGGCCGCCGCCAACTTCATGCGCAACCAATTGGCCAAGCGCCTGCGCCTGCGCCGTATTCCCGAGCTGAGCTTTCACTGGGACGATTCCATCGAGCGGGGCACTCACCTCCTACAGCTTATGGACGAGCTAAGCACCGAAAGTACTCCTGACCAGAGTGACTAGTGGACGGCATACTAAACATAGATAAGCCCTGGGG
>CAYPBF010000018.1:0-19529 GCA_964408935.1 uncultured Dehalococcoidales bacterium | reverse complement strand
AGCTTAAGGAGCTGGGCATCCCCTTCACCCTCATCACCGACTCCATGGCGGGCTATTTTATGAGCCAGATTGACGCCGCCATCGTCGGCGCCGACCGCATTGCCGCCAACGGCGATACCGCCAACAAAATCGGTACCTATACACTGGCCGTGCTGGCTAAAGAGCACTCCGTCCCCTTCTACGTTGCCGCCCCCCTCACCACCATTGACCCCTCGCTTAAGACCGGGGCCGAGATTCCCATTGAGCAGCGAAGCCCCGAAGAGGTGACCCATATCCAGGGCGCCGCCATCGCCCCCGCCGGCATCGAGGCCGCCAACCCCGCCTTCGACGTTACCCCCAACCGGTACATCACCGCCATCGTTACCGAGGGTGGTATAATAAGGCAGCCATTGGGGGAGGGGATTAAAAAGTTAAACAGGAGGTCTGAAAATGGCTGATAGAGACTTAGAAGAACAAAACGAACACGATATAGCAGTAAGAGATATAGCAAACAATACTATGATGTATCCAGAATGGGGAGAAGTAATAATCAACCCAGGTCAAGAAAAGAACCGTGATATAAGGGGGCAATATCCTGATATAATCTTCGTTGACCCAAACACAGGAACAGAATTAATGATAGGTGAAGTTGAGACAGAGAGTTCGGTTAATGAATATGAAGCAGAGCACCAATGGCAGGATTATGCCAACCTCAATACCCCATTCAGTCTTTTTGTTCCAGACTCTTGCCTTCAAGAGGCCTCTGAGTTAATTAAACGATACAACATAAAAGCCACCATCCATCTGTATAATTATCGCTTTGGCACTCTTCAACTAGTTTAAATGGGATTAAAAAGACTCTGGGGAGGTGAGCTATGAACTGGCTAACTATAATTTGGAGTATTTTTACTATCATATTTTTTGCGTTGGGGTTTTATCAATGGCAACTGGCAGGTAAAAGCATAGAATATCTTAAAATCAAAATGCGACAAAATGTACCAGACGGCGTAGTAATGAAAGCTACCGTGGCTGGCATAGACTTTAATGAATTTGTTAGTAACTTTAATAGCTACATAGACCATTACAACCAAAAATCTAAAAGTCAACATAAGATTCAGGCAATAGGATTTTGGGTGGCTTCTGCTACTGCCATATTCTCGCTTATTCTTTCAATTGTAGGTTGAATAACAGGGACATGGAGGGCTAGATGGTAACAATAAAATCAACCCTCGGTATAAAACTCAAGGATAAAACTGGAAAAGTACTCCTGGTCACGAAAATTGATGGCGATGTTGAAAAAAGGTTTTCAAAAAAGACAGGGAAAGCATTACAGCTAGTGTTCAAAGATGGTAATTATGTACATCTTCACTGCAAGGCATGTGATAACGAATGGAAGATAAAAGAGGGTAAGGATTGGAATCATAAGTTTGATGTTAATGGACTAACGATCACATGTAAGAAATGTGGGAAAATTTATGAAGCTGGCTAGCTAAAGAATCAAAACAAGGAGCACTAAATGCCCAAAGCAAAAGCTAAAATAGCCGTCGTTGGCGGCAGCGGCCTATATCAAATCGAAGGGCTGACCGACATCGAAGAGGTCAAAGTCACCACCCCCTTCGGCAAGCCCAGCGACGCCATCACCGTGGGCAAGCTGGAGGGGGCGAGCGTCGCCTTCCTGCCCCGCCACGGCCGCGGGCACACCATCACCCCCACCGAGGTGCCCTACCGCGCCAACATCTACGCCCTAAAAGCGCTGGGGGTGGAGCGCATCATCGCCGTCAACGCCGTGGGCAGCTTTAAGAAAGAGCTGAAACCGGGCGACCTGGTCATACCCGACCAGATTATTGACCGCACCCGCCACCGGGAAGACACCTTCTTCGGCGGCGGCATCGTGGTGCACATCGCCTTCGCCGACCCCTTCTGTCCCGATTTGAATAAGATACTCTACGACGCCGCCAAGAAGACGAAGGCCAAGGTGCATCAGGGCGGCACCTATATCGCCATGGAAGGCCCCGCCTTCTCCACACGGGCGGAGTCAAAGCTCTACCGTTCCTGGGGCGCCGATGTTATCGGCATGACGGCCATACCCGAAGCCAAGCTGGCGCGCGAGGCCGAAATCTGCTACGGCATGGTGGCCGGCGTCACCGATTACGATTCCTGGCAGGAGACGAGCGAGACGCTGGTCGTCGACGAAATCGTGGCCACGCTGCGACAGAACATCGAAGCCATCAAGGAAATAATCAAGCTGGCCGTGGCCGAGGTAAAAGAAGAGCGAACCTGCCAATGCGCCTCCGCGATGAGCATTGCCATCGCCACCAGCGGCAAGAACCTGAGCGCCGAGGTCAAGAAGAAATACGACCTGCTCATCGGCAAATACCTAAAAGGAGACCGCCCCTCGCTATGACCGGAGTCGAGTTCAACTGCCTGCCCACCATCATCGGCAGCATGCCCCACACCGACCCCGCCGCCGCCTGTGCCCAGGTGCTCCAATACCTAAAAGACATACCCGCCTGGCCGCAATTGCCGCGACGCTCCTTCAAGGAGAACATGAACGCCCAGTTCAGCGAGGGCTTCCCCGGCATAAGTCTGAGCAACGACAACCTCTCCATCGACCGCACCAAGGGCTTCGACGATGCATTGGAGAGGTTCTACACTGCTTACCTCGAAGAGGACATCGATAAATACCCCACCACCCCCGACTACGCCGCCGGTTTGCACGCCTTTCTAAGCTCTGAGAACCTGGCACCGATGGCGGTTAAGGGACAAATCACCGGGCCCCTCACCTGGGGCCTGAGCGTTACCGACAGCGAGGGTAAGGCGATACTCTATGACGACGTCCTCGGCGACGCCGTGGCCAAGTTTTTAAGGCTGAAGGCGGCCTGGCAGGAAAAGCAGTTATCGAAAATATCGCCCAACACGATAATATTCGTCGACGAGCCTTACATGGCCTCCTTCGGCTCGGTGGCCGTGCCCTTGTCCAAAGAAAAGGTCGTCCTCCTGCTGGAGGAGGTTTTTAGCGGCATCAAGGGCCTCAGGGGCGTCCACTGCTGCGGCAACACCGACTGGTCGGTGATACTCGAAACCAGCCTGGATATCTTAAGCTTCGACGCCTACAACTACGCCCAGTCCCTCAGCCTTTACCCCACCGAGGTCAAAAAATTCCTCTATAGAAAGGGCGTCATCGCCTGGGGTATAGTCCCCAACGACAGCCCCTCGCTGCGCAGGGAGAATGTCGCCGCCCTCAAAGACCGCCTGGAGGAAGCCATGCTCCCCTTTACCCGCAACGGCTTTAGCTTCGAGCAGCTTGTCGCCCAAAGCATCATCACGCCCAGCTGCACCCTGGCCTCGCTCGAATCCCCCGACGCCTCCGCCCACGCTTTGGAACTTTTGGCCGAGCTTTCGCAGATAATGAGAGCCAAATCATAACTGGGGGGTGGGGTGGCCGTACCCCAAATAAGAAATCTATAAAGGTTTAACCTTTATAGGGTGGGCATTGGGTGGGAAAGAAAGACTTTCGCACATCAAGGTGGGGAGGTTAACCTATGGAATGCAATATCGAAGCCAACAAAGCCACCTGCAACTGCACCTACGAGCCCTGCTCCCGTAAGGGCAAATGCTGCGAATGCATCGCCTACCACCTTAAATTAAACGAACTCCCCGCTTGCGTCTTTCCCGCCGACGTCGAAAAAAGCTACGACCGTTCCTTCGCCCGCTTTGTCCAGCTCCACTCTAGCCAGAAGGCTTGATTTAGGTTATATTAGTGCCATGAACAAGCGAAAAAGGGTGGCCGACCTGAAGCATCGGCGCAAACGTAAAAAGCTCAAGCTGAAAAGGAAGGCCGAGGCGGCCGCCCAAAAGAAGAGCGGTAAGCGCTGATGAAGTCGAGCTTCCTGCTCACCGGACCACCGGGAAGCGGTAAGACCAGTCTCATCAAGCAGGCCGTCGCCAGGCTCGAAATCAAGGCGGGCGGCTTCTACACCGAAGAGATAAAGAGCCAGGGCGTCAGGCAGGGCTTCCGGCTGGTCACGCTGGACGGGCAGACGGCGGTACTCTCCCACCGCGATTTCAAGGGTCCGCATCGGGTCGGCAAATACGGCGTAGATGTCGAAAGTCTGGACAAGGTAGGCGTTGCCGCCATCGAGCGGGCCGCCAAGGAGTGCCCGCTGGTGGTCATCGATGAAATCGGCAAGATGGAACTGCTCTCGGCCAGCTTCAGGGAAGCGGTAGCGAACATCGTAAACAGCGGTCAGAGGCTGCTGGCCACCATCATGCTCAACCCCAACCCCTACGCCGACGCTATTAAAGCCCAACCCCAGGTAGAGCTGGTAACGCTGACCCGCGCCAACCACCGCCAGGTTATGGCCGAGCTTCAGGAATGGCTGGCCACCGCGGCTTGAAAAAGTGTAGTATAATCTGCTTAAAGCGGAGGGTTTAAGATGACAACGGTTTATCTCGTCCCCCATACTCATTACGATGTCGCCTGGGCCTTCTCCAAGGAAGACTACCTCAGGATAAACGAGGCCATACTGGAACAGGCCCTGGCGCTGATGAAGGCCCCCGAGTTCAGGTTCTGTCTGGAACAAGCCTTCCTGCTCAAAGAGATAGAGGGGCGAAACCCCGACCTCTTTAAGAACATTAAGAAGCTGATAAAGGCGGGGCGAATCGAGATTGTCGACGGCCAATATCTTATGGCCGATACCATGCTGCCCGACGGTGAGGTGCTGATAAGGGACATCATCTTCGGCAAGCGCTACTTTAAAGAAAAAATCGGTATTGATGTCCCCGTGGCCTGGGCCGCCGACAGCTTCGGCATGAACGCCCAACTCCCCCAGATTTACAAGAAAGCGGGCTACCGATGGCTGGCCTTCCGCAGAGGCGCCCGCCCCGACATCAGGGAAAGCGAGTTCCACTGGAAGGGGCTGGACGGGACGGTCATTCTGGCCCACTGGTTCCCGCTGGGCTATCGGGCAGGGCTGAACATCGACGAGTGGGAAAAATCGCTGGCCGAGCTCAAGAAATACGCCTGCACCCCCAATATTCTGATGCCCTGCGGCAGCGGTTCCATGCCGCCGCAGCCCGAAATCATCCCCGCCGTAAAGCAGTGGAACAAGAACAAATCGCCCATAGAGATAAAGATTGCCACCCCCAGCCAGTTCTTCCAGGCGCTGGAGCTCTGCGACAACAAGCCCGAGGTAATCGAGGGCGAGCTCTACGACGACGAACTGGTGGCCGTCTTCCCCCAGGTATGCTCCAGCCGCGGCTGGATTGTGCAAAACGCCCGCCAGTGCGAGCAACTGCTCATCACCGCCGAGGAATTTGCCACCATCGCCTGGCTCCTCGGCGCCAAATACCCCACCGATGACTTCCGCGAGGCCTGGGAAAAGGCCCTGTTTATCGCCTTCCACGATATAATCACCGGTTGCGGGGTGGACGAAATCTACCAGGAGGTGAAGGATATCTTCTCTTTCCTCAAGGGCAAGCTCAACCACATAATCAGCGATTCTCTGAGCTACATCGCGGGGAAGATAAACACCGAAGGCAAGAGCCTTGCCGTCTTTAATCCCCTACCCTGGCCCACCAAGAACTGGGTGGAATCGGCCAAAGTGGGCTTTATCGCTGACGCCCCCTCGCTGGGCTACAAGGTGCACCAACTCCCCCGCAAGAAGTCGGCGAAGGGTCTCAAAGTCAGGGGCAAGAGGGTTGAAACGCCCTTCTTCCGTATCACGGTGGACGACCAGACTGGTATCATCGAGGTAGATGACAGGGAGGGCAATCGCCTAATTAGCGGCAACGAGCTCATCATCGAAGACGAGGTCGGCGACCTCTACTACCACCGCAGCCGCTTTACTCCCGCGCTCATCAAGAGCGAATCGGGCCAGGGCATAAAATACGGCAACTTCAAGCCCAAAGGCCTCCGCATCGAAAACGAGGGCTCCAGGGTAAAGGTGACCTTCCAAAACGAGTATTATTGCCTCACCTGGCCCTACCGCCTCAAGGAAAAATTTCCCCCCATGCTCTACGACTACAAGACGCTGGACATCACCAAAGAGGTGATAATATACGCCGACATACCCCGCCTGGAGTTTATCACTAAAGTCGATAACAAATACCCCAACATACGCTTAAGAGTAAAATTCGATACAGGTATAGACCGCAAGGTCTGCTTCCGCGAGACCCAGTTTGGCGTCATCTCCGAGCCCACCGAGTACTTTACGCGGGGCAAGGGGGCAGCACCATCAGGCATACCCAGCTTCTTAAGCTGGCTCGACGTCAGCGACGGCACGCGCGGCGTAACTTTTATGAACAAGGGGCTGCCCGCGGCGGAAAAGGTGGGCACTGATACCTACATCACCCTCTTCCGCAGCGTCTACGGGCTCTCCGCCGACGGCGTGGCTGGGCCTTTAGTCCCCACCCCCGAGGCCCTGGAGCTAGGTCAGCACACCTTCGAATACGCCGTCCAGCCCCACGACGGTGACTGGCGCCAGGCCGAGGTTTACAAGCAGGCACCCGAATTCAGCCACCGCCCCATCGCCATCCAGGCCAAAGCCGAAGGGGAACTGCCCACCGAATTATCGTTCATCAAGCTAACGCCCCATAATCTTATCCTCTCCGCACTGAAGAAAGCCGAGGAAGGCGAGGCCGTTATCCTGCGCTTCTTCGAGACCACGGGCCTGGCCACTCAGGCCGAGGTGGAGTTGTTCAAAGATATAAAGAGACTGACTGCGGTTGACCTGCTGGAAAGAGAAGAATCCGAGCTGTCCTTCGAGGGCAATCGGTTCAACCTTGAAGTCAAACCTTTCGAGATTGTAACTCTGAAGTTAGAGTTCTAAAATAGGGAGTCTGAGAGGGGCGAAGCCCCTCTCCAATAAATCCTTCCCCCTCTCCAAGAGTGGAGAGGGGGACACAGGGGGAGAGGTTGACCAGAAATAACTACGAAATCAAAGACCCGAAACTAGCCAAGGAAGGCCGACAGCGCATTGAGTGGGCCTACCGCGAGATGCCCGTAATAAAATCTATAAGGGAGCGTTTCGCCAAGGAGAAGCCTCTGCAAGGTATACGCATTTCGGCCTGCCTCCACGTCACCACCGAGACGGCCAACCTGGTGCGTACCCTAAAAGAAGGCGGGGCTAACGTCAGGCTCTGCGCCGCCAACCCCTTGAGCACCCAGGACGATGTAGCGGCGGCATTGGTAGCCGACGGCATACCCGTAAACGCCATCAGTGGCGAGGACGACAAGACATACTACAAGCACATAGACACCACGCTGGATAACAAGCCGCAGCTTACCGTGGACGACGGTGCCGACCTGGTGACCACGCTGCACACCAAGCGCACCGAGCTGCTTAGCGATGTCATCGGCGGCACCGAGGAAACCACCACCGGTGTCATCCGCCTGCACAGCCTAGAGAAAGCAGGCAAGCTGAAATACCCTATGATTGCCGTCAACGACGCCCAGACCAAATACCTCTTCGACAACCGCTACGGCACGGGCCAGAGCACCATTGACGGCATCACCCGCGCCACCAACATCCTCTGGGCGGGCAAGAAGGTAGTCGTTTGCGGCTACGGCTGGTGCGGTCACGGCGCCGCTTTAAGAGCCAAAGGCCTGGGCGCCCAGGTAATCGTCACCGAGGTCGAACCGGTACGCGCTCTGGAGGCGGTTATGGACGGCTTCCAGGTGATGCCCATCGTCAAAGCCGCCAAATTGGGTGATGTCTTCGTCACCATCACCGGTGACATAAATGTGATTGATAAAGCCGCCCTTAAGGTTATGAAGGACGGTGCTATCCTGGCCAACAGCGGCCACTTCGATGTCGAAATAAACCTGCCGGCACTCAAAGAGTTGACCCGCACCCAAAGGCGGATAAGGCCCTTCGTTGACGAGTACTACCTCAAGGACGGCCGCCGCCTCTACCTGCTGGCGGAGGGGCGGGTGGTCAACCTGGCCGCCGCCGAAGGCCACCCCGCCACCGTTATGGACATGAGCTTCGCCAACCAGGCCCTCTGCTTGGAACACTTGGTCAAGAACCAGGGAGGACTTAAAGACAGGGTTTATCCCGTGCCCGAAGCCATAGATAAACAGGTCGCCCAACTCAAGCTGAAGTCGATGGGCGTTAGTATCGACACCCTGACCCCGGAGCAAGAGAACTATCTGACCAGCTGGGAGCAGGGCACCTAGTAAAGGAGAGAAAATGCCAACCAGTTTTAGCAGTTCGCCTGTATATATGCTCACCTCGGAGTCAGTGGCCGAAGGCCACCCCGATAAGCTGTGCGACCAGATATCGGATGCCGTCCTCGACGCCATTCTGGCCCAAGACCCTTACGCCCGCGTCGCCTGCGAGACGGCGGTAACCAACGGCCTCATCATCGTTCTCGGCGAGATTACCACCAGTTGCTACGTCGATATTCCCCAGATAGTGCGTAATATAGTCCGTGAGGTCGGCTACACCCAGCCCGAATACGGCTTCGACTATCAGTCCTGCGGGGTGATGGTATCCATTAAAGAGCAGTCCCAAGACATCGCCCTGGGCGTGGATAAATCGCAGGAAGCCAAGGCGGCTTCCGCCGATGACCTGGACAAGGTCGGCGCCGGCGACCAGGGTATGATGGTCGGCTTTGCCTGTAACGAAACCCCCGAGCTGATGCCCCTCCCCATCTCCCTGGCCCACCATCTCTGCCAGCGGTTGGCTAAAGTAAGAAAGGACAAGACTCTCCCCTACCTCCGCCCCGATGGCAAGTCCCAGGTGACCGTTGAGTACACCAACGGCTCCCCCCGCCGTATTGATAGCGTCGTCATCGGCGCCCAGCACGACCCCGACGTCAACCAAGACAAGATAAAGAAGGACGTTATTGATAAGGTAATCAAGGAAGTCGCCCCCGCCAAGCTAATCGACGACAGGACGAAGTATTATGTCAACGCCACCGGTCGCTTCGTCATCGGCGGCCCCGTCTCCGATACCGGTTTCACCGGCCGCAAGCTCCTCGTCGACACCTACGGCGGCATCGCCCGCCACGGCGGCGGCGCCTTTTCCGGCAAAGACCCCACCAAGGTCGACCGCTCGGCGACCTATATGGCCCGCTACATCGCCAAGAACATCGTCGCCGCGAAGTTAGCGGAAAGGCTGGAAATCCAGATTGCCTACTCCATCGGTGTCGCCCGCCCCCTATCCGTCTCTGTCGAGACCTTCGGCACGGGCAAAGTGGATAACGAGACTCTGCTCAAAATGATTGACAAACACTTCGACCTCAGGCCTGAAGCCATTATCCGCGCCCTCGACCTGCGCCGCCCTATCTATAGACCCACCGCCTGCTACGGCCACTTTGGCCGCACCGACATTGACCTCCCCTGGGAAAAGACAGACAAGGCAAAGATTTTGAAGGGGGAGGCGGGGAAATAAAAAAAAGGGAGGTGTAGCCATGCCTACCAAGAAAGATGAAGCGGAAATCTACGAAGAAGCCAGGAAGATAGTTGAGGAAAAGAAGGGCTTCCGTATCCACTTTATCGTCTATCTCTGCGTAAACGCCTTACTCGTAGTCATATGGGCCGTCACTGACCGATCTTTCCCCTGGTTCGTCTTCCCTCTAGGCGGTTGGGGAATCGGCGTCCTGTTCCACTATTTAAATGTCTATGTCTTCCCGCGGCGCGATGATACCAAAGAGATAGAGAAAGAAGCCGATAAGATAAGGAAGCGCCGCCGGAGCAGTGGCACCGGTTAAAAAGGGGCGGGGCACAACCCTAAAGGAGAATATATAAGGGGTACCACCCTTATAGGGCGGGTATTAGGTGGGACGAAAATACGTACGCTAACAGAGTGGGGAGGTGGGGTGGAGCCATCCGGTAAATTGTAAATGAAAGAAAGGAAACCACGCATGAAAAAACTACTCTTCGGCTGGAGTGGCGGCAAAGACAGCGCCATGGCCCTCCACGAACTTAAAAAGAACAATCAATACGAAATAGCCTCCCTCCTCACCACCGTCACTGAAGACTATGACCGCATCAGTATGCACGGCGTGCGCCGAGTACTACTGGAAAAACAGGCAAAATCACTGGAACTACCACTCTATAAAGTCCTCATCCCCAAAGATTGCAGCAACGAAACATACGCCGCCAAGATGACCGAAGCCTTGAACCTGTTCAAGCAGCAAGGCGTCGAGGAAGTCGCCTTCGGCGACATCTTCTTAGAAGACGTCCGCCAATACCGTCTGGATAACCTGGCCAAGTTAAACATGAAAGGCGTCTTCCCCATCTGGGGGAGAGACAGCGCCGAGCTCGCCAGGTCCTTCGTAGCTCTGGGCTTCCGAGCCGTAGTCAGCTGTATTGATACCAAGGTTATGGATAAAAAATTCCTGGGTTGGCAAATTGACCAAGACTTTATTAAGGCGCTTCCCCCCAATATAGACCCCTGCGGTGAGAACGGCGAGTTCCACAGCTTTGTCTACGACGGCCCTATATTCAAGGAGAAGATAGGCTACAGGCTAGGGGAATTGGTCTTGAGGGACTCCTTTCACTTCTGCGACCTGTTACCCGACGGCTAAGGCAACCTAACAATCCAACCACCCCTCCCCGATTCTATCTATTCCCACCCGCCACCCTTTAAGGAAGAAAGAGGGCTTTGCCCCCTTTCAAACCCCCTCAAAGTGGATATGGGTGGCGCATCCCAAATAAGAGATATATAAGGGTCTAACCCTTGTAGGGTGGGCTCTGGGTGGGAAAAGAAAAAGTTACGCTAAACAAGGTGGGGATGGGCAGAAAAATAACCACTACTCCCCCTTTAGAGCCATTGACTTCACCCCCTAAATAGCGTAAGATTTCGCCAGACAGTCATCTAAAATCTCGATAAAGGAGGCAGCAAGATGTGGAAATCTAAAGCTGTTAAGCTGGCCGTGCTGGGCCTGGTCATTATCGCCCTGTTGGCGATAGGTGGCTGTAACAAGCCGCCGGTCATCACCCTCCTTAATCCCAGCGCTACCGAGGTAGTCCGCGGGGGGAGTTGCAGCATAAGTTGCGTGGCCAGTGACGAGAACACCGAGGATGTCCTCACCTATTCCTGGTCAGCCAGCGGTGGGGCTATCTCAGGGACGGGTAGCGACGTCACCTGGACGGCGCCAACCACCGAGGGAAGCTATACCGTAACCGTAACCGTCAGCGACGGTGAGGAGATCGTTAGCGAAAGCTGCACCATCACGGTAGTCAACACGCCACCCGTCATCGCTAACCTTAACGCCAGCGCCACCGACCTGCCCCCCGAAGGTAGCGCTACTATAGGCTGTGTCGCTAACGATGCCGACGGTGACACCCTCACCTACGAATGGTCAGCTACTGGTGGCACTATCACGGGCTCGGGTAACTCTGTCACCTGGAATGCGCCGGCCGCCGAGGGCACCTATACCGTCAGCGTCACGGCGAGCGATGGTCACGGTGGTAGTGCCAGCGAGAGCGTTGATATCGTCGTCGAGATGAAGTACGGCTCTATCAATATCCAGTCCGACCCGACCGGGGCCGCCGTCTTCCTTAACGGGGTGGATACGGGTAACATCACCCCCTACGTTATCACCAACCTGTCTCCCGGCACCTATAACGTAAGGCTGGAGTATTTCCACTACAAACATCGTGCGCAGGTGGTAACGGTAAACCCCAATGACACCACCTATATCAACTGGTCGCTTACCTATGCCTCCAACGAAACGCTGGTCTTACAACCCAACCCCGCCCTGGGCAAAGACACCTACATATATATTACGGCTCCCGATGATAACTGGGCAGACCGGGAATGGATATCGGCTGGCACTGGCGGAGGCGACACCGCCAGGCTATACATTCAATTCGACCTCAGTCTGCTCCCCGAACATGCGGTCATAACCAACGCCAGTCTGGGATTGGTATACTGGTACACCGTCACCTCGACCACAGCCAACATAGGGGCTTACCCGGTGCTGGGATCATGGACTGAGACCGGTGTCACCTGGAACAACCAGCCAGTGTGCGCCACAGTTCCGGAGGATACTACCAGTATACCCGCAGGGGTAACCGACGGCTTCCACTACTGGTATATTACCGACCTGGCTAAGAGCTGGTGGGACGGCAGCCAAGGCAACTTCGGCGTAATGCTGAAAGACACCGATGAGAGCACCGAAGAAGCCTGGAAGAGGTTCCGTTCCTCCGACTGGACTGTCGCCCACGAGCGTCCCAAACTGACCATCACCTACTTCGACCCGACTTCCTGACCTCTGATTAAGGAGAGCCTCCCTAAAAGGGAGGCTCTCCTCTTTCTTGCCCCTCCACCAGATTAGCAAGGAAAGAGGCTGGCCTTTACCTTCAATATGGCAGTTGCTATACTTAGGTTGACACAAAGCTGAGGGTTAGATGGGTAAGTTTGCTGTCCTGACAGACTGGCTGGAGGCCAAGGCGTTCGACCTCTCCCAGCTAGCGCCGCGATTCGTCGAGCTCGACAGAGGGCTAACCGAGACCGATTCCAAGGAAGAGCTAGATGGCTATACAAACCTGGCTCGGAAACTCTTGTGCAGAGTCGAGCGGGAACTGTCGGCAAAGTCGAGAGACGAACTGGAGCCCTTTTTACCGTTAATTGTGGCCGTTTTAGCTACGATTATAGCCGAAGCAGGGCCCTACCGCTACGAAGCCTACACCAGCGCTAAAACCGAAGCCGAAAGGACATGGGGGCGGCAAATCAGAGAGGCAATACTCCCCGCCATGAAGGAGCTGAGAGAAGCCGCTGTCAAGGCTCTGGAGACCTTATTCCACAGGGAAGAATTTGCCGAGTTGAGAGAGGATATTGATAAGGACGTCATCCCTCTGCTGCGGGATACCACTGGCAGATACCTGCCTTTCCGAGTCTTACAGGTAGGCAAACTGGCCGACAAGATGTTCGATTTCAAATTGAAAACGGACGACCCAGAGCTAAAAAAGCTCCTCAGCCAGATACACGCCCTGAAGTATCCCCGATTCGGAACATCGGGGCTGAGGGGCCTTTGGGACATAGACTTCGTTGAAAAGAAGGCCAAGAGGGTAACGCAAGCGATATGCGATTACATAAAAGGCGTAAACATCCCCGACTATATAAAGAGCAAAGACCTAAGTGACAGGTTCATCGTCATCGGCTATGACAGCCGCGAACACGCTGATGAAGTAGCCTCATGGGTAACCCAGGTCTGCCTGCTCAATGACATCAAGGTCTATCTGGTGGCAAGGGATACCCCGACTCCGGCCCTCGTCTATTGGGCCATCGAGCACTTGGGTGAAGAGAACGTGGCTGGTATCATTAACTGTACCGCCAGCCACAACCCGATAGAATGGCAGGGTCTTAAATACTCCCCCCAATCAGGGTGCCCTGCCCCCACTTCACTGACAGACCTCATCGCGGCCAGAAGCAACCAGATGCAGCTTTTAGGTAAGGATTTCCCTAACGTCGATTTGGCTCAGGCCGCCGAACAGGGGAAAATCAAAAAGTTCAATCCTATTAAGGACTACTGCGACTGGGTGCTGGCCAGCGGTGCAGGCAACGCCCGGATTAAGCTGGATGTTGATGCCATAAGAGACTATTTCAAAGATAAGAAGGTTCTGGTCGACGAGATGCACGGGGCGGGCAGGGACTATCTCCGAGAGATCCTCAGCGCTCTTGGGGTATCCTACGAAGTGCTGCACGGCGAAAAGGACCCGAAGCTGGGCAACCTGGAATATGCCGACCCGGAACCGCCCCATCTGGAGCTGTTGCAGGAGCGAATGGCCGCCAGCGGGGCACAACTGGGTATCGCCCTGGACACCGACGCCGACCGCTACGGCGCTGTTGACAAAGGGGGGCAGTACTTCAGAGCAAATCAGATACTGCCCATGCTGACCTCATACCTGGGGAAGCGTAAGGGGCTGCAGGGGAAAATCGTGAGAACGGTAACTACCTCGCGTTCGATGGATGCCGTCGTCAGTACCATGAGCCAAAACAAAGACTTCGAGCCCGACCCCAAGGTTATCCCCAGTTATATAACCCACCCCTTCTATAGCGTGGTAGTCGGCAAGGCGGAAGATATAAGCGGCCTCCCCAGCTACGTGACCATGGTCGGCATCAAATACGTAATCGCCGAAGGCATGCAGACAGACCGATTCTACCGAAGGCAGGAAGACCCCGATTTCCGCAACAGCATCATTATCGGTGGGGAGGAGAGCGGTGGGCTTACCAGCAAGGGGCATTTGCCCGATAAAGACGGAATCTGGGGTGACCTGCTCGTCATGGATATGATTGCCAGCTACGGGAAATCGCTTAGAGAAATCTGGAGCGATTTCACGACCGAATACGGGGCTTTCTACAGCGACCGGGTGGATGTGGACGCCAGCGACAAAGCCAAAGAGAGGCTCATCAACTACTTCCTGGACTCATACCAGGGATTGACCCCGAATGAGCTGGAGGGGAAAAGGATAGCGGGGCTAAAGGTCGTATATTTAGGTGGCGTTCGTTATGACCTCGTCGAAATACAGCTCGAAGATGATAACGGGGCGCGCAGCTCTCTGGTGATAAGAGCCTCGGGAACCGAGCCTCTGAACCGGATTTACACCGAAAGCGGCTCTGAGGAGAAACGGCATGAGATAGAGGCCGAGGCGCTAGCCAAGCTGGAGGCAATCTCCGTGGAGCTGATTGGCCAGGCCTATAGCGATTGGAAGCTGGTGGATATAATGGTAGGGACGGAACCCACTAAGCGGGTACTAAAAGCGGCACAGGAGAAGATTGCCGACATATCCGCCCGTCGAGGCGACGATAAGATTCTGAGCGGCATTTTGGACAGCCTGAAAAAGAAAAGGGCGGTGGCCGAGCTAAGAAAGGGAAAGACGATAGATAAATGGCTGCTCAAATTAGGCTAAAAGCCGTCCGGGGGCTAAGGAGAGATTGAAGATGGAAGAGAAACTCCCCCGCAAGACCGAAAAGCCCTGGGGTTTTGAGCTGCTCTTTGCCCTCACCCCGAAATACGCGGGCAAGCTCATCTTCGTCAAGAAGGGACACCGCTTAAGTCTCCAGTACCACGAGCAGAAGGACGAGACCATGTACTTCTATCATGGCAAGGCGCTGCTGGAGATTGAGGAAGGCGGCAAGATGACGTCACGCACAGTTGAGCCCGGTCAGTCGCTGAGAATCCCTCCCCACACCAAGCACCGCCTCAAGGCCATTGAGGATACCACCTTTTTTGAGGTCTCGACACCGGAGTTGGACGACGTCGTCAGGCTGGAAGACGACTACGGCAGGGCTGGTAAATAGACTAAGGCTACTTTAGCACCAGCGCCCCGGTGGGACAGACATTCACGCAGGCTGCGCAATCTTTACACCCCGCCTTAGCCATCGGTTCGTCGCCAAAGGTGGTCATTCTACGGTTAAAGCCGCGGTGGGCGAAACCGAGGGTACCGATATTCTTGGTACGGCAGACCCAGATACAGCGCCCGCAGAGGACGCACTTGTTGGGGTCGTAAGTAAAGTCGGGGCTACTATCGTCAATGGGTAGCTGGCGCAGTATTTTCTTAAAACGTTTGGTCGTGATTTTGACCTTGAGGTGGGCGGCTATCTTTTGCAGCTCGCAGGCACCGCTGGCGGGGCAGTTGGCGCAGTCGACGTCGTTGCTGGCCAGAAGCAGTTCTAATGCGGTGCGCGCCAGTCTTAAAGCCATCGTACCCCTGGCGTTGACTACCATACCCTCTTCGACGGTCTCGGTGCAGGCGGTGACCGCCCTACCCTCTATCTCCACCCAGCAGAGGCGACAGGAGGCACTCGGCTCATCCTTATCACGTAGGGCGCAGAGGTTGGGGATGTAGATGCCGTTGTCCAGCGCCGCCCAGAGGACTTTTTCACCCCGTGGGGCTTTAATCTTCTTGCCGTCTATGGTCAGAGTTACCGTCTTCATTTCGATTTAGGTACCTCCGGTGGCGACAGCTTGATGATGGCGTTATACTGCGGCGGGCAGGAGGTCAGGCAGGTGCCGCACTTGACGCACTTTTCCTGGTCGATAACCTTATAGCGCTTCTTGGGGTGGCTGGATATAGCCTCCACGGTGCAGGTGCCGACACAGGCGTCGCAGGTCAGCTCGCACTTTTCGGGTATGATGTAGTAGGCGATAAGCTCGGGGCACATCAACGCCGGGCAGCGCCCCTCCAGTATGTGCGCCTCGTACTCGTCGCGGAAATAGCGCAGGTTGGTTAATATCGGGTTGGGCGCCGTGCGCCCCAGCCCGCAGAGCGAGCCCGCCTTGATGTCCTCGGCCAGCTCAGCTAACGTATCGAGGTCTTTGATTTCACCCTGGTCTTTGGTGAACTCAGCCAAGGTTTCCAGCATCTGTTTAGTACCCAGTCGGCAGAAGGTGCACTTACCACAGGACTCGCGCTGGGTGAACTCCAGGAAGTAGCGGGCAATTTCCACCATGCAATCGTCCTCGTCGAGGACAATCATGCCCCCCGACCCCATCATCGCCCCGGCCTTGGTGAGGGAGTCGAAGTCGATAGGCAGGTCCAACGCCGATTCGGGCAAGCAGCCGCCCGAAGGCCCGCCAATCTGCACCGCCTTGAATTCTTTGCCGTTGGGTATACCGCTGCCGACGTCGAAGACGACCTGGCGCAGCGTGGTGCCCATGGGGACCTCGATAAGCCCCGTGTTGACCACCTTGCCCGCCAAAGCGAAAACGGCGGTGCCGGGACTGTCCTCGGTGCCTATGGACTTGAACCACTTGGCGCCTTTGTCGACTATTTTGGGGACAAAGGACAGCGTCTTAACGTTGTTGATTAGCGTCGGCTGGCCGTAGAGACCGCTGGTGGCGGGGTATGGGGGGCGGTGAGAAGGCGTGCCCGCCTCACCTTCTAACGAAGCAATCAGGGCGGATTCTTCACCGCAGACAAAGGCCCCCGAGCCTTCGAATAGTTTTATGTCGAAGCTGAAGCCGCTGTCCAATATGTTCTTACCCAGTAGATGCGACTTCTTGGCCTGTTTAAGAGCGATGCTTACGCGGTTGACGGCCAGCGGGTACTCGGCACGGACGTAGATATAGCCCTCTTTAGCGCCCACGGCGTAAGCCGCGATGACCATCCCCTCGATTACGGAGTGGGGGTCACTTTCAAGGATGGCCCGGTCCATAAAGGCGCCAGGGTCGCCCTCGTCTCCGTTACAAATTACGTATTTGGTATTGGACGAAGCATCACGGCATACCTGCCACTTCCCGCCAGCGGGAAAGCCGGCCCCTCCCCTCCCCCTTAAGCCCGACTCTTTGACCTCATTTATAATATCGTCCGGCGCCATCTTAAACGCCTTATCGAGAGCCGAATAGCCGCCGTTGGCGATGTAGTGGTCTATATCCTCGGGGTCAATGAAGCCGCAGTTTTTAAGGATAATCTTCTGCTCGAATTTAGCGCGGGGGAAATCGGCCAGGGCGGGGACAAGCTCGCTCTCTCCGATAGAGCCGAGGACGGAATCGAGGCAGGGGTCATCGCCCAAAATGTAATCTCTGACCAGCCTACGGGCGATGACGGGGTTGACCTGCTGGTAAACGACGGGGGGGTGCGGGGGCTTAATGATAACGGCGATGGGTTCGGCGTAGCAGTGCCCCATGCAGCCGACCTCAAAGACGGGACAGTCGAGCTTCTGCTTTTTAAGCTCGCTCTTGAAGGCGTGCAGCACCTTAAGGGCGCCAGCGGCGCGACCGCAGGTGGCTGCCCCCACCATTATAACCGCCTTAGCCTTCCACAGCTCCTGCCAGCGATTTTCCGCCTGGCGCTTTATCTCGTCGAAGGTAGCCGCCTCTGGTTGCGTTTTTTTCAACGTTTCTCTTTTTCCCGCTCGAAGGCGAGCAGTATGCCGTCCACCTTAGTCGGTTCCACCTGACCTTCGGGCTTATCGTCCACCACCGTCACCGGCGCCATCACGCAGCAGCCGACGCAGGCGACGGTATCCAGGTCGAATTCCCGGTCGGGGGTGGTTTGCCCCCGGTCGATATTGAGTCTTCGCTTCCAGGCGTCCAGCGTGATGTAACCGCCCTTCATATGGCAGGCGGTGCCCAAGCACACCCTTATCGAATGCTTCCCCGGGGGATTGAGGCGGAACTGGTTGTAGAAGGTGACCACGCCGTAGACATCAATCTCGGGTATATCGAGGAAGCGGGCAATCTCGGCCATAGCCTCACGGGGCAGATAGCCCAGCTCCTTCTGGACTTTTTGTAACATGGGGATGAGGTTGCCCCTTTTACGGCCCAAGCGATTTATAATCCGCCCCGTTGCCTCTTTGATTTTGCCATCTGCCTTCATCGTGTTGAATTATATGACAGCTGCTCTATAGTGCGCAACAGGATAAAAAAAGGGCTGGGTTTAAAACCCAGCCCTCGTTGGCTTAAGTCGAGCTACTACAGTTTGACCTCAGGCAACTCCAGTTGTGCCTTCCTCACCTCTTCCTCGGGATAGGCGTAATCCACCAGCTCGCCCGACATGTATTTCTCGTAGGCAGACAGGTCGAAGTGGCCGTGGCCGCTATGGGCGATGAGGATGTTCTTCGAAACACCCTCTTCCTTGCACTTGAGCGCCTCGTCGATGGCCACCCTCAGGTCGTGGCAGGGCTCCGGCCCGGTGATGATGCCCTCGGTGCGGGCGAACTGTATTCCGGCCTCAAAGACCTTGGTCTGCGGCACTGCCTGGGCCTCGATAAAGCCCAGCCGATGCAGGTGACAGACGATGGGCGCCATGCCGTGGTAGCGCAGTCCACCGGCGTGGATGGGAGGCGGAATAAAACCGTGCCCCAGGGTGTACATCTTGACGATAGGGCCCATACCAACGGCATCGCCGTAGTCAAAGGCATACAGCCCCTTGGTCACCGTGGGACAGCTCTCCGGCTCGACGCAGACAATGCGCATATCCGGTTTCTTGCCGCTGAGCTTATCCCGAATCCAGGGCAAAAACTGCCCGGCGAAGTTGGAGCCGCCGCCGATGCAGCCGACGATAATGTCGGGGTAGGCGTCGGCCATCTCCATCTGCTTTATGGTCTCCTCGCCGATGATGGTCTGGTGGAGCAAAACGTGGTTGACCACGCTGCCCAGCGAGTAGTGCGTATCCTCGCGGGATACGGCGTCTTCCACCGCCTCGCTGATGGCCAAGCCCAAACTGCCAGGGCAGTCGGGCCACTTCTCCAGCATGGCCTTGCCCACCTTGGTATCTTGGCTGGGGCTGGGGACGCAGTTGGCCCCCCAGAGCTCCATGGCGATGCGGCGGTAGGGCTTCTGGTCGTAGCTTATCCTGACCATATAGACCTTGATTTCGATGTCGAAGAGGGCGCCGGCAAAGGCCAGGGCACTACCCCACTGACCAGCACCGGTCTCGGTGGTGATGCGCTTGATGCCCTCCTGCTTGTTGTAGTATGCCTGGGCGACGGCGGTATTGGGCTTGTGGCTGCCCGCCTGGTTGGTCCCCTCGTACTTGTAGAAAATCTTGGCGGGCGTGTCCAGCGCCTTCTCCAGACGGTAGGCGCGGTGCAGGGCGGTGGGCCGCCAGGTGCGGTAAATCTCCAGTATTTCCTCAGGGATGTCGATGT
>CAYPBF010000017.1:0-19648 GCA_964408935.1 uncultured Dehalococcoidales bacterium | reverse complement strand
TGGTGGCCATCAGCCTGTCGCTGGGCGTGCGCCGCATGGCCAAGCGCCACGCCCTAATACGCAAGCTGCCCGCCGTGGAGACGTTGGGCAGCACCACCTTCATCTGCTCCGACAAGACGGGCACGCTCACCCAGGGCAAGATGACGGTCCGCCGCATCTACGCCGACGATAGGTCCATAGACGTCAGCGGCGTTGGCTACGAGCCTGAGGGCGATTTCTCCGTCGGCGGCGAGAAGATAGCCGTCGAGTCCAAATCGGCTCTGGAAAAACTGTTAGTTATCGGCGCCCTCTGCAACGACACTGCCCTCACCGCCAGCGGCCAGACCTGGGAGGTCAGCGGCGACCCCACCGAGGGCTCGCTGCTGGTGAGCGCGGCCAAGGCGGGCCTCTGGCCCGAGGAGCTTAACCGCCAGTTCCCCCGCATCGGTGAGATTCCCTTCTCCTCGGAGCGGAAGCGTATGACCACCGTCCACCAAACGCCCCAAGGCAGCTTGGCCTACTCCAAGGGGGCGCCCGAGCTCGTCCTCGGCTCCTGCCGCTACATCTATGCCGAGGGGCGGGAGAAGGAGCTGAGTGCCGAAGACAGGGAGAAAATCATCGCCGTGGGGCGGGGTATGCTCGACGACGCCCTGCGCGTTCTGGGCCTGGCCTATAAGCGTTTGGACGAGGGCGGTGAAGTCGACGATTCTATCGAGCAGGACATGGTCTTTACGGGCATGGTGGGTATGATTGACCCGCCGCGCGACGAGGCCAGGGAAGCGATAGAGCGCTGCCAGCGGGCAGGGGTGAAGTCGGTTATGATAACGGGCGACCACAAGAAGACGGCGGTGGCCATCGCCGGCGAGCTGGGCCTGCTAGAAGAGGGGCTGGCGCTGACCGGTGTCGAGCTCGACAATCTAAGCCAGCCCGAGCTTGAAGAGATGGTAGAAAGGGTAGAGGTCTACGCCCGCGTTTCGCCAGCGCACAAACTGCGCGTGGTCGAGGCGCTGGCCAAGCGGGGGCACGTGGTGGCCATGACCGGGGACGGTATCAACGACGCCCCGGCGCTAAAGAAGGCCGATATCGGCATCGCCATGGGTATCACCGGCACCGATGTCACCACCGAGGCCGCCGACATGGTGCTTACCGACGACAACTTCGCCTCCATCGTGGCCGCCATCGAGGAGGGGCGGGGCATCTTCAGCAACATCAAGAAGTACCTGATGTACCTGCTCTCCTCCAATATCGGGGAGATACTGCTCATGGCGGGGGCCATCCTCTTCGGGCCGCTGCTGGGGCTACCCGCGGGGGCCATCCCCTTGGTGGCGATACAGATACTCTGGGTGAACTTGGCTACCGACGGGTTGCCCGCCATTGCCCTTTCCGTCGACCCGCCCGACCCCGACCTGATGCAGCAGAGGCCGAGGCCGCGGGGGCAGGGCGTCTTTACCAAAGAGGTGGTGACGCTGATGGTGGTGGGTGGGCTCTGGTCGGCGCTGGTCAACCTGGGCGTCTTCAAGTGGGCGCTGGATTCGGGGCGGGGTATGCTCGAGGCGCAGGCGCTCTGCTTTCTTACCCTGGTGCTGATACAGTTCTTCAAGGCCTACAACTTCCGCTCCGATAAACACTCCGTATTCAAAATCGGCTTCTTCAGGAACCAGTGGCTCAACATCACCATACTCTGGGAAATCGCCCTGCTGGCGGTGATTGTCTATACACCCGCCTTGCAGCCCTCCTTCCACACCTTCTCCCTGGGCGTCTTCGACTGGCTGCTGGTCGTCCTGCTGGCGGCCACGGTCTTCCCCGTCTTGGAGCTGACCAAGGCCTTCTTCCGCTGGCGGGAGCGAAAAGCGTAGTTGGTTTTTACCATTTTTATTGCTAGAATACGGCTAAAGGAAAAAGATGTCAGCGGTACAGATAATCGGCTTTATCGGCATACTGGTGGTCATCGGTTTCATCGGTGACTACCTTTTTCGCAAGATAAGCTTTCCCGACATCCTTATACTCTTGGCCTTGGGCTACCTGATAGGGCCTGTTTTAGGGATAATCGACCCTGCCCAGATAGCCCCCGCTTCGCAGATAATCGCCAGCCTGGCCCTGGTCGTCATCCTCTTCAACGGCGGGCTTGACCTCGATTTTTCCCTGATTCTTTCCAGCGCTCCGCGGGCGCTGATTCTGGTCATTGTCGGCATCTTCGCCAGCACGGTGGGGGTGGCTTTCCTGGCTCATAACCTGCTGGGCTGGGACCTGACGCACGGCCTATTGCTCGGTGCCATCTTGGGCGGCACCAGCCCTTCCATAGTTATGCCCCTGGTCAGCCGTTCCAAGGTCCCGGGTAAGGTGTCCTCGGTGTTGAGTCTAGAGTCAGCCTTCGACGGCGCCCTAGTTATCATCATCGCCCTGGTTATTCTGCAGGTTATGACCGGTGAGCAGGTCGTGGGTGGGGCGACGCTGGGGGATGAGGCCTCCATGGTCGGCCAGGCTATTGCCATAAGGTTCGCTATCGGCCTGGGCATAGGCGCCGCCGCCGGCGTCGCCTGGCTATGGATTCTGACCCTACTCGAAGGGGAAATCTTCGACGATATCCTCACGCTGGCCATCGTTTTCCTGCTCTACTTCGCCGTGGAGAGCATAGGCGGCAGCGGGGTTATCTTCGCCCTCGTCTTCGGCATCATCCTGGGCAACGGTGTCAGGGTGGCGCAACTATTGCGTATTAGGCGGACGGTCGAGATACACGATATGATGAAGAAGTTCCACTCCCAGATGTCTTTCCTGATAAAGACCTTCTTCTTCGTCTATCTGGGGCTGATGCTGACCTTCGACAAGCCCGACGTGATTGTGGTCGGCGTGGTCATCTCTATTGCCCTGCTCTTCGTGAGGTACATCGCCGTGCTGCTCTCCTCAATCGGCAGCCGCGAAATGTTCCAAAACAGCGGTTTTCTGACCACCATGCTGCCGCGGGGGCTTTCGGCGGCGGTGGTAGCCGAGGTAGTGGTCGTTAGCGGCATCGCTCACGCCGCTGACTACCCTGATATCATAATGGTGGTCATCGTGGCCACCGTCATCATCGCCGCCATCGGTATCCCTATCTTCGCCCGCAAGGGGCCGATAGAACCGCCCAAGCTGGAACTGCCGGAGGAAAAGCCGGGGGAGTCTTTAGAGGAATAGGCGTGGACTTGAGGGTACTCGCCTCCTCGCACTGCGGCTCAATATTTGACCAATAACGTCTTAGCCAGCCGGCCGTGCGTTTTGCCCAGGAGCTTGGCCAGGTGCATGGTCAGTATTATGAGCAGAATCCCGCCGATGACGGTCAGCGGCATCGCCCAGGCGGGCGTGTAAACCTCGACGCTGTTGAAGACAACAGGGTGAATGTCGAAACCCAGCTCTAGGATGGGTATGGCTATGCCGTAAAACGACAGGCTGAGCAAGCTGACGAACACGGCCAGGTAGGCAGTGCCGAGGGGGAACTGCACTATCATATACAGAATCGAAAACCAGGTGTGCCTCTGCGAGACCAGTGCCTTGAAGCGTGGCCACCAGCCCATTTTTTTACCGGGGAAGATGGGGCGTCGCGGCATGCGCACGCCGAGCAGGGCCTCGACGACGCGCCCCTCGACCAGAGCGATACCCTGCACCGAGAGTACGAAGAGGCCGATGAAGGGCAGGCCAACGATTAAGACAATCAGCCCCAGGGATAGAGATATGCCGGTAACCGCCCAGGTGAAATAGATGGTCCCCGAGAACATGGCGAAGAACAGCAGATAGAGCAGCGCCCCCCAGGCCTTGGGGTCGGCCATGACCCCGAAGAAGCGGGCCGGGAACGATTTCCCCTCCGAGCGCTTGGACGGGGCCAAAGTGGTGGGTACCCGCGACTCTATTTCCCGATAGGCGGCGGCGACCTCGTCGGGGGCGCCGTATTTCTCGATGATGGGCGGCAGGGCGTCGGCCTCGGTCAGGTCGGGCCGTTCTTTTTGCACCGTCTCCAGCGTGTTTCTCAAGTATTCCTCGGCGTCGGAAAGGGCGTCCTGGACGGTAGCCCGGTCGCACCCGTCCAGTTCTTTCTTTAGCCGGCGGAGATATTCCTCGGTAGTTTTTAGCATCTTAGCCCTCCTCTAAGCGGCTGTCGACAAAGTCTCTGGTCAGGCCCCATATTTTCGTCCACCGTTCCAGCACCCGGCGCCCCGCTTCGGTTATCTCATAGTAGCGACGGGGAGGCCCGGCTATGGACGGTTCCACCCGGCTTTCCAGCAGCCCGCTTCTCTCCAGGGAACGCAAAACCGGGTAGAGCGTGCCCAGCTTTATGATGGGTTCGTTCTCCCGGCCCTCTTCGATAAGCTTGGCAATCTGGTAGCCGTACATGGGTTCGGTCGCCCGACTCACGGCGTTGAGCAAGACGAGCTCGGTGATGCCCGCGTTCAGTTCCTTCTTGAATTTCTTATCGGCGGCGCTTGGCTCTTTTTGTTTCATGTTTCCCCCGGTGATAGGGCGACCCGTGTGTTGCATAGCTTATACTATTGTGAACTATATAATACCATGAACTAAACAGTATGTCAAGGGGGTTGGCGACGAATTTCGGAAAATTGGTTAAAATTCGGGTAAGGTGGTGGAGATAGGGGGTACCGTTCTTCATTACATCTTCCGTAATGAGCCCCGGTGTAGTTCAGTTTAAGTGGTTACTTACTTGAACTTGTAAGCCTCTTCTTGGATTCTTCTGATATCAGTCTCGGTGAACAGCCTCCAGCCTCGTCTGTCTTTATGGGATGCATCCCTGACGATGCCAAACTTAAGCCATCGTAATAGGGTACTCCTGTGTATGCCAATCTTGCTACAGGCCTCTCGCGTCCTGTAATAGATCTCCCCTTTGATTATGACAGACATGGCCAACACACCCTTCGAGCTGTTAAAGATTGTTTAAGATGTCTTAATATAATCCAGCACATATATATACTATCAGGCGGAAAGTAGAATATCTGTCAGCTAAAGACTGAACTTTTTGTAGGATTTTGGCTCATTACCTTGTCGGCATTTGCCCTACAAGGGGGACGTAGATGATATGGGGATGATAGCTTCGGTGGTTAGGTGGACTAGGAGGCAGGAATCATCACTATGGTAGTTTTACTTCAACGTGCCATTTATTACTAGGCACTTCTTTTTCATTGCTTACCGTCTTTTCAGGAGGTCAGTTGATTTTGTATAGCGTAGCGGGTTAATTCTACATTGTTATTCATATTCATTTTTCGCAGAATACGAGACCTATAGGTACTGATGGTTTTTGTGCTTAACAATAGTTCATCAGCAATCTGCTTTACACGCTTGCCAGAGACTATCATACAGAATACAGCATACTCGCGGTCGGAAAGAGCCTGGTGAGGCGGTTTTTCAGCGCCGGTTTTCAAAAAAGAAGCCAGCTTTTCAGCGAGAGACGAAGTTACATATCTATCGCCACCAGACACCCTTTGCATGGCCCTTATCAATTCCTCTGGAGCGCTTTCCTTAGTCAAATACCCTGCGGCGCCGGCCTTTAAAGCTCTCACCGCATACTGTTCTTCTGGATGAATACTCAATATCAGAACGGGAAGCTCTGGCTTTTGGCTTTTGATTTCTTTTAGAATCTCAAGCCCGCTTATATCGGGCATGGTGATGTCTAGTAAGACAACGTCATAGTCATCTTCCAATGCTTTATTCAGCGCTTCCCGTCCGTTGCTCGCTTCACCAGCTACAACCATGTCGGGAGTATCACTGACAATCTGCTTCAGCCCGTTACGAACAATGGCATGGTCATCAGCGACTAATATTCTTATCATCGCTTTCCTCCTTTCGCTTAAGGGGAATACTCACTGTTACTGTGGTCCCCTTATCCGAAATGCCGTTGATTTTGACGCTTCCATTCCAGGAACGGGCACGCTCGCGCATTCCGATTAGCCCAAACGACCTGGGATTAGCAATCTGCTTCTCTGTGATCCCTTTGCCGTTGTCTATGACCTGTAACACTAGCTGTCCGTCTCTTCTCTTTAGGCTTACGGTAACTCTGGCCGCATCGGCATGGCGAGCAACATTGGTGAGTGCCTCCTGAAGGATTCGGAAAACCGCCGTAGCTAGTTTTCGGTCTAGATTCATATTCTCACCATCTGCGGTAAGCGCACACTTGATACTTGTCCGCTCTTGAAATTCTTGCACTTGCCATTCCATGGCGGCCACAAGACCAAGGTCATCCAGTATTCCCGGTCTCAAGTCTGTAGAAATCCTCTTCACCGTTTGGATAGTTGTGTCAATGAGTCTTAACATTTCTCTTGTCTTCTTGATTATGACCTCTTGCTCCTCGGGTAGTCTCTTGTTCAGCCAAGATAGATCCATCTTGATGGCTGTTAGTGCCTGGCCCAACTCATCGTGAACCTCACGTGCTATACTCGTTCTCTCTGTCTCTCTCATAGATTCTATATGTGCCGAAAGGTTGCGTAACTGCTCGTGTGATTGCCTTAGTTTTTCCTCCGCCCTTTTGCGTTCGGCCACCTCTCGCTGACTCGCTTCATATAGCCGTGCATTTTCCAGGTTAGTGCTCATTTGATGGCATATGGTATTAATTAGTTCCTTATCCTCAATTGTGTAAGGCTGGCCTGAGCGTTTTGCCCCCAAGATAAGCAGCCCTGATAAACTACCGATATGCGTTCTCATTGGAACGATAAACTCGGCACCGATTCGTTCCAGCTCTTTTTTCTCCTTATATAAAACCGATTGCAATTGTGGTATGTAGTCAAGGTCTTGGTAAGCTAACATGTCGCCGTTTTGCTCAAGAAATCTGATGAGAGGACTCCGGCCTTTCAGGACGATATCGGCAGTAGAGCTATTGACACCGGACGAGCAAGCCACAGCAAAATCGTCGCTTTGGGGCAGTGGTTGCAAAAGATAAGCACTTGAACTCCGTAGTGCCTTGGTAATCAGGTTAACCATAGTGGAACCTAGCTGAGCCGAGTCGGTGAGACTCTGAGGGTCCTGGCCAAAGGTTTCCAGAGCTTTAAGGTAATCATATCTATCCCGGTAGAACCAACTATCAACGTGCTTTTGAACCCATCGCCATAACAGTGGCAGGATTAAAGCCACTGCGATGAGAATGAGCAAGCGACCCCATATAGGAAAGACAGCTGTTCCTTCAACAAGAGGGGCAAATATGAGATAGACACCTACGAGAGGAATGGCAACCAGAGCGCTGGTTAAGACATAGACGATAGTCTTGCGCAGGACAATGCGGATATCGAGAAGTTTGTGTCTGATGATGGCTACTGTAGTTAAGGTGCAAAAAATTAGGTTGCCGATTATGGCGCCGGGGTATAATGGCAATCCCAGTATCGGTAAAAGATCAAAGGCCCCCCCGACAAGGCTGACGCTGACCCCGGTAATTATATAGGCTATTCGGTTTCTGTGTTCAGCAGAAAATGCTCTCTTGTAGCCTCTGGTGAAGGTTACGAGCGCCATTATGACTATAGCAGAGCTATACAGTAGAAAGAAGGGCGCAACCGGTCCCAGGATGGGGGCATAGCCATACGATTTCAGCTGCATGCCACTGAAGACAAGGTCTGTAGCCGCCAGGGGAATGAAAACAAGCCAACTAGCATAGAGAGAGGGAATAACCCAGCTTTTGATTTTGGTAAAGGTGTAGCGAACTGAAAAATGATAGAGCAGCACCGACATAAGGGGAGCCAAGGGAATCAACCATCTGTCCCAAGAGTATGCATGCTCAATATCTGGGCTTGCCCTCATGCCAAAAATGATAAGGCCCCAGGTAGCTAGGACCAGCAGGTCGATAGAAAACAAGCGATGAACAAAGCTGCGGAAGTGCCCTTTAAGTACTATCGCTGCCAGTACTAGACTGAAAACGGTTTGGACTATGGGTAATATTAAATAATGGTTCAATTTTCCTTACCTGTGGGGTTCGTCCCAACCTCAACAAGTTTTTGAATAACAGTGTCGGGGGCATTCATATGGGGAGGCTTCAGGTGGGCAAGGTGTGCTCCGCTCTTTTGCTTCGCCTCATAATATCGCTGAAAGCTCCCGGCTGGTAGAAGAGTTAGCCTTAGTGGGTGGATGCCGAGCATGTTTACCAGGTCCCTGTAGTCTGGCTCAATAGTTACTAACTCCTGGTGAACCAGCCTTTCTAGCTCTGAGACCTCTACCTCTTGCCTGGGTTCGACGTAAAGACGCACAACCGACTCATTTGCTTCGTATTCTTTGCGGGCAGTCCAATCCTCGAATTTTATTCCGGTATTAGCAATAGCCTGCCAGATTGTTTTCTCATCTAATCTTGGGAAGCCGGCAATATCAATAAGGCCATCGGCACGGCTTTCAAAAACCATCTGAGGAAGCTTAATCCCGGCCTCCTCATCTTCCAAGGCAACTATTCTGATAAGGTCACCCAATCTATATCTTAAGAAAGGCATCCCATAAAAGTTAGTAATAATCATCTCATAACGCTGCCCCGGCTTAACCTCGTCTATAAGTACGGTGGTCGGTTGGTAGTCTTTGTTCTCCAGGCTCTTAAGCCACTCCGCCTCGGGGACAAACTCAAGAAAACAGTATGAGGGGATGAAGGTCATGTTCTTTTTATTCCAGGCGTGGAAAGCAATTAGCCCTGCTTCTGTGGCGGCGTATACCTCAAAAGGCACTCTCCCCCAGTAGTGTATTAGCTGTTCTCTGTAGATGGCAGTATCTGTTCCGTAGCAGATTAGGCCCTTCAGAGGCCAAAGGTGCTTCGGTAGTAAAGCCCTGCCTTCCCTTTTTGCCTTCAGCCAGGCCATAATCAGGCGCCACATTGTTTGCGGATGCAACATGCTTCGATTAAATTCAAACTGTCCTGATCTTTCGGTAAAGCGTTCACCCATCTTGACTAAAACACTGGTCAAGGCACTCAAGGTATCCACCCCGGTGCGCAGCGCTATCCGAAAACCAGCCTCAATCTGAGCCGCGAAGTCAACACCTTCGTATTTGTCAGGAGGAGGGATAAGGTGAGCATCCCACAGCTCGGCGGACGGGCGGAGCAAGATCCCTGACATATAAGGAGACGGTGGTAAGCTATACAACATACGCACGCCGCTGGTGACATTGACCTCGCCTTTTTTGTTAGCACAGGCCAAGATGGACATGGCAGCACTGAGTGTGATGAACTTTTTTACGGCTCTCTCGGTATACGGCACCCACTTGAAAGTACCTCCTCTACCCGAGGTACAGCCCCAGCAATAGGGTTTGTCAGTTAAAACATCTTCATTCTTCTCGTTGAGATAAGCAGCATAATCTTCGTAGGTGGTCAGTGGAATAAGTTTGCGGAATTCGGATACGTGCTTTGGTTTTCTAGACATGAACTTCTTGCCTAGAGGGCTATCATAGACCAGCTCAATCTGTTCCATGAGTAGTTGTTCTTGTATCTCCATGAATTCAGCCAAGGAGAGGTCGAGAAAGCCACAATACTTTTGCCAAATCCTATCTTGGTTCCCCGTTTTTAGTAGTTCGTCTTTGGTTATCATACGGACACCTACTATATGATATCATCATTCGTTTTAGCCGATTTTACTCCGGAGACGCTCTGACTGCAAGCATTCTAGAAGCACCACATCGTAAAAGGTGAAAGGAGTCCGAATGGTAGAGTGGTGGAGATAGGGGGATTCGAACCCCCGACCTCTGCCATGCGAAGGCAGCGCTCTCCCAATTGAGCTATATCCCCACCTGTAGAGGGGATTATAACATATTTTGTTTTGTCCCCCCACCCCGATATTATCTATTCCCACCCGCCGCCCTTTAAGGTAGAAAGGGGGCAGAGCCCCCTTTCAAACCCCCAGAAGGGACGTTAGCCTATATGATTTTGGGGGAGTTGAAGAGGGGGCTTTGCCCCCTCTGGAAAGGACTTCTGTTGGGTGGGCAGGGTGGGTCAGAACAGCGTTCGCTACCAAAGGTGGGGTGTGGTTGTGTTTCCTGAGACCCCGTTTCCTTGTCAGCTATCACCATTGTTGTTATACTAACATTTGCTTATGGAATACGAGACCATTATCGGGCTGGAGGTGCACGCTCAGCTGCTGACCAAGAGCAAGATGTTCTGCCGCTGCAGCACCGATTACACCAGCGCCCCGCCCAACAGCCACGTCTGCCCGGTATGCCTGGGCATGCCCGGGGTGTTGCCCACCATCAACCAGCAGGCGGTGGAGTTCACCGTGATGACGGCGCTGGCGTTACACTGCACCATCTCCGATTACACCAAGTTCGACCGCAAGAACTACCCCTACCCCGACCTGATGAAGGGCTACCAGATTTCCCAGTACGACGCCCCCTTCGGCACCAACGGCTGGCTTATCATCGATGTCGACGGCAAGGAGAAGAAGGCGGGCATCACCCGCGTCCACCTTGAAGAGGATGTGGCCAAGCTCTTGCACCGCACCGTCGCCGGCGAGAGCTCCTACAGCTTGGTGGACGTTAACCGCTCCGGTGTGCCCCTGATGGAGATTGTCGGTGAGCCCGACCTGCGCTCTCCCGAAGAGGCCCGCCAGTACCTGATGAAGCTGCGCAGCATACTGCGCTACCTGGGCGTTTCCACGGGGAATATGGAGGAGGGGAGCTTCCGCTGCGACGCCAACATCAGCATCCGCCCTGAGAACAGTGCGGAGACGTTGGCCAAGGTCGAGGTCAAGAACATGAACAGCTTCAAGGCGGTCTATCGCGCCCTGAGCTACGAAGAGGAGAGGCAGCGTAAGGTGGCGGCGGCGGGCAAAAAGCTCTTCCAGGAGACGCGGGGTTGGGTGGAGGACCGGGGGGTGACCGTTTCCCAGCGCTCCAAGGAATACGCCCACGACTACCGCTACTTCCCCGAGCCCGACCTAGCACCGCTGGTGCTGGACAAGGCCTGGGTGGAAGCGATAAGGGCCAAGCTGCCCGAGTTGCCTGAGGATAGGCGCGACCGCTTCGTCGCTGAATATAAGCTCACTCCCTACGATGCCGGGCTGCTCACCGCCTCCCGCGATATGGCCGACTACTTCGAAGAATGTCTGAAAGTCGGCCAGGGTGTAACGCCTAAGGAGATGAGCAATTGGCTTTTGGGCGAGGTGAGCCGTATAATAAACGAGAAGGTTATCGACATCACCGAGTTCGGCCAGAAGGTCGGCCCGGAAAGGCTGGTCAGCCTGGCCAAATTAAGCTCGGAGGAGAAGATTAGCACGGCCACGGCCAAGTCGGTGCTGGCGCAGATGTACCAGAAGGGCGAGAGCGCCGATGATATAATCAAGGCGCAGGGCTTAAGCCAGATAAGCGACGCCGGCGCCATTAAGGCGGAGATTGCCCGCGTCATCAAGGAAAACGCCCCCGCCGTCGCCGACTACAGGGCGGGCAAGAAACAATCGTTAAAGTTCCTGGTGGGGCAGGTGATGAGGGCCACCAAGGGCCGCGCCAACCCCGCCGTGGTCAACCAGCTTATGGAGAAGAAGCTAGAGGAAGGATAAGTATGGAGACATATTTTAGCATAGCCCAGATTATACTATCCGCCGCCGTGATACTGGCCATTCTGCTTCAGGTCAGGGGTGGGGGTCTGGGGGGTATCTTCGGGCAGGCCGACACCGTCTATCGCACCAAGCGAGGCGTGGAGAAGACGCTCTTTCAGCTTACCATCGTCCTGGTGGCCCTGTTCATCGTTCTAGCCATAGTAGCCCTGAAGATAATCGGATAGCTCAAGAGAGCCCTCATAACCCTAATGACACCGAGACTTACGTGCACCAAAGGAGAGACGAATGAGCTTTAAGGTATGGTTTGCTGAGACGAGACCCCAGTTCCTGCTCCTTTCCGTGGTGCTGGTCTTCCTGGGCAACGCTATCGCCTGGTATGACGGCTATTTTCATTTGGGCTACGCCCTGCTCGCCTTCCTGGGGCTCTTGCTCTGCCATATCGGCGTCAACGTGCTCAACGACTATTTCGATTACAAGAGCGGCATTGACATCAAGACCAAGCGCACCCCTTTCAGCGGGGGCAGCGGTATTCTGCCCGCCGCCAAGATGAAGCCGCGGCAGGTCTTCTGGCTGGGAATGGGCGCCTTCCTGCTGGCTATTCCCATCGGCGTCTATTTCGTTATCGTCACCGGCTGGGCTTTACTACCGCTGCTGCTGGTGGCCGCCTTTTGCACCCTGCTCTATACCCCCGTTTTGACCCGCATGGGCTGGCCGGAGTGGGCGCCGGGGGTGGGGATGGGAACATTGCCCGTGCTGGGGACCTACTTCGTCCAGGCCAACGAATACACCTTCCCCGCCGTTATCGCCGCCATACCTTCGGGCATCCTGGTGCATAACCTGCTGCTCCTAAACGAGTTCCCCGATATCCCCGCCGATAAAGAGGCGGGCCGCCGCACGCTGCCCATCACCATCGGTAAGCAGGGGGCCTGGATTGTATACTCCGCCCTGACCATAATCGTCTACGCCTGGATAGCCTTCTGGGTGATTGTCGGCGATATGCCCACCTTCTCCCTGATTGCCCTGCTCACCCTGCCCTTTGCCCTCAAGTCCATCTGGGGCGGGCGCAAATATAACGACATGAGCCAGCTCGTGCCCGCCATGGGCAACAACATCATAATGGTTGTCCTGCTCACCCAGTTCCTGCTGGGTATCGGCTACATTCTAGCAAGGGTCATTTAAAAATGTCCGTCGACCTGGTCCTGCTGCACCCTCCCAGCGTCTATGACTTCCGCGAGAAGGCGATCCTCTACGGGCCGGTGGCCGACCTGATTCCCTCCTCTTCCATGTTCGAGATGTACCCCATCGGCTTCACCAGCCTGGCCGAGTACCTGGGCAACGCGGGCTATCGGGTGCGTATCGTCAACCTGGCGGTGCGCATGCTCAGCGATAAAAAGTTCGACGCCGATAAGATGATAAAAAAGCTGAAGGCGCCCGCCTTCGGCATCGATTTACACTGGCTGGTAAGCTCCCACGGCGCCATCGAGGTCGCCCGCCTGGTTAAAAAGCACCACCCCCAGTCCAAGGTCATTTTCGGCGGCCTCTCTTCTACCTATTTCTACAAGGAACTGATCCAGTACCCCGAGGTCGACTACGTGGTCAGGGGCGATTCCACCGAAGAGCCGTTGCGGCAGCTTATGGACTGCATCCGGCACGGGGTTAAACCCGACAAGGTGCCCAATTTGGCCTGGAAGGACGGTAAAGGCAGGGTACGCGAAAACCCCTTCACTCACATCCCCACCGACCTGAGCCACCTCATGGTGAACAACTACGCCGAAACGGTGCGCTCGGTTATTCGCTACCGCGACCTGGCCAGCTACGCCCCCTTCAAGGGCTGGAAAGATTACCCCATCACCGCCGTGCTCACCTGTAAAGGCTGCCAAGAGAACTGCGTTATCTGCGGCGGCTCGGGCGCCGCCTTCCGCAAGTGCTACGGGCGGGCCAGGCCCGTCTTTCGCTCCCCCCGGGACGTGATTAGTAACATCAAGCAAATCGAGCAGTTCAGCACGGGGCCTATCTTTATCCTGGGCGATTTGCTCCACGACGGCGAGAAATATGCCGAGGAGATTCTACGGGGGGTGGAGGGGGTCAAGAACCAGTTCATCGTGGAGCTTTTCAACCCCGCCCCGCCCGGTTTCTTAAAGCGCGTGGGTAGGGCTTGCCCTAACTTTTGCCTGGAGATTTCGCCCGAATCCCACGACCCCGTGGTGCGCCAGGCCTCGGGGCGCCACTATTCCAACGAGGAGCTAGAGCGAACCATTGCTGAGGCGCTCGAGGCCGGCTGCAGCCGCCTGGACCTCTTCTTTATGATTGGGCTGCCCAAGCAGACGCCCCAGTCGGTGCGGGAGACCGTGGCCTACTGCGACCACCTCTTGCAGAGATTCAAGGGCGACAAAAGGCTCTTCCTCTTTATAGCCCCCATCTCCCCCTTCCTCGACCCAGGCAGCCTGGGCTTCGAGCAGCCCAAACGCTACGGCTACGACGTTCGCTTCCATACCCTTGAGGAGCACCGCCAGGCTTTGGCCGCGCCCAACTGGCGGGACTCACTTAACTACGAGACGCGCTGGATGAGCCGCCAACAGATTATGGACAGCGCCTACGAGGCCATACTGGGCCTGAATGAGCTAAAGGCAAAATACGGCGTTATCTCCGCCGAAATGGCCGCGCTCGGCAAGAAGCGAATCGAATCGGCGCGGGCGATGGCCAAACGCATCGACGGCGTCATGTCTGGGGAAAACGCTGAAGTAGAGCTGGTACGCTTAAAACCGGAGATAGACGCCATCAACGCCCTGCCTATCGTGGAGAGGCAGCAACTGGAGCTAATGAAGGGTAGGGTGGGGCTAAGATTCTGGCGCGCCTTCTGGGCCTGGCTGACGGGGAAATAGCCTGTCGCTTGCTCTTCGTCTTAAAACGCCTCTATAATATCGGTTATGAGCCAAGAAGCTCCGAATCGAGCCTTCCTGCTGGCCGAGTACAAGTCGCGGATCAACCGCGTCATCGATTACATCGAGGCCAATATCGATAAAGAGATGACACTGGCCGAGCTGGCCGGGGTGGCCCACTTCTCCCCATACCATTTTCACCGCATCTTCGGCGCCATGGTGGGCGAGACCCTGAACGGCTTTATCCAGCGGATTCGCTTGGAAAAGGCGGCCGTGAAGCTGGTGACCAATCCCAAGAAGTCCATTACCGAGGTTGCCTTCGAGAGCGGCTTTTCCAGCTCCTCGGTGTTCGCCCGCGCCTTCAAAGAAAGCTTCGGCATGAGCGCCAGCCACTGGCGCGGCGGCGGCCATGTCGGCTATAGCAAGGAAGGCAAAATAGAAGGCAAGCCCAGTCAAGCGGTGAGCAAGCTGGGGCAAGACTTCGAGGTCACACCCTCCTATACTCAGGATATTAACAAAATGGAATGGAGGGTTAAAATGAAGAGCACAAACCTAAAGGTCAACGTCGAAGTCAAGGATATACCCGAGATGCATGTCGCCTACGTGCGGCATATCGGCCCCTATAAGGGAGACCAGGAGCTTTTCGACCGCCTCTTCGGCAAGCTGATGAACTGGGCGGGGCCGAGGGGGCTGCTGCGTTTCCCGGAGACAAAGGTGCTGTCGGTATATTACGATAACCCGGAGATTACTGACGAGAGCCGCCTCAGGGTGGACGCTGGCATCACCGTGCCCGCGGATACCGAGGTGGAGGGGGAAGTCGGCAAGACGACCATCCCGGCGGGGAAGTACGCTGTGGCCCACTTCGAGATTACGCCCGACCAGTATCAGGACGCCTGGAACGCCGTCTACGGGGGGTGGATGCCCAGCAGCGGCTACCAGCCCGCCGACGGCCCCTGCTTTGAGTTTTACCTCAACCAGCCCAAAGACCACCCCGAGGGGAAGCACATAGTGGACATCTATGCGCCAGTGAAGCCGTTATAGAGGGCTACTTCAGCACCACCGCCGTGCCGTAGGCCAAAATCTCGGAGGCGTTCTGCATAATCATCGAGGTGGTGAAGCGCATGCTGACCACGGCGTTGGCCCCCTCCTTTTCGGCGTTTTCCACCATTCGGGAGATGGCTTCCTCACGGGCCTGAGCCATCATCTTGGTGTATTCGCTTATCTCGCCGCCGACGATGCCCCTTAAGCCCGCCATGATATCTTTACCAATGTGACGGGCGCGGATGGTGTTGCCCTTGACCAGCCCGATAGTCTTTTCAATTGTTTTTCCCTCAATCTGGGCCGAGGTGCTGATAATCACTTCTCAACCTCCTTGAATTTGTCGCTCTTAGCCTTCTTGACGCGGTCCTTGATGACGACACCAATGAGCACCAGTACCCCGACAGCGATGATACCGACGGCAATACGGACGAGCAAAGGAATGTCCGAGGCCATAAAGAAGCCCTTAACCGCCCAGCCGATGAGCACCAGTATGCCGACACCGATGAGGACAAAGGCTATGTTTTGCCACATGATGGACCTCCCGAATTTATCTCTTACGCTTGCAAATAGTGCCCTGGGGGGTATCTTCCAGCATCAGGCCCTTTTTGTCTAAGAATAGCCTGATTTCGTCGGCGAGTTGCCATTTTTTGTCTTTGCGGAACCGCTGGCGCAGCTCGATAAGCTCGCCGATGGTGGCCGCTTTGACATTGAGCTGCCAGCTTTTGGCTTCGGCGGCTGAAATCTCAATGGGGGCGCTGGTATCCACCGCCTCTTCGGTCAGGGTTAGCCCCAACACCCCCCGCGCCAATGACTTGAGAGTGCCTTGAGCCTTACCAATGCTGACGCCGGCGTCGCCGGCCTGATTTATGGCGTTGGCTAACTCAAACAGACTGCCGAGAGCCTTAGCCGTGTTAAAATCGTCGTCCATCGCCTCGATAAACTGCTTCTTGTATGACTCAGCGTTAAAAGCCTCCCCACCACCGGGGCCATCCCTGGAGACCGCCCGCAGCAACCTCTCCACCGCCTTCTCCGCCGCTTCCAGGCCCTTCTCGGAATAGGTGAGGGGGCTGCGGTAGTGGGAGTTTAAAATAAAGACACGGATGGCGTCGGGGCTGTATTTTTCCAGGGCCTGCTTGATGGTGACCAGGTTGCCCAGAGACTTGCTCATCTTGTCTTCACCGAGCTGCAAAAGCCCGTTGTGCAGCCAGTACTTGACGAAGGGCTTCTTGCCGGTAAAGCTCTCCGACTGGGCGATTTCGTTTTCGTGGTGGGGGAAGATCAGGTCCTGCCCGCCGCCGTGAATATCAATCTGGTCGCCGAGGTACTTTAGGGACATGGCGCTGCACTCGATATGCCAGCCCGGCCGCCCCTCCCCCCAGGGGCTTTCCCAGTAAGGCTCATCCGGTTTGGACGCCTTCCAGAGGGCAAAGTCCATGGGGTCTTCCTTTTCCCTGGCGCCCAGGCCACACTCCGCCGACATCATGTCGTCAAGACTGCGGTGGGAGAGCTTGCCGTAGTCGGGGTCTTTCTTTACCCGGAAATAGACGCTGCCGCCGGCGGGGTAGGCAAAGCCCTTATCAATCAGCCCCTGGATGACCTCAATGATTTTTGGTATCTCCTCGGTGGCCAGGGGGTAGACGTCGCTTTCCGCCTTGGCGATATTCAGTGCTTTCATATCTTCATCGTAGCTTTTAGAGTATTTCTTAGCCAATTCAGCGGGGGGGATATCGCGCTGATTGGCGCGGTCAATGATTTTATCGTCGATGTCGGTGACGTTCTGCACGTACTTGACCTTATAGTCGCGGAACTTGAGGTAGCGCCGTATAACGTCGAAGATGACGTAGCTCATGGCGTGGCCGATGTGGGCGTCGTCGTAGGGAGTGACGCCGCAGACGTAAATCTTGACTTCGTTGCCCCGTGGTTCGAACTCCTCTTTTTTACCGGAGAGGGTGTTGTACAGCTTCATTTCTGCTTTCTTTCTAGCTCGGTAATTCTTTTTTCCAGGGCGTCCAGCCTTTCACCCACGGGGTCGGGCAGCCTTTCCATCGTATCGGTATCGGGGTTGCGCACCGCCACCACCCGCCCCGGCACGCCGACCACGGTGGCGTTGGCCGGCACCGAGCTAATCACCACCGAGCCGGCGCCGACCTTGGAGTTTTCGCCAATGGTGATGTCGCCGATGACCTGAGCGCCCACCCCCACCACCACATTATTTTCCAGGGTGGGGTGGCGCTTGGCGCGCTTGAGGCTGGTGCCGCCCAGGGTTACGCCCTGATAGAGGGTAACGTTATCGCCGATGACCGAGGTCTCGCCAATGACCACGCCCATGCCGTGGTCGATGAAAAAGCCCTCACCGATAGTGGCCCCGGGGTGGATTTCGATGCCGGTGAGAAAGCGGCTGATGTGAGAGATTAAACGGGGCAGGAAGGGGATATGCCATTTGAAGAGGGTATGGGCGATACGGTGGTACTGGCGGGCGTGAAAGCCGGGGTAGGCCAGCAGAATCTCAAGTGTATTGACCGCCGCGGGGTCGTGGTCGAAGGCGGCCTTTATGTCGTTTTTCAGGCTGCGGCAATATCCCATAAGATTATTCTCCCGCAATTAAGGCCACGGCGCGGGCTTCAATCCACCTGCCCTTGCCGATACAGCCCAGTCCGTTGGTGGTGCTGGCTTTGACGCTGACCTTATCAATCCCAATGCCGAGGCTATCACTCAACCTTTGCCTCATCGTCTCGATATAGCCCGATAGTTTCGGCTCCTCGGCAATCACCGTGGCGTCGATATTAACGATATGCCAGCCTTTTTCAGCCAGCTTTTTCCCCGTCGTTTTGAGCAGTTCCAGGCTGGAGATGTCCTTGTACTGCGCCTCACCGGGGGGAAAGTGCTGCCCGATATCGCCCAGGGCGGCAGCACCGAGCAGGGCATCAATAACAGCGTGGGTCAGCGCGTCGGCATCGCTCCAGCCGTCGAGCCCCTTGTTGAAGGGTATCTCCACGCCGCCGAGGATAAGCCTGCGGTGCTTGACCAGCGGGTGGACGTCATAACCGGTGCCGATTCGTATATTATTTTCCACTTTCTATTAGTGCCTCCGCGATAAGCAGGTCCTGGGTGGTGGTTATCTTTATATTATCATAAGAGCCCATATAGAGTTTAACTTTGTAACCCGCCTGCTCGGCCAGGGCGGCGTCGTCGGTGGCTTCGCCTCTTACCTGCCGATAGGCTTTGGTTATTATATCAGGGCGAAAGACCTGCGGCGTCTGTACCGCCCACAGATTTCTACGTGAGGGCGTCTCAAGCACGGTCCTATCGTCATCGGCCACCTTGATGGTGTCGGTGACAGGAACGGCGGCTACGGCAGCCCCCGTCTCTTTGGCCGCCTTTAGCCCCGCCTCGATTAGCTCTTTGGTGACTAGGGGGCGGGCACCGTCGTGGATAACTACCCAGTCGCAATCTTTCAACTGCTTTAGCCCCGCCGCCACTGAGTCCTGCCGCCTTTCGCCCCCGAGGCAAATATCAATCGGGGTCGTGATTTTCTCTTCGGCTATCAGTTTTTGGCACTGCTCAAGGCTTTTTTCGTTCACCACCAGCACGATTTGGTCGATTAACTCACAGCTGTCAAAGGCGCTAATCACATAAGATAATACGGGCTTGCTCCTAAGCGGGGCCAAGACCTTATCAATGCCGTTCATGCGCCGACTTTCGCCGGCGGCGGCAATAATTGCGGAGACGTTCGTCTTGTCTATTTTTTACCCCCCACCAGCCCCAGCCTTATCGCCTCTTTGAGCGTGCTGGCCGTTATGAGCTTTATGCCCGCGGGAACCTTAATGCTGGCGCCCGCCCTGGGCACCAGGCAGCGCTTGAAACCGAGGCGGGCAGCTTCGGCTACCCTTCTTTCTAGCTGCGAGACGGCCCTCAGCTCACCGCTCAGGCCCACCTCGCCCGCCGCCACCAGGGCGGGGTCGACACTTACATCGCGGGCGCTGGAGGCGATAGCCAGCGCGATGCCCAAGTCAGCCGCGGGCTCTCCCACCTTTAGGCCGCCGGTGACGTTGACGATGATATCCTGGTTGCCCAGCTTTAAGCCCACCCGCTTGGTCAGCACCGCTGTAATCAATAGTAATCGGTTGAAGTCGACGCCGTTGGCGGTGCGGCGGGGCAGGCCGAAGGAGGTGAGGGTGGTCAGGGCCTGAATCTCAACGAGCAGTGGGCGGCTGCCCTCTAAAGTGGGCACCACCGCCGAGCCGACGGCCTCCTCCAGTCTCTGGGCGAGGAAGGCCT
>CAYPBF010000016.1:0-19991 GCA_964408935.1 uncultured Dehalococcoidales bacterium | reverse complement strand
TCTTTTCCTCAGGGTACTGAGATGTTTCACTTCCCCTGCTTACCTCCACCCAGCCTATGTGTTCAGCTGGGGGTACTCAAGGTTCACTTGAGTGGGTTGCCCCATTCGGATATCCACGGCTAAGCTTGCTAGGCAGCTGACCGAGGCTTATCGCAGCCTTGCTACGTCCTTCATCGGCCCTTGATGCCAAGGCATCCACCATGTGCCCTTTCCCGCTTGACCTGCTTCAGATTTGATATTAGTCACTCAATATTCAATTGTTAAGGTGCTTAATACATAACTAAACGGCTTGGCGATTTTGCACCAAGCCGTTCTTGGTTAAATCACCAAAGACCCTAGTTATGTATCAACGCCGTTCATAGGTAGCCAAATACTATCACAGTGGGGTGGCTTTGTCAAGACGATTTATTCATAGATTTCCCATAAATTTTAGGCGTAGGTTATTGACAGCTAGACGCTGGCTGTGGTAGTATATCAAGTTGCCGTTTGTTTAGTTCGGCTGATAGTTAAAGATTGAAATTTTAAAGGGCTCAATCAGCAACGTCAGCTTGTGATGGATGAGCTATGGCTCATCCATTTAGATTGTATGAAGGGGAGGAAACTTAAAGAAAGTGCCCACGGTTAACCAGCTAGTGCGCAAGGGGCGGAGCCGGGCGGCTAAGAAGACTAAGGCGCCCGCGCTGCTGCTTAGCTATAACGCGCTGCGCAATCGAATGGTCACGGGGAAGGGGTCGCCCCAGAAGCGTGGGGTCTGCGTGCAGGTTAAGACCACCACCCCCAAGAAGCCTAATTCGGCGCTGCGCAAGATAGCGCGCGTACGCCTGACCAATCAAATAGAAGTAACCGCTTATATCCCCGGTGAGGGGCATGAGCTTCAGGAACACTCAGTAGTGTTGATTCGCGGCGGGCGGGTCAAGGACCTGCCTGGCGTTCGCTATCATATTATCCGCGGCGCTCTGGACACCACCGGTGTGGCTAATCGGCGTCAGGGGCGCAGTAAGTACGGAAGTAAACGGTCTGCTAGAGGCATAGTCGAAGAGGAGGCTCCGGCGGCGGAGGTGGCGACTGAAGCAGCGGTTGAGGAATAGGAGGAAGCAATGCCCAGGCGGTCTCGTGCTACCAGAAGAGAGATAATCCCTGATGCCAAGTACCACAACGAAATCGTGGCCCGGTTGATTAACCGGATGATGCGGTGGGGCAAGAAGAGTCGGGCGGAGGATATAGTCTACGGCGCCCTCGACATCATGCAGACCAAGGGGGCCAAGGAACCCGCCGCCGCTCTGGAGCAGGCGGTGAAGAACGCTACTCCCCAGCTTGAGGTCAAACCCCGACGCGTCGGCGGTGCTACCTATCAGGTGCCCGTCGAGGTCCGCCCGGAACGGGCCTTATCATTGGCTTTACGCTGGCTGGTGGCTTCGGCCCGGGCGCGGGGCGGCAGGTCAATGGCGGAGAAGCTGGCGGGAGAGCTGACTGACGCGGCGCGGGGAGAGGGCACAACCATAAAGAAGCGTGAGGATACCCACAAGATGGCTGAGGCTAATAGGGCCTTTGCCCATTATCGTTGGTAGGATTAGGACGATGACGAAGCGCTTTCCTTTGAATAAAATACGCAATATTGCTATTATCGCTCACATTGACGCGGGTAAGACCACCGTCACCGAGCGCATACTCTATCACACCGGTCGCACCTACAAGATAGGCGAGGTGGACGAGGGCACGGCGGTGATGGACTGGATGGAGGAGGAGAAGAAGCGGGGCATTACCATCACGGCGGCGGCGACCACCTGCTACTGGCAGGAGCACCGCATCAACATCATCGATACCCCTGGCCACGTCGACTTCACCGCCGAGGTGGAGCGCAGCCTGAGGGTGCTCGACGGTGGGGTGGTGGTCTTCGACGCCGTGGCTGGCGTCGAGGCGCAGTCGGAGACGGTATGGCACCAGGCGGATAGATACAACGTCCCCCGCATCTGTTTCATCAATAAGATGGACCGGGTGGGGGCCGATTTCGAGCGCACCGTTTCCATGATTGAAGAGATGCTGCGGGCCAAACCCCTGGTGATACAGCTGCCCCTGGGCAGTGAGCCTTCGTTCGAGGGCGTTATCGACATTTTGGAGGACAAGGCCTGGCGTTTTGAAGACGACCTAAAAGAGCCACCCGTGGAGGTGGCCATACCCGAGTCAGAGCAGGCTAAGTGCGCCCAAGCCCGACAGACGCTTATCGAGAAGCTGGCCGAGAGCGACGACCAGATACTGGCCCTCTATCTCGAAGGTGCCACCATTTCTCCCGAAGATTTGAGGCAGGCTTTAAGACGGGTGACCCTGGCGGTCAAAGGGGTGCCCGTTCTTTGCGGTAGCGCCCTGAAGAACAAGGGCGTGCGCCCCCTGCTCGACGCTATCGTCAACTACTTACCTTCGCCAGAGGATATGCCTCCGGTGCGGGCTATCGATACCAGGGTGGGGGGTGAGGTTACCCGCCCGCCTAAAGACGACGCCCCCTTTTCGGCGCTGGCCTTCAAGGTGGTCTCCGACCCCTTCGTCGGCCGGCTCGTCTATTTCCGGGTCTATTCGGGCAAGGTGAAGGTCGGTACCCAGGTGCTCAACTCCACCCGCGGCAAGCGGGAGCGTATCGGCCGGCTCTTGCGGATGCACGCCAATCGGCGCGAAGAAGCCGAGAAGGTGGGCGCGGGCGCTATCGTGGCTACTCTAGGATTAAAGAACACCTTTACCGGGGATACCCTTTGCCATTACTCTCAGCCCGTGCTCCTGGAGGCCATCCGCTTCCCCGAGCCCGTTATCTCGGTCTCCGTCGAGCCCAAGACCCGGGCCGACCAGAACAAGCTGGGTGGGGCCCTGCAAAGACTGACCGAGGAAGACCCCACCTTCCGCGTCAACTACGACCAGGAGGCGGGACAGACGGTTATTTCGGGGATGGGCGAGCTGCATATGGAGTTCCTGGTGAGCCGACTGGTCAGCGAGTTCGGGGTGGAGGCCAAAATTGGCAAGCCCCGCGTATCCTACAAAGAAACGATTACCCAGGCCGTCGAGGTGGAGGGCAAATTCATCCGCCAGAGTGGGGGGCGGGGCCAGTACGGGCACGTCTTTATTAAGCTGGAGCCCATGGAGAGGGGTGGCGGCTTCCAGTTCTTCGACCGCATCAAGGGTGGGGCCTTACCCAAGCAATACATCCTGGCCGCCGAGGTCGGCATCAAAGAAGCTATGGAGACGGGAGTCCTGGCGGGCTATCCCGTCGTCGATGTCAAAGCTACCCTCTACGACGGCAGCTATCACGAGGTAGATTCCTCGGACATCGCCTTTAAGATGGCCGGCTCCATGGCGCTGAGGGACGGCGTGGCTAAAGCCAAGCCCATCCTGCTCGAGCCCATTATGAGACTGGAGATAGTTGCCCCCGAGCAGTTCCTTGGTGATATAATGGGAGACCTCAACTCCAGACGGGGACATATAGAATCCGTCGGCGCGCGCGACGTGATGTCGGTTATTCGCGCCCTGGTGCCGCTGGCCGAGACCTTCGGCTACGCCACCAACCTGCGCTCGCTGACACAGGGACGGGCGGCCTACTCGCTGGAGTTTCATCACTACGACCAGGTACCGGCCGAACTGGCCGACCAGATAACGGGAAAGGCAATAGCCCGGTAAAAGAGGAAGAACATGCCAAAACAAAGGATACGTATTAAACTAAAGGGCTACGACCACAAGATTCTCGACCTCTCGGTGGAGCAAATCGTGGCCGCCGTGGAGAGGACGGGGGCGGTGGTGGTGGGACCGGTGCCGCTGCCCACGCGCATCCAGAAGTACAGCGTCATCCGCTCCCCCTTTATTGACAAGGACTCGCAGGAGCAGTTCGAGATTCGGACGCACAAAAGACTAATCGACATCGTGGAGATGACATCAAAGACTATCGACGCCCTGAGCAGCCTAAACCTCCCCGCCGGGGTGGAGATAGACATCAAGAGCTAAGACTATGGTTACCGGTATTATTGGCAAAAAGTTGGGCATGGCGCAGGTCTTCGCCGAATCGGGCGAGGCCGAAGCGGTGACCGCTATCCAGGCGGGCCCCTGCGTGGTGACCCAGCTCAAAACGGAAGATAAAGAAGGCTATAAATCTGCCCAGCTCGGCTTCGGCGAGGCCAAGAGGCTCAACTCCCCCCTTAAAGGGCACCTCAAGAAGCTGGGGCAGTTCCAATATCTGCGTGAGTTTAGGGTGGCCGACACCAAGGATATAAAGGTCGGCGATAAGATTGACGTGGGGCTGTTCAAGGAAGGCGACCTGGTGGATGTTACCGGTGTCTCCAAGGGCAAGGGCTTTGCCGGCGTGGTAAAACGGCATGGTTTTGCCGGCGGCCCCAAGACCCACGGACAGTCCGACCGCCACCGCGCCCCCGGCTCTATCGGGGCAACGACCTCGCCCGGCAGGGTGCTTAAGGGCAAGCGCATGGCGGGGCATATGGGTACGGAAAAAGTGACTGTCACTAAACTAAAGGTATTCAAGGCCGACCCGGAGCGCAACCTGCTCTTGGTTAAGGGAGCCGTTCCCGGCGCCAAGAACGGGCTGGTGCTCATCGAGAAACGGGAGGGGAAGAAATAGAGACAGTGGAAGTTCCGGTTTACAGCCTCACTGGTGAGGTGGTGAGAAACATCGAGCTGAGCGATAGCGTCTTCGCCGTGCCTTTTAACGAGGCGGTGGTGCATCAGGCGCTGGTCAGGCAGCGGGCGAACGCCCGTCAGGGCACGGCCAGTACCCAGACCCGCGGCGAGGTGACCGCCAGCACGGCCAAGCTGTTCCGGCAGAAGCATACGGGACAAGCGCGGGCGGGCAGCCGCCGTTCGCCGATAAGGCGGGGGGGCGGGGTTACCTTCGGGCCTAAGCCTCGGGACTACCGCCAGGATATGCCCAAGAAGATGCGCCAGCTGGCGATAAGGTGCGTGCTCTCGGCCAAGGCCAGGGATAAAGAACTTAAGGTCTTCGAGGAGCCCAAGTTCGACCAGCCCAAGACCAAGGAAATGGCCGCGGTGCTGGCGGCGCTTGGAATCGACTCCTCGGCCCTTATCGTCACCGATATGCCCGAAGAGAACTTCATAAAGTCGGCCCGAAACCTGGCGGGGGTAAAGACCGTGCCCGCCCACATCATCAGCGTGGCCGACATTCTGTCCTATAAAACGCTACTGATGACGGAGTCAGCGGTGCGCCGCGCCGAGCGACTCTGGGGGGGCAGCCATGCATCTGTCTGAGGTATTGCGCCGTCCCCTGGTAACGGAGAAGAATACCGCCATCCAGGCGCCTCAGGGCAAGTACGCCTTCGAGGTGACTGTGGGGGCGAACAAAGACCTAATCAAACAGGCCGTGGAAAAGAATTTTAAGGTAGATGTCATCGGGGTCAACGTGATGACCGTGCCGGGGCGGAGGCGGATGATGCGGGGTAGAATAACGGTTACTCCGTCCTGGAAGAAGGCGATTGTCACGCTCAAGCCCGGAGATAAAATCGAACTGTTCGAGGGGGTTTAGGTGCCACTAAAGCAATATCGTCCCACGTCCCCCGGCAGGCGGGGCATGACTGGCTCCAGCTTTGAGGAGATAACCAAAGCTAAGCCAGAGAAGTCGCTGCTGGCGCCCAAGAAGAGAAGGGCGGGACGAAGCAACCAGGGCAAGATAACGGTGCGTCACCGCGGTGGCGGCGCCAAGCGACGGCTGCGCATACTGGACTTTAAGCGCGATAAGCCTGGCGTCCCGGGCCGCGTGACCGCTATCGAATACGACCCCAATCGCTCGGCCCGTATCGCTCTCATCCACTATGCCGACGGGGACAAGCGCTATATACTCGCCCCCAACGAGCTTAAGGTGGACGACAGCATAAAATCGGGCCCCGATGCCGAGGTCAAACCGGGCAACGCCCTGCCCATGAAGAATATACCCACGGGCACCATGATACATAACATCGAGATGGAGGTGGGGAAGGGAGGCCAGCTGGTACGCAGTGCCGGCGTGGCCGCCCAGCTGATGGCTAAAGAAGGCAAATATGCACTGGTGCGCCTGCCCTCGGGTGAGATGCGGCGTATCAGCATAGAATGCCTGGCTACTATCGGCCAGGTGGGTAATGTCGACCATCGCAGTGTCAATCTGGGCAAGGCGGGCCGTAAGCGCTGGTTGGGCTGGCGGCCTACGGTGAGGGGTTCGGCGATGACTCCCCGCGACCACCCCCACGGGGGTGGGGAGGGTAGAGCCCCCATAGGCTTGCCCGGACCGAAGACACCCTGGGGTAAGCCGGCCTTGGGCTACAGGACGCGCAAGGCCAAGGCTTCCGACAGAATGATTGTCAAACGTAGGGGGAAGTGACATAATGTCGAGGTCAACTAAAAAGGGTCCGGCGATTGACGCCAAGCTGCTCAAGAAAGTGGAGGCGCTGAACCGCTCTGGGGAGAAGGCGGTGATAAAGACCTGGTCGCGCTGGTCTACCGTCATGCCCCAGATGGTGGGTCTTACCATCGGCGTCCACGACGGGCGGCGGCACGTGCCCATCTTTATCACCGAGAATATGGTGGGGCATAAGCTGGGCGAGTTCGCCATGCCCCGAACCTTCCGGGGCCACGGCTCCAGGGGGGAAAAGGTAACTCAGGTAAGGAAGAGGCCTTAGAGTATAAATGGAAGTAAGAGCCGTATCAAAAGATACCGGAATATCGCCGCGCAAGGTGCGCCCGCTGGTGGATATGGTGCGAGGCAAGAAAGTAGAAGAGGCATTGACCCTGCTTCAGTTCGCGCCCAGCCCCACCGCCCGCGTGGTGGCCAAGACGGTGAAATCGGCGGCGGCCAATGCCGAGAATAACTATCAGATGGAACTGGCCGATTTGAGAATCGTCAACATCTTTACCGGTGAGGCGAGGACGTTGAAGCGGTTTCGCGCCCGGGCCCGGGGGCGAGCCAACCGTATTCTCAAGCGTTCCAGCCATATTACCGTTATTGTTTCTGAGGAGGCAGAGTAATTGGGTCGTAAGGTCCACCCGTTCGGTTTCAGGCTAGGCGTCGTACGCAACTGGCAGGCCAAGTGGTATGCCGATAAGGACTATATCGACTTCCTGCAGGAAGACCTGCAACTGCGTAAGGCTATTGCCGCCGGATACGCTGAGGCTGGCATCTCCCTGGTGGAAATAGAACGCCAGGCGAACAAGGTGGCCATAACCATCCATACCGCCCGCCCCGGTGTCGTCATCGGGCGAGGGGGGCAGCGGGTGGACGAGATGAGGGCCAAGCTGGAAGAGCTTATCGGCAAGAGGATTCAACTGAGTATTCTAGAGGTGCAGCAACCGGAGCTGGACGCCTACCTGATAGCCAAGTCGGTGGCCGAGCAAATCGAGCACCGCGTGGCCTTCCGACGGGCGATGAAGCAGGCCATGTTCCGCACCATGCAGGCCGGCGCCAAGGGCATGAGAATCAGCTGTTCGGGGCGGCTGGGTGGCACCGAGATTGCCCGCCGCGAGGTTATGCACCAGGGGCAGGTGCCCCTGCATACGCTGCGAGCCGATATCGATTACGGCTTTACCGAGGCACGCACCACGCTGGGGCGCATCGGGGTCAAGGTCTGGGTCTATCGGGGCGATATTCTCCCCGAGACCACCCCACCCGAGGTCGAGGAAGCCGCCGAAGAGGCGGCCCCCGCCCCACCGCCAGCGCCGCCGAAGAGAGAGAAGGCGAAGGCGGAAGTAAAAGAAGAAGCGGTCGCCGAAGAGAAACCTAAGGCAGAACCGGAAGCGGTCGTCGAAGAAAAACCCGGAGCTAAACCGGAAGCGGTCGCTGAAGAAAAACCAAAGAAGAAAGCTAAGGTAAAGGCGGAGGCGGTCGTCGAAGCGAAGCCAAAGAAGAAAGCTAAGGCAAAGGCAGAAGCGGTCGTCGAGGAAAAACCGGAGAAGCCGAAGAAGAAGGCGGCCAAGCCCAAGAAGAAAGCCGAAAAGCCGGCGGAAGAAACTCCCAAGGCGGAGAAGGAAGAGAAGCCCGCGGAGGAGACCCCTAAGGCGAAGAAGAAAACGACCAAGCGTAAGACTAAGAAGACAACCGGGGAGAAAGCCCCCGTAGCCGAGGATAAAGAGGAGAAGGATGCTACAGCCCAAGAGGGTTAAGTACCGCAAGAGTCATAAGGGACACCGCCGGGGCATCGCCCAGGCGGGGACCAACATTGACTTCGGCGATTTCGGCCTGAAGGCGCTGGAATCGGCCTGGCTTACCAGCCGGCAGATTGAGGCGGCCCGACGGGCGATTACGCGCTATATTCGCCGTGGCGGCAACGTTTGGGTGCGCGTCTATCCCGACAAACCGGTGACCAAGAAGCCCGCCGAGACCAGGATGGGTGGGGGCAAAGGCGCCCCCGACCACTGGGTGGCGGTGGTCAAACCGGGGAGGATGCTCTTCGAGATGGGGGGCGTCAGCGAAGAAGTGGCCAAGGGAGCCATGCGCCTGGCGGCGCACAAGCTGCCCATAAGCACTAGGTTCGTGGTCAGGGAGACGGGCGCGGCGGATTCGGGGGGTGATGCCGGATGAAGCTGGAAGAGATTCGAGCCCTGGGTGACGAGGTGTTGGCCAAGCAGCTGGATGAGGCTCATCAGGAGCTGTTCAACCTCCGCTTTCGTTTGGAGACCAAGCAACTGGTCAACCACCGCGAGCTGGCCCGGGCCCGCAAGCAGATTGCCCGTATCGAGACCGTAATCAGGGAAAGGGAGTTGAAGATAAGGTAATGGCCGAAGAGACCAAGCGCAAAGTAAGGCTGGGGCAGGTGGTCAGCGACAAGATGGATAAGACCGTGGTGGTCGAGGTATCCGGCCCCAAGCGTCACCCGCTTTATAAAAAGATAATCAGGCGGGTGGTCAGATATAAGGCGCACGATGAGAAGAACGAGTGCCAGGTGGGCGATAAAGTAAGAATCGTGGAGACCCGCCCCCTTTCCCGTGAGAAGCGGTGGCGGGTGGCCGAGATACTGGTTAAGGGCGAGGTGGTCGAGGTTTCGCCTGAGGAGATAACCCGGGAAGACCTGGCCAAGGTCATACCCGAGAAAGAGGTCAAGGAGGAAGAGCCAAAGGTTGCCGAGGTCAAAGGTGAGGCCGAAGCTACCGAAGAACTGAAGGAAGAGGCCGAGGCTAAAGAAGAAGCCAAAGAAGAGCCTAAGGCCGAAGCCGAGGCAGAACCCAAGGCTGAAACTACAGAAGAGCCTAAGGCTGAGGTAGAGGAAGAGGCCGAGGCCGAAACTAAAGAAGAACCTAAAGAGGAAGTAAAGGAAGAGACCGAGGAAAAGAGCTCGGAATGAAGCTATGATTCAAGCCTATTCCAGAATGAAAGCGGCCGATAACACGGGAGCCAAGGAGATAATGTGCATCAACGTCCTGGGCGGGACCAGGCGCAAGTACGCCCGCGTGGGCGACGTTATCGTGGCTTCGGTGAAGAAGGCGACGCCGAGAGGGGTGGTCAAGAAAGGGGAGGTGGTGCGGGCGGTAATCGTGCGCTGTGCCCAGCCCTGTCGGCGCCCTGACGGCTCGTACGTCAGGTTCGACGAGAACGCCGCCGTCATTCTGACCGATAAGAACAACCCGAAAGGAACCAGGATATTCGGGCCGGTAGCCAGGGAGCTGAGAGACAAGGACTTCACCAAGATTATCTCGCTGGCGCCCGAGGTACTATGACAATGGATATCAGAAAAAACGATACCGTGCTGGTCATCGCCGGCAAGGACCGGGGGAAAAGGGGCCGAGTGCGCTTTGCCTACCCCAGGAAGGAACGGCTGCTGGTGGAGGGCATCAACTTCGTCAAGAAGCACAGCCGCGCCCGTGGGGCCGTCAGGCAGGCGGGTATCATCGAACGCGAGGCGCCGATTCACATCTCCAACGTTATGCTGATATGCTCTAAGTGTGATAAACCCGCCCGAGTCGGGGCGCGCTTTCTGGCCGACGGGCGCAAGGTGCGCTTCTGTCGGGTCTGTGGGGAGGTGGTCGACTGATGTCGGCGCTTAAAGAGAAATATAAGGACGAGGTCGTGCCCGAGCTGATGAAGAGCTACGGCTATAAGAACGTGATGCAGGTACCGCGCCTGGAGAAGGTGGTGCTCAATATCGGCCTGGGCGAGGCCATTGCCGACGCCAAGGCGCTGGAGTCGGCGGAGAAGGACATATCGGCTATTACGGGACAGCACCCGATTACCACCCGTTCCAAGAAGTCTATCGCCGCCTTCCACTTAAGAGAGGGCATGACCGTCGGCATGAAGGTGACGCTGCGCGGCGAGCGTATGTACCACTTCTTCGATAAGCTGGTAAACATCACCCTGCCCCGAATACGCGAGTTTCAGGGGGTTTCCCGCGATTCCTTCGACGGGAGGGGTAACTATACTTTGGGGTTTAAGGAGCAGGTCTCCTTCCCCGAAATGGATTACGATAAAATAGAGAAGGTAAGGGGGCTGGAGGTGTCCATCGGCACCACGGCCAAGACCGACGACGAAGGCAGGCAACTGCTGGAGCTGTTGGGCATGCCCTTTGTTCGGGAATAAAACGGAGTAGGAATGGCCAAAAAGTCGAAAGTCGAAAAATCGAAGCAGGCGCCCAAGTACAAGGTGCAGCAGCGTAACCGCTGTCTGCTCTGCGGGCGCCCCAGAGCCTATATTCGCAAGTTCGGCCTTTGTCGGATTTGCTTTAGGAAATTGGCTCTGGCCGGGCAGATTCCCGGAGTGAGAAAATCAAGCTGGTGAAGCAGATATGACTATCTCTGACCCAATAGCCGATATGTTGACCAGAATACGCAACGCCATCATGGCGCGGCACGATTCCGTGCTGGTGCCGACTTCGAGGATGAAGACGGCCATTGCCCGCATCCTTAAAAAAGAGGGCTTTATCGCTGACTACGAAGTGATGAGGAGCAAGCCGCAGCGGGCGATACGCATCCACCTCAGGTACGACGATAAGAACGAGCCCATCCTTTCCGGTCTGGAGAGGGTGAGCAAGCCTGGCCTTCGGGTCTACGTGGGGCGGGACGAGATTGCCCGCGTTCACGGCGGCCTGGGCATCGCCATTCTCTCCACATCTCAGGGCGTGATGACTGGGCAACAGGCTTGGAGCAAAGGTATTGGCGGAGAACTGCTATGTCACGTATGGTAAAAAACAGGGGTGATATCAATGTCTAGAGTAGGCTTGATGCCGATAGACGTGCCCGATGGAGTCAAGGTTGACCTCGGAGACACAGTCAAGGTGAGCGGCCCCAAGGGGGAGCTCAGCCGCCGCTTTAACCCCGACATGAAGATAAAGCTAAAGGATAACGTGCTCACGGTGTCGCGGCCCAGCGACAGCAAGGAGCACCGCTCCCTGCACGGGCTGACGCGCAGCCTGCTGGCCAACATGGTGCAGGGGGTGACCACTGGCTTTGAGAAGCACCTCGACATCGTCGGGGTGGGCTACCGGGCGGAAAAGGCGGGGGATAAGCTGACGCTGCGCATCGGCTATTCCCACCCCGTCGAGGTAACTCCTTTGCCCGGCCTGACGTTGGACGTGGAGGGGGGCAATCACATCAAGGTCAGCGGCATCGATAAAGAGGTCGTCGGTGAGATGGCTGCCGAAATCAGAGCCATCCGCCCGCCCGACCCCTATAAGGGCAAGGGCATCAGATACACTGGTGAGGTTGTCCACCTCAAGGCGGGCAAGGCCGGGAAAGCGATAGGACAGAAGGTATAATGGTTAAAAGCGGAGCCAGAGCGGCACGACAGAGAAGGCACGCCCGGGTCAGGGCCAAGCTTAGCGGCAATGCAGCCAGCCCGCGGCTCTGCGTCTTTCGCAGCCTGAACCACATCTACGCCCAGGTCATCGACGACGAGAAAGGGCATACGCTGGTGACGGCTTCGACGCTGGACGGAGAGATAAAGGCCAGTGTCGACGGCAAGGCCAAGTCGGCGCGAGCCGCGCTGGTGGGCACACTGGTGGCCAAGCGCGCTGTGGATAAAGGCATAAAGCAGGTAGTTTTCGACCGTGGCGGCTACAAATATCACGGCCGGGTCAAGGCCCTGGCCGAGGCGGCCCGTGAGGCCGGACTCAAGTTTTAGGGGGAGTTTTTAGGGAAGTGAAAGGACCCATAAGCAAGATAGACCCTTCCGAGCTGACGCTCAACGATAAGCTGGTCTACATCAACCGCGTCACCAAGGTGGTCAAGGGGGGCAAGCGCTTGAGCTTCAGCGCCCTGGCGGTGACTGGCGACGGCAACGGCATCGTGGGCATTGGCGTGGGTAAGGCTAATACCGTGCCCGAGGCTATCAGCAAGGCCAACGCCATCGCCCGCAAGAACCTGCTTAAGGTGCCTCTGGCGGGGACGACTATCCCTTACCAGATAACGGTCAAGTTCAGCGCCGCCAAGGTACTGCTCAAACCCGCCGCCCCAGGCACGGGTATCATTGCTGGGGGCAGCATCCGCGCGGTGGTGGAGGCGGCCGGCATCAAGGATATTCTGACCAAGTCGTTGGGCAGCCCCAACCGCATCAACACGGCCAAGGCGGCCATACTGGCCTTGAGCCAGCTTAAAGTCCCCGAGGACGAGATGGCGCGCCGCACCGGCACTAAGGTCGAGGCGGACAACGAGCCCGAGGAGGAGGAGGTCGTCGGTGGCTAAGCTCAAGGTAACCCTGATTAAGAGCGGTATCGGCTATGCCCAGGACCAGAAGAAAACGCTCAAGGCCCTGGGGCTTAACCGTTTGAATAAGAGCATGGTGCATAATGACAACCCCGCGATACGCGGCATGCTCGATAAGGTGAGGCATTTGATTAAGGTGGAGGCAGCGAACTGATGTTGCAGGATAAACTCTCTCCCGCCCCCGGTTCCAAGAAAGACCGTAAGCGGGTAGGCAGAGGCGACGGCAGCGGTAACGGCACCTATTCGGGGCGGGGCTCGAAGGGACAGAAGTCCCGCGCCGGTTACAAGATGCGCCCTGGCTTCGAGGGGGGGCAGTTGCCCTTAATCAAGCGCCTGCCGCGCAAGCGCGGCTTCACCAATCCCTATAAAGTAGAGTACAGCCTGGTCAAGCTGGCTCAGCTCGGCGTCTTCGAGCCCGACAGCGAGGTGACGCCAGAGAAGCTGGTCGAAGCAGGTATCATAAAATCATTGAAGAACCCGATTAAGGTCCTGGCCGTCGGTGAGCTTAAAACAGCCCTGACGGTAAAGGCCAACAAGTTTTCGGCGGCGGCCAAAGCCAAGATAGAGGCCGCTGGCGGTAAAGCCGAGGAGGTGGGCCGTGGCCCAGAAGCCAAGTAGCCGACCGCGACTGCTGCAGGCCATGATTGATGCCTTCAGTCTACCCGACCTGAGGCGGCGGATTCTGATTACGCTGGGCATCCTCGTCATCTTCCGTTTCGTGGCCCACGTGCCTTTGCCTGGGGTGGACCTCGACGCCCTGAAGCAGCTGTTCGAGAGTAATGCCCTGCTGGGTATGCTCGACATGTTCAGCGGCGGCGCTATGAGGCAGTTGAGCGTGGCGGCCATGGGGGTTTACCCCTACATCACGGCCTCCATCGTAATGACGCTGCTGGTGCCCATCATCCCCAAGCTGAGAGAGATTTCCCAGGAGGGGGAGGCGGGGCAGAACCGAATTAACCGCATTACCCACTGGCTGACCGTTCCCCTGGCCGGGCTTGCCGCCTACGGGCAGCTAATCATGCTCCAGCACGCTGACCCACCGGTGCTGGGTACTGCCGCCATCCTGCCCATGATTGCCATGGTGATGTCGATGATAGCCGGCACCATGTTCCTCGTCTGGCTGGGCGAGCGTATCACCGAGCACGGTATCGGCAACGGTATATCCATAATCATTTTTGCCGGCATTGTCGCTGGGCTGCCCGAGATGATACAGAGCGGCTTTCTGGCCAAAGAAAACTTCGGTGGCCTGGTCGTCTATATCCTTATCGCTTTGGCCACCACCGTCTTCATAGTCTATTTCATCGAGGCCCACCGCCGCATCCCCGTACAGTATTCGCGGAGTGTATTCCGCGGCGGGCGCATGTACCGGCAGGCGGGCTCGACGCATGTTCCCTTAAGAGTAAACACAGCGGGCATGATACCGCTTATCTTCGCCATGGCGCTGGTTATGTTCCCCGGTGTGGTGGCTGGTTACTTCGCTGGCCCCACGACCGACCCTAACTTCGCCAACTTCATCGTCGACCTGTTTAGCCCTAACGCGGCCATGCCGTTAGGCCTGTTCTATTGGGGGCTTTATTTCCTGCTCACCGTGGGCTTTGCCTTCTTCTATACCATGGTCATCTTCGAACAGCAGGACTTGCCCAATACCCTGCAGCGGCAGGGAGGCTTTATCCCCGGCATCAGACCCGGGGCGCATACTAAAGAATATCTAGACGGGGTGATAAAGCGTATCACCTGGGGTGGGGCTCTGTTCCTGGGTATAGTGGCCGTGATACCCTTTCTCGCCCGCGAGGTCACCGACGTTCAGGTAATCCAGCTATCCAGTATGGGTATGCTCATCGTCGTCGGTGTCATTCTGGATACCATGAAGCAGTTGGAGGCGCAGCTGGTGATGCGGCGCTATGAGGGCTTCATTAAGTAGGGAGAATGGTGTATATTGTCTTTCTGGGAGCCCCGGGCGCGGGCAAGGGAACACAAGCCGCCACTGTGGCGCGCCAGCTGAAGCTGGACTATATCGCTACCGGCGACCTGTTCCGGCAGGCGCTAGAGCGGGGGACCGAGCTGGGGTTGAAGGCGAAAGCCTATATGGAGAAGGGGGTGCTCGTCCCCGACGAGATAACGATAGGTATGGTTCTGGAGCGGATTTCGGCTCCGGAGAGTGGGGGAGGGGCGGTCTTCGACGGCTTTCCCCGCAATCTGAAGCAGGCTCAGGCTCTGGACGAGGCTTTGTCCCGTCAGGGTAAGGCCATAGATAAGGTGGTTTACATTAAGGTATCGGAGGCGGAGGTTTTAAAACGCTTAGGCGGGCGTCGGGTCTGCCGACAGTGCCAGGCGCCCTGCCACGTCACCGATTCCCCTCCCAAGGTGGAGGGAGTATGTGACGTGTGCGGCGGCGAGCTCTACCAGCGCCCCGACGATACCGAGGAAAGCATAAAGAAGCGGTTGGAGGTCTACTCGAAGGAGACCGCCCCGCTTATCGACTACTACCGCCGGGACGGCAAGCTGCTGGAGGTAGCTGGCGAGGGAGGGGTGAAGGTGGTGGGGGAGAGGATAGTTGCCGCCTTGGGGGAGAACGTTTATAGTTAGATGAGCATCATTATTAAATCGGAGCGAGAGCTGGCTCTGATGAGACAGGCGGGGAGGATTGTCGGTGAGGTGCTGGACACCTTGAGCCGAAGGGTGAAAGCGGGTATGAAGACAAAAGAGCTGGATAAAATTGCCGCCGAAGAGGTGGCCAGGCTGGGGGGCACCCCCTCCTTTAAGGGATACCGGGGGTTCCCGGCTAACTTGTGTGTCTCGGTCAACGACGAGGTGGTGCACGGTATCCCCGGCGAGCGCGTTTTGCGCGCAGGTGATATAGTATCACTAGACTTCGGCGCCATCTACCAGGGCTTTCACGGCGACGGCGCCGTAACCGTAGGGGTGGGGGAGATAACCCCCAAGACCAGGGAGCTTATGGAGACGACCAAAGCGGCGCTGGGGGCGGGTATCGCCGCCGCCCATGACGGCGCCAGGCTGGGTGATGTTTCGGCGGCGATACAGGGCTATGCCGAGGCGAGGGGCTACGCGGTGGTGCGCGAGTATACCGGGCACGGTATCGGGCGCGAGATGCACGAAGACCCGCAGATACCCAACTTCGGGGAGGTGGGGACGGGGCCGGTGTTAAAAAAGGGCATGACCATTGCCCTGGAACCGATGATAAATACGGGCGACTGGCATACGCGGCTCAGCGGCGACCAGTGGACGGTGCTGACCGCCGACGGCAGCCTTTCCGCCCACTTCGAACATACTATAGCTATTGCTGGCGAGGAGGCCGAGGTGCTCACCGCCAGAGAAGGAGTTTATGCCTAAGAAGGAGGCCATTGAGGTCGAAGGCACGGTAGTCGAGCCCCTGCCTAACGCCATGTTCAGGGTCGAGCTGCCTGATGGCCACAAGGTTCTGGCCCACATCTCGGGCAAAATAAGATTGCATTACATCAGAATCCTGCCCGGGGATAAGGTCCTGGTGGAGCTTTCCCCCTACGACCTGAGTCGGGGTCGGATTACCTATCGCTTTAAGTAGTGCGGGAAACAGAGTTATGAAAGTAAGAGCATCAGTCAGAAAGATATGCGAAAAGTGCAAGATAGTAAAGAGGCGGGGGGTGGTCAGGGTTATCTGTTCCAACCCCAAGCATAAGCAGAGGCAGGGTTAGCCCTGCTGGAGGAGGCTTATCGTGGCACGTATAGCTGGAGTTGATATACCGAAGAACAAGCAGGTCTTGTTCTCGCTGCAGTATATCTATGGCATCGGCTCTTCCTTGAGCCATAAGATACTGGCCCAGGCCAAGGTTGACCCCTACACTAAAGTAAGCGACCTGGCTGAGGAAGAGGTCAACCGCCTGCGCGAGATTATCGACCGCGAGCATAACGTAGAGGGCGAGCTTAGAAAAGAAGTCGACCTCAATATAAAGCGCCTCATCGAAATCGGCAGCTACCGGGGCACCAGACACCGCCACGGGCTGCCGGTGAGGGGGCAGCGCACCCGCACCAACGCCCGCGCCAAGCGCGGCGCCCGCAAGACGGTAGCCGGCCGTGGGCAGCGGCGTGGCATGACCAAGAAGTAGTTGAGGTTATCGGAGGAGAAAGAGTATGGCACAGAAGAAACGCAGCAAATCGAGAAGGCGGGAAAAGAAGTCCATCCCGACGGGAAGGGCTTATATCCAGTCCAGCTTTAACAATACCATAGTCACCCTTACCGACCCCCAAGGCAATGTCATCGCCTGGGGCAGCTCGGGCTCGGCGCGCTTTAAGGGCTCGCGTAAGGGCACCCCTTACGCAGCGCAGCTGGCCGCCCGCGACGCGGTGCGCAAGGGTATGGAGCACGGCCTGCGCCAGGTCGAGGTCTTCGTCAAAGGACCGGGCAGCGGGCGCGAGGCGGCTATCCGCTCATTGCAGGCTTCGGGGCTTAACGTCACCAGCATCCGGGACGTGACCCCCATACCGCATAACGGCTGTAGGCCGCGTAAGAGGAGGCGGGTCTAAATGGCCAGATATGCATCAGCCGTCTGTCGACTCTGTCGGCGCAGCGGTGAGAAGTTAATGCTTAAAGGCAGTCGCTGCTTTACCCCCAAGTGCGCCTTCGAAAGGCGCGCCAAGCCACCGGGGCAGCAGCCCATCAGGCGGCGTCGGCTCTCCGACCGTGGGGCGCAGCTCCGGGAGAAGCAGAAGGCCCGCTACAGCTACGGTATTATGGAAAGGCAGTTCCGCCGCCTCTTCGGGGAGGCGGAAAGACAGATAGGCATCACCGGCGAAAACCTGCTGATGCTGTTAGAAAGACGTTTGGATAACGTCGTCTATCGGCTTGGTTTCGCCGATTCGCGCGCCCAGGCCCGCCAGATTGTCCAGCACGGGCACATCATTATTAACGGGCGCAAGAACGATATACCTTCCACTCTGGTCAAGGAAGGCGACGTCATCGCCTGGAAGAAGAACAGCACCAAGAGCGAGTATTATAAGCAGGTTGCCGCCAGCATCGAAAGCAAGGTTATCCCCAACTGGTTGAGCCTGGACGGGGAGAATCTGGTGGGCCGGGTCTTGTCTATGCCCACCCCTGAAGACGTCGAAGCCAAGTTCCAGGGGCAGAGCATAGTCGAGTTCTATTCACGGTAAGTCACCTGAAAGGGAGGGAGCAATTGTCTCGTTTGGCTATCGCCAATATAGAGTGTGTGGACAGTCAGGATAACTTCGGTCATTTCCACGTCGAGCCGTTGGAAAAGGGCTTTGGCGTTACCCTGGGCAATGCCCTGCGGCGCGTGCTCCTGGGCTACCTTCCCGGGGCGGCGGTGACCAGGGTGAAAATCGAGGGGATTCAGCATGAGTTCTCGACCATACCCTACGTCAAAGAGGACGTCACCGAGTTCCTGCTCAACATTAAAGCGATAAGGCTTAAGTCGCTTTCCGAGCAACCGGGCAAGCTGACGCTGGAGGTTGAGGGCGAGCGGCGGGTTACCGCTGCTGACATTGCCGCCTCCACCGATTTCGAGATTGTCAACCCCGAGCTTTACCTGGCCACGCTGGATTCAGCCGAAGGCAAGCTCTCGGTGGAGCTCGATGTCGAGCTGGGCGAGGGCTACAGGGAGGCGGAATCGGGCGACAACATGCCCGTGGGCACCATTCCCATCGACGCCGTCTTTACCCCGGTGCGCAAGGTCAACTTCAACGTCGAACCGGTGCACGTCAGCCGCGAGATGCGGCGAGAAAGATTAGACCTGGAGGTCTGGACGGACGGCACCATAACCCCGGTGGACGCCATCAGCCGCGGCGCCGAGATTATTGTGGAACAGCTGACGCCCTTTATCGATTACGCCAAGGTCTCTAAACTGGAGGAGGAGAAGGAGATGATTCGCGCCTCCATCAGCGAGGAGAAGTACGATATGCCCGTGGAACAGCTCGACCTCTCCGTGCGCACCATGAACTGCCTGCGGCGCGGCGGCATCGCCACCGTGGGCGAGCTGATAAGTCGCGGCGAAAAGGGGCTGTTGGCGCTGCATAACTTCGGGCAGAAGTCCCGGCAGGAGGTAGTGGAGAAGCTAGATTCGCTGGGGCTTTCCCTGACGGCGGCGGTCAAAGAGGAAGAGGAGGAGAGCTAGACAGTATGAGGCATAACGTCGCTGGGAGGAGACTAGGGCGGTCTTCGGCGCACAGAAGGGCGCTCTACCGCAACCTGGTCACCGACCTCTTCAACCATGAGAAGATAACTACCACCGAGGCTAAGGCCAAGGAAGTGCGCGGCCTGGCGGAGAAAATGATTACCTTGGGCAAGGACGGCAAGCTCTCCGCCCGCCGACAGGCGCTGGCCTTTATCCTCGACGAGAATATAGTGGACAAGGTCTTTACCGTGCTGGCGCCAAGATATGCCGAGCGCCCGGGCGGCTATACCCGCATCACCAAGCTCGGCCCGCGCTTAGGCGACGGGGCGCCCATGGTACAACTGGAACTGGTCGAGTAGGGAGGCTTAGTTTGGCTAAGACCACCAAGATAATACTGGTTATGGAATACGACGGCAGGCGCTACCACGGCTTTCAGTGGCAGGACGGCCAGCCCTCTATTCAGGGCAAGGTCGAAAAGGCGCTGACCAAGCTCACCGGGGAGAGGCGGCGGGTGGTGAGCGCTAGCCGCACCGACGCTGGTGTCCACGCCAAAGGGCAGGTGGTCAGCTTCCGCACGGGCTCGGCGCTTTCCACCGACAACTTCGTCAGCGGCCTGAACCACTACCTGCCTAAAGATATCGCCGTCAAGGCGGCTTATCGAATAGACGATGATTTCAACGTGCAGCGCGAGGCCATCAGCCGCGAGTATAGCTACTACATCCTGAATAGCCCCACCCGTTCCCCGATGCGGAACGGCTTTAGCTATCAGCTTTCGGGTGAGCTGGATACGGACGCTATGAACCAGGCCTGTGCGGCGCTGGTCGGCGAGCACGACTTCGCCTCTTTTGCCGCCCGCAACGGCACCGTCGATAAGAGCACGGTAAAGCGTGTCTTTAGGGCGGTGGTGGGAAGAGAGGGAGAGACGGTCGTCTTTAACATCTCGGCCAACTCCTTCCTGATGCACCAGGTGCGTAACACCATAGGGGCGCTTATCAAGGTCGGCCAGGGCAAGATGAGCCTCGACGAGTTCAACGATATACTCGAAGCTAAAGAGCCGGCGCTGGCGGGGCCGACCGCCCCGGCCTGCGGGCTCTGCCTGGACCGGGTGAATTACCCCGAACCTCTGGAGAATTATGATGAAAACCTATAGCGTTAAGGCTTCTGAGATTGAGCGCCAGTGGCACGTGCTCGATGCCTCGGATAAGATCT
>CAYPBF010000015.1:0-22039 GCA_964408935.1 uncultured Dehalococcoidales bacterium | reverse complement strand
TAGTCTTCAGGAAAGGGTTGCCTTCCTGACCGATGCCGCTCTTTATAAGGAACTGGCTGATGATGCCGTCGGCCACGACCAGCGACAGCAACGTGCCCAGGAGGTATCCTATTCGGCGCAGTCTCTGAGAATCGTCCAACGTTAATAGCCCCCTGTAATCATAACTAGGCTTCGACCAGCCTCTGACCGGCGGCGAAGGCGTCTTTCAGGGCGGTGGGGTGTTTTTTGATGGCGCCCCTTTCGTCGACGCCAGGGAAGAGCAGCTCGCCAGCGTATTCGACGTTAATGACGGTGAAGAAGGCCTTGACCGTGGCCAGCGAGGGCTCGAAGAGACGGGCCAGCTTCATGCCGCCCACGGCCACGAAAAGGCCTTTCCTTGAACGCTTATCGCCCAGCGGAGGGATTTTGAGTATATATTTGCGCGCCCAGAGCGCCTGGCCGCGGTCAATCATGGCCTTCATCTGGGCGGTCAGGCCCATAAAATGTATCGGCGAAGCCAGCACGATTCTATCGGCCTTCTCCATCTCTTTATAGACCGTCTGCATATCGTCCTTGATGCGGCAGACACCCGCCTCGAAACAGGAGTCGCAGTGCTGGCAGGGGCTAATATCTAGGTCGTTGAGCACGATGGTCTTGGTCTCAGCGCCCTTACTCTCGGCGCCTTCGATTATTTCGGCCAGCAGCAGGTCGGTGTTGCCGCCGCGCCTGGGACTGCCGTTTAAACCCAATACCCTCATTTGGCGCCTCCTTCGACAAACTCAAGGAGTTCTTTCTCTCTGGCTTGCATCCGTCGCTCGTCATCGCTCTCTTCGTGGTCGTAGCCGAGCAGGTGCAGCAGGCCGTGAATAACGAGTATGGAAAGCTCTTTTTCGAGGGGGTGCCCGCGCTCCTCGGCCTGTAGCACCGCCTGCGGGTAGGAGATGATGACCTCGCCCAGGTGGAGGATACCGTCGGGGGGCGGGATAAAGGGAGAGTCGGCCTCATCGCGGGCGGAGAAGGCGAGGACGTCGGTGGGCTCGTCAAGCTGGCGGTAGTCGCGGTTGAGCTGTTGTACCCTTTCCCCGCTAGAGATGACCAGGCCCATCTCGCTCTTGGCGCCAATCTTTTCCGCCGCCAGCACCCTGCGGGCGATGCCCTCAAGCCAGCCCGCATCAACGCTTGCCTCCAGGGTCTCGTCGACCAGAACGTTTATCTCCATGGCTACTTCAAGACCATAGTAGCACAGCGGCGGCGAGGGCTCAATAACCGCTTTTATGGTAGAATAGCCTTATGACCAAGAAGAAGCCAAAGGTAGGACTGGCGCTGGGGGGCGGGGCGGCGCGGGGAATGGCCCATATCGGGGTGCTGGAGGTCTTCGAGGAGGAGCGGATTCCCATCGACATGATTGCCGGCACCAGCTTCGGGGGGCTGGTGGGTGCCTTCCGCGCCCAGGAACAGGACTCCAGCGTGATGCGGGAGATGGCCGAAAAGATAAACATAATGAAGATGCTCTCACTGGCCGACCTGGCTCTGCCCAAGTCGGGGCTCTTCGGGGGCAAGGCGGTCATCAGCCTGCTGCGAAAGATGATGGGTAAGGACGTTAAGTTCGACGAACTGCCCACGCCGCTGGCGCTGGTGGCCACCGATATCATCAGCGGCGAGGAGGTGGTCATCGACGAGGGGTCGGTGCTGGAGGGGGTCAGGGCCACCATCTCCATACCTGGGATTTTCACCGTGGTCAAGCGGCAGGGACACTATCTGGTGGACGGCGGGCTGGTGAACCCGGTACCGGTGAGCGTGGTCAAAAAGATGGGCGCCGACTTTATCATCGCCGTTAACGTTATGCCCGACGTGGGCGCCAGCGCCCGCCACTATAAGAAGGCCAAGCAGAAGCCGAAGGAGCCCAATATCTTCAACGTTATCCTGCAGTCCCTCTACATCGGCACCTTCATCGTCGCCAGGGCCTCCAGCGAGGGCGCCGATATCATCATCAGCCCCGATACCACCGTAATCCACCCCGGTGACTTCCACCGTGCCCGCGAGTGCATCAAGCAGGGGGAGATTGCCGCCCGCCAGGCTATGCCCGAAATCAAGCGGCAATTGAGCCAAGCCTAGGGCTGTGATACAATGATTGTCCAAGAATAAAAACGGAAGGGGGAATCAAAATGCCAGCAGCATGTGGTTTAGCCTGTGAAGTCTGTGGGGGCCTGGCCTCAGGGAACTGTTTCATCGGAGGCTGTGTAGCCGGAACCGACCCAAAAGCTCCGGAAAAGCTGGAGAAGTTCAAAGCAGCAACGGGTCAGACCTGCTTAATACTGGAGTGTGCCATAAATAAGAACGAGGGTTACTGCCTGAGTTGCGCTGAATTCCCCTGTGACGTTCACTATAAGCAGGAGCTTTACAGTAAAAAGACTCTCGACATGATAAAGGCGATAAGAGAGCAGAGGCAAAACAAGTAGGCCATCCTCGGTTGGCTTTATTCGAGAGACCACGGAGGGGTCGCATAGTGGTCTAGTGCGGGCGCCTGCTAAGCGCTTACCCTGGTAACTCGGGGTCGAGGGTTCGAATCCCTCCCCCTCCGCCAGCCTACGCTAAAGCTTCGGTTGGTGAACCAGCCAACTAGTAAACCAAAAATGAGCAACTCAACCTCAATAGTCACTCTGACACCGGAAAACTACACCGAATACGGCTGCCGCTGCTTTCTAAACCCGAAACACGAAAGTCACCTGAAAAAGCTGGAGGGGCTTAAAAAACGCTTTGCCGAAGGGCTGACCATCAAGCACCTTTTTATCGAAGGCGAAAAAAACGCCGTCGGCTTCATCGAATACGTCCCCGGAGAGCACGCCTGGCGGGCGGTTGATGCCAAGGGCCACCTGTTTATACACTGCATCTGGATTTCCCCCAACAAGTACAAGGAGAAGGGCTACGGCTCGCAACTGGTCAAAGAGTGTATCGAGGATGCCCGAAAGGCGGGGAAGTACGGGGTGGCGGTGGTGGCCAGCGACGGGCCGTTCATCGCTAGCAAAGAGCTTTACTTAAAAAACGGCTTCGAGGTCATTGCCCAAGCCGGTGGCTACGAGCTGCTGGTCTTTAAGCTGGAAGAGGGGCCCATGCCCCGATTCAACGATTGGGAAGAGCAACTAAAAAACTACCAGGGGCTGAATATCGTCTACTCCAAGCAATGCCCCTGGGTTATTCGCTCGATTGCGGAGATGGTCGAGGTCGCCCAAAAGAACGGGCTGGAGCTAAAGGTAATCGAGCTGGAGACGGCCAGCCAAGCCCAAAGCGCCCCCTCGATATACGCCGTCTTTAACCTGGTGCATAACGGCAAGCTCATAATCGACCACTATATATCCACAACCCGCTTCCTCAATGTCCTCAAGAAAGAGTTAAAACTAATCGGCTAGGTGCCAGCCAAACGAGACTATGAGTAAGGTCGACGACTATATCAACCAGCAGCCCTCCCCGCAGAAGGAAATCTGCCAGCACTTAAGAGAACTCATTTTCAAAACCCTCCCCGGCATAAAAGAGGAAATGAGGTGGGGCGCTCCCGTCTTTGGCGGGGGTAAGTTCTACATCGGCGCCTTCAAAAAGAACGTTAACCTGGGTTTCTCCATCAAGGGGCTGACCCAGGAAGAAATCGCCCTCTTCGAAGGCAGCGGCAAGATGATGCGGCACATCAAGGTCCATTCCGTAGATGATATAGACGAAGAGAGAATAGCCGGGCTTTTAAAGCTGGTGGATAAAAAAGCCGAGTGCTGAAAGGAGATTCGTCGGTTAGAGGAGCGGTGAGATGCGCTGGGTATTTAGCTTTCTGGGGGTAGTGGCGGGGGCGGGGATTGGGGTGGCCTTCGCCGTCGCCATCTTCGGCTTGCTGCACCTTAAACTCGACAGTGTGCTCCGTGAGGCCTTTGACGGTTTCATCGGCTTTTTTTATCTGGCGATACTTGTCCTTATCCCACTGGGAGTCGCCTTCGTCGGCGGTTTCTTCGGCTACAAGCTGGGGAAGAGATTGCGGTGAGCCAACCGCTTTGAGTGATTGATTATGCCTAAATATCATATCTGGACCATCGGCTGCCAGATGAACAAGGCCGAGTCGGAAAGGCTGGGCAGCTATTTCGAAAAGCTGGGCTACGAGCCTGGTAGCGCCAACGAAGCCGACCTAGTGCTGCTCAATAGCTGCGTGGTGCGCCAGAGCGCTGAGGACCGCGTGACCAACAAGCTCGACAACCTCAAGGCGCTTAAGAAAGTGCGCCCAAATATGACGTTGGCCGTCACCGGCTGCCTGGTCAACGCCGACACCAGCCAATTGGAAAAGCGCTTCCCCCAGGTCGATTACTTCTTCAGGCCCGGCGAATATCCCCAGTGGTTGGAAAGCCCCCCCGAGCCACCCCTCCCCGAAGAGCCGAACGTAGCCGCCTACGTGCCCATTATTCAGGGGTGCGACAACTTCTGCAGCTATTGTATCGTTCCCTACCGACGGGGTAGAGAGAAGAGCCGAACGCCCGCCGAAATCGTGGCCGAGGTGAAAGAACTGGTAGGGCGGGGGGCTAAAGAGGTCACCCTGCTGGGACAGAACGTTGACTCCTACGGCCACGACTTGCCCTCCAAACCAGAGCTGGCCGATTTACTCTACGAGCTGAACGGCATCGAGGGGCTCTGGCGGATAAGATTCCTGACCAACCACCCCAAGGACATGAGCCCGAGGCTCATTGAGGCGGTGGCGGCGCTGGACAAGGTCTGCGAGCAGCTTAACCTGCCCGTCCAGTCGGGGAGCGACGCCATCCTGAAGGCGATGGGGCGGGGCTATGACGCCGAACACTACCGCCGGCTGGTCGGCCAGATAAGGGCCCAGATAGCCAACGTCGCCCTGAGCACGGACGTCCTGCTCGGCTTTCCCGGTGAGAGCCAAAAGCAGTTCCAGGAGACGGCCGACTTGCTATCCGAGCTAAATTTTGATACAGTCCATATAGCCGCTTATTCGCCGCGGCCGGGGACCTTCGCCGCCAGGAAATTGGCCGACGACGTTCCCCCCACCGAAAAGAAGCGGCGTAAGAAGCACATCGAACTTTTACAGGAGAAAATCGCCACCGCCATCAACGCCCGCCTCAAGGGCCAAACGGTCGAGGTTTTGGTGGAGGGGGAAAAGGGGGGGAGGTGGTTTGGGCGCACGCGGAGCGATAAACTGGTATTCTTTACCGACAGCCGCGAATGTCGGGGAAAACTGATAGAAATAAAAGTCGAGAAAACAAGCCCCTGGTCGCTCCAGGGCACAAGGGAAGGTTAAACTAGCAGAGGAGGCAAAATGAAGCGGTCCAAAATTCTGAGTCTAGCGCTGATTGTCGCCGTGCTCGCCACTATGGCGCTGCTGGGCGGCTGTTACCCCACCGACGCCGAGGGCGGCGGTAGCACCAGCACCATCTACATGATTGTCTTTCTGGTGCTGATTTTCGCCCTGTTCTATTTCCTCATGATTCGTCCCCAGCGCAAGAGACAGAAAGAGCACCAGCAGATGATGGAGGAGTTGAGGAAGGGGGATAAGGTGATTACGGCCGGCGGCATCTACGGGGTGATTGAAAGCGTCAGCGAGGATAGCATCGTCATCAAGGTGGAATCGGGAACGACGATGAGGCTGGCCAAGGGCAGCGTTGCCCTCAAGCGGGAGCAGTAGAGCTTTATCCCGACGGCCTGTGACGGGCCAGCCCGTGAGCCGCCAGCAGGCCTTCGTCGGCCAGGATTTCAGCGGTAGCGCCGTCGGCGACCACCTCTCCGCCATCGAGAATAACCGACCGCGGGCAGAGCGCCTCGACCAACTCCAGGTCGTGGGAGGCGATGACCTTGGTTATCTCCAACCCCTTAAGTAACTCGATGAGCGACCACTTGCTCCCCGGGTCGAGGTTACTGGTCGGTTCGTCGATGACCAGCACCTCGGGGCTCATAGCCAGTACCGTAGCTATGGCGATACGCTTCTTTTCGCCCAGGCTGAGGTGGTGGGGCGAACGCTTTTCGTAGCCCCCCATCCCCACCCAGTCCAGGGACTTAACCACCAGCTCGCGGACTTTGGCCTCATCGTAGCCCATATTGAGAGGGCCGAAGGCGATGTCGTCAAAGACCGTCGGGGAGAAGAGCTGGTCGTCGGGGTTCTGGAAGATTAGTCCCACCCGACCCCGCACCCACTTGAGGTTCTTGTCGTTGACCGCCCTGCCCATCACCCTGACGGCGCCGTTGCTGTGGAGGATGCCGTTGAAGTGCAGCAGCAGCGTGGACTTGCCCGCCCCGTTGGGGCCGATAAGGGCCACCGTCTCCCCCCGGTGCACGGCCAGGCTGACGCCGCTCAGCGCGGGCTGGCCGTCGGGGTAGCCGAAGCTGAGGTTATCGACCTTTATTATCTCTTCCAAATCGCTCCTTATAGATACCACAGGTTTAAGACTAACGCCAGGGCCAGGACCAGGCCGAGGATAACAACGAAGAACAGGTCCCGCTGCCCGAAGACGGGGCTATCCATTGTGCGCGTCTGCCCGTCGAAGCCACGTGCCATCATGGCCGCGTAGACCCTCTCGCCGCGCTCGTAGCTGCGGATAAAGAGGGTGCCTATCATATTGCCCACGGTGCGTATTTGCCTTAGGCGCCCGCCGCCCAGGTTGCGGCTGTCCCGCGCCTGCTTCATGCGCATTACTTCGTCGACGAGGACGAAGATATAGCGGTACATAAAGGACAGTATCATCACCATGACGCGGGGCAGGCGCATCTGCTCCATACCCCTGAGCAGGGAGGAGAAGCGGGTGGTGGCAGTGAGCAGAATCAGGCTCAGTATGGACAGCCAGGCCTTGGCCAGGATATTTAAAAACAGCTGGATGCCGCTGTGGGTGACGGTGACCTCCCAGAAGCCGATGTTGTAGCTGCCGGCCACCTCCCCTCCCTTAAAGAAGGGGATGAAGATGGCGATGAGGAGGACGAAGGGTATGATTACCAGCGAGCGCTTAAGGACGTAGAGGACGGGCACCCGCGAGATGATAATCAGCGTGGCCACCATGACGAAGTAGAGGGCGAAAGCTTCCCATCGGCCCATGGGGGTGAGCACCACCACCAAGATGAAGACCAGAGTAGTAATCAGCTTGGTGCGCGGGTCGAGCCGATGGATGAGGCTGTTCCCCTCGCTGTACTGGTCGAGAAAGCTATGTTTCACATCCCCACCTTTTGACTATTGATAATGTCAGGCCGTTTGCCTCTTTCTTATTGTTATCAGCCAGGCTACCCCGTAGGCGGCGCCGAAGAGGACCAGGGTTCCGGTGATACCAGCCAGTACCGTGGCCAGGGCCTCGTTTTCAATGCCGGGAAAGACGTAGTCGGCGATAACCTGGTAGGGGGCGTCTTCCCCCAGCCCGATAAAGCCTTCGTCCTCGGCCACCCTCTCCAGCCCGTCGGGTGACGACGAAGCCAGCGGCGCCAGGCAGGCCACCGCCAGGCAAATAGCTAATGCAATCAGCCACCACTTCGATTTCATAACTTTTAACCCCCTTTATAAGCACGTTGTAGCTGCAAAAGGTCGGCTCTGGTAGCCAGCACCAGGACGAGCACCGCCCCGGTAATCAGCCCCTCACCGATGCCAATCAGGGCGTGAACGCCGGCCATCGCCGGCAGCACCACCCCGAATGGGGAAGAGCCCGAGGCCGCCAGCTCGATGGCGCAGAAGATGGAGGCCAGGAACACCGAGAACCAGGCGGCGACGAAGCCGCCGATGAGGGTGCCCCGGCGGTTGGTGCCCGCCAGCCAGGTGACCAGCTTGTAGATGTAGTAGGCGCTGAAGCTGGCGACGATGCCCATGTTGAAGATGTTGGCCCCCAGCGCCAGCAAGCCCCCGTCCTGGAAGATGAGGCACTGGGCGATGAGCACGCAGCTCATGATTAAAACCGCCGCCCAGGGGCCGAGCAGTATCGCTGCCAGGGCGGCGCCGATAACGTGCCCCGAGGTGCCTCCTGCCACGGGGAAGTTGAGCATCTGGGCAGCAAAGATGAAGGCGGCCAGTATGCCCATCAAAGGCACCTGTTTTTCCTTCAGCTTCTTGCCCACTATCCTCACCGCCCCACCGATACCCCCCGCCGACACGGCGGCGGTGGTGGCCACCGTGGCTACGTTGAGGAATCCGTCTGGAATGTGCATCTTATTCTCCTTTCAATTATATGCAATTGCAACTGGATGCAATAACCAGTCAAAAAAATTTAGTCCTTACACTTCCCACAGCGCCCGAAGATGGCCAGATGCCTCAGGTCGGCCCTGAAGCCGTACTCCCGGAGCAAGTCCTCTTTGAGGGGGGTAAGCACCGTCTCGTCGAGGTCGGTTATGTCGCCGCACTCCTGGCAGACTAAGTGATGGTGATGGCCCTTGCCCACCGGGTGGTAGCGCACCCGACCCTCGCCGAAGTCGGTCTCGGTGACCAGCCCCAGCTTCTTGAGCAGTTCCAGGGTGCGGTATACCGTAGAGATGTTGACGTGGGGGTACTTGGCCACCACCTGGGCGTAGATTTCCTCGGCGCTGATATGGCCGTCGCTGCGCTCGATGGCGGCAATGGTCATCAACCGCTGGGGGGTAAGCCGATAGCCCTCCTCGGTCAGCGTTTTAACGATATCTCCGGAATGAGAATGAGTCACGGAAGCTATTATAGCAGGGGTTTTCGGTTATTGCAAGGTTTCGCAATTACAAATATTTGCAACCAATAGATTAACGCCGTTCGCGGCTGTCGAGCATGATGGTCACCGGGCCGTCGTTGTGGATTTTTACCTGCATGTACTGCTGAAAACGGCCCGTTTCTACCTTGAGGCTGGTAGCTTTGGCCCCACTAACGAAGTGCTCGAAAAGCGCCTCGGCTTGGTTTGGCGGGGCGGCTTCGGTAAAGCTGGGGCGGCGCCCTTTTCTAACGTCAGCGAGCAGAGTGAACTGGCTCACCAAAAGTAGCTCGGCCTTGATATCTAAAGCGGAGAGGTTGAACTTCTCGGCCTCGTCGGCGAAGATGCGCAGGTTTACCAGCTTGTTGACCAGGTAATCGGCATCATCAGGCTCGTCGCCCTCGGCAACGCCAACAAAGACCACCAGCCCCCGCCCTATTTTGCCCACCACCTCTCCGTCAACAGTTACCGAGGCGCTGGTGACTCTTTGCAGGAGGGCTTTCACTTCTTCTTTTCCTTGCCCCCGTCGTCCGACTTGAACTCGCCCTTACCCATATCGGGGGGCTTTTGGCGGTTGTCGGTGACGTAGAAACCACTCCCCTTAAAGATAACCGGGGCGGGGTGGAAGACGCGGTGCAGCTTGCCCCCACACTGGGGGCACTTGGCCATGGGCTTGGCGTCAAAGTTCTGCTTCTTCTCAAAGCGGTGATGGCAATCATCACACTCATACTCATAGGTAGGCATACATTAACCTCATGGGTGTATTCTTTATTTTAACGTAATCGGGCACATCAAGGCAAAATTTGGCTCGCGGCCTCTATGGCCTCGCCGACGATGAAGAGCGAGCCCGCCAGGCAGACGAGGTCCTTTTCTCCCGCCAAAGCCAGCGCCTGAGAGAGCGCCGCCGGGACGTCCTCAGCGATGCGGGCCTTTATACCATGGCGGGCGAACTCGGCGACCAGGGGGTTGGGGGCCATGGCCCGGGGGTGGCGGGAACGGGTGGCGATGACTCTATCGAAAAGCGGGGCCAGCTCGGCGATAACGCCCTCTATGTTCTTATCGTCCGAGGCGCCCATGACCAGAATCGCTTTCTCGAAGTCGAAGTACTCTTTAAGAGCTTTTTTCAGGCTGCGGGCGGCGTCGATGTTATGGGCGCCGTCAACGACCAGGGGCGGGTTGCGGCGCAGCACCTGAAAGCGCCCGGGCCACTCGACTTTAGAGAAGCCTCTAGCGATTTTGTCGGCGGGGATATAGAAGCCCTTTTCGACTAAGACCTCCAACGCAGCGACAGCGGTGGCGGCGTTGACCATTTGGTGCTCGCCGAGGACAGGGATAGAAAGCTCATATTCGCCCTTACGACCCCTGACCTTGAAGCGCTGCCCGTCCAGGTCGGCAGCGAGAGCCTGCCAGCTAATGTCTTTGCCCACTTTTATCAGTTCGGCCCCGCGCTCGGCGCAGGTCTGCTCGATTACCTTAGCCGCTTCGGGGGGCTGGGGAGAAACGACCACGGTGCTATCGGGCTTGATGATGCCGCACTTTTCGGCGGCGATTTGGGCAATGGTGTCGCCCAATACGTCGGTGTGGTCGAGGCCGATGGTGGTGATAATAGACACCAGAGGGGTAATGACGCTGGTGGCGTCGAACTTGCCCCCCATCCCCACCTCCAGCACCTGAAACTTAACGCCCTTCTTGCCGAAATAGGCGAAGGCCATACAGGTGAGGAACTCGAAGGTGGTCAGCTCGCCGTAGGTGGCCCGCTGGTTTACCTCTTCCACATAGGGCTTAAGCTCGGTGACCAGCTCGGCCAGCTCGGACTCGGAAATCATCTCACCGTCCACCCTGATTCTCTCCCGCCAGCTGTGGAGGTGGGGGGAGGTGTAAAGCCCGGTGGGGTAGCCAGCGGCGGTGAGGGCAGCTGCTATCATAACGGCCACGCTGCCCTTGCCGTTGGTGCCGGTGATGTGCACCGAGCCCGCTTTTCTCTGGGGGTTTCCCAGGACGGACAAAAGCTCGTCGACGCGCCTCAGGTCGTAGAAGGCGGGGTCGTGGGGCATGCCTATCTTCTCGTAGTCGGTGTAGCCGTCTATGTAGTCCAGGGCCTGCTGGTAGTCCATATTGGAGATAATTATAGCATTGAGTCGAAAGAATCAACAATTCGACTCTTGACCTGACCGCCCTTGATTGCTATTATCAACGCAGGGGGATAAAACGGTGAGTTTCAACGAAAAGCTAAAGAACGCCATGAAGATGAACCAGAGCCTGCTCTGCATCGGGCTCGACCCCGACCCGGAGCTGATGCGAGAGGGGATGGCCGTCTCCAAGTTCAACAAGGAGATTATCAAGGCAACGTCCGACCTGGTCTGCGCCTACAAGCTCAACATCGCCTTCTACGAAGCACTGGACAAGGGGATGGAAAGTCTAAAGCGCACCATCAAGGCCATACCCAAGAACATCCCCATCATTGGCGATTGCAAGCGGGGCGATATCGGCAACACCTCCAAGGCCTACGCCAAGGCCATGTTTACCATACACGGCTTCGACGCCGTCACCGTAAACCCCTACATGGGCTTCGACTCCATAGAGCCCTTCCTCGACTACTGGGAGAAGGGCGTATTCGTCCTCTGCCGCACCTCTAACCCGGGCGGCGCCGACTTCCAGAGCCTGCCCTTTATACTGGACGGCAAAGAGGTGCCCCTCTTCGAAATCGTCGCCCTCAAGGCCGAGCAGTGGAACAAGAAGGGCAAGGGCCATAACATCGGGCTGGTGGTGGGCGCCACCAACCCCGAAGAGCTGAAGCTGATAAGGCACAACCACCCCAAGATGCTGCTCTTGATACCCGGTATCGGCGCCCAGGGAGGGGATTTGGCCGCCGCCGTCCAGAACGGTATCGATAGCTGGGGAGGGGGAGCCATATTCAACTCGTCGCGGCAGATTATCTACGCCTCCAAGCGGCGGGACTTCGCCCAGGCCGCCCGTCAGGTGGCCCTTTCGCTGCGGGACGAGATTAAGCACCTGGCCCGCAAACGCAAGAAATAAAGCTCACCTTAACACCGGAGTTTCACATGGTTATGGAGATAAAACTGGGGGACATCGTGCGCCTCAAAAAGCCACACCCCTGCGGCGGCGACCAGTGGCGGGTGGTGAGGCTGGGGGCGGATATCGGTATCCGGTGCCTGGGCTGCGGGCGGCGCGTGCTGCTGAAGCGGCCCGTCTTCGAGCGGCGGGTTAAGGAATTTATCTCCCGGGGCGGAGAGGAATAATAACCGTACAAAGGAGAGCCAAAATGAAGATGCGTTTTATGGGCAACACCGGTATTCAGGTCTCCGCGCTCTGTTTGGGCACGATGACCTTTGGGGGGCGGGGCTTCTTTCAGAATGTCGGCGCCTTGGGACTGAAGGAGGCCACCAGGCTGGTGGATATATCGCTGGAGGCGGGGATAAACTTCTTCGACACCGCTGACGTCTACTCCCGCGGGCTCTCCGAGGAGCTGCTGGGCAAAGCGCTGGGCAAACGAAGGAAGGACATTATCCTGGCTACCAAGTGTCGGAGCAAGATGGGACGGGGGGTCAACGATGTCGGGCTTTCCCGCCACCATATCCTTGAGGCCTGCGACGCCAGCCTGAAACGGCTGGGTACTGATTATATCGACCTATACCAGGTGCACAATTTCGACCCCGATACGCCATTCGAGGAGACGTTACGCGCCCTGGACGACCTGGTGCGCTGGGGCAAGGTACGCTACATCGGCTGTTCCAACTATTCGGGCTGGCAGCTGATGAAGGCACTGGCCATCTCCGACAAGCGCGGCTGGGAGAGGTTCGTCACGCTGCAATCGCTCTATTCGCTGCTGGCGCGGGAGCTGGAAAACGAGATGATACCGCTCTGCCTGGACCAGGGGCTGGGCATACTGGTCTGGAGCCCTCTTTTCGGCGGTTTCCTGAGCGGCAAATACCGGCGCGGCAAGCCCCAGCCCAAGGGCACCCGCTTGAGCGGGCCGCAGCCGAGCTTCCTGCAGGTCGACGAGGAGAAGGGCTTCTATATAGTTGATGAGCTGGAAAAGATCGCCAAGGCGCATAAAGCCACCATCGCCCAAGCGGCGCTCAACTATTTGCTGGCCAAGGATGGGGTATCCTCAGTCATCATCGGCGCGCGCACTCCCGAGCAACTGGCCGACAACCTGAAGACGGTGGACTGGGAGATGAGCCCCGAAGAGATGGCCAGGCTCGACGAGATGACTAAGCCCATGCCCCTCTATCCCTACTGGATGCAGGCCATGCCGCCCCCGCCCGACCCCGAGTTCGATTAAGCCATAAATCGGCCCGTTGCGCTATAATAGAGGCGTATAGGGAAAGGCCAACCAGAACCGATGCCGAATAAGGTGGCCCTGATTGATTTTAAGAAATGCTCTCCCCCCAAATGCCGGGACGGAATCTGCACGGCGGCGCTGGCCTGCACCCACCAGCTCCTCAAGCAGGAAGCCCCCTACGAGATACCCCTGCCCGACCCCTCTCTCTGCCAGGGCTGCGGCGACTGCGCCCGGGCCTGCCCCTTTAAGGCAATCAAGGTAGATAGAATGTAAGTCATGGCGCGCCGTATCATGCATATCGACCTCGACGCCTTCTTCGTCTCGGTGGAACAGGTTGACGACCCCAGCCTCCGGGGCAAGCCCGTCGTCGTCGGGGGCAGACCGGAGGGGCGGGGGGTGGCGGCGGCCGCCTCCTACGAAGCGCGGGCCTTTGGCTTACATTCGGGCATGCCCCTGGTCACCGCCAGCCGCCTCTGCCCGCAGGCGATTTTCATACAAGGCAGCTTCACCAAATACCGCGAGGCCTCCCGTAAGTTCATGGAGATACTGGCCGACTTTTCTCCTTACTTAGAGCCGATGGGGCTTGACGAAGCCTACCTCGACGCCACCGGTTTTGAGTCTATTCACGGCTCGGTCAAAAAGATGGCGCTCAAGATAAAGCGGCGCGTCAAGAAGGAACTGGGCATCAACGCCTCCGTCGGCATCGCCAGCGGCAAGATAGTGGCCAAGGTCGCCTCCGACATGAGCAAGCCCGACGGGCTTTTGGAGGTGGGGGAGGGGGAGGAGGCTGAATTCCTAGCGCCGCTGCCCATCGCCAAGCTGCCCGGAATAGGCAAGAAAACAGAGCCAAAATTAAAGAGCCTGAGAATAGATACCATAGGCAAACTATCGGCCATGCCCCTGAAAGCCCTGAAAAGCCATTTTGGCGCGTCTGGTGAGGTTCTACAGCGCTTCGCCAAGGGTATTGATGATAGAGAGGTCGAGCCCCCCGCCGCCGCCAAGTCCACCAGCCGCGAGACTACCTTCGCCAAGGACATCAGGGACAGCGCACGCCTGGAATCGACGCTGCGCTACCTGGGGGAGAGGGTGGGCGCTGACTTGCGTTCCCGGAACAAGCGGGCGCGTTGCGTGACACTGAAGCTGAGATACGGGGACTTCACCACCGTCACCCGCCGCAAGACGTTGGGCCAGAGCACGGACAGCGACCAGGTCATCTTCGAGACGGGGCAAAGGCTGCTCAAAAAAGAGCTTAGCGGGGAGAAGCGGGCGGTGCGCCTCATCGGTATCGGGGTCTCGGAATTGGTGGAGGCGGGACGGCAGCTGGAGATGATGGACGGCTCCGCCCAGCGGCAGGAGCAGTTGAACAAGGCCATCGACCGCATCCGTAAGAAGTACGGCTTCAGCGCCATCCAGACGGGGCGGACGTTGAAGCTCAAGGACATCTTCGACGAGGGCGGGGACGGCTATACCTTGAACACGCCGAGCCTTTCGCGCTAGCCAGGCAAAATTGACAGCCAGCCTCGCTTTGATATATCCTCAAATTTAACGCACTTTTAACCACGGCCCCCTTTTGCCTAGAAACGGACGCGTGGGCTTTGAGCACCGAAGTGGAAAGATACCCCAAATACCGCTGGGTTATCCTGGGCATAGCCTGGCTAACGCTGCTTTGCCTCTACTGGTCCTGGTTTCTGGTACCGTCGCTGGCTTCCCGCCTTACTGCCGACCTCAACCTGAGCCACATGCAGTACACCATGATATTCACCGCGCCCGTGATGATGGGCATCTGGTGTGCCATCACCGCGGGTTCCGCCGCCGACCGTTTCGGCATCAGGAAGGTGGTGACCATCGCTGCCTTTCTGGGCGGGGTGGGGGGTCTGTCCCGCGCCTTTGCCCCCAACTTCGAGGTCATGTTTATCCTGATGTGCCTGGTGGGCATGGCCGCCTACGGCTCGATGTCCAACCTGCCCAAGCTGGTGGCCATCTGGTTCCCGCCCAAGCAGGCTGGCTTCGCCGCCGGAATCTATACCATGTCTATCGGCTTCGGGCTGAGCTTGGGGCTTGTTACCGCCCCCCTCTTTAAAGACTGGCAGACGGCCTTTACCGTTGTCGGCATCATCACGTTGGTGGTCGCCTGCCTCTGGGCCCTACTGGCCCGCAACGCCCCCAAGGGGGTAACCATAAAGATGCCGCCCATGATTTCGGGCATCAAGAGGGGGCTACGCAGCCGCAACATTCGGCTCGTCTTCTTGATATATTTCCTCTTTATGGGGATGTTCACCGTTTTTTCGGGCAACTTCCCCGAGGCGCTGGAGCTGATTCATAACATCACCCCAGCCACGGCGGGGGCCATCACCGCCCTGCTCACTATAGGCGGGATTGTGGGCAACCTTATCGTCCCCGCCCTCTCCGACCGATTGGGCTTAAGGAAGCCCTTTATCTATGCCGCCGCCGTTACCATACCGGTCAGCCTCTTCTTCGCCTGGCAGCTGGCCCCCAGCGCGGCCACTTGGATTCTGGTCTTTGTGGGGGGCTTGGGCGTGGGCACCCTGCCGCCGATACTGTTGACACTGCCGCTGGAACTGCCCGAAATCGGCCACGAACACGTGGGCGGCACCACCGGGCTGATGATAGCGGCGCATGCCATCGGGGGCGTTACCGTACCGCTGTTTTTGATATCACCCATCATGTCCGCGGGCACGGGACAGGCCTACACTATAGGCTTTCTGGTGGTGACGGCGCTTACCGTGGGCGCCGTAATACCCACCTTTTTCCTCAGGGAGACGGGGCGGAGAGGAAAGAGATTATAGTATCTCTTCCAAAATCTCCGCCGAAGCCCTGACAAAGTTGGGGCAACGCTCTTCAAAAAGCCCCTTTTCCCTGGCAGCCTGCAAGCCTTGGGGAGTGCTGATATCGCAGTCGAGCAGCTCTCGGCAGAGGGTCGAGCCGTGACGGGTCTTAAATGCTTCCAGGAATCTTTCTACCAGCTCGTAGGTCTTATCCGAGGAGTCCTTATCATCGGCTAGAGTTGCGCCGTGTTTAAGCCCGATGACCATGATAGCCCCCGTCACCGCCCCGCAGGTCTCGCCCTGGTGGCCGATGCCGCCGCCAAAGCCGTTGGCGAGCTTAATCGCCAGCTCACGGTCCAGGCCGAAGCGGGGGCCGTAGGTGGAAAGCATCGCCTGGCAACAATTAAAGCCCTGCTCGAAGCAATTGACGGCTTTTTCTACATCGCTCATACTAATCCAAAAGCCTCCTCTGGCCCTTTATCTTCTGAATCTCGGTGATGTCCTGGCTGACCTCGACGATGCCCAGGTAGTTGCCTGCCTTGTCCTTAACCGGGAAATAGCGGATATAGACCTTCTGCCCCTTAAGGTCAATCCAGAACTCGGCGACCTTTCGCTTACCCGATTTCAGGTCGGCGACGACCTCGTTGACCTTATCGATACTCTGCTTGGGGTGGCAGTTTTGCACCTTGAGGCCAATGATGGCCGGCGTGCGGCGGAAGATGCGGTCGTCGTGGCGGCTGTAGTAGCGGACGGTGTCGTCCTTATCGACGAAGGTTATATCTACAGGCAGGGCGTCAAAGATAGCTTCTATGGTTTCCGTTGAAATCTTCTCCAGCATGGCTCACCCCCTACTTTCGCTAAGCTAATTATACACTGTTCTCATAACGCAGAACTAGTGTTATAATACTAAAAACTGTTAGGGAGTGACGGTTTTTATGGCAGAACAGTTTATGGATAAAGGGATATGGATAGTTGTCGCCACCGCCGTCGGCGTTATCCTCTTCTTCCTACTGTGGCGCTGGTCGCCCTGGATTGTGAGAAAGCTGGCGCCCGACCAGTTGGAAGAGCAAAGGGACAGGGTGAGAAGGATGGTTAGGTTGGTTATCGCCATTATCGGCGGCATTATTCTAGGTCTCGGTGTAGCAGCCGTGGCCGTCACCTTCTACGACGTGGACCTGGGCCCGACCATGGGGGCGATAGGCGACTGGTTCCTGGCGCACGGCATCCGCATCGTGGCCATTCTTGTGGTGGGGTGGTTCATCTATAAGATACTGGGCATGATAATGCCTATTTTCGTGCGGCGCTATGTCGTCCAGAAAGTCAAGAGGCGCCGCACCAAGGGGTACATAAACCAGCGGTCAAAGACGCTGGGCAGGGTCATCACCCAGGCCATTGGTATATTTCTACTTACCGTTGCCTTCTTCATGATTCTCTCCGAGCTGAATGTGGATATTACCCCGCTGCTCGCCGGCGCTGGCGTGGCTGGCATCGCCATCGGCTTTGCCGCCCAGAACTCGATACGGGACTTTATCGGCGGCTTCGTTATTATGATGGAAGACCACTACAACGTCGGCGATATCGTTAAGGTCGCCGATATAACCGGCAACGTGGAGGAGCTAGGGCTACGGCGGACCGTGCTCAGAGACCTTAAGGGGATTTTGCATGTCGTTCCCAACGGCGAAATCAGGGTCTCCTCTAACTATACCCGCTCGATTTCCCGGGCCTTCTTCGAGGTCGGCGTCGCCTATAAAGAGAACCTCGACCGGGTAATGGAGCTTGTTAAGAAAACCTGGGAGGATATGGCCAAAGACCCCGACTGGAAAGATAAAATAATCTCGGAGACGCCCTGGCTGCTGCGGGTTGAGGAATTCGGCGATTCGGGCATTATTATCCGAGCCGTTGGTGACACCAGGCCGATGCAGCAATGGGCTGTCTTAGGCGAACTGAGGCGGAGAATAAAGATAGCCTTCGACAACGAAGGTATTGAAATCCCCTGGCCGCACATCAAGCTCTACTACGGCGAGGAAAAGAAGAAGGCGGGGCCGCCCCAGCCAATCAAACCACCCAAGCCAACCCGCCGCCGACCCCACCCCAAGGCACCACCACGCGGAGGCGGCATGGGTGACGAAGGCGGTGAAGGTGGCGGAGATTACTAAGGGCTAGCCTCTCCTTATGACTCCCTCTCAATGACGGGACGACACCACTCACCCCACCTTGTTAGCGTACGTCGTTCTGACCCACCCTACCCACTCTAAATGGGGTGTAACCCCTTTAAGCCTCTCTTTTACTCCACCCCGTTTTTTAGGGCTTCCCCCCTCCCCAGGCTGTTCTTCCCACACCAACCCGCCCTATAAACGTTTTTCTAAGGGGGGTTTCGCCCCCCTTAATAACCCCCCCGAAGTGTTAGAGGCTGACGTCCCCTATGGGGGAGTTCAAGAGGGGGCAGAGCCCCCTCTTGGAAAGACTTCGTTGGGCGGGCCGGGTGGGACGAAAGACCTCGGGGGCGGGGTGGAGTATCCCCCAATAAGAGATATATAAGGGTATAACCCTTGTAGGGTGGGTATTGGGTGGGACGAAGAACCTGGGGGGAGGGGGCAAACCCCCCTTTTTTCTTCTCGCTTGTCTTCCCTCAAACTAAAGGCTATAATGGACGCTATCTAACAAGGAGCAAGTCAAATGCCGTCATACGCCTATATAAACAAAGAGTTCGTCCCTCTGGCCGAAGCCAAGCTGCCGGTGATGACCAACTTCCTGCACTACGGCACCGCTGTCTTCGAGGGCATCCGGGGCAACTGGAACGATGAGCAGAAGCAGATATATATCTTCCGCCTCCGGGAGCACTACGAGCGGCTGGAGAACGGCGCCAGCGTGCTCAAGATGGAACTGCCCCACAGCGTCGATGAGCTTTGCCAGCTAACGGTCAAGCTGGTGGCGATGTGCCGCTTTGAAGAAGATGTTTACATTCGCCCGCTGGCCTTCAAGAGCTCGGAGTCACTGGGCGTCCGCCTCTACGACCTGGAGAGTGATTTCCTAGTCTTCTGCTTTCCCTGGGGGCCCTATCTGGACATGGATAAGGTCAAGTGCAGCATCTCTTCCTGGCGGCGGCCCGACTATAATGTAATCCCGCCCAGCGCCAAGATTACCGGTCTCTACGTTAACAACGCCTTCGCCAAGACCGAGGCCTTCGAGAAAGGCTATGACGAAGCCATCATGCTCTCCCCGGACGGACATATCTCCGAGGGCAGCGGCGAGAACCTCTTCCTGGTGACCGGGGGCAAGCTGGTGACGCCCACCATCGATAACCACATCCTGAAAGGGATTACCCGCGATACGGCCATGACGCTGGCCAAAGAGGAGCTGGGTATAGAGACGGTGGAGAGGCCCATTGAGCTCGATGAGCTTTTCAGCGCCGAGGAGTGCTTCTTAACCGGTACCGCCGCCCACATTACCCCCGTAGCCGAGGTGGACGGGCGCAAGATAGGCGACGGGGAAATCGGCGGGGTGACCAAAAAGCTACAAGCGCTCTACCACGGGGTGATAAGGGGTAATAATCCCAAATACCTAGACTGGTGCACGCCTGTCTACGGATAGCTACTGCTGGATAACGCCCTTTTGGGGGGCACTCTCTCCCCGCAGCGACTTGAGCAGGCAGATTACCTGACAGCTTTCTTCCAGCGTGGCGGTGTAGTTGTGGGCTTCTTCCAATAGCTGGCCGATGGCGAAGGTACCGTGGCCGTGAACCATAACCACTCGGCTTGACTTAAGCGCCTGGGCGATTTCCTCCCCCAGGCATCCGGGTTTTACCTCCTGGTCCCAGCCCAGCACGGGCACCTTGGCCATTATGGACTGGCCCTCGGTATCGATGGGGATAATCTCCTGCTCGGTCAGCGATAGGGCGACGGCGTGGGGAGGATGGGCGTGAACGATGCCCAGGGCGGGGGTTTCCCGATAGATGGCGCGGTGGACGGCCAGTTCCACCGAGGCCAGCGGGGTGTTGCGGTCGTTTTTGTTTAGGCCCGTTTCGATGAGGTCGTTTTCATCTAGGCAGTTCAATCGGCTGCCGCGGCGGGTAATAATAAGGCGTTCCCCCAGCCTGAGGCTCAGGTTCCCGCTGTGGGAAGAGACCAACCCTTTGGTGAAGAGGTCGCGGCCCACCGTCTGAAACTGAGATAGAATCATGCTTCCTCTCTAAATAGCACCTCGGAGCATAACTCTCTTTAGCCCTCGGAGTCAAGTTTTTTCGGGGCTTCTTCTTTTTTGGCTTTGGGCTTGGCCTTGGTCGCCTTAGGCTTGGCTTCTTTTTTGGCCTTGGGTTTGGGCTTGGTCGCCTTGGGTTTGGCCTTGGTCTTGGCGGCGGCGGCTTTGGCTTTAGGCTTGGCTTTGGCCTTGGGTTTGGGCTTGGTCGGGGGCGGGGCCGGCGCCTGCGCCGCTAATTGATTGTACTTCTTCATCAGGCGCGACTTGCGGCGGGCGGCGTTATTGGGGTGGATAATGCCCTTTTCAGCGGCCTTATCCAGCGAGGTTATGGCTATCGCCACCGCTTCCTGGGCAGCGGCCGTATCGCCCATGAAGATAAGACTCTCCGCCTTGGTGACGTTGGTCTTACACATGGTGCGCACCGACTTGTTGCGCAGCCGCTTTCTTTCCGTTACCCGTACCCTCTTTTCCGCTGACTTGATGTTTGGCAATCTCTTCCTCCTTGAGTTCTAGGTTTTCGGCTTGGTGGTGGCTTCGTCGCCAATGCGGGAAACGCCAATCACCCCTCGAATACCGTCTATTTTGGCCATGAGCCGACTCAACTGGGCCAGGTCTTTGGCCTGCAGGGTAAAGTTCTCCGTCACCTTGCTGCCGTCCTGAGGGGTCGAGGTCATGGAGGTGATGTTCAAGCCCTCCTCAGCGACAATGGTGGTTATGTCGCGGATGAGCCCCACCCGGTCCCAGGCCTCGACCAGGATGTTGACCGGGAAGAGGGAATCGGTCGGCTCCCACTGCACGGAGACGAGCCGTTCCTTCTCATCCTCGTGGACTATATTGTAGCAGTCTTTGCGGTGAATAGTCACCCCCCGACTGCGGGTGACGTAGCCGATGATGCTGTCACCGGGCACGGGATGGCAGCAGCGGGCAAGATGGGTGACTAGGTCGCCCACCCCCAACACCCGCACCGCTGACTGGGGGGGCTTAGGCGGGGCGGCCTCGGGCTTAGCCTGGGGGGGAGGTTGTTCGGCGGATAGTTTGAGGGCTATCTGGTGGGTGGAAACGCCGCCGTAGCCGATAGCCGCCAGGAAGTCGTCGAGGCTATCGTAGTTGAACATCTTGGCCAGCTCTTCGCGCTCGGCGGGCCTGATGCCTAAGTGACGCATCTCTTTATCCAAAAGCTCCCGACCGCGCTCGATGTTATCCGCCCGTTCCTGGTGGCTGAACCACTGGCGTATCTTGGTGCGGGCGTGGGAGGTCTTGGTATAGTTGAGGTGGGGGTTGAGCCAGTCGCGGCTGGGGCCCTTTTCGCCCTTGGAGGCCACAATCTCGATGACATCGCCGTTGTTGAGCTGATAGTTTAAGGGCACCAGCTTGCCGTTGACCTTGGCCCCGGTGCAGCGATTGCCCAGCTCGGTGTGGACGCGGTAGGCAAAGTCGAGGGGGGTCGACCCCTTAGGCAGGTCGATTATCTCCCCCTTGGGGGTGTAGACGAAGACCTGGTCGATGAAGATATCGGTCTTGACCGATTCCAGAAACTCCTCAGCGCCGGCTAGCTCGCGGTGCCAGTCGACGAGCTGGCGCAGCCAGGATATGCGCTCTTCGAAGTGGAGGTCCTTCTCCTCGCCCTCTTTATAGCGCCAGTGGGCGGCCACGCCGTATTCGGCGACGTGGTGCATCTCGCGGGTGCGAATCTGCACCTCCAGGGGCACGTTGCCCAGCGAGAGCACCGCCGTATGCAGCGCCTGGTAGCCGTTGGGCTTGGGGTTGGCGATGAAGTCGTCGAACTGACCCGACAGGGGGCGCCAGAGGCTATGGATGACGCCCAAGACGTTGTAGCAATCGGCTACCGTGCCCACAAGTATGCGCAGGGCGAGCAGGTCGTAGATATCGTCGAAGTCCTTGCCCAGGGCTTCGTATCTTTTCATCTTCTGGTAGATGCTGTAGATATGTTTGGGGCGGCCCGAGATCTCGGCGCGCAGGCCCGCCTTCTTGAGCTCTTTCTCCAGGATTTTAATGATGCGGGCGATGTATTCCTCGCGCTGGGCGCGGCGGGCGGCGATGAGCTTGGCCACATGGCGGTACTTTTCCGGCTCCAGGTAGCGGAAGGA
>CAYPBF010000014.1:0-27184 GCA_964408935.1 uncultured Dehalococcoidales bacterium | reverse complement strand
GGCTCCCCAGATGCCACCCATACCATGAACGGCAAAAACATCCAGAGAATCATCAAACTTGAGTTTATTTTTAAGCAAAACTATGCTGTAGTAGCCGACAATGGAAACCACAATACCTATCGGGATACCCGCCAGTGGCGTTACAAAACCGGCGGCTGGGGTTATGGCTACCAGTCCGGCAACAGCCCCGGTGACGGTACCCAGTAAGCTCGGACGATGATGCAGCCAGCTTATTGTCATCCAGGTAAAGCCAGCGGCCGCTGCCGAAAGGTTGGTAGCGACAAAGGCATTAGCCGCCAGACCATTGGAAGCCAGGGCGCTACCAGCGTTGAAACCGAACCAGCCGAACCAGAGTAGACCAGCGCCAAGCGCCACCATCGGGATATTGTTGGGCTCCATGATATCCCCAGGGAAACCCTTACGCCTGCCCAGTAATATAACCAGGGCCAGTGCCGACACGCCAGCATTTATATGAACAACGGTACCACCGGCAAAGTCGAGGGCACCCAGGCTGCTCAGCCAGCCGCCATCACCCCAAACCCAGTGGCACACGGGGGCGTAAACGAGCGTCATCCACAGAACCGAGAAAAGCATCAGGGCACTGAACTTGATTCTTTCCACGACAGCACCAGTAATCAGGGCTACCGTGATAATGGCGAACATTCCCTGAAAAGCCATGAATACTAGATGGGGTATCGAGGTGGCATAGACTTCAGACGGCCCCATTCCTACGTTCATAAGGCCCAGGAAATTAAACGCGCCGATAAAACCGCCCGTATCAGAGCCAAAGCTCAGGCTATACCCCCAGAGTGCCCAGATAATACCGATAAGGCCCATGATGGCAAAGCTCATCATGATGGTGGAAAGCAGGTTTTTTCGCCTGGCCATACCTCCATAGAAGAGGGCAAGGCCAGGCGTCATCAGCAGAACAAGCGCTGAAGAAACCATGACCCACGCCGTATCACCAGGACTAATAGACATCCAATATAACCTCCCTCCCTTTTCCCCCACTATAGCCCGTTATTGTTTCCAGCAGATTACCAATGTGTTAAATTCTGGTTACAAAATAGGGGCAGCTAGACGATCTCCTTGAAGTGGCAGCCAATGCTTCCTGCTGTTTCGACTGACCTATCGGCTAAGCCCGGATTTCATCGGAGTAATCCTCCGTAAGCCCTCTCGCCGTGCTGCGAGATATCCAGCCCCACCGCTTCCTCCGTCTCCCGCACTCTCAACCCGATGGTAACATCAACCAGCTTGCCCAGCAACCAGGTGACCACGAAGGCAAAGCCACCCACGGCCACAATGCCGGCTAGTTGCTTTAGAAGCTGCATGCCTCCCCCGTAGATTAAGCCATCAGCCCCGGCGGCATTGACCGCCAAGCTGGCAAAAACGCCCGTTGCCAGCATCCCCAGGATACCCCCCACACCATGTACCGCGAAAACATCCAGAGAGTCGTCAAAGCCGAGTTTCGTCTTAAAAAACAGCATCATATAGTAACAGACTACGGCGGCCATGATGCCTATCGGGATAGCCGCCAGAGGTGTTACAAAACCAGCGGCTGGAGTTATGGTCGCCAATCCAGCGATAGCCCCGGTAACCGTGCCGAGGACGGTAGGACGGCGGTGCAGCCAGCTAATAATCATCCAGGTAAAGGCCGCCATCGCCGCCGAGATGTTGGTGGTGACGAAGGCGCTCGAAGCCAGTCCTCCTGCGGTCAGGGCGCTGCCGGCGTTAAAGCCGAACCAGCCGAACCAGAGCAGTCCCGCGCCGAGTACGACCAGAGGGATATTGCTCGCCTCCATAGCCTGCGCGGGGAAACCCCGCCGCCGCCCCAGGAGCAGGACCAGGGCCAGGGCTGAAACGCCGGCATTGATGTGGACGACGGTGCCGCCGGCGAAGTCGAGGGCGCCCAGGTTAAGCAGCCAGCCCCCTTCCCCCCAGACCCAGTGGCATACGGGGGCGTAGACTATGGTCAGCCAAAGGGTGGAGAAGATGAGTAAAGAACTGAACTTTATTCTCTCCACCACGGCGCCCGTAATCAGGGCGACGGTGATGATGGCGAACATCGCCTGGAATATCATGAAAGCCAGGTGGGGCACAGTGGTGGCGTAGACCGATGACGGCTCCTGCCCCACCCCCATCAGCCCCAGGAAGTTAAACCCGCCGATAAGACCGGCGTGGTCGGCGCCGAAGCTCAGGCTGTAGCCGTAGAGCACCCAGAGCACGCCCACCAGCCCCAGGGCGACGAAGCTCATCATGATGGTGGAGAGGATGTTCTTCCGCCGCACCATACCGCCGTAGAACAATGCCAGCCCCGGCGTCATCAGCATCACCAGCGCCGATGAGGCTAAGAGCCAAGCGGTATCACCGGGACTTACGGGCAAAAGCAACCCCCCTACATTTTCTCCCATTGTAGCCCGTAAATGTTTCCAGCAGATTACAAACGTGTAAAATTTCGACTAAAAATGAGGGATAGTTAGAGGTTCTTCTTGAAGCGGTAGCCGATGTTGCGTACCGTTTCGATGAAGGTGTGGGTGGAATCCTCGATTTTGCTGCGCAGCCTTCTCACGTGCACGTCCACCGTTCTGTCGCCGCCGTAGTAGTCGTAGCCCCAGACCTGGTCGAGCAGCGCCTCGCGGCTGTAGACACGTCCGCTGTTGGTGGCCAGCAGTTTGAGCAGCTCGTATTCTTTAAAGGTCAGCTCGACGATGCGGCCTTCCAGCGTCACCTCGTAGCGGGCCAGGTTGATGAGCAGGCCGTCGCATTCGATAAGCTCGCCGCTAGCGCCGTTCTTGCTTATATTGAGTTGCCGCTTTATCCGCACGACCAGCTCGCCGCCGTCGTAGGGGCTGAGCAGGAAGTCATCGGCGTCGACAGAGTCAATCTCAGCCAACGCCTCCCTGGCCACCAGGGCGATGACGGGCAACTTCCGCCTCTCTTTGAACTCGCCGATAAGCCCTAAAGTGCTGGCCGAGGTCAGGTCGTCGTTCATCTCGACTAAGATGAGGTCGGGGCGATAGGCGATTATCTCGTCTTCCAGCTCATCGCCGTGGGGAACTATGGAGCAGGCAAGGCCGTGGCGGGCAATTGCGGAGCGCAGGGGGGTTATTGCCTCGTTTTCCTGAGCTATAATCAGTACGCGCCACATATTCCACCCCCCTAGTAGGCATAGAGCCGGCCGTAAGGCCGCAGCCAGCGCGGGAAGAGCTTTACGAAATCCTTTTGCATTATTTCGTCGGGGTTATAGTCGAAGTGGGTGGCGAACTCGCCGACTAGCTCTTTTAGCACCTGGCGGTCGTCCTCTTCCAGTTCAGCGATACCGACTTCTTTGCCCAGTTGGTGCTCTTCGACGCTGCCCCTTAAGTATATCACGCCGCCGTGCATGCCCGTGCCGATAAAGCGGGCCTTATGCGGCTCGCCATTGTTCAGGGTCAGGCCGAGCAGAATCATGACGCCCCCCGCCATATACTCCCCGGCGAAGTCCTGGGCGGTGCCGCCGATAACCAGCGACGGCTTTCGCCCCTTATATTCCTTCATGTGGATGCCGGCGCGGTAGCCCACGTCCTCACGGACGAAGATTTTACCGCCCCTGGCCGCCAGCCCGATGATATCGCCGGCGTGCCCGTGAACGATTATTTCGCCCTCGTTCATGGTGTTGCCGCAGCCGTCCTGAGCGTTGCCGCGGACGGTAATCCTAGGCCCGTTCATAAAGGCCCCAAGGTCGTTACCGGGAGTACCGAATATCTCAATCTCTACCGGCACATTCAAGTCGGTGCCGATGTATCTTTGCCCGTAGACGTTACGCAATTCGATGCGGCGGGTGCCGTTGCCGATGGTCTCCCGCAGTACGTCGTTGAGGTCGCGGTAGTAAACGCCGCTGGCGTCTATCTTGACTATGGAGTTCTTTTTATTTGCCATCAGCTTCCGGCCATCCTTACTCCCAGTATTTCCAACTCGGTATCGGTCAGACCCACGCCCCTGAGGTGCAGTCGGTTACCGCGCAGGCTCTCGATAGCGTTGACCCCCAACCCCCCCAGTATATCCTTGAGCTCGATACTCCAGCCCCTGAGTAGGTTAGCCAGCCGACGCGCGCCGATATCGGGGTTGACCCGCTTGGTCAGGCGCAGGTCGGTGGTGCAAAGCCCCCAGGCGCACTTACCCGTGTGGCACTGCTGGCAAACGTGACAGCCTAAGGCAACGAGAGCCGCCGTGCCGATATAGACAGCGTCGGCCCCAAGGGCGATGGCTTTAGCCACGTCGCCACTGTTCCTGATGCCGCCGGAGATGACCACGGAGGCCTGGTTGCGTATGCCCTCCTCACGCAGGCGCGTATCCACCGCCGCCAGAGCCAGCTCGATGGGGATGCCCACGTTATCCCTGATAATCTTGGGCGCTGCCCCGGTCGAGCCCCTCAGCCCATCGAGGACGATGATATCAGCCCCACCCCGCACCATACCGCTGGCGATGGCCGCTGAGTTGTGGACGGCGGCAATCTTGACCGAGATGGGCTTGGTGTAGTTGGTCGCCTCTTTCAGGGCGTGGATGAGCTGCGCCAGGTCTTCGATGGAGTAGATATCGTGCTGAGGGGCGGGGGATAGAGCGTCCGTGCCTTCGGGAATCATGCGTGTCAGCGATACTTCGGGGCTCACTTTCTCACCAGGGAGATGCCCGCCGATGCCCGGCTTGGCTCCCTGTCCTATCTTAATCTCGACCACCCTGGCCGCGTTCAGGTAATCGGCCTGGACGCCGAAGCGCCCCGAAGCCACCTGGACGATGGTGTTTTTGCCGTATTTGTAGAGGGTGGGGTGCAGCCCGCCTTCTCCGGTATTCCACAAAGTGCCTATCTCGGTGGCCGCCCGGGCCAGTGAGGTGTGCACGTTTAGGCTCACCGCCCCGTAGGACATGGCGGAGAACATCACGGGCACCTCTATTCTGACCTGGGGTGCCAGCTTCGTCTTCAGTTTTCGGTTCTTGGCATCTATATCGAGTTTGTCGGGCTTACTGCCCAGCCAGGTGGTCAGCTCCATGGGTTCGCGCAGGGGGTCGATGGAGGGATTGGTGACTTGGCTGGCGTTGAGCAGCAGGTGGTCCCAGTATACGCGCTGCCCCTTGTCGTTACCCATGCCGGTGAGCAGCAGTCCCCCCGTTTCCGCCTGCTTCAAGATGTCTTCGACGACCTCGGGCCGCCAGTTATAGTTCTCGCGGTATTCCTGCGGGTTGCGGATGATGGTCAGCGCCTGCGTCGGGCAAAAGAGCTCGCAGCGGTGGCAGCCAACGCAGTTTTCAGAGCGGCTCTTGACCTCATCGTCTTCGAGGTCGTGGTACTGGGCATCGAAGGTGCACTGGTTGACGCAGACCTTGCAGTTGATACAGAGGTCGGGGTCCCGCTTTATCAAAAACTTGGGCGCTAGATAGGTCTTCATCGTCTCATCCTCCCGACATCCTCATGGGGATGCCCTTCCGGGAGAGGTACTGCTTGATATCGTTGATGGAGTAGGTGCCGTAGTGAAAGATACTGGCGGCAAGCACGGCATCCGCCTTGCCCTCGACCAGTGCCTTATAAAGGTCTTCGGGGGCACCGGCGCCGCCGCTGGCAATTACGGGCACGCTCACCGCCTCGGAGACGGCGCGGTTCAGCTCGTTGTCGTAGCCCGTCTGGTGGCCGTCGGCATCCATGCTGGTCAGCAGCAGCTCACCAGCGCCGAGCTCAACCGCTCTCCTGGCCCATTCCAGGGCGTCAAGGCCCGTGGGCTTTTGCCCGCTGTTGGTATAGACCTCCCACTTAGGTTTACCGTTCGTCCTCTTGGCGTCAATGGCCACCACGATGCACTGGCTGCCGAACTTCTCGGCGCCCTCGCTGATGATAGCTGGCGTAACCACCGCCTCGGTGTTGATGGAGACCTTGTCCGCCCCCGCCAGCAGCATCCGCCTCATATTGGTGATGTTGCGCAGGCCGCCACCCACCGTCAGCGGCATAAAGACCTTCTCCGAGATGCGCTCGACGACCTCGACCATAGTGTCACGCCCCTCGGGCGTGGCCGTGATGTCGAGGAAGACCAGCTCATCAGCGCCTTCTTTGTAGTAGAAATCGGCCAATTCCACCGGGTCGCCGGCGTCGCGCAGCTGGACGAAGCTCTTGCCCTTTACCACGCGCCCGTCCTTGACATCCAGGCAGGGTATAATCCTCTTGGTCAGCATTATTTCGCCTCCGCGGCGGTTAGTTCGCTCGCAGTCTTGAGCCTGCCGATAACGGGCTCACCGCCCATAGGTATCCAGGCTTTATCCAGCTCGGGGGAGATAAGCCTTATGGCCGACTCCTCTGAGGAGATGTAGAGCATATTGCCCTTCTCACCGACGGTTAGCGGGCGTAGTCGTATTCGGTCGGTAAGCCCCACCATCTCCCCGTGGCGGGCGATAATGACGGCGAAGGGCCCGTTGAGAAGCAGGCTGCCGTAGACCTGGCGCAGCGCCCGCGCCAACGCCTGCTCGTCTTTTGGCATACGCTCGATAGAATCCCAGAAGGGCGGCGCCAGTATCTCGGCCGTTATCTCCCAGGGCAAATGTTGCCTGCGTATGAGCAGGTCGACGGCGTAGGCCACCACTTCGGTATCGGTCTGCATGGTGCAGTGGTAGCCGAACTGCTCCAAGTAACGGCGGTTGATGCCGTAGGATGAGATCTCGCCGTTATGGATGACCGTCCAGTCCAGTATGGAGAAGGGGTGCGCCCCACCCCACCAGCCCGGGGTGTTGGTCGGGAAACGCCCATGCGCCGTCCAGAGGTAGCCCTGGTACTGCTCCAAACAGAAGTAATCAGCGATATCCTGGGGGTAGCCCACCCCCTTGAAGACGGCCATGTCCTTGCCGCTGGAAAAGACGAAACTGTCGCCCAGCTTGGTGTTGATGGTCATCACCCTGTCCACGATATAGTCGTCCTCGGCCAGCTCGCCGAGTCTATCCGTGTTTATGTCAAGGAAGTAGCGCCGTACCAGCGGCGGTTTTTCAATCTGGGGAATCGGCTGCGTCGGCACCTCTTCCTCGGCCACCAGGTTGAAGTTCTCCTTGATATAGGCCTCGGTGTCCCGCCGCCCCTGCTCGCTCAAATACATTATGTGGAAGGCGTACTGCTCGGTGTAGTCCGGATACAGGCCGTAGACGGCGTAACCGCCCCCCAGCCCGTTACCGCGGTCGCGCATATTGGCCGTGGCCCGAATGACGCCCTCCCCCGAAAAGCGCCGCCCCGTGGTATCCATGGCGCCGAAAATAGAACAGGCGTCAATGACCTTATTATCGTTTCGAGGATTATTTATCTCGCGGATGTCTCTCATGGCTATTCTCCAGCACCTATCTCTTGAGTCGCCAGTCGGGCGCGCCAGATTTCCTCGGGCAGTGTAGCCAGCCCGAAGTCGTCGCTGACCAGCTCGTCTTTAAAGCCGTCGACTTTTACCTTGTCCTTCATCAGGTTATAGATTATGCCCGACTTCTCGATGTCGCCGGCAAAGACCAGCCCCCTGACCAGTCCGTCCTTTAGTATTACCTTTTTGTAGATGCCATCGCCCCGCTGGCTAACAACGTCGTAGCTCTTATCGGGGGCGCTTATCATCCCCGCCGAGACGATATTGACCCCGAAATACTTCAGCGAGTTCATGGCCGTCCCGCCCTGGTATTCCGCCTCACCGCCAGCCATATTCTGCCCAGCCACCCTTCCCCCCACGTAGGCGTTGGGCCAGACGGGGGTGACCCGATTCTCGTTATAAACGAAGTCGTAGGCCTCAGCGACGTCCCCGCAGGCATAGACATCGGGTTGGGATGTTTGCATATGCCTATCGACGACGATGCCGCGGTTGGTATTAAGGCCGTCAGCCAGCTCTAATCGAGGTGTCACCCCGATGGCGACGACGACCAGGTCACAGTCAACGGCCTTGCCATCGTCAAGCTCAACGCCAGCGACCGCGCCCGATTTATCCTTGTTTATCCTGGCTACGGTATGACCGGTTATGATTTCGACATCGGCATCAAGGAGAGCTTTCGCTTCTAATTCGGCGACCTCCTCATCGAGGAGGGTATTCAAAATCCAGTCCTTCATCTCGACGATGGTAACCTTCACCCCTCGCCGCACCAGCGCCTCGGTGGCGCTGACCCCGATAAGCCCACCGCCGATGACCAGCGCCTTTACCGCGCCCTTACGCTTGCCTAAGAACTTGTCGATGCCCTTGGCGTCGTCGAGCTTGGTGAAGGTAAAAACGCCCTTGGCGTCGCCGCCCTCCATTTTGGGCACGATAGGCGAGCCACCCACAGCCAGCAAGAGCTTTTGCCACTCCAGCTTTTTGCCACCTTTCAGCTTGAGGCTGTGGCCGCCGAAATCGATTTCAGCCACCTTTTCCCCGAATAGCGTCTGGATGTTGTTCTTATCATAGAAATCGGCAGGGCGGTAGAGCATTTTCTCCAGGGGTCGCCCCTCGAACAAATGCTCCGAGATAAGCGGGCGCGAGTAGGCGGGATAAGACTCTTCGGAGACAATCGCCATCGTCCCCTGCTTATCCAGCTCGCGGATAGCTTCGGCAGCGCCGATGCCCCCCGCCGAGTTGCCGATTATAAGGTATTTAATCTTGTCGGCCATTTATTTTACCTTGGCTCCCAGAGCCATCTTGATGAAGTTATCGTATATCTTTAACCCCACCTCCCCGCTTTTTTCGGGGTGGAACTGGGTGGCAATCAGATTGTCTTTGGCGACCACGCTGCAAAAGGGTATGCCGTATTCGGTTTCGCCCGCCACCAGCGCCTTGTCTTCGGGCTCGACGTAATAGCTGTGTACGAAGTAGAAGTAGGCGCCATCGTCTATGCCTGCGAAGACGGGGTGCGCCCGCTTCTGCTTGAGCTGGTTCCAGCCCATGTGCGGCACTTTTAAGCCCGGGGCGAACTTGCGCACCATACCGGGGATAATCCCCAGGCACTGGTGGTTACCACCCTCTTCGGTGCCGCTTAAGAGGACCTGCATGCCGATACAAACACCGAGGAAGGGCTTCCCCTCAGCGACGACCTGGCGGATGGGCTCGTCCAGCCCCTGCCGCCGCAGGTTAGCCATGGTGTCCGCCGCCGCCCCCACCCCAGGCAGTATCACCGCCTGGGCTTTAAGCACCTGGGACGGGCTGGTGGTCACCTTGGCCTGATATCCCAAACGGCTCAGGGCGTTAACCACGCTGCGCAGGTTGCCCGCGCCGTAATCAATGATGGCAATCATATACTACACTCTCACTCGGTCCCGGGCAGCTAATTAGCCACGGTGACTTCGACCACGTTCTCGCGGGCGATAGCCACCTCGTCGCCGTTCTTGCGCACAAAGACATGCATCAGCCCCAGTACTTCATACTGACCGTTGGCCAGCACGGTGGTGTCCCAACGCACCGGGAAGTTGGCCTGCTTATCCATGGACTCGCCGATTTTTATCCAGGTGCCCGAGTCTTTCTGGCGGTAGTACCAGGGGTTGACCACGCGCAGGACAGGCCCGTTAAGGCCCAGCGCCTTCAGCTCTTTGGCCAAAAGCTCCTCGTCGAACTCTTCACGCAGTAGAACGCTGCCCGAGTACTTTTTCAATACCTCCGATGGCACGATATAGTGCGGTCCCCAATTCTCCGACATGATACACCTCCCTGTATTTATTGCTTTAGCGTAGCCGTCTCCGGTTCCTCGACGTAAATTAAAGCCTCGTTGGGGCAGTTAGCCACGCAAACGGGAATCTCCTCTCCCTGGCAGAGGTCGCACTTAAGCGCCTTTTTTTGCTCTTTATCCTGCCTTATCGCTGCCAGCGGACAGACCAGCACGCAGGTCCAGCAGCCGATGCACTTGTCCTCGTCCACGGTCACCAGGCGGCTCTCCGGGTCACGGCTCAGGGCGCCGGTGAGGCAGGCCTGAACGCAGGGCGCGTCATCGCACTGCTGACAGCGCACCGAAAGCGAGACCACCCCCCGCTCGTCCACCCGCAATCGGGGCAGCGGCGGCGGGAACTCTGACTTGAAGGCCTTGACCAGGTCCGACGTGTCGGCATGCTGCAGCTGGCAGTAGACCTCGCAGAGCTTACAGCCGATACAGACCTCTTCCTTAACGTAAACCTTCTTCATTTATACCCCTTAATTTACGGTAAGCGGCAACCGCTTGCCGCATATCATATATTACCACAGTGCGGGATTGTCTGTCAATATACACTAAAGCAGGCGTTAAAGTTTGTCAACAACTGCCCTATTTTACCTCATTTAGCGGTGGTAAGAGAAGCCCCCGGCATGGTAATACCACCAACTTCCAAAACAGAGCCGAATTGTGCTATAGTAAGTAGGATCAAATAAGTGCGACGAGGAGGTAATCAACCCATGCCGGACTATGCAGCCATGAAGAAAAAGGTAGATGAACTGGCGGCCAGAAAGTGGGATGATGAGGCACTCGCGGCCAGGGTGAGGAAGCTGGCCAAGGACGGGATTCCCAAGAAGAAACTTAACCCGGAAGAGCTGATAGCCAATAAGCAGGAAATCCTCGACCGCGTCGAGTTGCATGCCGAGGAATATAACTATACCACCAAGAACTGCGCCCAGGGCACGGCGCTGGCGCTCATGGAGGAGTTCGGCCTGGGTAACTTTGAGATAATCAAGGCCCTAACCCCCTTCCCCGGTGTCGGCGGCACGGGGGATATGTGCGGCGGCATAACGGGAAGCCTGATTAACTTCGGGCTCTTCTTCGGCGGCGAGGACCCGCTGGACTTCAACGCCATGAACGAGACGATTCTGACCGCCCAGAAGTTTATGGCCCAGTTCGAGGGCAAAATCGGCCACATGTACTGCGCCGACATCATCGAAACGGTGATTTTGGGCCACCGCCTCAACCCCGGTGACAGCGAAGAAGCCATGATTGCCTTCACCAACGAGAAAGGGTTCGAGAAGTGCGGTCTGCCCCCGGGGACGGGCGTCAGACTGGCGGCGGAGATTATTATCGATAGTTTTAAGAAATAGAGTCACATCTCGCCCCCACCCCAAAGTTTAAGACTGATTATCGTCAAAGCCCTCGTTAAAGAGGGTTTTGGCTGTCTGGAGGGGGTTCCGTGAACACTCAGGAGGTTTCATGTCGGGCATCTTTTGGCATATAAGCGTCTTCGGCGTGCTGGCGGTATTCCTCATCGGCACCGCCTACCGCGCCTGGTCGCTGGCCAGACTGCCGGTGCATCTCAGGTGGGAGCTGGCGCCGATACCTCACGAAAAGGACAAGATGAAATGGGGCGGTTCCTACCTTGAGGAATACGAGTGGTGGCGGAAAAAGCAGAAGAAGTCTTTCTTCGCCCCACTGGCCTATATGGCCGTGGAAATCCTCCTGCTCAGGGCTATCTGGAAGCATAACCGCAAGCTCTGGCCGCTGACCTTTGCCTTCCACAGCGGCATCTATCTGGTCTTCCTCATGCTCCTCTTGAGCATAGTCAACGCCATACTGTTGGCCACCAACGCCTCAGCGTCGGTTTTAGACGTCTTCGTGACCATAACCTCGGTGGTGGCGCTGGCGGGCTATCTGCTGGGGGGGATGGGGGCTATATCACTGATTCTGAAGCGTCTTTTGGATACCGACCTTAGGGCGTTTAGCTCTACCTCCAAGTACTTCAACCTGGGCTTCCTGGCGGCGGTATTCATCAGCGGCGCCTACAGCTGGTTCGCCCTGCCCGATTTCGCCCTGACACTGGGTCGGTTTGTTGAAGGTCTGGTCACGCTCGATACGGGCCTGACCGTGGCCTTCCCGCTCTCGCTGCACGTCATACTGGCCTCGCTTTTCTTCCTCTACTTGCCCTTTACCAGCATGATGCACTTCGTGGCCAAGTACTTCACCTACCACGAAATCAAATGGGATGATTCCTCCAAGGACGCCAGAATGGAGAAGGAGCTAAAAGACCTTTTGGCCCAGCCCGTAAGCTGGTCGGCGGAGCATATTGAAGCCGACGGCAGGAAAAGCTGGGGGGAGCTTACCAAAAAGAGTGATGAATAAACAACTGAAAATAGACGATATCGCCAAGAACGGCGATAAGCTCTTAACCGAGATTAAACTTAAAGAGCTTACGCCGCTGCCGCCGCCCTATGACAAGGTGGACGAAGAGACCGAGTTTAAGCGCCTCACCGAGGAGCAGCGGGAGAGGCTGGTCTGTAACCTAGACGGCGTCGTTTCCTACGCCGCCCTACCCAAGCCCAAGACCAAGGCCGAGGAAGAGAAATACGTCGACCAGTTCATCTCGGGACTGAAAAAGCTCTTAAACAAGGAGAACAACTGGACTTTCCTGCAGCCGTTGCTCCTCTCCATTGATTACTGCGCCCAGTGCCAGACCTGCAACGACGCCTGCCCCATCTATCTGGGCAGCGGCCAGAATGAAATCTACCGCCCCACCTACCGCTCTGAGGTCTTCCGCCGCCTGGTCAACAAATACGCCAGGCCCGGCGGCAAGCTTAGGGCCAAGCTCAACCGAGAGGATATAGAGTTGAACTGGACGACCATCACCCGCCTCTACGAGCTAAGTTACCGCTGCAACCTCTGTCGGCGCTGCACCCAGTCCTGCCCCATGGGCGTGGATAACGCCCTGATTGCCCGCGAGCTACGCAAGCTCTTCAGCCAGGAACTGGGCTGGGCGCCTAAAGAATTGCACGAAAAGGGCACCGTACTCCAACTCGATGTCGGCTCTCCTACCGGCTTGAGGCCCAACGTGGCTATGGACAACCTGAACTTCCTCGACGAGGAGTTCAGCGAGGCACTAGGCATCGAAATCAAGACCCCCTGGGACAAGAAAGGCGCCGACGTCCTGCTCATCCACAGCGCCGGCGATATCATATCCTTCCCCGAAGGGCCGATATCCTTCAGTGTTCTCTGTAACGCCGCCGGCATTAACTGGACGCTCTCCTCGGAGATACCGGGCTACGACGGCGTCAACTACGGCGTCTTTTACGATGATGTCCAACTGGCCAAGGTGGCTATCAGACACGCCCAGATTGCTAAGAAGTTGGGCGTCAAGAAGATAGTCATGGGCGAGTGCGGCCACCAGCACAAGGCGATTATGACCGTGGCCGACCGCGTGCTCACCGGAGAGCTGGACATACCGCGCGAGAGCGTGGTCACCTTCCTAGAGGAGATTGTTTTCAGCGGCCGTATTAAGTTCGACCCCACCAAAAACAACTTCCCCGTCACCCTCCACGACCCCTGCAATCTGGTCAGGAACCTGGGCGTGGTCGAGCCCCAGCGCCGCATCCTGCGCTACCTCTGTCCCCAGTACCGCGAGATGACGCCTACAGGTATTGATAACTACTGCTGCGGCGGGGGCGGGGGCCTAAGCGTCATGTCCGACGTCAACTTCCCCGACTGGAAGGCGCACGTCGCCGGCAGGCTCAAGCTGAAACAGCTTCTCGAAGCCTTCGCCGACCAGCCTGGTCCCGAGGTCAATAAATACCTCTGCGCCCCCTGCCTCAACTGCAAGCTCCAGTTCCGCGACATCTTCGATTATTACAAGGTCAAGGAGAGGTCGGGCATCATCTTCGGTGGCTTGGGCGAGCTGGCCGTCAACGCCATGGTCGACGTCAAAAAGCCACTGATTAAGTGGGACGAGGAATAGCCCCATTTGCCCTTTGACCACCCCATAGAGTATACTATTTTAGATTCCACGCCGTGGAATCATATTATAAACGTTAAAAAAACTTACCCAAGAGAGGACGATACCCATGGCACAAATGGAACTGGCTGGCGAGATGTACGAGGTTGACGAGAACGGATTTATGCAGGAAACCGACCGGTGGACGGAAGACGTCGCCCGCGCTTACGCGGCGCTGGAGAACGTCAACGAACTCACCAATGAACACTGGGAAGCCGTCAACTATCTGAGGAAATATTATCTGGAAAACGGCATCTGCCCTATGATAAGAAGGCTCATCAAGGTAACGGGCTTCAACCTGAGCAAGCTCTACGAGCTTTTCCCCAACGGGCCAGCGCAATCCGCCTGTAAGTGGGCCGGCGTGCCCAAGCCTACGGGATGTGTGTAAGCTCCGAACGCTACCAAGCCAACGGGGCAGATTTTGGGCTTTAGCATGAACCCATATAAATATCCTAAAGCCGAAATAACGCCTAACCTTCAGCTCAAAAAAAAGACCAGGCACTGGTCGCAATACCTGGTGGACTTCCCCACCGCCCGCCCCACCCCCTACGAGAAGAGCAACACAGTTTGGGGCGATTATTACCAGCCGCCTGTCGATAACGCCCCGCTGGTCGTCCTGTCGCATGGCGTCGGTGACCTGAGTATACCCCCCTGCCGCATGCTGGCCAAGGCGCTGGTCAAGCAAGGGATGGCCACCTTCATCCTCTACTCGGTAATGCACTCCAAACGCATGCCCGCCGACACTATGAGGCGCTTCCCCCACCTCACCTCCCAGGAATGGTTCGACAGCCATGTGATTTCGGTCATCGAATTGCTCCAGGTGATTGACTGGGCGGAAAGCCGTCCCGAGATAGACGCTGAGAAGATAGCCGCCGCGGGCATAAGCTTCGGGGGAATCAACTCGGCCATAGCTATGGGGCTAGACAAGCGTCTCAAAGCTGGGGTCTTCATCGTAACCGGAGGTAATAGCCCCAAAATCGGCTGGGAGACCCGGACCAGTGATTACAACAAGGAACGCAAGCAGACCAGGGAAGGATACGAAAAAACCCTGAATTCCTACCTGAAATACGTGGCCGAGGTTGAGGAAAAAGGATTCGAAAGGGTTAAACCACCCCAGGATATCTTCATGTGTGACCCCATGACCTTCGCCCACCGCCTCCGCCAGCGCCCGGTGTTAATGATTAACGCCCGCTGGGACCATTCCATACCTAAGGAAGCCACCCTCGACTTCTGGGAAGCGGCGGGCAGGCCGCCCATCTCCTGGCTACCCGCCAACCACTCCACCATCTGGCTGTGGTACCCCCTCATCCGCGGCAAAATCGTCCGTTTCCTCAAATCCACCTTCCGTATACCGTGAACCACCGCGTCATTTTGCGGCGCACATGGTAAAATAGATAGAGGGCTTTAGGGAAGAGTTATTTGCTGGTCGAACTGAGGGTCAAGAACCTGGGCATCATCGAGGACATGAACTGGCGGCTCGATGATGGCCTGAATATAATCACCGGGGAAACCGGGGCGGGCAAGTCCCTGGTCATTGATGCTGTAGAGCTCTTGCTTTCGGGCAAGGCCGATGAAGACGTCATCCGTCACGGTGCCGACCAGGCCCAAATCGAGGGCGTCTTTAGCTTCTCCCCGAAAGAAAACCTCAACTCACTAAAAGCGCTACTGGTGGAGAAAGAGCTTGAGTCCGACGAAGAAACCCTGGTCATTGACTGCCAGCTGCGCCGCCAGAGCCCCGATGTTATCCGGGTCAACGGCCATGCCGTCCCCAAGGCCTTCCTGCGTCAGCTCAGTAGCCTGCTGGTCGATATTCACGGCCAGAGCGACCACCTCTCCCTGTTCAACAGCAGCTCCCACCTCGACTTTCTCGACTCTTATGCGCACACCATAGCGTTAAGGCAGGAATTCAGCGCCAAGGCCAAGGAGCTAAGCAAGGTGGAGCAGGAGCTTAAGGCCCTGGAAAAGGACGAGCAGGAGCGCGCCCGCCGCGAAGAGTTCTTGCGCTTTCAGCTCGAGGAGATAAGCCGCGCCCAGCTCAAGGAAGGCGAGGAAACGGAGCTGGAAAGGGAGCGCGATATCCTCGCCTCCGCCGAAAAGCTGAAAGCAATCTCTTACGAAGCTTACCGTGCCCTCTACGAAGAGGACGCCTCGGGACAGTCAGCGCCAGCGCTGGACAGGCTCAACGAAGCCGCCCAGGCCCTAAAAAAGCTGGTCGAAATCGACCCCTCCCTTAAACCCCAGCTGGACTCACTGGAAGAAAACATCGAGAGGCTTACCGATACAGCCAGGGGCCTGCGGTCCTACAGCGACGGCCTGGAGTACGACCCCAACCGCCTTGAAGAGATTGAAACGCGGCTGGAGCTAATCAGAGGCTTAAAGAGGAAATACGGCCAGAGCCTCAGCGAGGTCCTGGCCTATATGACCAGAGCACAAAAGGAGCTGGACGAGGTCGCTGGCTCCGAGGAAAGAAGCGCCCAGCTCAAGGAGAGCGCCACCGCCCTCAAAGAGGCAATGGGGCAGCTAGCCCACCGTCTTTCGACAGAGCGTACCCAAGCCGCCGAAAAACTGATGGTCGAGGTCAAAAGAGAGCTTGACGAGCTGAACATGCCCCAGGTCGAGTTTCAAGTATCGATAACTAAGGAGAAAGACGAGGAGGGTATCCCCCTCCCCGACGGCAACTACGCCTTCAGCAACGAAGGCGTGGATAACGTGGAGTTCATGGCCTCGACTAACCCTGGTGAGCCCTTAAAGCCACTGGCCAAAATCGCCTCCACCGGTGAGCTTTCCCGCTTCACCCTAGCCCTCAAAGGGGCGCTCTCCGAAGCCGACCGCATCCCCGTGCTTATCTTCGATGAGATTGATATTGGCGTCGGGGGGCGGAGCGGGGAGATAATCGGTAAGAAGCTGAGCCGCCTGGCCCGAAACCACCAGGTAGTCTGCGTCACCCACCTCCCCCAAATCGCTGCCTTCGCTGACGCCCATTTCAGTGTCCACAAGGAACTGGCGGGAGCACGTACCCTGAGCCTGCTCGAATCACTCGAAGACGAAGCCCGCCTCAAAGAGCTGGCCGTCATGCTGGCTGGCGCCCACTACACCGAGACCGCCCTGACTAATGCCCGCGAGCTTATGCACCAAGCCAAAAGTTGGAAAAAACCAAAATAAGGGCACTTCCCCACTTACTAACGGCGGCGACATATTGAGAATAGTTGAGTTATATTGACAACACTATTACATAAAGGCTAAAATTGCTCCGCAGCCCCTTTCGCAGCTGAGGGGATAGTTAGGGGCAAGAGCCTGAAGCGATAGCCGTCGGCACCGGAAGCTAAACCAATGAAGAAGACTCGCATACTGATAGTCGATGATGAGCTCGGCATACTGAAGTATCTGCGCGCCAACCTCGAAGCCGAGGGCTACGAAGTGTTGGCGGCTATGAACGGCGTCCAGGCATTGCAAACACTTGAAACCGAACTGCCCGACCTCATCGTTTTAGACATTATGATGCCCGAGATGGATGGCCTTGAGGTCTGCCGCCGCCTGCGCCAATGGTCGCAACTGCCCATTATCATGCTCAGCGCGCTCGACGATGAAGTCGACAAGGTGCAATGCCTCGACCTCGGCGCCGACGATTACATCACCAAGCCCTTCGGCAAAGACGAATTCATCGCTCGGGTCAAGGCGGTACTGCGCCGCGCCGAGGCGGCCAGCCCCACCCCCACTCCCCCCACCATCAAAAGTGGCGACCTCGAAATCAACTTCAGCCAGCGAAAGGTAACCCTCAAAGGCAAAGAGGTAGCGCTGACCTCAACCGAATACGCCCTCCTCCAGGAACTCGCCCTCAATAAGGGCAAGGTACTCACCTATACCCACTTGCTGAAAAAGGTCTGGGGGATTGATTACGCTAACGAAAGGGAATACCTTCACGTCTTTATCAGTCGTCTGCGGGCTAAGCTAGAAAGCGACCCTAAAAAACTCCGTTACATCACTACTGTATCCGGGGTCGGTTATCGCTTTGAATAAGTGGCATAAGCGGCTTGTCCGCTTATGCCACTGAAATGACACTAATACCTTCGAAATCACGCTGTTGGGGAAAGCACCTGGCGCACCGCCGTTATCAGATCTTCGGGCTCAAAAGGCTTCATCACCGACGGTCGGTCTATATTTTTCAAAAAATCCCGAACGTAGTTATTCATGGTATCACCGGTGATAAAAACCACCCTCTCGACAATCGGGTTATTGGTTTCTTGCCAGTACCCGTAAAGCTCGATACCAGTCATTCCCGGCAGCCTGATATCGGACACACAAACATCGTAATCCTTCTCCTCAGCGACCTTTTTAGCTTCCAGCCCGTTATCAACCACGTCGACATCAAAATCGCTCCCCGTAAGCACCCGCTTACACAGGAGGCCGAGGACGGGCTCGTCTTCAATTACCAGTATCCTCTTTTTGCCGCTTTCTGACTTCGTCATCTTTCTCTCCTTAAATCCTTACTTCAATTGTCGATAACGGGTAGCTCGACAGTAAAGGTCACTCCCTTACCACTGTTATTCTTGGCCTGTATCTTACCGCCGTGCGCAGCGATAATACCGTAGGATATACTTAAGCCCAACCCCGTCCCCTTACCCACCGCCTTGGTGGTAAAGAACGGGTTAAAGATAAGCCCCATGTTCTTCTTGTCTATACCCGGTCCGTCATCCGAGAACGAAAGGCGGACATAGCCGTCCGTCCTATCACCGGTTATTCTCAACGTTCCCTGACCGTTGGCATCCACCATCGCTGTCTCCGCATTGAGGATGATATTGAGAAACACCTGCTGCAGCTGAAAATAGTCGGCTTCTACCTGGGGCAGGCCGTCGGGAAGGTCGGTTTCCACGATAACGTTATGACTTCGGTGCTCGTAAGCGCGCAGCTTCAAGACGTCCTCCACGACCTTGGTCACTGAAAGCGGTTGCCTATTGGGCGCATGCTTCCGGGCGAAAGCCAACAGGTTCTTGACAATGGCGGCGCACCTCTGGGCCTCGGCATTGATGGCCTCCAGGTCCTCCTTGTTTTCCGCAGGCATATTACTCTGCTTGGACAGCAGACTGGAAAGGCCGATAATGCTGGTCAGTGGGTTATTCAACTCGTGGGCGACACCCGAGGCCATCTCCCCCACCGAGGCCAAACGGTCGGTGAGGTAGAGCCGTTCCTGCTTCTCACGCTCCTCGGTAATATCGTTAAGGAATACCAGGTATCTATTATTCTGCATCTTAACGATAGTGGCGACAAAGATTCGGGGCACGCCCTTTAAAAGATATCTGAACTCCAGGTAGTGGCCCTTCTTGTTGTGTTGAATCGTGTCCTTGAGGGCCAGCTTCAGCTCTTCCTCATCGATGATATCGTATATAGGCTTACTCTCCACGCCCGACTTCTTTAACCCGAAGTGCTTATAGAAGGTATCGTTAGCCAGCAGCACCTTCATCTCCTCATCTATCACCAGAACAGCGTTGGGTATGGTGGCGATAATCTGGTCAATCAACTCTCGCTGATACTTGAGCGCCGATTCCGCTTTCTCACGCTCGGTGATGTCCTCAACCATACCTAGAACTACCTTCTTACCGCCAACAGTGGTTATCCTAGTACGAATTTCTACGATGGTTTTGGTTCCGTCTTTCCTGTTAATTACGAAACGGTCAGGACCGGTTGCTCTCCCCAGTTTGTTTAGGGCGAGCAATTTCGCAGCTCGGCCAATATCCTTAGGACTAATTAGCTTTAGTTTAAGAAAGCTCTGCCCTAACAACTCATCGCGCTTGTAACCTACTATTTCTTCAGCCCTTTTATTTCCGAAAAGGAACGCCCCCCCCAAATCGTTGAAATAAATGCCTATAGGAGCATCCTCGGTCAGGGTTTTATACTTCTCCTCTGACTCTCGTAGTGCTTCCTCCATCTGCTTACGCTCGGTCACATCCCGTAAATTGGCTAAAACACCTATTATCTTATCTCTATCCTTAACGGCCACTGACCTGACCTCAATATTCAGCTTGGTGCCGTCCCCTCGGTACATCTCAACCTCGTAAGGGGGAATATCTCTACCCAGCATCGTGAGCACGAAATTCTTGGCCAGAATAGCCACGCTTTTCTTGGGCATGATCTTGGTCAATGTCCTGAAATCCTTACCTATCACCTGGTCTCGACTGTAGCCGCCGACATCTACTATCCTGGGGTTGACATCAACGATGCGGCCCTTGTTATCCAGCAAAGCGACGACGTCGTTAGTGGACTCGAAAATGGTACGATATCTTTCCTCAGATTTTCGAATCACCTCCTCCACCTTCTTGCGCTCGGTGATGTCACGGGCAACCTCCACGCAGGAAACAATATTGCCCTCGGCATCCTTGATAGGATTGGCGGTATTCTCCCAGAAGGTAATCTCTCCCGAAGACTCCAGGCGCTGCCTCTCGGCAGTGTGCGACTTGCCGTCCTTAAACGCCTTGGCCACCGGGCAGCCGTCGCCGACCGTTTTCCTACCCTCATAGACTCTATAGCATTTCTCGCCGATATGGTCGCCACCCGAGGCTAGCCTGGAGGCTTCGTTCTGATAAATAATGTTAAAGTCCCTATCCTGTATGGTCAGGGTGCAATCCATAGCACCGATTAACGACTCCATTTTATTCTTCTCAGCCTGAATCGCCTCCTCCATCCTTTTACGCTCGGTAATATCATCCGTCGAGGCTATGATACAACGCTCGCCGGCAATATCGATGGGCTCGGCAGAAAACGTCATGGTCCGTATCTCGCCCGACTTCTTGCGGGCTTTAAACTCCTCATTAAGGACCTGGCCCTTTTCCTGCATTACCCTTAATATACGGACTCGGTCCTTCGGGGTGACCCATAATCCCAGCTCCTTAGAGCTATGGCCAATCACCTCTTCACGGCTATAGCCGTAGTTGCGCAGGAAAGCTTCATTAACCTCCCGAAACTTCCCGTCTTTCATTGTGGACAGGGCCACAGCCGTAGGGTGGGAGCGAAACGCCTTGGAAAACTTATCCTCCGACTCCCGTAAGGCCTGTTCCATCTGCTGCCGCTCGGTAATATCTCGGCAAACGCAGAAGATAAGCTTTTGCCCCGCGAAGACGGCGCCGTTGGTGCTGATTTCAACGTCATAGAACGTGCCGTCCTTACGGCGGTGGCGCGTCTCGAAGTGGTCGCCTTCGGGACCGATACTAGCCACCATCTCGGCAACCTGCTCAGGCGGGAACTCGGCTTCCCAGTCCCACACACTGAGCTTGCGAACTTCTTCAGGTGTGTAGCCGAGCATCTCGGCAAAGCGCCGGTTGGCCTCATACACCTTGCCCTTCTCATCGAGGACAACGATGCCGTCCCTTGACTCGTCGACAAGGATACGGCGACGGGTAACTTCGTCAGCCAGCGCCCCTTCCGCTGCCGTCCGCTCAGCTAATGCCCTCTCGACGCGGGTCTGGTCCCGCTGGCGGATGACGGTGATGGCTATCACCATGAAAGCCACCATCAGAGAAAAGGCAATCAACTCGCCTGTAAACTCGGTGGTTAGCCTGGTAAAGGGGAAAATGCTTACTATGAAAACGAAGTAGCCAATAGCAACGAACAGGGTAGTGCGTCGGGACAGGAATATGCTGGCCAGCAAGAAAGGCAGTACCAGCCAGGCCAGCGCCAATATGATACCGGTGGAGTCGGCCCCTGTGGTCACAACTACACCGACAACATTGAGGGCGGGGGCGACTAAGGCGATTATCAGCGCTGGTCTATAGTAGCGAGTGCGGCTCAAGCCGTAAGCGACGACAAAAACAACGGTAATAACCAGCAGATTAATCCAGGCATCAAGACCCATGCCCCTTTTTATCACGGCCCCCGCTAACGAGTTGATGGTAATAACCAACAGAAAACCTGACAGCAGCCGTATCTTCTGACGGTCTTTTTTGGCCACGCTTGCTGCTGGCTCTACCAACCAGCGCAGAAACCTGCCTAAGAACAGCCACGGGCTATTCCCGGCCGGTTTGTCTTTAGTTGACTCCTTGGCCATACCCTTTCTCCTGGTTACGTTAACTACCAATAGTATGCTTACCTCGCGGAATGAGCTACCCTGCGGTAACTATTCTCAGCCCGTCTCAACATTTAACAAGCATGCTAGCACACAGATAGTTAATAGAGCCTAAAAACAGGGAGAAAAATTATAAAGATTTTCTAAACATAGGCTCGCCGCCCGTTAAGTCCATCCTTGGAATAGACAAGAGGCAAGAACAGCGGCTAATCGGCCTTTCGCAACACCACACCTCCCCTGATAGAGAAACTAGCGGTTGGAAGTGGTTATTCCTAACTGAAGGAGATATTTTTAATATAGTCTATTTCACAAATTTTGCCAAGACCCCAACGACTAGCACCCAAAACCCCTTGGTCAGACCATAGTGTTTAGTGGGGAATAATAGTAACTCTATTCTCTAGGTAATCCTAGACCTCTTCGAGCTATTAGATTCTTCTGGATCTCAGAAGCCCCAGCGGCTACAGTCACTCCTATAGCCGATAAGTATAAATGATTGAACCACCCCTGCAAAGGGGCTCGGCTATCCTCTTTATCAAGCTGACCGTATAATCCCAATAATTCTATAGCTACCCTGGCGGCGCGCTTAAGCAACTCAGCGCCGTACAATCGCGCTTGAGCCGCTTTATAATCTTTAGCTATCCCGTTATCGTGCGACCAGGCTAATTGGTAACAGAGAAGCCGCCCAATTTCCGCCTCCGTTTTTACTCGGGCCAGCTTGTCTCGGGCACCTGGCCACTTTCTCCCCGAGTTATCTTTTATATAGTTGCCCATCCGGTCAACCATAGTTCGTACTACCGCTACCGGGGCAATGGCGATACGCTCATAACTCAACATCGTCTGCACCACTTCCCATCCCCCATTTTCCTCACCGACAAGGTTCTCCTTGGGCACCCTGGCGTCTTCAAAGAATATCTCACAGAAGTCCGGTTCGCCCTGTATGTCGATTATAGGTCTGACGGTAACTCCCGGTGTAGACAAATCAACCAGGAAAAAGCTGATACCGCGGTGTCTTTTCAACTCGGGGTCGGTTCTAGCCAGCAGACAGCACCAGTTCGAATACTTGGCAAAGGTACTCCATGTCTTCTGCCCGTTTACTATGTAATCATTGTTGTCCCTGACAGCTTTTGTCTGAAGGGAGGCAATATCAGAACCAGCGTTGGGCTCAGAAAATGCTTCGCAAAGAAGCTCCTCTCCCCTAGCAATTGGCTTAAGATGCTTCTCCTTTTGTTCCTCGGTGCCGTATTTAATCAGGGTGGGCGCCAGCATTTTGGAACCAACAGCGTTGTAGCCTGGCGAGCCACGGCTAGCTATCTCCTCTAAAAAGATTAGGAAATCCACGTAAGAGCAAGCTTGACCTCCGTACTCCTTGGGCCAGAAGAGAGATAGCCAGCCTTTCTGGCCCAACTTAAGTGCCATGTCCCTAAAGATTTGCTCACCGTCTTTAACGGGGGCTACGGTGTCGTCGACGGCCGTCCCTATGTAGTCCACCCAGTTCGGTGGTAACTCCTTATCTAGGAAAGAACGAACTTCCTGCCGGAATCTTTCCTGCTCCTCAGTGAATAAAAAGTCCAATGCAATTTCTCCTTTTCCTAAACAAGTTCCAAGTTAACCCTTCTCGACAATGAAACCTCTGAGGTGGCGGTGGCGGCGCACCGCCTCGGGGTCGTCGCCAGTGCGGGCGCAGAGCATGTATCGGTCCCCTAAAAGTTGCTATCAAGATGATAGCGTAAGACGCACCGATTTTCAATGCCGCCCCAAAACTTTGACAAGGCCCGTAGAAAGTATTAACTTATTCGGTGACACCGCAAAAAAGATGGGGGTGAAGGCATGGCAAAAATGGCAGAGCTGGCGCAAATCGCCCGCACGCGACCGGAGAAACTGAAGGAAAGAAGGGCAAAAGGCACTAAGGTGGTCGGCTACATCGGCCGCTTCGTCCCCGAGGAGCTAATCTACGCCTCGGGGGCGGTGCCCTACCTGCTCTGTAGAGGGGGACAGCCTGAGCCACCCGACGCCGTCATCCCATACATGCTGAGGTTCATGAGCCCCTACGGACGCTCGCAAATCGGCTACCACCTTTTGGGCATCGACCCGGTGGTGCCCATGCTCGACTTGATTGTAGCCCAGTGTAGCGACTGCCACGAATCGAGACTGGCCGACCTCTTCGAGTACTTTAAGCTGCCCACGATGCGGCTGGGCGTGCCCCAGGACTGGGAGAAAACGCTCTCCCGTGATTACTACTACCAGGAACTGGCGCGCCTCAAAACAAAGCTGGAAGACCTCACCAGCAACGAGATAACCGACGGAAAGCTTAAGACCGCCACCGACGCCCTTAATAAGATAAGGGACATTTTGAGTAAGATTAACGCTTTAAGGAAAAAGCAGCCCCCGCCCCTCGGCGGCGACGACTTCATCCGCCTAAATCACTATTCCTTCTATGGCGACCCGGAAGAGATGATTACGAAGCTCAACGACCTTTATGGAGAGCTGCAAAAAGCCAGAAGCCCCTTCTCCCCCCAGACCCCCCGCCTGCTCATGGCGGGGCATGTCGTCGGCGTCGGCGACTACGTCGTCCCCAGGCTCATTGAGGACTCGGGCGGGGTGGTCGTCGCCGAGTTCCTCGACGAAGGGATGCGCCACCACGCCTTTAAGGTGAAGGCCAACGGCGACCTGATGGGAAGCTTAGGCAAAAGCTATTACCTGGAAAGGACACCCCCCTCCCTCTTCCAGCCCGCCTGGGAGAAAAGGACGGCGGTTATCAGAAAGCTGGTAAAGGACTACGACATCGACGGCGTAATCTGGTATCAGCTTTCTTTCGAGGAGGTCTACGACCTGGAGTGTGCCGTCGTCGCCAAGGCCATGGACGAGATGAACATTCCCCTACTGAAATTAGAGTCATCCTACGAGTACTCGCGGGAGGCGGTGGGACCGCTGACGACGCGCATCGAAAGCTTTATCGAAACCGTCCGCCAGAGGAGGAGCTAAGATGACTAATAATAAGGTATACGAAGATTTTTTGAGACTGACTGGCTTCGAAGAAGCCGATATGCCCAAATACCTCCCCGAATGGAAAAAGGCTTCGGCTAAGCTAGGCCTGACAGAGGATGACATTAAGTTCGCCACCGAGAAGCAAATCCCGTCCTACTTTGCCGTGGAGCTGGAAGGCATCCGCAAGCTCTTGGGCTGCTTCGTCAGAGAGACCATAGATTTAACCAAGGCGGAAGAGTACAAGGAGCAAGGAGTAAAAATAGTCTACGGCATCCTGCCCGCCCAGCTGCACTTCTATTACGCTCTTAAGCTGACGGCACCTGATAAGGTATTCGTTTCCTTCCCCGACATATTTTTGACCCTGTTCATGAACGGTTTCTTCCACAAGCTTACCCCCTACCTTGAAGAGGCCGAAAAGGCGGGTATCCCCTACGGCTGCCGCCACTGCGCCCTGAACAAGACACGCTACGCCGCCCGCCGCCTCGATATCATCCCCTCCCCCGACATCAACTGGATATGGGGCTTTATCTGTGACGAAGCCCCCAAGACCGACGAGTTCATCAGCCTTTACCACGACCCCGAGTGGAAGACCTATATTACCCGCCTCCCCCACGACCAGCCCCTGGGCACGGTTGAGGACGAGGTCATTGACCGCGTTAAATACCTGGCCGCCCAGATGAAGGACGGCTTCGAGTTCACCCAGAAGGAAATCGGCATCAAGGTGCCCGAGGAAAAGATAAAGGAGGTGCTCACCTTCTGGCAACGCTACGCCACCAAGCTCTGGGACTTGGCCGAGCTGATGACCGCCGACCCCCAGCCTTTAGGCGCCATCAGCGGCCGCCCCTTCTGGGAAGGCCTGTTTGCCCCCTTCAACACCGGTCTGGATGGAATGGAAGAGGCGTTGGATATCACTATAAAAGAGGTCAAGCAGCGGGTAGCCAAGAAAGAAGGCATACTGCCTGCCGGCGCCCCTAAGCTGCTTATCTACAGCATCCACCCCACCGTCCCCTGGGTGGCCAAGACCTTCGAGGAAAACGGGGTGGGTATCCCTCTGAGCGAGTTCTTTATCCTCACCAAGAAACAGCTCAAGCCGCCCAGCTTCGATGACCCCTACATGGCGGCAGCGGAGGGCTGGCTGCGCACCTCGGGCATGGTCAACCCTGGCTACCAGGCGGAACAAATCTGCGAGAAGCTGGGAGACCATAAGTTCGACGGCATGGTCTTCGGGCTGATGGACTTTGACCGCTGGCTGGGCAGCAGCCACCGCCTGTTGACGCGGATGGTGGAGGACAAGACCAAGCTGCCTGTATTCTATATAGAGGGCGACAACTGGGACGATAGGGACTACAGCCTGGAAGCCCTGAGGACGCGAATCGAGAGCATCTGCGAAATAATGAAGATGCGGAAGGGCTAAATATGTTTGCCGGCATTGATATAGGCTCGGTGAGCACCAAGGCGGTGCTTATTAATGAAAAAGACGAGGTCCTGGCCTTCTCCCTGATTCCGACGGGCTACGACCGCAAGAAAAGCGGCGCCGAAGCCCTCAAGCTAGCGCTAGAAAAGGTCGGCAAGAAACAAAAAGACATTAACTACACCGTATCGACGGGCTACGGCCGCCGTGCTTTTAGCTCGGATAAGGCGCTGCCCGAGATAATCTGCCATGCCCGGGGAACAAGGGCCCTATTACCCCAGGCCAAGACTATCATTGATATCGGTGGACAGGACAGCAAGGTCATCCAGCTCGACGAAGAGGGCATGGTGGTCAGGTTCGAGATGAACGACAAGTGCGCCGCGGGCACGGGGCGCTTCCTGGAGGTCTTAACCGAAAGAATATTGAACCTCCCCATCGAGGAGCTTGGCCCACTAGCGCTGAAGTCGAAGAACCCAGCCACTTTGAGCAGCGTCTGCACCGTCTTCGCCGAGTCCGAGGTGCTCTCCCTGCTCTCGGAGCATAAAGCCAGGGAGGATATTGCCTACGGCATCAGCCAGGCCATCGCCCGCCGCGTGGTCGGCATGGGGACGGGGGGGCAGGTTGATTACAAAGAGCCAATAGTCTTTTCGGGAGGGGTGGCCAAGAACGTGGGTGTGGTCAAGGCCGTTGAAGAAGTGCTGGGCAAGAAGGTGATAACTCCCGACGAGCCCCAGATAACGGCGGCGCTGGGGGCGGCCATCTTCGCCCATGAGCAAGGTAACTAAGCCGAATTGACCGCTCTTCAGGCGCTTTGCTGCGCCTGGGCCACCGTAGCGTTCAAGGTACTGGATTCGGCTGATAGCGGAGTTTATGAAATAGAACTGACCGTGGTTGGCTTAGCCGATGAAAACTTCCAGGATATCAGCGGCCTTACCGTTCAGGGTGCAACCATCCAGATAAGCTCCTAAAGTAGCAACGGCCTAATTCCTGCCGACAAAGCCACAATCGCTTGTTTCACTCACTGCTTAACGTGTGAAGCAGATATCAGAAAACCAAGAGGGCAGCACGGCTTCGCGTAACAAAA
>CAYPBF010000013.1:0-32188 GCA_964408935.1 uncultured Dehalococcoidales bacterium | reverse complement strand
AGGAGCTGCTTGAATTGATCCACGAGTTGCTCCTTGGTGGTTCCGGGGCCTATTTTCCCATCTATAAGCACTATGGTTGGTGGAGTCGGTGCCGCTGCCGGCGCCACTGGTTTGGGTCGCGGAGGACGTAATAGATAGTAGAGTACCAAGGCACCCCCGATTAGAAAGAGAACGAGCAGTGAGATAAATACTGCCGGCCAGGTATAGTCAGAGTTCCAGGTTACAGTGATTGTCCTTGGGGCATTCATGACCTCAGTGCCGGTGGCATTTTCAGGTTTCAGCTTGCCCCTGAAGAAACCAAGAAAGCCCGACATAGGAACCTCGGGCGGGTCAACGCTCCAATCAGCGGCAGTTCCAGCCTTGTACCAACCGCCGCCATCTACTTCGCCATATGGCGAGGTTACCGTCAGCAGGTAATAGGTTTCATAGGTGGCGGTTGCCTTTCCCGGTGCAGTGACCTTCCAGTTCAGGTCTTCGTTGACGTTCTCATCACCATCCGGCAATAACCAGTAGACAAAGCGGTACTGGGTGTCGTTTGACTCTTCAATCAGGACCGGGGCGGTGGCTTCTATGAAATCATCGACCTCAAACCATCCGGCGCCGGTCAGGGTGGTTATCTGAGACGGGTCGGTCTTGAGGTCAATATAATACTCGGTGGTATAGCTAAAAGTGGCATCGGGATTATCCTTGTCAACCACTATTCCATTGTCATCGGCGATAAACCTGATATCGGAACGAGTCGGGCTTAAGACCGTGGAGTCAACGGTTATCACCGGTTCGTCGTCCACGACGAAGCTCCGGGTGAGTGTCTCCCCACCCTCCAGCGTCCCCGTCAGTACGCCATCAACATAGATACTGGTCTCGCCAGCAGATAGGGAAACACCGACTTTAATCACCGATTCGAAGTAGCCCGCTGCAACAACGAGGCTGTAGGAATGCTGAGCAGTGAGGGGTGAAGTTGAGCTATCGGTAACCCCGATGGTGAAAGTATAAGTGCCGGCTGAACCGCTAGCCGGGGTTCCCAGAATGATACCACTAGTGGCATCCAGGGTTAACCCTGAGGGTAACATGCCGGCAGGCAGGCTGAAGGTATAGGGAGATTGACCCCCAGCAACAATGATATATGCTTGATAGCTGACACCCTCTTTCGCATTGGGCAGGATGAGGGTGGTGAAGGTTATGGGTGTGGCGGCCACGGTTATGGAGAAACCTTGTGGGGCAGAAGTCTGGGGTACTGAATCATCAACCGTTACAAAGAAGGTGTAGGTACCAGCTGTGGTCGGGGTGCCCGAGATAACGCCAGTGGTTGCGCCAAGAGTTAGACCGGGTGGTAATACCCCAGAGCTGACAGTCCAGTTGGTGTAGGGTGGAGTGCCTCCGAAGGGTATTAGGACTGCTGAGTAGGAAACGCTAACTTGGGCTGAGGGCAGGGTGGCGGGAACGATGCCCGGTGCTGCCGCAGCGGGGGTAGCGAAGAGCAGGGTGCTCAGCAAGATGACCAGAAGAATAACCGGCAAACGGCCTTTCCACCCGCTAGCCCACTTTAAGTGGCGCTGTGATTGCCCAAAAATAGATTTCATTGTTTATCCCGAGACTATTGTATCAGTTAGACAACTATCCAGCAATGCCCCGCTGTTTCGCCTTTAATCAGGAGGCTTCCCAGACAAGCATTGAGGATGTTGTCTCCTTCTTTAATAGGCGACAAAAGTGTTAATGAGAACCCTTCACCCCTTAAGCCAGAAAATTGACCGTGATTCCTTAGGGGTAGACTTCTTTCCCCTTTTCGATTCTTTGTAAAATTTGAGGCCTCTACCCTACATAATTTTAATAACGCGCCTAAAAATGAGCCAGTTCAGAAATTTGGTTAGCAATTCGTTAGCAAAAATGGACTCGCCCTTGTTATTTTGATTCCAAGAGGTTAAAATTAGCTACCAAATCACCCGTGCGCCTATAGCTCAGCGGATAGAGCATCGGTCTTCGGAACCGAGGGTCGTGGGTTCGAATCCCTCTAGGCGCATGACCCAACATTGACAATCTCCACCCAACCGTCTATATTGAAAGCCGCGACCCTCATTAGGAAGAGGTAAGCGAAGAGATATTGAAGATAGCACTGGTCTCACCCTATGATTTATCCCACCCTGGCGGCGTGGCTAATCACATCTGGGCGCTGGAGCGTGAGTTCACCAAAATGGGGCACGAGGTCAAAGTCATCTCACCCGCCCCCAAAGGCGCCACCTCCGACGGAAAGCTCCTCTACATAGGCAAGTCCTGGCCTACCCCCAGCAGCGGATCGGTGGCCCGCATCACCCTTACCCCCTGGATATCGGCTCAGGTAAAGCCGATGCTCAAACGCGAGAAGTTCGATGTCATCCACCTTCACGAGCCCCTCTGCCCGATGCTTTGCACCACCATTTTGCGCCTGTCCCGCGCCGCCAATGTGGGCACCTTCCACGCCATGGACAGCCGTGGCTACAGGCTCTGGTGGCCCTTTACCCTGCTCTTCTTAAAGAGATGGTTCCGTAAGCTCGACGGCAGAATCGCTGTCTCCAAACCCGCTAGGGAGTTTATCAACGGGCACTTCCCCGGAGATTACACGATTATACCAAACGGTGTCGACCTAGAGCGCTTTTCCCCAAACGTGTCACCCATCGAGCGGTTCCGCGACGGCAAGATAAACATTCTGTTTGTCAGCCGACTGGAAAAACGCAAGGGGGTAAACTACCTAATTAATGCCTACAAGAAGGTCAGGAAGGAAATCAGCAACTGCCGCCTGATTCTGGTCGGGCCCAGCACGCGATGGAGCCGCCAGTACGAAAAACGGATGAAACGTAAAGGTTGGGAAGATATCGTCTTCGCCGGCTACGTATCTCATGAAGAACTACCCCAGTACTACCAGACGGCGGATATCGTCTGCTCACCAGCCACGGGCAAGGAGAGCTTTGGGCTTATCCTGCTGGAGGCAATGGCCATGGGCAAGCCCATCGTCGCCTCCAACATAGACGGCTACGCCAGCGTGGCCACTCACGGCGTCGAAGCCCTGATGGTGCCGCCCAGGAACAAGAAGATGCTGGCCGACGCCCTTATCAAGCTAGCCTCCGACGCCAAGCTGCGGCGAGAAATGGGCGAAAATGGTAAAATTAAAGCGGCTGAACACGGGTGGGAGCACATAGCCCAGCGGGTCATGGCCTATTATGAGGAAGTCCTGGCCAAGCGCAAGAGACACCCGGACTCAATAATGGAACCTTTCGAATACCCTTAGCGAGGAGATGAAACATATGTCCTATTTGTTGGGGCTGGATATAGGCTCAGTTAACGTTAAGCTATGCCTGACCGACGAAAACGGCGGCATTGTCAAGCTCGATACCGAGAAAATCACCGCCAACGCCAGAGCCGCCGTCAACGCCCTGCTGGGCCGGCTGGGTAAGCTGGATAACATCGCCGCCGCCGGCGTTTCCGGCTCCGGCAGGGCCGTCATTCCCGATGAGTTAAACTGGGGCAAGTACAGCAGTTCCCTTTCCATTGCCTCCGGACTGCTCAACCTCCACCCCAACGCCAAGACCATTATTCAGATTGGGGGGCAAAGCTCTTTTGTCATCGGGCTCGAGGACGGTCTGAAAAAGCCCTGGAAGGTGGCCTCCAACCCGCTATGCGCCGCCGGCACGGGCCGATTTGTCGAGCAACAGGCCTATCGGCTGGGCATCAGCATGGACGACTTCGCCCGCTTAGCCCTACAGTGCCAGGATAGGCCGCCGCGCATCGCCGCCCGTTGCAGCGTCTTCGCCAAGAGCGACCTCATTCACCTCCAGCAAAAAGGTGTTTCCATAACGGCCATGCTCTATGCCCTCTGCGAGAGCATCGCCCGCATGGTCGTCTCCCTGCAAAAAGGCGCCTTCGAAGAGCCACTCTATTTCGTCGGTGGCGTCGCTGCCAACGAAGCCATCGTCAAGGCGCTTGGCGAAGCTCTCACCGCCCGCGAAGGCCACACCGTAACGGTGGACGTCCCCGAGCACAGCCTTCACATGGAGGCGCTGGGGGCGGCCCTGCTTTCCCAAGACCGAAGCTCCACGGTAAGCCTCTTGCCGGAAACGGATTCCCAGACGAGTTATTTCGAAATGCCCAAACTGGAGGAAGTACCCGTCCCCGAAAGCCCCGCTGGTCTGGTGATTAAGGAGCCCTGCTCAGGCTATGTGGGCATCGATGTCGGCTCCACCAGCACCAAGGCGGTCATCCTCGACGAAACGGGCAAAGAGGTCATCGCCAAGAACTATCTGATGACGGCGGGGCGGCCCATTGATGCCGTCAAGCAGGTATTCCAGAACCTGCTCGCCGACGGCGCCGCCAACGTCGAGGTGAAAGGGGTGGGTGTTACCGGTTCCGGCCGATACCTGGTCGGCGGTTTCATCGGCGCCGACCTTATCAAAAACGAAATCACCGCCCAGACCCGAGCCGCTGCCGAGATAGACCCCGATGCCGATATTATCGAGATTGGCGGACAGGACTCTAAGCTGGTCATCAAGAGGAACGGCGTCGTCATTGATTATCAGATGAACAAAGCCTGTGCCGCTGGCACGGGCAGCTTTATCGACGAGCTGGCCGAGATGCTGGGGGTTCGGGTAACCAACGGCGACTTCGCCCGATTAGCCTTCTCGGCGTCGCATACCATTGATTTAGGCACAAGGTGCGCCGCTTTTATGGGACAGTCGGTCGCCTCCGCCCAACAGGAAGGCGTGCCGCTTTCGGTGATTACCGCCAGCCTCTCCCATTCCATCGCCAAAAACTACCTTTCCAAGGTATTAGGCAACCGCAAGTTCGGCAGCAAGATTGTCCTCACTGGTGCCGTCTTTCATAACGAGGCCATCGTCGCCGCCTTCCGCGAGCAGCTCGAGGGTAAGACACTGATCGTCTCTGAGCACCGCGAGGTCAGCGGCGCCATCGGCGCGGCGCTATTGGTAAGAGAGGCCACGGACGGGCAGAAGTCTAAATTCAAGGGCTTCCAGAAACTGCTCGACAGCGAGTGTAAGTTGACCACCTTCGTCTGCAAGGGCTGTGATAACAACTGCACCATCACCCAGATGAGGATGGCCGGCGAAAAGCCGACCTTCTACGGCAGCCGCTGTGACCGCTACGACAGCGCTCTCACCCAGGAAAAGAGAGAGAACTTCTTCGACCTGCGGGAAAAGCTGCTCCTCAAGGAGCTAAACGCCGAGGCGGGTAAAGGGCCGGTGGTGGGCATTCCGCGGGCGTTGCTGGTCTATGACTTCGCCCCGATGCTCATCGGTTTCCTCAACGCGCTCGACGCGCGGGTCGTCCTCTCCAGCAAGACCACCAAGGATATCATGGAGAAGTCGGTGGAGCTAGCCTATACCGACAGCTGTTTCCCGATGAAGCTGGTACACGGGCACGTGGCCGCCCTTAAGGAAAGGGTTGATTATATTCTCTATCCCTGCGGCATCAGGCTGGGCCCCAAAGACAGTGACGAGAGCCAGCAATACGCCTGCCCACTGGTACAAGCTTCGCCCTTTATCGTACGCACCGTGCTCGGGCTGGGCGACGAGTTCCTTTCGCCCCTGCTCGACTTCAGCCTCGGCGAAGACGAGGTCATCAAAAACCTGGCCGATGTCGCCGCTAAAATGGGCTTTGGCCACCGCCAGGGCAAAAAAGCGGCCCAGGCAGGCCTCGCTGCCCAACACAGGTTCGAGGCCGAGATGGCCGAGCTCGGCGCCAAGCTGCTGAAGCAGGTTGAGGAAAGCGACCAGCTGGGCGTAGTCCTGCTGGCGCGCTCCTACATGTCTCAGGACTCAGGCGCCAACCTGGGCATCGCTGAGAAGCTGGCCCAGCTCGGTGTGGTGCCCATTCCGGTAGATTTTCTCCCCTTAAACACGGTCAACCCCAAAGAATTCTCCGACCGACCCTACTGGTCTTATGAGGGCAAGTTCATCGCTGCGGCTAAGATTATCGCTCAAAACCCCAAGCTCTTCGGGCTGGCCCTGACCAACTTCGGCTGCGGCCCCAACTCCTTCATACTGAAGCTCCTGGAAGACATCATGAGCGGTAAGCCCATGGGGCAGCTGGAGATAGACGAGCACGCTGCCGAGGCGGGCCTGGTTACCCGTCTTGAAGCCTTCGTCGATACCGTTATCAGCTATGCCGAGACGGCTAAGGTGCACGAGGTCCCCACCGAGGAGATACGTCGGGCCACCACGCCCATCATCAGCAACAACAAGACCCTGATACTGCCTAACATGGCGCCCTTTGTCGAGATTCTTGGCACCATCATGGAAGCCTGCGGTGGCCGCGCCATCGTACTGCCCCCACCCGACGATCGCAGCCTCTTCCACAGCAACCAGCTGACATCGGGAACGGAGTGTCTGCCCTACCGCGTTACCCTGGGCGACTTCTTAAAGTTCTTTTACCAGAACCCCGAACGCGCCAGCGACGTGGAAGTGGCTATGGTAAGCGCCTACGGGCCCTGCCGCCTGGGCAAATATGCCCTGGAGCAGAGCCGTGTGCTGCGGAAGGTCGGCTTCCACGTACCCATGTTAACCACGATTTCGAACAACGCCTATCGCGATATGGAGTTCGGACCCGATTTCCAGCGCCTGGCCATGCGCGGTATCTTCGCCGCCGACTGCCTGGACAAGCTGCTATGGCGCACCCGCCCCTACGAAAAGGAAAAGGGGCTGGCCGAGAGTATATTCAACGACCACCTGGAACAGATTAAGCAGCGCGTCGGCCGCAAAGAGGACTTCGGCGACGTTATCGAGCAGGCGACAACAGTCTTCAAGTCGGCTATTGACACCAGCCTGCCCCGAAGGCCGCTGGTGGGCATTAACGGCGAGATATACCTGCGCTCCAACCGCTTTAGCAACAATAACCTGGTCAAGGTCTGCGAGGCGGCAGGGCTGGAGGTCACCGTATCCTCCACAGGCGAGTGGATAAAGTATATATCCTACCGACACTTAGAAGACAGCATCAGGTTCAGACAAGCCAAGAAGCTAATAGGCAGTTATATCAAGAATCGCATCGTGGAAAAGAACGACCGCCAGATGCTCAACAATATTAAGCCCCTGGCCGACGAACCCGAGCCTTCCGTGAAGCAACTGCTATCCCGGTCGAGCCTCTACTTATCGCCACGGTGCGGCAGCGAGGCCGTGCTCAGCATCGGCTCGGGAGTGGAGTGGCTGGAAAACCCCAACTTCGCTGGCGTCATATCGGTCATGCCTCACGGCTGTATGCCCGGTGGGGTGGTGGCGGCGATGTCCGAGAAGCTGAGCCAGATTTACCACAAGCCCTGGATAAGCCTCACCTACGACGGCATTATGGAGACCAACAACCTGACCCGAATCAACAACTTCGCCGAGGTTATCAGGTTCTGCGAACAGTAGCCCGAAAACCCAAGGGCGGCCTCTTTGTCCCGGATGCCTATATGTTGTCCAGGTCGAAGCCTATCTTGAGCCTTCGCCGATGCCAGTCTTCATCCATGAGCAGGAAATAGCCGAAGCAGCGGTGCTTGTAGACCATGGGGTCTTCTTTGGGGTCGTATTTCTTGAGCAGCTCGGTGGCGTAGTTTAGCTGCCCCAGGTACAAGCCCTCGGCAATCTGGACGACCTCGTCCATGCAAAAGCAATCGGGGGGAAAGGTCCTCAGTTTGGGCCAGCGATAGTTGATGAGGAAGATTTTCTTGCCCTTGTTATCCTTGTTAACCGAGGTGCCCGCCCGCGCGATGAAGAAAAAGCTCTTCAGGTCGAAGCCGTAGTGGCGCTTTTCGTAGCTGGTAGCCTCCTCCGTCCAGATGTTGGCTATCTTCATAGCCATGCCTGCAATCTTCTTCCGAGTCGTCTTAAGCGAATCGGTGTTGGCGCCCCAGAAGGTGGGCACCTTACCCGTTTCGTAGCCGTCGGTGATAGTCTTCAGACGTTGGAGGGTTATATCCTCGAATATTTTGCCCGTCCAGGGTGTAAAGAAGCGGGCCACCCCCCACACCACATTTAGTTTGTTCAGGTCGAAGAGCTTGAGCAGACCCTCGCCCTGGAAGGTGACCAGCGCCCCGCGGTAGAAGCCCTTCATCTCATCGAGGGCAATACCCCGATTGAAAATCTCATGCAGACGGGCGAAATAGGGCGAGTCGGCCTTGGGGTGTTCCATCAGCTCATCGGAGTAGAACTGCATAAGGTCGATGATGGTTTCCTGTCCCTTAAGGTCTTGGCGGACCTCGGCCAGTACCTTGTTGTTGCAGTTGCCATCGGGCGGGGCGGCAAAGGTAAACTCGGTGAACTTCTTCGCCTTAGGAATCAGTTTCCGCTTCTTGGCATGGGGAACGCCCAGGTAGGGAAAAACCCGCCTGACCTCGTCGCGCCAGCGTTCGTCCATGAGGATGAAGTAGCCGAAGTGCTCGTAGCCGTATTTGGCATTGGTCAGCTTGGGGTTGTATTCAGAGAGCAGGTGTTTGGTGGCAAAGAGCAGCTGCCCGAGGTAAAGCCCGTCGGCAATCTCCACGATTTCATCGATGAGGTAGCGTAGGGGAGGCAGGTTATCCAGCTTGGCCCAGCGGTAGTTAAGCTGGAAGACATCACGCTTGCTGGCGGGGTAAACCGAGGGCGCGCGCCGAGCGATAAACAGCCCTCCCTTCTTCTCGTAGCCGTATTTTTCCCTCTCCTCCTTGGGGGCATCCTTGAGGCGCAACCAGAAGGTGAGAAAGGCGATGCTGATGAAGTTAAGCGGCGAGCCTTCGACCTCGTTAAAGTGGTTTATACCGTTATAGGTGGGCACCTGCCCCGTCTCGAAGCCGTCGGTAAGGCGCTTCAGCTCACCACCGCTGGCCGGAGTGAAGGTCTTGCCCGCCCAGGGAGGAACATCAGCCAGCGAGGTGCTCCACAGGTAACCGAGCAGGTTGCTATAATCGGCCAGAACGTCGGCTTTATCACCGCTCCGGATAGCCACGGCTATCCCGTAATGAGGGCCTTGGACGCGGTCGGGAGTTTGGCCGCACTGGAACAACTTGGCCAGCTTGGTGAAGGTTGGCGCCCTGTTATCCAGTTCCCCCTTCAGCTCCTGGAGATAGAATCTCATCAGCTCGAGGACGGACGCCCTACCCTCCATATCGCTTCTGATGGCCTTCACCAATCGGTCGCTATCGCTCCTGCCTTCCAGACAGGTCAGCACGTTCAATTTCGGCTTTTTGAGGACGGTCTTAGTCGGCATTGGTTTCGGCGCCTCCGGCTCTTTCTTCCCCCACAGCCTCCGCCAGAATCTCTTTAAAGCTTCCATGACTTGCCCCCTTTATTAGATTTCGACCATTTCCATCTCGGCAAAGAAGCCCTCCGCCTTTTTGATTTCTGCCTGGCTCAGCATTTGCTCCGGCATACTAACCGGGGGTTTGCCCAGCGTCACCCGCTTGGAAAAGCCCAGAGGGTTATAGGGCAAAAGCTGGCAGCTCTTTACCCCCATATCCCGAAATAGGCGGGAAAGCGCCCGCAGGTTTTCGCCGTCGGCGGTGATGCCGGGAATCAGGGGGACGCGCACCCTCACCTTTTCCGGGCTCTCTTCAAGGAGGCGGGCCAGGTTGGCCAGGATTTTATCGTTGTGTTGTCCGGTGTACTTTCGATGCGATTCAGGATCAGCTATTTTAACGTCAAAGAGGACCAAATCAAGCCAGCCGAGCATCTTAGCCCTGAACTCGGGCCAGCTAAAGAAGCCGCAGCTCTCGATGGCGGTATGGATACCGTTGGCCTTGAGTCTTTGCAATAGCTCGGAGGCATAGTCGGGGTAGAGGGTGGGCTCGCCGCCAGAGAGGGTTACCCCACCCCCCGATGTCTGGTAATAGAGGCGGTCGCGGAGGATAATCTCGGTAAGCTCGGCAGTCTCGTAGTAGCGCCCCACCAGCCTTAAGCCCCGTCCGGGGCAGACCTCGGCGCACTTCCCACAGCGGTCGCAGAGCGAGCGGTCGATGCGCCCGGGCAGGTCGAGCTGTACCGCACCCAAAGGACAAGCTTCAACGCAATCGCCGCAGCGGATGCAATCGGCGGGGTAGAAGCCGATTTCAAGCTCGGGGTCGATGGCCTCGGGGTTCTGACACCAGACGCAATGGAGCGGACAGCCCTTAAAAAAGACGGTAGTGCGGATACCAGGACCATCGTGGAGAGCGTGTCGCTTGATATCTATAATTAGGGGTCTTGTCTTATCAATGGCTAGGGCAACCTCCCGCTTATCGCCAGTTGCAGATGGTTGGCCATATAGCCGAACTTCATCATGTAGTTCACGTTGCCCTTCAATACCACCTCGTTATTGAGCAACATGCGCAGGATATCACGGTCCGTGCTCAGCAGGTAGTTGAGCAGCGCCCGCCCGTCCTTGAAAATCACGGAGACGTCGGCATTAGGGAGGATGGTCTTTTTTACCGTCATCTCTTTTCCGTCAAATATGGCGGCCACGGTGACTGAGTTATCGCGGCTACGGAACTGGTAGGCCCCCTCGAAATCGGTGATATTGCGACGAAAGCTCTTATCGAGCTTAAACACCAGCCGCATAAGGTTGAGGATTATCTTAAGGAAGCCTTCCGCCGCCTCGCCTGTCAGGCATCTCTCCAAGCGCCGCTCGGCCTGCTTCCGCTGCCACCTCCGGATTAAGTTCATCAGCCAGCTCATGCCGACTCTCCTTTGGGGTAGACAACCTCCTGCCCCGTTTCCAGGTTATACTCCGCCCTGGTGATAATCTCGCTCTGCATGGTCGGGTTCAGGTCCTTGAAATAGGCGGTGTAGCCCGAAACCCTGACCAGCAGGTCGGGGTAATTAGCCGGGTTGGCCTTGGCGTCCTCCAAGGTCGCCCGGTCGATGATGTTGAACTGCACCTGCAGGCCACCCATCCGGGCATAGGCTTCGACACTCCGGGCGAACTTGGTTATGGTCAGCTCGCGGTTGGCCGAAGGCGTATACTTGAGATTCAGGGCGTGGCCGTTGGCAATCTTGGTATGGTCGAGACCAGCCGCGAAATTCAGGCAAGGGGTCAGCTCCGGCGCCGAGCCGGAGACGGGCGTTATGCCGCTAGGCAGGGGCTCGCCCTCGACCCGACCGCTGGGCAAAGCGCCGGTGAGCAGGGCAAAGCCGGCATGATAGGTCATCGTCCAGTAGCCGACGGTATATTTGCCTCCACGGTAGTTCTGGTAGCTCTGAAAACGGCTATGCAACAGGGCGAGCAAGTAATCGGCGTTATCTTTGGCCATCTTGCTGTCGGTGCCAAACTTTTCCGGGGAGTTTTTCACCATGAGGTGCAGCCTCTGGTAGGGCTGGCTCCAGTTGTCCTTGATGGCCGCCATCATATCGGCAAAGCTCACCTTTTTCTTATCGAAAACGAATTCCTCTATGGCGTTGAGGGAGTCGACCACCTCGGCCAGGCCGATGACGGCCACCCCCGAGGAGTTGTAGGTCGCCCCGCCTTCGATGACGTCCTTACCGCTCTGCATACACCCCTCCGTCAGCGCGGAGAGGAGAGGGGTGGGGTGGATAAGCTGGTGGGCCTCGCCCAGGTAGTTGTTCAACGTCACCACCTGTTCCACGAGCCAGTCCAGCTGTGTTTCGAATACCTTTTTGAACTCGTCGTAGGAGGTCATGGCCTCGGGGGCTGGTGTCGGCGGCCCGAACTGCTCGTCTTCGGTCAGGCGGTGCTTGCCCCCGAAAAGAGCCATATCGAGAACGGAGGTAAGGTTCATCAAAATCGCGCCGGTATGACCGAAGGTGCGTCCGCTGCTCACCGGTTCCACGCAACCGACCGAGGAGTAGTCACGGGCGTGCTCCAGGCTTACTCCCTGCCCCCGCAGTGCTGCCACCGCCGAGGCGTCGTTATGGAAACAGGGGGTCGCCCCGGTATTGACGTTGACCTCACAGAGGCGGCGCAGGTATTCGGGTGGGCTGGCATCGGGGTGGTAACGGCAGTTAACGTTGGGATCGCGTAGCTTGAGTAGCTCGGTGGCCCGGAGCATAACGTAGGTGAGGTCGTTAACGGCGTCGTTGCCCCGCATATCGACCCCGCCCAGGGTGATGGCCTGGTTGGAGCCAGTGCCGCCGAAAAGCTCCTCTCCCGTCTCCGGCACCAGGGGGACGTGGTCGGCAATCTTCAGCCAGAAACAGCCGACCAACTCGATGGCCTCGGCGGGCGTCAGCCCGTTCTCAACGTCTTTGCGATAACAGTTGTAGAGAACCTGGTCCAGCCTTCCCAGGCTCAGACCAACGTTAGCGTTCTCCTGGTGGAGGGCGATTTTACAGAGCCAGACGGCGTTCAGCGCCTCCCGAAAGTTTCGGGGTTTTTCAGCGGGGACGCGGGCACAGACGTCGCGCATTATTTCCAGCTGTTTCTTACGCTCGGCATTGCCTTCGGCCTGGGCGAGTTTGTCGGCATGGCGGCTCAGTTTTTGGGCATAGGCCAGGACGCCGTCGATGACCAACCTGACGGCCTGATAGAAGACCGCCTTTTCCCTATCCTCTTTAGAGCCACCCAGCGCCCGTTCTTTTTCCTCGGCCTCCGCCCTGATGGCCAGTAAGCCGCGGTCGACGACGGCGGCGTAGTCGGGGATGGTATGCGAGATAGACGAGGGCTTGGTAGCCAGAAAGAAAACGAGCCTTTCCATGACCTGCTGGCAGAGCGGATTATCGTGCCGCTGGCGGGTTACCTCCAGGACCGTTCGGTCCATCCAGTAGGGAAATATATCGAAATTCAGCTCCTTGATTTCCTCGAGTTTTATGCCGTAGGGATTCTTTTTTCGGCGAGATACCGTCTCCAGCTCGGGCCAGATTGAAAGCGCCAAAAAATCGGGGTACATGATAGCGCCAACGCGTTTGGTGGTGGTCGTTCCCGCCAGCAGGTTGTCGTCCTCAATTACGGGGCTCTTATTTTCCAGCACGTATTTAAGTCTCTTGGCGGCGCGCAGTTCCGGGGGGTCGTCGGGATCATCCATGGTCTTCATGTAGCCTGTCATCAGGCGGGGAAGCTCGACACAGATTTCGGGACGACTGGCGAAATGCAGTTCCCTTAGCTCTTGAAGACGCGGCAGGCTGTTAAGCGAGATAGATTGCAAGCTGATATCATCAAGCATTGCCTTACTCCTATCAACCGCGATAGGGCATTATGGCATAAAAATGACAATTGTGCAACCATCTTAAGTCGCATTAATCGGGCTGTGAGCTTTATTTAGCCCGAAGGCCGTACAGGACTGGACAAATGACAGAGGGAAAGCTAAGGCCTTGACGCTAAAAAAACGAGGGGGTATGCTATCTAAGCACAGGAGGGGGATAAAGGAGGTGCGATATGCCGTTCACCGCCTACTATTTGAGCCCGGAGGGTAAGTTGCAGCGTGACTTGAGCGAAGCCGAGATTAAGGCCGCCTTTGAGTCCAAAAAGGGGCTGCTCTGGGTGGACATCGTGGAAACCACCCAGGAAGACGGTAAGTTCCTAGAGCAGGCCCTGGGCCTGCACCCCCTAGCCATCGAAGACTGCGTAAGCCCGCATATTCACTCCCCCAAGATTGACGACTTCGGCGACTACCTTTTCATTATCGTCCACGGCATCAACTACGCCGCCGAGTCGGAGATTGTGGAGACCGCCGAGCTGGCCATCTTTATCGGCCCCCACTTCATGGTAAGCAACCACAACTTCCCCATGTACTCCGTGGAAGCGGTGAAGCGGCGGGTGGAGGAGAATGACCGCCTGATGAAACGGGGGGTAAACTTCCTCGCCCACGCCCTGATTGATACTTTGATTGATAACATCTCGCCCACCGTTGATAAAATGCACGAGCTATCCGAGGAGATAGAGGAGGAGTCGATTCGCACCCCCCAGCAGGCCACCCTGGAGGCCATACTCAAGCTCAAACGCTCCACCCTACGCATACACCGCATCATGGCGCCCCAGCGCGAGGTCTTAAACCGCCTGAGCCGCGGTGAGTTCCCAATTATCAAGCGGGAAGCCCAGATATTCTATCGCGACGTTTACGACCACCTGGTGCGCATCGAGGACCTGAACCAGTCCATAAGGGACGGCGCCGACAACGCCCTGTCCAGCTACCTCTCCTCGGTGTCTAACCGCCAGAACGAGACGATGAAGGTGCTCTCCATGGTAGCCACCATCTTCCTGCCCCTTACTTTGTTAGCCGGCATCTACGGCATGAACTTCGAATATATGCCGGAGCTGAGCTGGCACTGGGGCTACTTCGTCGTGCTGGGGGTAATTGCGGCCGTCATCATCAGCGCCATATGGTGGTTCTGGGCGCGCAATTGGATAAGCTGGGGACGGCGGCGCATAAAACGGGTCAGGCCCTTCGCTGTGGAACCGAAGAAGCTGGCGGGCTACCTCGGGCAAGCGCTAAAGATATCGCGTTCCGAGCAGCGCTCGGGGAAAAGGTAAAGAAGGGTGGCTATCGCCTTCCCGCCACCTAGCTTTGCTCAGGCAGCCCCTGTCTGACCTCCCGAAGATTCAGTAGTAGCGCCGTCACGAATTCGGCGTATTGCTCAAGTGACGACCGTAGCTCGGCTATCTTGGCCAGTAATTCCTTCAAAACGTCCTGATAATCTTCAACGGTATCCTGGCTCAGGCTGGCCAGTATGCGAGCCTTGAAATCTTCCCATTTCTCGTACTCCTGGCTCTCGGCCGTCGCTGGAGACTCCATCGCCCGGGTCGTCGGTGAGAAAAGTATGTTCGACCGCCCGGGGCCAGCGGTTGCCTTGGGCGTAGCGTAGTGGGAGCTGACCATACCCTTCTTCTGAAGCAGCTTCAGCATGTCATAGGCTGTGGAGTTGTTCAACCCCAGCCTTTGGGCGATAGCGCTGTAGTGGATAGGCTTTTGCTTCTCCTGATAGACATCGAGAAACTTGTCAAGAAAGGCCCTCTGTCTGGAAGTGAGTACGCTAATCTTAATCACCCCGTTTCAACCTATATCGAAATAGTTTGCCACAGTAAAGTGGTAAGTGCTATTGTAATAGCGATTGCCAGTTGTGTCAATAACCCCAAGAAAGGAAAATAATGATTCGTCAGTGTCAGCCGCGGGATACCGAGCGTTTGTATTTCATCATAAACGAAGCCGCCCGAGCCTACGAAGGCGCCATACCCGATGACTGCTACCCCCAGCCCTATATGCCCATGAGCGAGCTTGAGGCGGAGCTGAAGCGGGTAACCTTCTACGGCTGGGAGGTGGACGGAGAACTGGTGGGGATTATGGGGCTGGAGCCGATTAAAGACACCACCCTCATCCGCCACGCCTATGTTTTACCCCGCTGGCAGCGACAGGGGATAAGCTCTAGGCTGCTGGAGTACATTAAGCCGCTGATTAATACCACCCGCCTACTAGTGGGCACCTGGGCCGATGCCACCTGGGCGATAGCCTTTTACGAAAAGCACGGCTTTAGGCTGGAGCCGAATAAGGACGAGCTGTTAAAGACCTACTGGGATATCCTTCAGCGCCAGATTGATACCTCGGTGGTGTTGGGGGTGGAGGTGGGCTAGACCAGTTTCACCGGCACCAATTTGTTGGTCAAATCCCGCTGGCTCTCGGTGAATACCCGTATGTAGTTATCGGTAAGTCCCGACCAGACGCCGCAGGTTTCCTTTTCCCACAAGACCATCACCGTTTGACCGACGAATTTTTGTCTGAAGTCGCGCACACCCGCCCTACCCAGAGCCAGCATCCTGCGGCTGCGCTCCCGCTTGGTCTTATCGTCCACTTGCTGGGGCATAGAGGCCGCCTTTGTCCCCGGGCGCGGTGAGTAGGGAAAGACGTGAATACGGGCAAAGCGTATCTGTCGGGCGAAATCGTAACTCTCCTCGAACTCGGCTTGGCTTTCGCCGGGGAAGCCGACGATGATGTCGCTGGTGATAGCCGCGCCGGGCACGGCCTCCCTGATTAACTCCACTGCCAGCCCGTAGTCGGCGGTGCGATAGCGCCGCTTCATCCTCTGGAGCACGGCGTCGCTGCCGCTCTGCAGCGAGAGGTGAAAGTGACGGCAAAGCCTTTCGTCCTGCCACAAGCTCAAAAGCTCGGGGGTTATCTCCTGCGGCTGGAGTGAAGAGAGCCTCAAGCGAGCAATCTCGGTATCGGATAAGATAAGCTTAAGCAGTTCGGTTAGATTAACGCCCTGGTGTTTATAGGCGCCGATTTCAGTACCGGTGAGCACAGCCTCTTTGTCGCCATCAGCAACGCGCTGCTCTATTTCGGCAATAACACCGTCAGCGGGCAGGCTTCGCTCTCTTCCCCTCACCAAGGGCACGATGCAGTAGGCGCAGAGGCTGTTGCAGCCGTCCTGGACCCTGACGAAGGCACGTGTCCTGAGCGCGGCTTTGGTCGAAGCTGACGTCGAGGGAGGGCTTAAACGCCCCGACTCTTCAAGTAGAGGCACTAGATTCGTTTTCTGGGTGTTGTCCAGAACAAGGTCGACACCTTCGAGCTGAGCCAGGTCCTGGCGTGCGCGCTCCGCGTAGCAGCCCACCGCCACCACCAGCGCCTCGGGGTTGCGGCGGCGCGCTTGATTGAGCAGCCGACGGCACTTGCCGTCGGCGACGTGGGTCACCGTGCAGGTGTTGAGGATATAGACGTCAGCCCCGTTATCGGCGGGCACCAGCCGATAGCCCTTTTGAGCAAACTGGCGGGCGAAGAGCTGGCTTTCCGCCTGGTTGAGCTTACAGCCCACCGTATCCAGGGCGATAGTGGATTCTGTCGCGTTCTTAGTCATGGTATGAAAATTATATGGCGCGACAGCGCGCTGGTCAAATTTTGAGTGGTTCCCCCCTCCCCAATTTTATCTATTCCCACCCAACATCCCCCCCACTCTATCGACGTACGTTGCTTAAGACCCACCCAGCCCGCCCTAATAAGATGAACTTCTTAACTTGTAGGTCACGCCTCGCCTCCCCACTTTCAGGGGGTTTTTAAGGGGGACAGAGTCCCCCTTTGAAAAACTCCTGTTGGGTGGGATGGGTGGGAAAATCCTACGTCGGACAACAAGGGTGGGGTGGGTGGGAAAATCCTATGTCGGACAACAAGGGTGGGGTGGTGGACGGGAAGAAAGACCTTAGCGCAGGAATCTCGCCTTGCTTATAAGTCAGATTTATGGTAAAAATAGCTAATCAAAAACTCTCTTCCCTCTAATGTTATGTCAACTTTGAACACTAGAGTCGTTGTCACCGGAATGGGGGTCGTCTGCCCGCTCGGCCTTAACGTCACCGAAAGCTGGGAAGCGCTGGTGGCGGGGAGGTCGGGGGTAGCCCGCATCACCCTCTTCGATACCGATGGCTTTGAGACCAAGATTGCCGGCGAGCTCAAGGGCTTCGAGGCCACCAACTATATGAACCCCAAGGTCGCCCGCCGCAACGACCGTTTCTCCCAGATGGCGGTGGCCGCTGGCCAACAGGCCCTGGAACAGTCGAGCTTAAAGATAGACGACAGTAACAAGGAGGATGTCGGCATCGTCATCGGCAGCGGCATCGGCGGCCTGACCACACTTTTCGAGCAGATAAAAACCCTGCTGGAGAGGGGGCCCGACCGGGTTAGCCCCTTCCTCATCCCCATGATGATGCCCAACATGGCCTCCGCCCAGACCTCAATCGTCATGGAGGCAAAGGGGCCCAACCTTTGCACCACCTCGGCCTGTTCCAGCGGCTCGGACGCCATCGGCTTTGCCTGCGAGACCATCAAGCGTGGCGACGCCAGGGTGATGATAACCGGTGGCAGCGAGGCCATAATCAACCCCGTAGGCGTCAGCGCCTTCAACGCCATGAAGGCTATCTCCACCCGTAATGACGAGCCCGAGCTCGCCTCACGCCCATTTGATGCCGAGCGCGACGGCTTCGTCATCGGGGAAGGCTCCGGCGTCCTCGTCCTGGAAGAGCTGGAATACGCCAAAAAGCGGGGGGCCAAAATACTGGCCGAGATGCTCGCCTACGGCGCCAGCGCCGACGCCTATCACATCACCGCCCCGTTGGAGACGGGGGAGGGGGCGGCCACAGCCGTGCAGCGGGCGCTGGACAAGGCCAGCGTCAAGCCCGAAGAGGTCGATTATATAAACGCCCACGGCACCTCGACCATGCTAAATGATAGGATGGAGACCAAGGCCATCAAGCTCGTCTTCGGCAATTACGCCTACAAGGTTCCGATAAGCTCGACCAAGTCGATGATGGGCCACCTGGTGGGCAGTGCCGGCGCCGTCGAGGCCGCTATCTGTGTTATGGCCATACGCAACGGCGTCATACCACCGACGATAAACCTTACCCACCCCGACCCCGAGTGCGACCTGGACTATGTGCCCAACACCGCCCGCCAGGCTAAGGTCAGAACCGCCCTTTCCAACTCCTTTGGCTTCGGCGGGCATAACTCAGTCCTTATCTTCCGAGAGTACCCCGAGGCATGAATTGAACCGCTATCGCTGGAACATCCTGCCGCCAGCGCCAGAAGAGCAACTGACGGCTGCCAGCGGCCTTTCCCCTCTAATCGCCCAGCTTTTATATAATCGCGGTATCAGCCAAGCCAGCCAGCTGGAAGCTTTTTTAAGCGCCGACAAACGCCTGGCCGGTGACCCCACTCACCTCCCCGACATCGAGCCGGCAGTAGCCAGGATTTACCGAGCCTTGCTCTCTGGGGAGACCATCGCCATCTACGGCGACTTTGACGCCGACGGCATCACTGGCACGGCCATACTGGTCAAGGGGCTGGAGGGGCTGGGGGGCAAGACCGTCCCCTACATACCCCACCGCCTCACCGAGGGCTACGGGCTCAACACGACAGCGCTGGAGAATCTGCACAAGCAGGGCGTCAGCCTGGTCATTACCGTTGACTGCGGCATCACCGCCCTGCCCGAGGTCGAGCGGGCCAACCGCCTGGGGCTGGATATCGTCATCACCGACCACCACTCCACTCTCCCCGAGATGCCGCCCGCTATCGCCACCATCAACCCCAAGCGGGCCGATTCCAGCTACGGGTTTTCCGAGCTGACCGGGGCCGGCGTCGCCCTTAAACTGCTCCAAGCCCTCTTCCAGAACCTGGGCAAAGAGGGGCAGTTGGAGAACCTTATGGACCTGGCCGCCCTGGGCACGGTGGCCGATATGGCGCCCTTGGCTGGGGAGAACCGCTACCTGGTCAAAGAAGGGCTGAAGCTGATGAACACCACCCCCCGCCTCGGTATTAAGGAGATTATATCCCAGGCGGGGCTGACGGCGGGGAATTTGAGCGCTGAGAACATCTCCTGGGCGATTGCCCCCCGCTTGAACGCGGCGGGCAGGCTGGCCCACGCCATGACCAGCTATAAGCTGCTGATGACGGAATCTCCCCAGGAGGCACGCGACCTGGCTATCTGGCTGGAGGAGAAGAACACGGAAAGACAGAGGTTGACCACCAAGGTCTTAGCCATCGCCAGAGAGCAGGTAGTGGCCCAGGGCATCACCCCCATGCTGGTCGCTGCTGATAAGGACTACCCACTGGGTATCGCTGGCCTGATTGCGGGCAGGCTGGCCGAGGAGTTTTACCGCCCTACTATCGTCGTCCGCGTCGGTGAGACGGAAAGCAGCGGCAGCGGCCGCAGCATACCCGAATTCAATATCATCGAGGCGTTGACCCGGTGCCGCCAGCTATTTTCTCACTTCGGCGGCCACTCCCAGGCGGCGGGCTTTACCCTGCCCACCCAGAACCTGCCCCAGCTACAGGAAGAGCTGGGTCGTATGGCTGCCAAGCAGCTCGCCGATGCCGACCTTCGCCCCCAGCTGGATATCGACGCTGAGGTCAGCCTGCTCGATTTGAGTGGAGACACCTTCACTACCCTGCAAAAGCTGGCCCCCTTCGGGCGGGGCAACCCTTCCCCCACTTTTTTGAGCCACCGCGCCGAGGTCATCAGCTGCCGCACCATGGGCAACGGCGCCGAGCACCTGAAGCTGAGACTGAGGCAGGGGGGCACCGTCTGGGACGGGGTGGGCTTTCGGCTGGGCGCCTACCGCGAGCAGGTATCCCCCAGAATCGATATCGTCTATAACCTGGAGATAGACCGCTGGGGGGGCAATGAGAGGCTCAGGCTGAACCTGGTTGACTTCGCCCCGCGTGACTAGACAGGGAAAACTTGACTATTGACAAAGGCATGTGTACAATATCTGTTAGTGGTTTAAGGTTCAGGTTATCACAAACTTAGTTAAACCTAAATAGCTTTACTCAAGTATTGGATGACCGCAACTCTAGCCAACTAATAACAAGAGAGGAGGTCATTCAATGAGTTTTGAGGACAAGCAACTCACCTGCTCCGACTGTGGAGCCGAGTTTACCTTCAGCGCCGAGGAACAAGAGTTCTTCCAATCCAAGGGCTACACCAACGAGCCCAAGCGCTGTCCCGCCTGCCGCGAAGCCAGGAAATCACAACGCTACGGTAATGATAGCTACGGCTATAGGTCCCGTCGCCAGATGTTCCCGGCGGTATGCGCCGAGTGCGGTAAGGAAACCGAAGTCCCGTTCGAGCCGAGAGAAGGCAGACCAGTATACTGTAGCGATTGCTACAGTAAGATTAGAACCAACCGATAAGGTTAGTCTAAGCTAAAAAACGTACATAGGCCGGGGAATACCTGGCCTATGTATGTTAGTTAAGTGAGCTGATTTATTATGCCGTTGAAAGTATCCAGAAAAGAAGGCGAAAGCGAAGACTCCCTGCTGAGGCGCTTCCAGAGGATGGTGCAGATGGACGGCGTCCTCAGGGAGGCGAAGGCACGTCGTCATTTCGTGTCCAAGAGAGAGGTCGCCCGCCTTAAAGCCAAGAAAAACGCCCGACGCCGACGCATCGGCAAGTAGTTAATACCCCCCACTCCTCCCCCAATCAAGCCGCCCACATTACCATAGCTATCTTTAACCTACTTTAACTAACTCACTTGACAAACGATGACCAATCGTTAGAATATACCTAGCTTCACTATGTATTCTAGCTGACTAGGTATTCTAACGGAGGCCAGCGATGAAACTAACGCTAATTCTTTTATTGATTCCACTCGTGGTGCTATTCGGCGCCTGTGGCGATTCAGCCGACAACGCGGCTAATGGCGAATCGGCCGAAAGCGGCACCGTAGCCGAATCCTCCCTCTCCCAAGCGGACACAGACGCCGCCTGGCAGGTCGTCTGCGATTACTGGGAGGCCTTCAACGCCTATGACCTAGAGGGCGTCCTGGACTGTCTGGAGGAATCCTACCGACAGGAAAGAGAGGCCGAGCTTCCCGGTGAGATTGCCCAGCTGGAAGCGGCGGGGAGGACCCTGGACTTTGAAGAAGAGGCCGAGCCCGTCGTAAGCGCTGACGGGATAGTGACCATACAGATAGAGCTCGACATCCCCGTTCTACCCAACCGACACTATACCTATGACGTGGTGAAGGTGGACGGCGTGTGGAAGATCTGCGGCTCGGAAGAGCTTTAGAGCTAAACTTTAAGCCGCGGTGTCTTCACCCAGCGCGTGCGCCAGATTAGTAGCGGTATCACTATAAGCAGGACGACTATGCCTATCACCTGCGCCTGATGCAGGCCGAAGAGGAAGGGCGTCCCATCCCGTATGAAATCGATGCCCACCCGCCAGGCGGAATACGCGCCTAAGTAGATGAGGAAGAGCGAACCTTCGGGTTGGAACCGTTTCCGCAACATAAACAACACACCGAAGGTTATGAGCAGAAAGATAATCTCGTAAGGTTGGGTGGGATGCAAGCCGACCCCCTCGGGTAGGTGAAGGCTGGCCGCATAGCCATAGCTTTCGGGATGGGTATAGACTACCCCCCAGGGCAGCGTGGTCTCCACGCCGTAGCAACAGCCGTTTATGGTACAGCCCACCCGCCCCAGCGCCTGTGCCAGCAGGGTGGGTAAGGCCACCAAGTCCATGAAGTGACCGAAGGGGAAACGGCTGAAGCGGCTGTAAACCCAGATACCCAGGGTAGCCCCCAGGATAGCGCCCCAGATGGTCAGCCCTTCAAAAGCCCAAAGCTGCCCCGGGCTACCGGTATTAACCCAGTGGTCGATAACATGTATCAGCCTGGAGAAGATCATCCCCGAGGGAATGGCGATGAGGGCGGCGGTCAACAGATTGTCGTAGGAAATCCTGGCTCCCTTTTTCACCTGCCGCAGCATCCACAAAACTATCACCAACACCCCCACGGCAATCATGATGCCGTACCAGCGGACAGCGAACGACCCTATGCTAAAGGCTATCGGGTTTATACCTATTTCAATCAATGTCTACCTCCAATCAGGAACATAATGCCTTAACAAAGCTCTCGGCGTCGAAGGTAGTCACGTCCTCCAGCCCATCGCCGACGCCGACGAAGCGGATGGGCATCTTAAGCTCGTCGCAGATGGCCAGTACTATGCCCCCCTTGGCCGTGCCGTCCAGCTTGGCCAGAAAGATACCGGTGACCCCCACTGCCTCGGTGAAGTACTTGGCCTGGGTCAGGCCGTTCTGACCAGTGGTGGCGTCGAGCACGAGGATGACCTCGTGGGGGGCGGTCTCGTCGACCTTAGCCGCCACCCGCCTAATCTTCTTTAGCTCCTCCATCAGGTTGAACTTGGTGTGCAGCCTGCCCGCGGTGTCGATAATGACCTCGTCGGCATTGCGGCTGCGCGCCGCCTCCAGGGCGTCGAAGACCACCGCCCCCGCATCCCCGCCCGGCTGGTGGGCGACAACCTCGACGCCGACATCACCGGCCAGCTTTTTGAGCTGGTCGATGGCGGCCACGCGGAAGGTATCCGCCGCCACCAGTATGACCTTTTTCCCCTCTTTCTTGGCCTGGTGGGCCAGCTTGGCGATAGAGGTGGTCTTGCCGCTGCCGTTGACGCCCACCGCCATGATAACCTTGGGCGGCGAGACGGGCGCCGGCGGCGAGTCATTGATAGCCAGGATTTCTACCATCTCCTGCTGCAGGGCTTCACGCGCTTTGGCGCCTTCAGAGAACTTCTCCTCTTTGGCCCGCTGCTTCACCCTCTCCAGCAGCTTTTCGGTGGTACTTACGCCGACATCAGCCGAGATGAGCAGCTCTTCAAGTTCCATCCACACCGCCTCGTCAACGGTGGCGCGGTCGAAGAGACCCATCGCCCGCTTAAACCAGCCATCGCGGCTCGGTTTTAAGGCTTTTTCAATATCAGCCAATCTTACTCCTTTTTAGCTGCGACGGTCCGGGAAAAACGTCTAGCTAAGGCACGCAACCCTTGGGCGACTCCGTTGCCCGCCATAGGTATGCCATGGCCTGACGCCAGCACGCGCGGTTCGAGCCCCGCGAGGGCAACTACAGTCTCTTTCGCCGCTCGCCTGTCCCAGGTCGAGTACCACGGCGGGCCGGAGACTCTCTGCCTGTTTATCCGCAAAGCCCACAACAGCATCCCCCAGAGCGAGTTCAGGTTAACGGTCAGGACGGCGTCACTGGCGATTAAGACCCGGTCACTGGCCCGAAAAAAAGCAACCTGGCCCGGCGTGTGGCCCGGCGCCGGAATACACTCCCAGTCGGGAAGGCCGGGAACGGCCGCGCCCGGCTCGAACGCCCGCGCTACGTCTTCGAGGCTATCTTTCGCGAGCATTGACTCAACCCGCCGTCGTGGCATTACACGTAGCAAGGGTAGGATGAGCCAATGGTCGAGCGGGTTGGCATACTTCTTAATAGTCTCCAGATTCCTATTGACGGCGAGGGGCAGTTCGTCAGGATGCAGGTAAACCGGACAGTCCCACATACGCGCCAGCTCCAGCGCGGAGCCGGCATGATCGGGGTGGTCGTGCGTCAGCAGGATTGAAACCGGCGGCGTGTCGGCTCCGAACAACGACTCCGCGGTCTTCCGTATCAACTGGGCACAGTTCGCCGAGGCGGCATCAATCAGAACCCACGACGAGCCCGACCGCACGAAGTACACGTTGGAGCGCATGATGCCCTTGCCCACCTCCAGGCAGTAAACGCCCGGGGCGTTCTCCCGGCACACGCCGATGTCGGTTTTCTTATTCGTTGTTTTCGGTTTTAAGGCTTTTTCGATATCAGCCAATCTTACTCCTCATTTTGATTTCAATCACTTCCTAGCGTAAAATGCCGCGCCCTGATTTCATTGATATACCATCTCCTAAGACTATATTTCTCTCCAGGACGAAACTTCCCAATCATTTCCCTCGTCGCATCCAATAGAAACGAAGAAGCAATACTTGCTAATAATCCAAGTTCCTGATGATTTCTAATAGGATTAAAAGCAGGAGACCCTTTCTTAGTTCGTGTCAGAAAGTGTGATAAATCACCTGCATGGGCAATACTAGACCAATATCTATAAAGAATATCATAGTATGCCCCCCAATGCATATGTCTGGCAAGGTCTTTTAGGTTCCCAGGGCCACCGAAGAAGCTATACCAATTCGGCTTTCTTTTTCTTATGCTCTTTAGCCTCTGATACTCATCATCAGCAGCTTTGTAGTTAGGTTTGCCAAGTAATGACTTTAAGTTCTGAATTGCTTGAGGTAAATTCGGAAGAGATGGCAATGTCATATACTTGCTTATCTCGTCTTCTTCAAAAGTAATTATAAATTCTTTCCCCTTCTGATGCGAGGGGTCTAACATCTCATATCGGCCTAATCTATCGTGGCAATAACATGCTAGCCAGGCGAAAGCTCTTCTCCGTGAATCTCCTTCAAGAATGTATTCAATAGTAAGTAATGCCTCAAATGAGCTACGAAGTAGAGGAACCGCTGGAACAGCGCAACTTTGCGATATAAGCACTTCAATTCCATCTGTCATTTCTATTATATGGTAGTATGAAGTCAACACAGGAATAAGCTCATCGGCAGCAGCGCCAACAGCAGAGTCCTGACATCGTTGAAATGCATTGGTTGCGTAGTTTATCTCTTCTTGCAACAAAGGCGAGGCAATTTCAATAATTTTCTTAGCCTCTACCTTTCGTAGCTCGCGATACAATAGAGGTTCAAATTGCTTGGTAGGCATCTTTTATACCCCACTATTCCCCCACCAACCCCTCTAATAATATCTGGGCCGCTTTTTTGTCCAGGGGCTTATTATTATTGCCACACTTGGGCGACTGAACGCAACTGGGGCAGCCCTCCTCGCAGGGGCACTCTTCAATGGCCTTCAGTGTAGTTTGCCACAATTCCTCGACAAGGTCAAAGCCCTTCTCGCTGATGCCGATACCGCCGGGATAGGCGTCGTAGATAAAAATCTGGGGCCTACCCGTGTCGGGGTGGAGAGGAGTGGAAACGCCGCCGATATCGTTGCGGTCACAGAGGGCGAACATAGGCAGGATGGCGATGGCGGCGTGCTCGACGGCGTGCAGCCCGCCGGCGAAATCGAGAACGGCCTCGTCCCGGTCCACCCGCTTTACCGTCTCTTTGGGCAGGTCGAACCAGAGGGCGATGGTCGAGAAACGCATTGGTGGCAGGTCTAACGGCTCTTCGCCAATGACCTCCTCGGTGAACTGCGCCTTCTTCTTGAAACCGACAACGCGGGTGGTGACCTCGACCTCGCCCAAGTAGACCTTGGTGCCGCGGCACTCCTTCTCGTTGAGGACATGGAGAATATGCAGGTCGGTGAGTTCTTTGTCCTGAGTATAGTAGTTGACCTCGACGGGCTTGGCGTAGGCAGTGCGCGCCTGAAGGTCGAGCTCTTCGACCAGGTAGGACTCGCCCTGGTGCAGGTAGATGGCGCCGGGGAAGATGAAAAACAGGGCCGTGCTCGAATCAATTGTCTCCAGCAGGGCGCCGCTGGAGCTGTCGATGATGGCGTAGTTCTCCCCGAAGGCGGCGCGGATATTGACATTCTCGGCGGGGTAGGCGATGGAGGGGACAACGTGCCACCGCCCCCTCACCTCCCGCAGCAGCCCCTGTTCCTCTAATTCTTTTCTCTCTTGGACTAGGGATGGGCCGAAGAACTCCTCGTCCAAATCGGTGAGGGGCAGCTCCCAGGCGGCGCAGAGGAGGTGGGCGCGCAAGATATAGGGGTTATCGGGGTTGACCAGCGCGTTCTCGAAGCTCTTGCCGAAAAAGGACTCGGGGTGGCGCATGAAATACTGGTCGAGTGGGTTGTCCAGCCCGATGAGAAAGCTCAGTGATTTCTCTTTGCTCCGCCCGCTTCTCCCCGCCTGCTGCCAGGTGCTGGCGATGCTCCCCGGATAACCAGTGAGCACAGTGGCCTCCAGGTCACCGATGTCGATGCCCAGCTCTAAAGCGGTGGTAGCCACCACCCCCAGCAACTGCCCGCTGAAAAGCTCCTTTTCGATTTTGCGCCTGTCCTCGGGCAGATAGCCCGCCCGATAGGGCTTTATCTTCTTTGATAGACTGGCGTCGGCCTCGGCCAACTTGCGCCGCGTGTAGTTATAGATGACCTCGGTGAGCTGACGGGTGCGGACGAAGGTCATGGTGCGGATACCCTGCATGATTAGCTCGGCAAAGAGGTTGGAGGCCTCGCCGTTGGCGCTGCGGCGCACGCTCCTGGCCTTATCGATGAGGGGCGGGTTCCAGAAGACGAAGTCCTTGCCGCCGCGCGGCGAGCCGTCGTTATCGACGACGCTGAAGGGCAACCCCACCAGCTTTTCGGCATGCTCGCCGGGGTTGGCGATGGTGGCCGAGCAGAGAATGAACTGGGGGTTGGAGCCGTAGAAGCGGCATAAGCGCCGCAGTCGGCGGAGCACGTCGGCCACGTGGGAGCCGAAGACTCCGCGGTAGATGTGGGCCTCGTCCACCACCACGTATTTCAGGCGGCGCAGCAGCCGCGACCACTGCTGGTGGTTGGGCATTATGCCCAAGTGGAGCATATCGGGGTTAGTCAGTATGAGGCGCGCTCGCCGGCGGATATCGCCCCGTTCCACCTTGGGGGTATCGCCATCGAAGGTGGCGAAGTCCCCCGTAGCTAGAAGTTTGGGATGGAATAGTTCATACAGGGTACGTAGCTGGTCCTGGGCCAGCGCCTTGGTGGGAAAGAGGTAGAGAGCGCAGCCGCCCTTTTGGGTGATAAGCGTCTCCACCACGGGGACGTTATAGCAAAGCGTCTTGCCGCTGGCCGAGGCGGTGGCCACCATTACGTTCTGGCCGCTACGGGCGTGGTTGATGGCCTCAGCCTGGTGGGTATAGAGGGGGAGCAATCCGTGGCGGGTCAGGTTTGCCTCCAAAGCGGCTTCCAGGGGCTTTTCCAGCTCAGCGCAACGGGCCTCACGGCGGGGGATAGGCTCCTTATGGGCTATCTGCCCATCGTAGGCGGGTTGAGCAGCCAATTGATGCAGAAAGGCGGCGGTGTCCACGGTCAGCCCCGCTTAAAGTACGGGGAGAATCTCAATCTCATAGTCCACTATCTCTACCTCAAAGCGGCCGTTGACAATGGAGTTCACCGCCTTGGACAGGACTTCGTTGGTGTAGCGTTTGTTATTGCTGACGCAGGCGATGCCCAGTGTAGCCAGCTGCCAGAGATCATTGTCGCCCACCTCCGCCACGGAGACGTTGAACTTGCCCCTGAGGCGGGTGATGATGGACTTCAATGCCTGCCGCTTACCCTTAAGCGATTGGTTCTCGGGAAAGCGGAGCTTAACCCGACAGGTCCCCACATTCATGGTATTGGTCGAACTATAAAGTTAAGGCCTTAACTGCCTTCTCTTTGCTTAGCGTAACACTCTTTGCAATAGACCGGGCGCCCTTCTCTGGGCTCAAAAGGCACGGTGGTTTCGACGCCGCACTCGGCACAGGTTACGTTGAACATCTGGCGCGGCTGTCGGTAGTCACCATAGCGCTCTTTGCGCTTGGCCGCCCGACACTCCGGACAGCGAGAGGGCTCGTTCTGCAAACCGTGAGACTGGTAAAACTCCTGCTCACCGGTGCTGAAAACGAACTCCTGCCCGCAGTCGCGACATACGAGGGTCTTTTCTTCCAGAGCCATTTACTGCTCCTCCTCATATTTTGTTAGTCCCTTGTCGTGGTTGCAGTCTCCTGGCTCTAAAACCCTTCGTCGGACCTATAGCTTGTAATACTATTTACCCCGAGGGCCCCCTGTTTCTTAAAGGGGGTAAGCTGGGAAGCAACTCGTAACCAAGGTTTCGACTCAAGCCCTACTATACCCACTATTTTTTGTAAAGTCAAGCAGGCCTAAAATACAGCCAGCCAAATTTACAGTCATCACTGGTTGTGTTATAATCGGTTGATTCAGAGTATAATGGATTTCTGATAGAATAAAGCGGTAACAGAGGGAACGTAATCTTGGAAAAAGAGAAAAAGACCGAAATTATAGGCAAATTCGGGCTCCGTGAAGGAGATACCGGCTCTACTGAAGTTCAGATAGCCTTGCTCACCGAAAGAATAAACCAGTTGACCGAGCACATGATGGAGAATCGGCACGATTACCACACGCAACGGGGGCTGCTTAAGCTGGTGGGGCAGAGAAGAAGGCTACTCGCCTACTTGAGTCGAGAGGATGTCGGCCGCTACCGCAGCCTGATTGCCCGTCTCGGTCTACGTAAGTAAATTTGGGGAGAGGCTATTGACATCACCTAATTTTTTTGAGTGTGAGGTCGGTGGTAGGAAGCTTACCATCGACACCGGAAAGCTGGCCGGCCAGGCCGACGGGGCCGTAACCGTCCGCTACGGCGATAGCGTAGTCCTGGTCACCGCCTGCACCAGTGACGAACCGCGGGAAGGGGTGAATTTTCTACCCCTGACCATAGACTACGAGGAGAGGCTCTACGCTGCCGGCAAGATTCCGGGCGGCTTTATCCGCCGCGAGGGACGCCCCAGCCAGGAAGCAACCCTGGCCAGCCGTCAGACCGACCGCCCCATCCGCCCGCTGCTGCCCAAGGAATGGCGTAACGACATTCAGATTATCATCACCGTCCTTTCCGCCGACCAGGAAAACGACCCCGATATACTGGCTGTTATCGGCGGCTCGGCGGCGCTATCGATTTCGGAGGTGCCCTTTGAAGGTCCGATAGGCGCGGTACATATCGGCTACATAAACAACGAGCTTATCATCAACCCCACCCTGGCCCAGCTTGAGGACAGCCAGCTCGACATGGTCGTCGTCAGCACCAAGGAGGCCGTCGTCATGGTGGAGGCCGGAGCCAGAGAAGCGCCCGAGGATATCGTGCTCAAGGCGATTGAGCTGGGACATCAGGTAAATCAGGGCATCATCGAGCTTCAGGAGCAATTACAGCAGGCCCTCGGTAAACCCAAACTTGAAGCGCCCAGGAAAGAGCTCAACCCCGAGGCGCTGGCGGCCATCGCGCCCATAGTCGACGAGAAGCTGCTGCCGGCCCTGAAACAGCCAGAAAAGTCACTGCGGGAAGACGCCCTCGACGCCTTGAGGAAGGAGCTGGTAGATAGCTTGGGCGAGACTTTCGCCGAAGAGGATATAGCCGACGCCCTGGACAGCCGCATCCGAGCCGAAATAAGGGGCCACCTACTTGATAGAGGGGAGCGCGTTGACGGGCGTAAACTGGATGAGGTCAGGCCCGTCAGCTGCGAGGTGGGGCTTTTGCCCCGCACCCACGGCTCGGCCCTGTTCAATCGCGGGCAGACCCAGGTGCTGACCATTACCACGCTGGGCTCGGTGGGCAAGGAGCAGATGCTCGACGGGCTGGGCATCGAGGAAAAGAAGCGATTCATCCACCACTACAACTTCCCCCCCTTCTCCGCGGGCGAGACCAGGCGCATCGGCTCACCAGGAAGGCGTGAAATCGGGCACGGCGCCCTGGCCGAGCGAGCCATCGAGCCGGTACTGCCCAAGGCCGAGGATTTTCCTTACACCATACGCCTCGTCTCCGAGGTCTTGAGCTCCAGCGGCAGCACCTCCATGGCCAGCGTCTGCGCCTCAAGCCTATCGCTGATGGACGCGGGCATACCGACCAGCGCCGCCGTAGCCGGCATCGCCATGGGCCTGGTTACCGGTGATGACGGCAAATACGTGGTTTTGACCGATATCGAGGGCATAGAGGATGCCTACGGGGATATGGACTTTAAGATAGCGGGCACGGCCAAGGGCGTCACCGCCATGCAGATGGACACCAAGCTCAAGGGCATAAGCCTGGAAATTGTGGGCAAGACCCTGCCTCAAGCCCGCCAGGCTCGCCTGTCAATACTGGAAGTGATGCAAAAGACCATCAGCGCCAGCCGTCCCGAGCTGAGCAAATACGCGCCCAGAATGTACAAGATAAACATTGACCCCGATAAAATCGGCGCCGTCATCGGCACCGGCGGTAGGACGATAAGGTCTATTATCGAGCAAACCAAGACGACCATCGACGTCGATAACGACGGCACGGTGATTATCGGCTCGGCCGACGAGGAATCGGCCCGCAAGGCCATTGAGATTATCGAAAGCCTGACCAAGGAGGTGGAGGTCGGCGCCACCTACACGGGAAAGGTGACGCGGATATTGAACTTCGGCGCTATGGTGGAGATTCTCCCCGGCAAAGAGGGGCTGGTGCATATAAGCGAGCTGGAGGACTACCGCGTGGACAAGGTCGAGGACGTGGTCAAAATCGGCGACGAGGTGACGGTTAAGGTAATCAACATCGACGATATGGGACGGGTAAACCTGTCGCGAAGGGCGCTCTTCGAAAAGTCGTCCGGCACGCCCGGAGACAGACCGTCGGGACCGACTAAGGATTATCCCTTCAAATCGCAACGCGATTCCCGCCCCCCCCGCAATAAAGGCAGCTTCCATAACCGGGGGCCCGACCGGGGACGCCGGCGATGAAGCCGATAAGGGTAGCCGTTCACGGCGCTTTGGGTAAGATGGGGCAAACACTGGTCGGCGCCCTGTGCCGTGAAGCCGATATGCTGCTCGTCGGCGCTACCGACATCAAGGCGACGGAAGACAACTTGACTTTGCCCGACGGCTCGGGTAGAATTCCTCTTTCTAAAGATTTGGAGCCTATGCTCGCCAGTTGCCGGCCGCAGGTAGTGGTCGATTTCAGCACCGCTAAGGCCGTTATGCCGCTGGTACGATTAACAACCGAACATAGCGTCAACCTGGTCATCGGCACCACCGGACTCGGCGCCGAGGATGTAGAGGAGATAGACCGCCTGGCTAAAGCCAAAGGCGTTGGTATCGTGATTGCACCCAATTTCGCCCTGGGCGCGGTGCTCACGATGCACCTGGCCAAGATAGCTGGAAAGTATCTTGACTATGCCGAAATCATCGAGCTGCATCATGAGGGCAAGCTGGATGCGCCCTCGGGCACGGCCCTGGCCACGGCCAAGGCTATGGCCCAGGCCCGGGGCAAGCCGTTTGCCACCCCGCAGGTAAATAAAGCGGACAGCCGAGGCAAGGAGGTAGAAGGTATTAATATTCACAGCGTACGCCTGCCTGGCTTTCTGGCCCACCAGGAGGTGATTTTGGGCGGGGTGGGGCAAACGCTGAGCATCCGCCACGACACCAGCGGGCGCGAGAGCTTCATGCCCGGCGTCATGCTGGCTATCAAGGCAGTGGTCAAGCAAAAGGGTTTAACCTACGGTCTGGATACCATACTCGGCTTGGAGAAATGAGATGAAGGAATACAGAGTAGCTATTGTCGGCGCTACCGGAATGGTAGGACAGGAGTTCATCAAGGTCCTGGGGCAGCGCAGCTTCCCCATGGAATCTATAGAGCTTTTGGCCTCGGACCGTTCCGCGGGCAAGAAGATGTTCGTCAATCACGACGAGGTGGTAGTCAAGGAGACAACCCCCGAGTCGTTTAAGAAGATAGATATCGCCCTATTCTCGGCGGGCGGAGAGACGAGCCGCTACTTTGCGCCCATAGCCGCCCAGTCGGGGGCTGTGGTCGTCGATAACAGCTCGGCCTGGCGCATGGACCCCAAGGTGCCGCTGGTGGTGCCCGAGATAAACCCCGAAGACATCAAGGGACATAAGGGGATTATCGCTAACCCCAACTGCTCCACCATCCAGATAGTGGTAGCGCTTTATCCGTTGCATAAGGTCAATCCCATCAAGCGCCTGGTCGTCGCCACCTACCAATCGGTTTCAGGCACGGGCTCGGCGGCGGTTGAGGAGCTTACCGAGCAGTCCAAGCAGGTGCTGGACGGGCAGACCACCGTCCCTCACGTCTATCCCCACCAGATAGCCTTTAATATTTTGCCTGAGATAGACGTCTTCCTGGATAACGCCTACACCAAGGAAGAGTGGAAGATGGTGGAGGAGACCCGCAAGATAATGCACGCCCCCGATATCGCCATTTCGGCGGTCTGTGCCCGCGTGCCCG